>JBOFFC010000001.1:0-27096 GCA_051648405.1 Lacipirellulaceae bacterium
GCCGCCCGTCGCACCCGGTTGCGACGGGGCCTTGGGGGACCGCACGGGCGTTATACCGGGTTCGTTGACACGCGCTAATGCCCTAACTAACCTCGACTTAGCGTCAGTACGCCTCCGCGCTTCGCGCACCCCTCCAAACTGGTTCGCTTCGCTCGTCTTCCAAGTTCGCGACCCGCTCGACGCGCGAGCTTGCTGCGCGCGACGGCGGCAGCGGGGAGGGTGTGCGATGCCCTTCTACCGACGACGCAAGGACTCCGCATGGCTCGGCAGGACCAGAATCTCCAGATCGGGCTGATCATCTCGGCGATCCTCGTCGTGATCCTCGGGGGCGTGGCCTACTGGAACTACCGCCTGTTCGCGGCCGCCGAGCTTCGCGTCGCCGACCTGACGACCCAGAAGGGCGCCGCGGACAACGCAGCTCGCGAGAAGATCCAGGTCGCCGAGTCGTACCTGGCGATGATCGGCCAGGCCGCGGACGCCAACGCTACGGACGTGCAGAAGCAGTTCGAGGACGACCAGAAGCGGTACATGCAGAACTTCGACGAGGCGAGCCGCAACTACCGCTCGGTCCTCGACTACATCTACGAAGAGAACCAGAAGATCGCCCAGCAAGAGGCCGAGTCGAAGGGCCGCGAGAAGTCCCTCAAGGAGCGCCTTGTGGCGCTCGAGGCCGAGAAAGAAGCGCAGGTCGCCGAGATCAAGGCGACCCTCGACAAGACGCAGCAAGACCTCGCCGCCGAGCGGGCGAGCTTCAACGACGCGCGGCAGCAACTCGAACGCCAGCGTCAGGACCTCACCAAGACGCTCGACTCGTCGCGCCAGGACTTCGAGACGAAGCTGGCCGACGCCGAGGCTTCGGTCGCTAAGGCCCAGACCGAGCTGACCGACAGCGAGACGTCGCGCAACAAGCTGCTGGAGGAGCGGGAGCTCGAATCGCCGAGCTTCGAGGTCGCCGACGGCCGCGTCACCTACGTCAACCAGGCCAACCAGACCGTCTGGATCAACCTCGGCGAAGCCGACGCCCTGCGCCGTCAGATCACCTTCAGCGTGTTCGAGTCGGAGCTCTCCGACGCCGGCAAGGCGGCGAAGAAGGGGAGCATCGAGGTCACGCGCCTCCTCGGCGAGCACCTCGCCGAGGCCCGCGTCACCTCCGACGACAAGCGCAACCCGATCCTCCCGGGCGACCAGGTCTACAGCCAGGTCTGGCAGCGCGGCAAGAAGCTACGGTTCGCGCTCACCGGCCTCGTGGACCTCGACGGCGACGGGACGAGCGACCTGCAGCAGGCGAAGGACCTGATCGCCCTCAACGGGGCGGTCGTCGATTCGTCGATCGAAGAGGACGGCACGATCGACGGCGAGATGACCGTCAACACCCGCTACCTGGTCCTCGGCGAGTACCCCAACGCGCCGAGCAAGGCCAAGATCCGCGAGGCCTTCAACACGATGAGCGACCAAGCCGACAAGAAGGGCGTCGAAGTCATCTCGCTCGACGAGTTCATGAGCCAGATGGGCTACGAGCCGCAGGAGAAGACCGCGCCGCTCGGCGGAGGGAGCGCGTCGGGCGCCGCCGGACGGCCGCAGGGCCCGGGGCGTGGCGGGCGGTACGTGCCGTTCCGCACACCGTAAGCGGGCGGCCCGCCGCTCGCATCGGTTGGGCGCTACGCGGCGCCCTCGTCCCGGCGATGGCCGTCGGCCTCCCCGGGGTCGTACAGACGCGGACGCAGCTCGCGCGCCGTGACGTTGTCGGCGAGCGTCTCTGCGGCCCTTGGGTCTTCCCACGCATCGGGCCGGACGAACACCTCCGCCGCGTGCCGCAGCCCTACGGCGCTCGACAGCCGGCGCAGCAATCGCCGGTCGCGTCCGCGGAGTCGGTGGGCCTGTGCGAGCTCGTCGAACAGCAGCCCCGGCCGGGCCTTCGGCGGACGCACAGCCGCGCCCCGGAAGGCCCACACGACGATAACCACGAAGCCGATCCCGACACCCACAAGCACAACGACGGTGGCGGTCGAGGTGTCCTCGGTCCGGCTGAGGGCGTCTTCGAGCCCGGACAGCAGGCTTCCTACGAGCATCGTCGCGTCGATGGGTAGGTTCATGCCCGTCCTCCGACAGGGGCCATCGTGACCGGTTGCGATCCTAGGAGGGCGATCGCCCGCTCGACGGCCGTGCGAACGGCCGAAGACCGATCGCGGCCGTGCTTCCTTAGCGCGTCGAGCACCTCCCCCCGCGCGGTCGTGCCCCCTAGCAGCCGCGCCGCTTCCGCCCGGACTCCGGCGTCGCGGTCGGCGAGCAACACGACAAGCACTTGCCACAGTCGGTCGGCGACCCCCATCGCTTCGATCAGCTCCAGCCCGCGGAGCCGCCTCTCGACCGCGCCGGAGGTCAACTCTGCTTGCAGCGCCGCCATGGCCAGCGGGTCGGCTTTGGCGACCAACGCTCCGGCTCTGCGCCGCTGGTCGGGGGTGAGCTCGTGGTAGTGGTCGCGGTAGGCGGAGTAGGAAAGCTCGCGCAGCGACCGTTGGGCCGTCTCGCGCACAGTCGCCTGTTCGTCGTCGAGCAACCCGATCAACAGCCGCGTGGCGTCGGGGACGTTCTTCTGCCGCAGCAGCCCCACGGCGAGCCGGGCCACGTCGGGGCAAGGGTCTCTGACCGCCTTGCGGAGGGGCTCGGCCGTGAGGCTTGTCGGGAGACCGGCGAGCGCACGGACGGCCGCCACGCGGCCGGCGTCGCTTCCTTTCTCGATCAGCAGGGCGCAGGCGGCGGCGGCATCGACGCGGCTCGCCTTGGTCGCTGCGGCGAACTCGATCGCCGACGCCTGCGCCTCGGGGGAGAGGGCAAGTAGCACGCCCCGCCGTTCCTCCACGAGCCAGGGGAGCGTCTCGACACGCGCCGCGTTCTCGACGACACGCGCCCCCAGGGGCGACCCCAGCCGCCGGTAGAGGCCGTCGAGCGACGGCGCGTCGAGTCGCTGCGTCGCCACGCGCAGCAAGTCGTCGGGCGAGGTGAGGTCGCGCATTACCGCCGCCAGTAGGGCGATCGCCCCCTCCTCCTTGCCGCTCTGCAAGGAGTCGCAAAGCGCCCCTCGCGCCGGATGGCCGGCGTTCTGCAGGACGCGCACCAGTGCCCCCTCGTCGTGCGGGGCGACGAATAGGAACGCATCGACGAGTTCCGGCCGCTTGTGCCTGGCGAACTCGTCGATGGCGCGTGCGAGGGCGTTGATCACCGGGCGCCGGACGAACGCCGGGTCCGGCTGGTCCGCGGGCCGGGTCGCGAGCCGGTCCCACAGGACGCGGGCGAGGCGCAGCGTCGCCGCGGCCGCCGCGGCGCCCGCGGGGTGCTCGCCGCTACGCGCGACATCGACGATCGCCGGCAGGGCCGAGAGCTCATCGAGGCAGGCCGCGACCTCGATCGGCCGCTTCGTAGCGGAGGGCTGTGCCTCGACGACGAGCCGCCCGAGCGACCCCCGCAGCGCCGCCGCCGCGGGGAGCGTCGTCAGGACGGCGCGGTCGTCGGGGCCGAGCTCCGCGAACCGCGAAACCAGCGCGGCGTGGCCGGCGCGGTCGGTCCGCAGGGCGAGCGCTCGCAAGGCGCCCCGGCGCACGTGCGCCGGTTCAGCGTTGAGCGCGGCGACGAGGACCTCCGTCGCGGCCGGGTTCGTCGAACCGAGCAGCGTGCGAAACGTCCGTTCTAGCCCGCGGGGGAGCATCGCAATCCTTCTCGGTCCGGAGCGCGCGCACCGCGCCTTGTCGGGAGGTTCGTCCGCCGCTTGGCCTAGGAATGAGGCATTCCCGCCGCGCGCCGTCTCGCTAGCGGGGCGACCGGCCGTCCCCGTGGCGGAGTTGAACGGTCGCGTCGGCCACGGCAGGATGGGGGACACCAGCAGTCCCGTTCCGCCGAGCCGCACGCAAGCATGCCCCCAACCCAGGTCCCCACGGGTCCGCTCGCCCCCACGATGTCGGCCGCCGAGGTCGCCGAGCGCGAATGGCCCGGGTTCCGCGGCCGGCTGCTGGAGCTGGCGGCGACCCTCGACCGCGTCGATCGGGCCCCCGGGTCCGAGGGGGCCGGCGCTCGGCGGCGGCTGATGAGCGAGGCGCTGGCGCTCGTCGCTTCGGGGGGCGAGGGGGATGGCGAGCGGGCCGAACGCCTGCAACGCCTGCTCAGCCGGGCCTATGACCCGGCGTGGCGCAAAACGCTCGGCGTCGCCGCAGCGACCGCCGGCCGCGGAGGGGCGTAGTGGATTACATCGACCCGCACTTGCACATGGTGTCGCGAACCACCGACGACTACGCCACGCTCGCCCGCATGGGGTGCCTGGCGATCAGCGAGCCGGCTTTCTGGGCGGGCTACGACCGCGGCTCGGCGGACGGGTTCCGCGACTACTTCGAGCAGCTCACGCGCTTCGAGCCCTCGCGCGCCGCGGCGCACGGGATCACGCACTACACGTGGCTCTGCATCAACGCCAAGGAGGCCGAGAACGTCGCGCTCGCGCGCGAGGTGATCGCGATGATCCCCGAGTTCCTGCCGCGCGACGGCGTGCTGGGGATCGGCGAGATCGGCCTCAACAAGAACACCCGCAACGAGGCGGTCGTGTTCCTCGAGCACCTGGACCTCGCGGCGCGGCTCGACGAGCTGGTGCTCGTCCACACGCCGCACCTCGAGGACAAGCTGCAAGGAACGCGGATGATCCTCGACATGCTCGCGGCGGACGCGCACCTCGCCCCCGAGCGGGTGCTGATCGACCACGTCGAGGAGCACACGATCGGCGCCGCGCTCGACGCCGGGCACTGGGTCGGTATGACGCTCTACCCGACGACCAAGTGCACGCCTGAGCGCGCGGCCGACTTGGTCGAGCGCTACGGGGCCGAGCGCGTGATGGTGAACTCGGCCGGCGACTGGGGGCCATCGAAGCCGACGGCGGTCCCCGACTTCGTCTTCGAGATGCGCCGCCGCGGCCACGCCGAGGGGACGATCCGCCGCGTTGTGCTCGACAACCCGCTGCGGTTCTTCGGCCAGTGCGGGCGGTTCAAGCCGCCGGAGAGGTAAAAGCACCAATGACCAATGACCAATAGTACGAGCTGGCGTGGCAACGCCCTTTGGTCATTGGGATTTGGTCGTTGGCGCTTCCTGCAACGATCGGAGGCTACGAGCGCCGTGACGCGCCTCAGTGGCTGCCGTTCGTGTGGCCAACGACTCGATAGATCCCGCCGGTTACGTCGATCGTGTACGCAGCGCCCGACACGGGGCAGGTCGGGATGCCGTCGGGGAAGTAGTTGAGGTCGGTCGCGATCTCGCTCAGGTTGGCGCTCGGCCAGTTCCCGGTCGCGTCGCGGTAGCGCTCGACCGCCGAGTGGATGTGCCCGCAGTTGTACTTGCAGGTCTTTTCCTTCGCGGTGGTGGTCGATGCGGTGACGCGCGGGACGATGATCGCCGCGATGATCCCGAGGATCGTCACGACGGCCAGCAGCTCCATCAGCGAGAACGCGCGGCGGGGGCGAGGTTGGCGGGGCATCGGCAATCGGAGCGCGAGGGCGTTGGCTTCCGCGCGGACATGCGCGGTTACGCAAACGTAGCACGCCCGGCACGGGAGGTCGCCGTGAGAGTGGCGTCCCCCGCATCTGGGGCGACGCGTGGCGCCGGTTGTCGGGCATAGGTGGGGCGCGGCGGCTGCGGGCGTCCTCAGAGCTCTTGCCCGAACATGATCCGATGGCCATCGATCGTGCGGACGCCGAACTCGCGCATCCGCCAAGGCTCGCTGCGGACGTGCTTGATAAACTCCGCCCCCTTCTCGCGGAACTCGGCGAAGTACGCGTCGGCGTCATCGATGACGACGTACGCGAAATACGAGTGGTCGCCGAGTTCCGCCGGCGGGGTCGAACCGGGGCAGTCGCCGGCCAGGACCTGGCACCCTTCGCGCTCGAAGATCCGCCAGCCGTCGTCCCCGATCTCGCGGATCGTGAACCCCAGCACGTCGCGGTAGTAGGCGGCCGACGCCCGCAAGTCCTGGACCGCGAGGACGTACATCGTGCGGGTGATCATCTTCGGGAACGACGAGGAAGGAGGGGAGAGGGGGGGATGACGGAGGTGAGTTGGGGGGATGCCCCTTTGGTACTGCTGGCAACGATGGCCGGCGAATCCCTTTGCTGTGAAAGGAGAGCGACGACGACGCCTCTTGGTTGGGCGCAAGCCTCGAACACTTCTTGCGCTCTCGCGCGCCTTCCTTGCGTAGCGGGGTTGCGCTACCCCACCACCATCTCCCTTCGTCTCCCTGACATCCCCTTATCGCCTGCTCTTGGCAGCTCGCCCTACGTGGCTCGTGCGGGAGGGCTACTTGGGCGCCCGGCGGTTGGCGAGCCAGTCGGTGTGGAACGTCCCGGGGCGGTCCGTACGCTCGTACGTGTGGGCGCCGAAGTAGTCGCGCTGCGCTTGCAGTAGGTTCGCGGGGAGCGTCGCGCGGCGGTAGCCGTCGTAGTAGGCGAGCGCCGTCGAGAACGCGGGGGTCGGCACGCCGAGCGTCGCGGCGGTCGCGACGACGTGCCGCCAGGCGACCTGCGCCTTGTCGATCGCGTCGCTGAAGTAGGGGGCGAGCAGCAGGTTCTCGAGCGCCGGGTTGGCGTCGAACGCCTCCTTGATGCGGTCGAGGAACACGGCGCGGATGATGCACCCGCCGCGCCACAGCAGGGCGCAGTCGCCGTAGTTGAGCGGCCAGTCGTGCTCTTGCGCCGCCGCGCGCAACTGCACAAAGCCTTGGGCGTAGCTGACGACCTTCGAGGCGTACAGGGCGTGGCGGACGGCGTCGATGAACTTCCCGCGGTCCCCCGTGTAGCGCCCGTCGGGGCCTTTGAGCGTTTTGCTTGCGCGGACGCGTTCCTCCTTGAGGGCCGACAGCGAGCGGGCGTAGACCGCCTCGGTCACCAGCGTGCTGGGGGCGCCCAGGTCGAGCGCCAGTTGGCTCATCCATTTGCCGGTCCCCTTCGCCCCCGCGCGGTCGAGCACCAGATCGACCAGGTCGCCGCCGGTCTCGGGGTCCTTCACGCTGAAGATGTCACGCGTGATCTCGATCAGGTAGCTGTCGAGCTCTCCGCGGTTCCACTCGGCGAAGACGTCGTAGAGCTCGGCGTTGGAGAGGCCCAGCGTCTCCTTGAGCATCGAGTAGGCCTCGCAGATGAGCTGCATGTCGCCGTACTCGATGCCGTTGTGCACCATCTTCACGTAGTGCCCGGCGCCGCGGGGTCCGACCCATTCGCAGCAGGGGACATCGGACTTCGGCCCGACCTTTGCCGAGATCGCCTGGAAGATCGGCTTCAGCAGCGGCCAAGCGGCCTCGCTGCCGCCGGGCATCAGGCTCGGGCCCTTGAGGGCGCCCTCCTCGCCCCCCGACACGCCGGTCCCCGAGAACAACAAACCCGAGGCCTCGACGCTCTTCGTGCGCCGCTCGGTGTCGGCGTAGTACGTGTTGCCCCCGTCGATGATCACGTCCCCCGGCTCGAGCAACGGGGTCAGCGACTCGATCAAGGCGTCGACCGCGGGGCCCGCCTTGACCATCAGCATCACCTTACGGGGCCGGGCGATGCTGGCGACGAGCTTCTCGATCGTCGCGCAACCGACGAACTTCTTCCCCGCGGCGCGGCCGGCGAGGAAGGCGTCGGTGACGCTGGTGGTCCGGTTGTAGACGGCGACGCGGTAGCCGCGGCTCTCGACGTTGAGGGCCAGGTTCTCGCCCATGACCGCTAGGCCCACCAGGCCAAAATCGCACAGCTCGCTCATCGTAAGACGCCGGGGATAGCAGGGAACGCGCGGGAAAGATCGCTCGCGGCGACGGCGCCACGCCCGGGAATCTTCTCGCCCCCCGACCCGAACGGTCAATCCGCCTGCAGCGACCGCGTGTCGAACCGCAGCCGCGACGCCGCGTAGGGGGGGAGGGCGTCGATGCGGCGCCGGATCTCTTCGAGCACGCGGTCGAACCGCGGGTCCCCCAAGCCGCCGTAGTCCTTCGTTACACGGTCGATCGGCAGCCCCTCGGCGAGCCCCTCGAGCGGCGGGACGAAGTGCTCGATCTCGAACCGCTCGTCGAGCGACTCGACGGGGACCCGCCCGGCAAGGACCGCCTCGGCGAAGCGGACCCCGGCGAGGTCGGCCGCGATGTCGGCGAAGCTGTACCCGCTCTTGCCGGTGGCGTCGATCGCCTCCTTGCCGAGGCCCCACACGAGCGCCTCGTCCTTCCCCACGAGCGCCGTGATCGCGGCCGAGAGGGCGAAGTGCTTCAGCGTGTCGCGCCGGCCGCACGCGGTCGGTTCCCCAAGCACGGCGAGCCGCCGCGCCCGTAGCTCGGCGGGCTCGACGGCAGTGACCGCTCCCGCGAAACGCGGGTTGTCGATCAGCACCTCGGAGTCGTCGAGCCCGATGCCGATCGCCACCAGCAGCGCCGCCGGAGATCGATCCGGCTTGATCCCTTGCGCCGCCGAGCGGACCAGCAGCGTCGCGAGCGCGTCCCCCGTCGAGCGGTAGGGGGTCGCGTCGTCGCGCGCGCGATTGGGAGGCGCCAGCGGGCGTTTGGAGTTCGCGAGCGCCGCGTCGGCGATCGCGGCGATGGCTCGCGTCGCCCCCTGCGCGTCGGCCGAAGCGCCCGGGGCGATCGCGCCAACAGCCGCTTGCGCCGACGGCAGCCGCAGTGCCCCGCGCATCGAGTGCGCCGCTGTGTCTTCTGGTAGCGCCTCGGCGAGCGTCGCGTAGATCGCGGCGAGCCTGGCAGCGGTCTCCGCCGAGAGCTCCGCCATTGAGGTCACTCGGCGCGTCCGTAGCTCGTCCCCCACCATCGCGACCGCGAGCGTGTTCACGGGGTCGAACCCGACGCGGAACGACTTCCGCAGCGCGAGTCGGTCGCCGAACGTCGGGCGCATGACGCTCGTCGGCTCGGGGCTGTGAGCCGCGCCGAGGTAGTGTCCGAACTCGTGGACGAGCATCTCGATCCGTTCCGCCTCGCTGACGTTGGGAGACCAGTCGCGCACCAACACGTGCCGGCGCAGCGCGCCGCGTGTCCCGCCGACGCGTATCGTGGCGGTCGGGGCCGGGTACTGGCTCGTGAAGCCGATCGCGACGACTCCCTCCGGAGGCTGCACGCGGGCCTCGAACTCGCTGAGCGTTTGGTCGAAGTCCAGCAGGCGGTTGTCCGACTGCCACACCCCGTAGCCGACGACCCGCAGGCCGACGAGCGAATGGCGCAGCAGGACCTCGCCCGCCCCCTCGACGCGCGCTCGCAGCCGCCCGCGCCACTGCCCCTCCGGCGAAGGCTGCTCTTCATCGACCATGACCCACACCGGCACGAACAGCGGGCGTTTGTCGGCGACGCCGCGGTTTACGCCGATCGCGGCCGGATCGATCGCCATCGGCTGCTCGCCGGGTCGATCACCCTTGAGCCCCAGGCGGCGCACCTCGGGCCCCTGCGGGCCTTGCACGACGTGGTAAGCGGTCGCCGACGCGAGTCCTACGGCCGGGCCGGTGACGACCCCCACAGCTCCGGCCGGGGTGATTGAGGCGGTAAACGGCCCCGTGCCGAAGAACGGCCGCGACTCGCCGGGCAAAATCGTCGCGAGCTCGCCGCTCGGCCCCCCGGTCGTCACGCTCATCGAAAGGGGCGCTGCCAAGCGGTTGGCGATCACGACCACCTCGCCCCACGCTCGGTCTGCGCTGGGGGGGAGCAGCAACGAAAAGGCGGCGATCGCAATACGAAGTCGATGACCGATCGGTGGCGCCATGCGTCGATTGTACACACGCCGGGCGCCGCGGGGCCGGGCGGGCGCTACGCCACGGGGCGTAGCAACTGCTGCAGCTCCTGGACCGCGTGCAGGTCGCGCTCGCGGTTCCGCTGGGCGAAGATCGCCTCAAGGTTCATCAGCATCCGCAGCAGCCACTCGCGCGGCGACGCCAGGCGCAGCGCCGCGCGGGGGTCGAGCCCCGGGATCGGCCTGCCGGTGGCCTGCGAGACACGCTCCAGCGCCTCGGCGGTCGACAGGAGCGACCCGCCGTAAAACGGGTCGATGTACTGCGCCGCGCCGACGCCGCTCCCCGAGCTCCCCGGCTCGCCGCACTCGACACGCACCAAAAAATGCCCCGGGGCGTTCACGCCATCGACCCGCCACACGCCGCGCACCGTGTCCGCGAGCCGGTCGGCGACCCCCTTGTAGACCATCGACAGCGTCAGCGGCACGCCGACCTTGCGCCGCATAACGTCTGGCAGATAGCTGTTCTCGGGGGCGTAGTAGTCCTCGGTCGCGCCGTGGAACCCGGCGAGCTCGAACAGCACGTCGTGCAGGTGGGCGAGCACCGCCTGCGGGTCGGCCGACCGTGCGCGGGCGCGGACGGTGTTGGCGAGCGACTCGAGCCCGTGGTCGATCGTGCGCCACGCCTCGGCGGGGCCCTCGCCTTTGCCGGCGTGCTGCGACGCTGCGGCCGCGGCGCGGAGCACGCTGTCGGGGCGGGCAAGCGAGAGAGCCTCGCGGGCGAACGCTTCGTAAGCGCCGACGTCGCAGAAGGCCGGTCCGTGACTCCTTGGTTCGCTCATCATCGGCTCGCCCTCATGGCGACGCTCGGCCCCTTCGCAACACGTTTAGCGGCGGCGGGAGTACGCGGCGACGCCCGCGGAAACCGCCAGCAGGGCCACGCACGACGGCTCGGGGACGGCCGTCGCCAAGGCCGGCGGCGCGCCGTAGTTCGCCGACCACACATTGTAGTCGTCGGCGTCGATGACGTTGTCGCCGTCGCCATCGGCCGACAGCAACAGCGTCGATCCGAGCGTGTCCCGCCAGGCCGTGTAGTCGGCCGCGTTTACTGCGCCGTCGCCGTTGTAGTCCCCGGCGAGCGTCGGCAGGCGGTTGCGGAACACCCCTTCGAGTCCCCCCGCGATCCGGGCCTGCAGGTACGAAACGGGCGAGCCGTCCCCTTCGCCGGAGACGAGATTCGTCAGGTCGATGTCGAAGAGGTTCAGGATCGCCGCGTCCCCCGTCCCGTCGCCGTTGGTGTCGATGAGGTCCCCCGCCTTGGCGACGATCTTGTCGTTCACAAACGCGATGTTGTCCCACACGAAGCCCAGGTCGCCCCGGTCGTTCAGCGAGACGTACGACGGAAGCCCCGACAGCGTGTGGCCATCGACGACGTCGCCGTCGCGGTAGCGGATCGCGCCGTTGACGACCAGGAAATCGCGCGTCGTGTTGACGTGTCCGACCGGGAGCGCCGACGCCGACGCGACCCAGTCACCGGCCTCGTTGACCGCGACGAGGCTGCCAATCGACCAGGTCTCGTCAACGAGTCCCCCCGCCGCGGCGGGGATCGCGTCCCCTTCACGCAGGACGCCGCCGCCGAGCGTCGATACCACCTGGCCGTTGAGCACGATCGCGGCGTCGTTGACCGACGTGGTGCTGAAGTCGATCCCCGCAAGGTAGTTTGTACCCCCCAGCGACCAGGCGAGGTTGCCGTTCAGTAAGTCCACGGTGATCGTCATCCCCCCTCCGATTGAGTCCCCA
Organism: Lacipirellulaceae bacterium; assembly: GCA_051648405.1. GTDB lineage: Bacteria > Planctomycetota > Planctomycetia > Pirellulales > Lacipirellulaceae > JBOFFC01. The sequence goes on from JBOFFC010000001.1 coordinate 11,514, forward strand.
GTCTTGAGGAGCACCTGCGGCGACGCCGCGTTCTGCAGCAGCGCGGCGCCGATTTTCACGCCTCCGGCGTTAGCAGCGTAGTTGCTAATCCAACGCTCGACACCCGCGGGGGTCAGCGTCGTGTTGCTGAACGAGTCGTAGAAGTTCCCCGCAAGCCCTGGGGCCGTGACGGTGTCTCCCTCGGCAAACAGCCGCGTGCCGTTGCGCCACATGCTCACTGGCCCCGACGGTGTGCCGGTGTTCGCCCGGTAGAGGACGTTCCCGGAGTTGTCGATCCCGGTGGGATTCCCAAGAGCGGTCTGAGTCAAGCCGTCGTAGAGCCCCTCGCGGCGCAGGGCGACCGGGGCGTCGCCTCCGGTGGTCGAGCCCCACAGGTAAAACGACCCTGCGTTCGAGGTGTTCCCCTGGCTGGGGTCGGTGTTCACACTCGTCACAAAGTTCCCGTTCGGCGCGAACCGCAGGTCGCGGAACCCGTTGCTGCGGACCGTGTCGGCGGCCGAGAACCCCGGGAGCAGGTTGGCGCCGCCCAGCGTATCTCCCTCGGTGGCGAGCTTCCGCCAGACGGGCTGGGCGCCGGCCGGGGCGGCGAGCGACGCCCCGACGAGCGCCGCGAGGCAGGTTAGCGTTTGGGAGTTCATGGCAGGCCCAATTCACTCGGTCAGGGGATCGGCCTAGGGACTCTCTACGATACCAAACAGCAGCGGCCCCCAACCCGTTCGGGGGGTGGGGGCCGCTGAAAAAATCACGCCGTCTTCCCTTCGCCTAGCCGCGGCGACGGGCGCCAAGGCCAGCCAGCGCGACGACGGCCATCAGGGCCGACGCGGGCTCGGGGATAGCGAAGAAGCCACTCGTGGCCGCGTTCCCCTGGACGGTCCAGGCGAGGTTGCCACCCCACCAGCCGAGCTGGGCGACGTTAGTAGTCCCGGGGCCCGCGCCGAGCTGGGCGCCGGTCAGGACCGTCGCCAGCGTGCCGGCCGGATTGGCCGGATTGAAGCTAAGGATCGAGTCGCTAACGCTCTCGCGGAAATAAACCAACCCGTTGGGGGCGCCGAGGATGTCGCCGAAGCCAGCCGTCGCGCTGCCGGTCACCGCGGTGATGTTGGCGGTTGAAAGTGCAACCGCACCGGTGTTCGCCGCGGTGTCCCAGGCGACGATCGTGTCGGACGAGTTGCTACCCAGGTAAAGCGTGGTCCCCGCTACGCCCAGGCCGTTGATCGTGGCGTTCGGGTTGCCCGCACCGAACAGCGAAGGCCAGGTGGCGACGGGGATCTCGACGGCGATCGTGTTGCTCGGCGAGACCTGGAGGATCAGCCGATTGTTGGAGGTCGCGTTGTAGGCGAAGATCTCTCCCGACGCGGTCACTTCGAACTGCGCCGGTAGCGAAGCCGATCCGGTGGTCACGGCGTCGATCGACGCCTTGAGGATGACTTCCGTCGGCGTGCCGGCGCCGAGGTTGATCTCCCAAGCCGACTGCGAGAAGAAGTTCGTCGTCCGGAACACGCCGCCGACGATCGCCGCCCCTTGGCTGCCGGTGGGATCGACGGCCGTCGAGACCCACTGCGACGGCGCCATTACCGTCGAGAACGAACCGCCGTTGAAGGCGGTGAGGGCGCCGCCGACCGCGGTCGTGCTGTTCCGGGTGAGCGCGTAGGCGGTGCTCCCGGAGACAACGACGGTGTCGAGGAAGCCACTCGGAACGGAGGCCGAGTTGGCCGCGCTCGCGCTGAAAATCTGCACGTAGTTCGCGGAGGCCGATTGACCGCCGGCGAGCGCAAGCGCGGCCGCAAACAGGGAGGTGAGTTTCAGGGAGCGGGTCATTAGCTTCCTCGACAGAGTTTGGGAGCGCAAAGAACGTGCCGGTCGGGTGCGACCGGTCGATCGTGGCTCGGGGAGGAAAATGCTTGCCGGACCAACCGGGGGTTGATACGGTACGAGGTTGACGCTAGCCGTCGCGCGACCGATCGTCAAGCAAATCCGCACTCCAATGCGCGAAAAAGCGAACGCGGGTGTGCGAAGCGGCGCCCCCAGTTTGCAAGTCGAGCCCGCGTCCGACGGCCACCCGTCGGCGAGCGCTCGCACTCGATCCCCGCAGGCGTCCACCTTCCCGAAGTAGTTCGGAGTCCCGCATGCAGCGATCGGTCGCTCCCCGTCGGCGCCACGGCGCCGGAGTCGGTCCGCTGTCTCTCTGTTCCCCGCTGGGCCGCAAGCGGAATGGTTTCACCCTCGTCGAGTTGCTGGTCGTGATCGCGATTATTGGGATCTTGATCGGCCTGCTGCTGCCGGCGGTGCAAGCCGCCCGTTCGAGGGCTCGCTACACACAATGCCTCAACAACATGCGACAACTCGGGCTGCTTACGATCTTGTGGCGCGACGGCCACGGCGGGAAGTTCCCTGATCCAGTGAAGCAACTGGGGGGCAACTTCGAAGACATCGTGCCGAATCCGGATTTCAATCCGGACGAAGAACCCCCGGAAGACGGTTCGGAGGCGCCGCTCAACAACAGCCGCAAGATTATCGGAAGCCACAACTTTCGTGTGTCTCCAAACCGCACGTGGCACCCTGGGCTGACGGACCGCGACCTGCAGTACGCGGGTCCCGAGGAGTACGGGGTCGAAGCTGCGTACGTGTTAGGCGGGCTGATCGAACCGTACTCAGGGATCTTCGTGTGCCCCGACCTAGCGACGATGGGTGACGCCTGGGGCAATACGTACGCGTATTCTGCTCGTCCGGTCAGCATGCTGATCAAGCCGCCAGTCCAGGTTCCAGACATCATGAAGCGCACGTGGTGGATGTGGTGTAACACCGTTGATATTCCGCCCGAGAGCGCGTGGAGAGGCTTTAAACAGGGCTTGTCGGTCAAACAGACTGCATCGAACGGACGGCTTTGCAACTACATTAAGGACTTGTTCGAGGTGCCGCACGCTCAGATGAGCGAAACCGGCTACGGGCGGAACGTTCTCTACTTCGACGGCCACGTCGAGTATCACAGCGAAGCGTGTCGGGACAACTGCTTCGCGAAGTGCCCCGGTGGACGGCAATGACCAACTTGAACCGCTTATTTCGGATCTTCATTGGAACTCTTGGAGTGGTCGTCTCCGCTGTCTCCGCCAATGCCACCTCCCAAGTCCGGCTGTACTTCGACGCGAGCATCGCTGACTCGGGATTGCTGGGCGGGGCGGCATTCGATGCCAGCGGGAACTTCTGGCTGATCGGGTTCGGCGGCGAACAACGAATCCGCTACGTCGCAGACAGCGGCGGGACCTGGTCCGGCACGGACAAAGTCGTTTCGGGCGAACTCGCGCTCTTCGGCCGTGCCGACAATTTGCCCGCAGGGAATGCGAACTCGAACTGGGGCGGCCAGATAGGCACTTCCCCGAACGCGCTCCTTCTCAACCCCGCTCCGCTCTCGATCCAAGTTCCCACGGGCTCTGGCGGCACACAGACGATCATCTATCCCGCGGGATCACTTGCGTTCATCGCGGACGCGGTTGGCATCCCCACGACACCTTCGGGGACTTCCCGACCCGATGTCGCCAAGAAGCTCTACCGGTACGACCTTCGTGAGGTTCTTGCTCCGACGAGCACTCAGCCTGACTTCAACACAGCGCGCGGCGTAGCGAGCGGCCCCGTCATCGGCCAGTTCGGGCGAGCCGACTGGAATGACGTATTCCAACCACTGATGAGCGAGCAAGACCTGCGGACCGCCTCGGGCGGATCGGGTAGCGACAACTTCGCCCGTCAGTTCGCGTGGTCTTCGAACGGACAAGTCATCTACGCGATCGACTCCAGCCCCAGCCTTGGTGGGCTCTACCGAATTGATGCTACGCGATGGGCGAACAGCGCGACCGGCGTCACCAGGATCTGGAACGACGGCGGCACGGACTCCGCAACCGACCGTGCGTCGATGCGGAGCGAGCCAACCGTTGTGCCGACGTCGGTCTTCGACTACGCGCCGTCCAGTCCGCTGGTTGGCGACCAGATCGTCGTCGAGGGGTCGTTCGACGCCGGAAACAGCGGCGGCGTAAGTGTCTTCGTCGATACCGGAGGCGCGTCCCTGGCGGCGCCGACGGTTCTTTTCACCGAGAGTCAGTTCCGAGCGTTTTCCGAGTACCGTGGCGAAAGCCGGCCCCGCTACGTCTCGATCGCAAGCGACCCGACTGGCGACCTCTTCTTCTACGAGCAGCAGACCGACGGTCTGTTCAAGTACGACACATCAGGGCGATTCGTCAAACTCCTGAGCGAGAGAGAGCACAACCTCTTCCAGGCCGAGACGACGGGCAACGCCAACGGCAACGACGACATGAGCAACTTCTCTGTCCGCAAAACCACCGCGCCCGGGTTTTCCGTGACCGAGTTGGTGTTTGTCGATTCGACCGTGAACGCGCCGATTGGGGTGCTTAGTTACAAGATCGGAGACTTCGACCGGAACAACCAGGTCAACGCTTCGGACTTTGCGCTCCTTGCGGCTGCGCTGCGATCTCGGGGCGTTGCTGCGGATGACGTCAACAACCGCTTCGACCTCAACGGCAACGCGGTGCTCGCCCCGGACCCAGTGTCCGGCGTGCTCGAGCACGTAAGCAACGGCCAGATGGTCATCGACTGGAAAGACGTCAAGATCCTCCAGCAGTTCACTACGATCCCCACCGGCGACGTGAACTTCGACCTGGCGCTCAACTTCACCGACATCGACGTCATGAACGCCAACTACTTCACGACCCCCGGCGGGACCAACAAGACTTGGGTCCTGGGGGACGTGGCGAGCATCGACCCGCTCTACGCGGTGAACGCTGCCGACGTGAACCTGGTGAACCGGGTGGACCTCGACGCGACCGCCGCGGCGTGGGTCGCCCTGGGGCAAGCGAAGCCGACGAGCGGCCAGTTGTCGTCGCGGTACTCGGGGACCTTCCTGACCGACGTGACCGCGGCGTTTGCTGCCGTTGGCATCGTGGGGGACTACAACCGAGACGGCGTGGTGAACGCCGCCGACTACACGGTCTGGCGCGACACGCTCGGATCGACGTCGGACCTACGGGCCGATGGCGATCTTAACGGCTCGATCGGCAGCAACGACTACACGGTCTGGCGGAACCGCTACGGGGCGACCAGCTCGACCTCGGTCGCGGTCCCCGAGCCCGGGGGCGTTCTGCTTGTCGCGGCCGGGTTTGTGTCGCTCGGCGCCCGTCACCGCTGTTACTCGGCTCGTCGATTCGCCGCCGCTCCAGGGATGGCCGCTTGAGGCCGCGTTGCACGATGCTCGACGCCATACACTCTCGCCGAAGCAGCCGATTCGCGGTCGCCTTTGCGGCGCTCGTCGCCCTGGCCGCGGCTGCGCAGCCTGCCGCAGCGGAGCATTCGAGCGAGCTCGTCGCCTCGTCGGACCAGCGTGCGTGGCGCGCCGCCGAGCGGGGCAGCGCGCGTGTCGCGGCAGCGGTCGCCCGAGTCGAGCCGCGGCCGCTGCGGTCTCACGCCGAGCGAACCGAGCACGTCGCCCGACTCCGCGCACTCTACGCGACGACCCCCGACAAGTGGCCGGCGCCGACGCTCGACCCCGGCGTTGCGCACCACGAGTTGGGAACTCCGGGGCCGGTAGCGCACCCAAAAAAGAATCCGGCGACAGCGGCCAAGGTCGAGCTCGGCAGGCTGCTGTTCTTCGACCCTCGGTTGTCGGGGAGCGGGCAACTCGCGTGCGCGTCGTGCCACGACCCCGACCTGGGTTGGGCCGACGGCCGGACCGCGTCGTTCGGGCACAACCGTCACCTGCTCGCCCGCAACGCCCCTTCGATCCTCAACGGGGGCCGCCGCGCCACGCTCTTCTGGGACGGCCGCGCCGCGAGCCTCGAAGAGCAGGCCCACATGGTGATGACCAACGCCGACGAGATGCACTCGGGGGACACGGTCGTGGTCGAGAACCTCACCGAGATCCCGCAGTACGTCGAGCGATTCCGCGCGGTGTTCGGCATCGAGCGGCCGGCGATGAGCGAGGTCGCGATGGCCCTCGCGGCGTTCGAGCGGACGGTGGTCGGCGCATCGACGCGGTTCGACTCGTTCATCCGCGGCCGGCAAGCGGCGCTGACCGACGACGCGCTCGCCGGCCTGCACCTGTTCCGCACCGACGCCCGCTGCATGAACTGCCACAACGGGCCGCTGCTGACCGACGACAAGTTCCACAACCTGGGGCTGAGCCTCTACGGCCGGCGGTTCGAGGACCTGGGCCGTTACAACCACACGAAACAGCCCGAAGACGTCGGCAAGTTCCGCACGCCGTCGCTCCGCGACGTGACGCAGACCGCGCCGTACATGCACAACGGGTTGTTCGACCTCGACGAGCTCTTGCGGCTGTACGGCGCAGGCATGCCGCGCGAGCGGCGGCGGCGCGACCAGCTCGACGACCCGCTGTTCCCGCAGAAGTCGCCGCTCGTGCAGCCGCTGGGGCTCAACGAGCAGGACCGCGCCGACCTCAAGGCGTTCCTTGGCTCGTTGTCGCAACCGCGCCGGCGGATCGCTCCCCCGGAGCTGCCCCCCGGGCTTTGAGAGCGACCGGCCCCGCGCTGGCGGCGCCCGACGCGAGGCAGCGGCCGGCGTGGACGCTTATCGAGCGGGGGCCTCGACGAACTCGGGGTAGCTCGCCTTGAACGAGGTCGCCGTCACCATCACGGGATCGGCGTCCCCGAACTGATCCCACTCGAGTCGCAGCTTCTCGACGTGGTTCTCGGTCAGTCGCCGACCAGCGCGGAGCAGCGTCGCGCCGTCGCTTCGCACCAGATCGCTGTGCAGGATCATCCCTTCGCGAAGGTCGCGTGGATTGACCGGGACCCCTCGATCGGCCGTCGGCGCCGGGTAGACCGCGAGAACGGCCGGGAAGAGGGCCTGGTTCGCCGTCGGCAACAGCTTGCGGAGTTCGGCACACCCTTCTTCGGCGTCGAGCCCGCTGCGCGCAAGCCCTTCGACGAGCTGCGCCACGCGTAGCAAAGCCCCTCCGACGACGGCGACCTCGCCCTCGCTCTCCGGGGTCCAAGTGATCGGGTTCGCTTCGCTGTGGGCGGACTCGAAGACGATCCTCGACACGACTTCGAGGCGCGGCACACGCTGCAGGAGGCGGGCCGACGAGGTGGCCGAGCGGAGGGCCATCGCGCTGGCCTCGGGGGAAGTCACCGACAGGCTGTCGGCGGCCTCGCGCTCGGCCTCGGGGAGCATCGCGGCCCCCAGGAACGCCAGCTTCGCGGCGACCTTGTACTCCCATCGCGGCGCGACACTGAGCCGCTCACGCAATTGCTCGAGGAGCTGCTCGGACGCCGCGGAGCGCGCTACGAGCTTCGGTTCGAGTGTCTCGATCACGTCCGCCAGGATCCCGATGGCGCCAACGAACGTCTTGCCGAGCAGCTCGCGCTCCGAGGCCTCGAGCTCGTATTGGCGTAGGGCTTGCTCGATCGCGGCGGCCAGCGCAGTCGGGTCGCACGGTTTGCAGAGGAAGCGGAACACGCTCCCCTCGTTCGTCGCGCGCAACGCCGTTTCGAGGTCCTGATTGCCCGTCAACATCATGTAGACGGTTTCACGAGTGAACTGACGCGCAGCCTGAACGAACTGCACGCCGTCCATGCCCGGCATCCGCATGTCGGTCACGACGACGGCGATCGGCCCGTCGGCGCGCAGCTTGTCGAGCGCCTGGGGCCCGCCGGAGGCGGTGTCGAGCTCAAACTTCTGTCCAAGGCAACGCTCCATGCTGGCGAGCAGCATCGGGTCGTCGTCAACGAATAAGACGCGGCGGTTCATTTGCTGTCGGCGTCGGGGCTAGCGACGCGGGCTGCTAGGTTGGGAATGACTCTCGACACACGGGAAATCGACTCGGCTCAAGCAGTCGCTGCGGACGGTTCGCTGCGGATCGTGTTCGGATCTCTTGCGTCCCTGGTGGTCTCTTGCGGCGTCGCGACTAGGGGGAGTCGGACGCAGAAGGTGGTGCCGACTCCGGGCGAGCTCTCGACCGAGATCGATCCGCCGTGGTTCTGGCAAACGATCGTGTGGCTGAGCGACAACCCCTGGCCGGTCCCCTTCCCCACTTCTTTGGTCGTGAAGAAGGGGTCGAACACGCGACGGCGCGTGGCCTCGGGCATGCCGCAACCGTTGTCCTCGACCTCGATGACGGCGTGGTCTCGCTCGAGCCGCGAACGGACCACGATGCGGCCGGGGCCGGTCGAACCCCCCGATCGATGGCGTTCGGCGACGGCGTCGGCCGCGTTGACGATCAGGTTCACAAACACCTGGTTCATCGCCCCGGCGAGGCACTCGACGTGCGGCAGGCCGGCGGCGAGGTCGAGTTCGAGGTCTGCCCACTGCTTCCACCGACTGCGGGTCAGCGTCGCGGTGCTGCTGAGGGCGCGGTTGACGTCCGTTGGCGACTTGGCGTCCCCCCCGGGGTGCGAGAACTCCCGCATCGACCGCACGATCTCGAGCACGCGATCGACCCCCTCCAGGCTGTCGCTGAGCGCCTTGGGGAGCTCGGAGCGGATTCGCGTGAAGCGCGTCCGCTCGAGGACCTCCGTGAGCGCTTGGTAGCGCTCCTGCCAGGGCAAACCCGACTCCTCGACGTTGAGGCTCTGCTCGTATGCCCGCAGCACCTCGAACAACTGCTCCGAGCAATCACTCAGGAAGCGGATGTTGTTGCTCACGTACTGCAGCGGCGTGTTCATCTCGTGGGCCACGCCGGCCGCGAGCTGGCCGATCGACTCGAGCCGTTGCGCCTGGGCAAGCTGGGTCTCGAGCGCGCGGCGCTGCGTCAGGTCGATCACGAACTCAACCAGAACCGCGCGTCCGTTCACTTGCGACCGCTGCAACGTGATCATCGTGGGATAGACCGTTCCGTCCTTGCGGCGGTGGAGCGTCTCCACTTCGATCCGGTCAACCTCACCCGAATAGAGGGGCGCCACGCGCAGCTCCAAGGCCCCACGGTCGAGCTCGCCGTTAATGTCGTGCTTGGTCTTCTGCTTGAGCTCGGCGAGTGTGTACCCCAGGTTCTCTCGCGCGCCGCGGTTCGCCTCGAGGATCCGGAGCGTGTGCGGCTCGAAGACGTACACCTCGTGCATCGAGTCCTCGATCAGCTTCGCCATCCCCGCGTCGCGGAGCTCGGCGAGCTTGCGGGCGTCGATGTCGATGACGATGCCGGCCAACGTCGCGGGGCTGCCATTCCCCTCCAGCGACTGGGCCCGTCCCAGGGCCTGGAACCAGGTGTAGCGGCCGTCGGAGCGCCGCACGCGGAATTGACGGTCGTAGGGCTCGTCTCCGGCGACGCTGTGCGCGTCGATCTCGGTCCAGTAGACCGACTCCTCGGGGTGCAGCAGGTCGCGGAACGAATCGATATCGGAGCGGAAGTCGGCCGAGTCGTGCCCCAGTGCTTCGAGCCAGGCGCGCGTGATCTCGAAGTACCCGGCGGCGACGTCCCAGTGCCAAAGGCCGAGGTTTGCCCCCTTGGTCGCCAGGTCGAGCGCTTGCTGGCTCGTTTCGAGCCCGCTGGCGAGGGTGTCCGCTTTCTGCTTTTCCTCGCGAAGGCGCCGCTCGGCGAGTCGCTCTTCCGTGCAGTCGTGCTGGGTCATCACCACCGACCCCCCCGCTCCGCCGGGGAGCGGCGTCAAGCGCACGTGGATCGTGCGCCATTCGCCGCGCACCATGGCCGAGTACTCGGAGTCGAACCGCGGGGCGTCACCGGCGACGACCCGCGCCACGGCGCTCGAGATTTCTTCGCACCCTCCCCCCATGTAGACGCAGGAGTGCTCGCAGAACTCGCTCAAGCTCGACCCGATTGCGCCGTCCTCCGGGCGACCGACGCCGTCGGCGAACCGCGCCCAGGCGGCGTTCGCCTCGATGATCTGCCCCTGGGGGCCGAGGATGCAGACGCAGTCCTCCATCCCGTCAAGCACCGCGTGCAAGAACAACCCGTACTTCCGCACCTCGTCGGCCTTGGCGCGCTCGGCCTCCGCCCGGGCGGCGAGCTCCGCCTCGCGCGACACGCCGGTGAGCATCTGCTGGTACCGGCTCGCGAGGGCGCCCGCCTCGTCGCCGGTGTCGATCCGAGCCGCAACGCCGTGGCTCGAGCCATCGAGGAACTGATCGACCCCCCGGCAGAGGACCTGCAGCTCGGACTCGACGCCGTGCTCGGCCCAGTTCATGCCGCGGAGCTCCTCTTCAGGAGTGCATCGCAGCCACGAGGCGGGCATCCCGAATCGGAGCACCAAGTACATCGGCACGAAGGCCGCGACTCCAATCACCACGACTCCGAGCGCCTGCACCCCGAGCCGCTCGAGTGGCGAGCCGGTCTGACCGGTGACCGCGGGGTCCGCGAGCAGTGCGACCGCCAGGATCCCGATCGTGCCGCACCCGGCATGCACCGGCACGGCGCTCACGGCGTCGTCGATCCGTGCGAGGACGAGCACCCGGTCGAGGGCGACGGCGACGATCCCGGCCAGCCCGCCGATCAACAGCGCTTCCTCCGGCGAGACGGCGCTTGCTCCCGCGCAGATCGCGACCAATCCGCCGAGCAGGCCGTTGACGATCGCTTCGGGGCGTACCTTCGGCGTTCGCAGGCGCGACGTCACGACCCCCATCAGGCAGCCGGCTGCACCGGCGATCATCGTGTTCAGGACGATCGGGCCGATGCGCCCGTCGAGTCGATAGGTGCTGCCACCGCAGAAGCCCACCCAACCAACTACCAGGATCAGCGCGCCGGCGAGCGCGAGCGCGTAGTTGCTCTTGGGGAAGCCGTCGTCGAATCGTTCAGCATCGAAGCGCCCCAGCCGCGGGCCGACGGCCAGGATCGCGGCGAGCGACGCCGCCCCCCCCGTCAGGTGGACGACGCCGGACCCCGCGAAGTCGTAGAAGCCCAGCCCCTCGAGCCAACCCGGCGTGCCGGTCCATGCACCCCCCCAGACCCAGTGGCCGATCAGCGGGTAGATGAAACCCGTCATCGCTAAAGTGGCGACAACGTAACCGGAAAAGCGGAGCCGCTCGGCGGTGGCGCCGGAGACGATCGTCGCCGCGGTCGCGCAGAACATCATCTGAAAGAAGAGGAACGCGACGAGCGGGCCGCCAATCGCACCCTCCCCTAACCCGGCGCCGCCGATCCAACCGCCGCACGATGGCCCGAACATCACCGCCGCGCCGACCCACCAGAACAACAGCGGCGAGATCGCCAGGTCGATGACGTTCTTGATCGAGACGTTGACCGCGTTCTTGCCGCGCGTCAGCCCCGCCTCGAGGCACAGGAACCCGGCCTGCATCAGCAGAACCAGTGACCCGCACACCAGCAGCCACAACTGATCGTTTAGTGAGAGGTCCATGTTGGTCGCGGCGCGCAGCGCTGGGGTGTTCGCGCCCCTTAAACGGAGGAGCGTTGATCCAAACTTAGGGCACGGACCGCTCCGATCACGGAATCCTGCCCTACAGGTCCGGGATATGTGGCAATCACGCTGGCGAGGCGTAACGAACACACGGGAAAACCGCAACTACGCGGATCCCCGCGACCGCAGAATCCGCCCGAGGCTCAAGGCGCCCCCGCGCGCCCACAGCCGCCCGCGGCTTCAAGCGGCAGACGGAACTCGGCGGCCAGGACCGCAGCCGAGGAGCTTCGCCGCCCGGCGCCGGAGGTAGAGGGCCGTCCAGCGTTCCTTCCACGACCCGCAGGCGTGATGGAACCCGTAGGTGACCCCCGAGTTGAGCAGCAACTGCCGCTCGTTGCGGCCGCGCAGCCGGTAGGGGCTGAGCACGGGCCGGTTGGTGACGAGCACCCCCTCGTAGCGCTGCCGGTTGGCGAAGTAAACGCGCGACAACAGCCCCGGACCGGTCGCCCCGCAGACCTCGTCGTAGGTGCTGGTGCGTGGCGGGTTCGCGATCAGCTCGTCGAGCACGTCGCGCCAGAAAGGGTGCCGCGGCGCCGACGCGATCACGTAGTTGGCGAGCTGGTCACACGCGTCGCCGAACGAGCGGTCGAACTCCATCGAGAACACCAGCCGCGCCTCGCCGAAAGCGAAGGGCCGCAGGAACTCGTAGTCGGTGTCGCAGTACAGGCCCCCCATGTCGTGCAGCGCGACGTAGCGGATCACGTCGGCACGCATGATCCCACGCTCGAACCCGTGGAACACGGGGGCGAGCCGCGGGTGGTGCTCGTCCACGTACGGCCCCATCCGCTCGTCGGTCCACAGCTCGTAGCGCCAGTCGGCGTGCAGGCGGCGCGTCGCCTCGATCGTGTGCCGCCAGCGCTTCGGCGGGTCGGCCGTTCGCGACGTCTGGTGCAGGATCGGCGGGATCGGGGGCACGGCGGGCTCGTTGCGTTCGGGGCCGATCGGGCTCAGGCGGCGGCGACGTGGGGCGCGCTGGCCTCAAGACGCTGCCGGGTCGCGTTCCAGACACGCTCCACCGACAACTCCTTCATGCAGGCGTGGTGCTTCAGCGGGCAGCTCCGCTCCCAGCAGTACTGGCAGCCGATGCCGAGCGTCAGCGTAGTCTCGCCGGCGTAGTGGGTGCGCGTCACGCGCGGGTCGGTGGGGCCGAACAACGTGACGACCGGCTTGCCGAAGGCGACGCCGAAAAACCGCGGCCCGCTGTCGGTGGTGACGAGCATCCGCGCGCGGCGGACGACGGCTTTCGAGAGACCGATCGGGAGCTTCTCGACGACGCCGAGGCTCTTCACGCGCGGCGAACCGGCGAGGTCGGCGATCCGCGCGGCGGTCTCGCGTTCGCTCGGGCCGCAGTTCACGACGACCGAAAGGTTGGTCTCGCCGACGATCCGCTGGGCAAGCGCGGCGAAGCTCTCCGCCGGCCAGCTCTTGGCGTCGCCGTACGCGCCCCCTGTGTTCAGTACGACGACGTTGTCGCCCGGCGCCAGACCGAGCGTCCGCCACGCGTCGTCGGCGGCGCGTTCGTCGTCGTCGGTCGTCGCGAGCCGGATCGCGGGGGATCGCCACCTCCCCCCGGCGGCGTAAGCCAGGTTCAGGAACGAGTCGATCGCCGGCAACGGGTACCGCTTGCCCCGCTTTGTCGGTTCCGCGAGGCGCGTCGTCAGCAGCCAGCCCCGCGCGTCGCGGGCGTAGCCGATGCGCTCCGCCGCGCCGCTGCGCCAGGCGAGCCAGCCGGTGCGGAGCGAGTTGGTGAACAACACCACCGCGTCGAGGCGCTCGTCGCGCAGCGCTTGGAGCACGGCGGCGCCGCGCTGCGCGGGGTCCTTCCCCTTTGGCTTGTAGAGGACCTGGCGGTCGAACGAGTCGAGGCCCCCCAACACGTCGGCGACGTACGGACGCATCACGGCGACGACGCGGCCGGACGGACCCGCGAGCTCGCGCAGCGAGTCGATCGCCGGCGTGGCCATCGCCACGTCGCCGATCCAGTTCGGCAGGAACAGCCCGAGGCGCATCCGTGCGTCCGGTGGGGAGAGGGGGTCCCGATCGGCCGAAGGATATCCGAAACGCCAAGGCGCCAGCAACGCGAGTCTTCCGCGGAAAGGGAACCGCCACGACGCCAAGAGCGCCAAGGATCGCCAAGCTGAAAGTCCGATGAGGAGACGCAGGTTACGCGGCGGACTCTTGGCGGCCTTGGCGCTCGTGGCGTCTTGGCGGTTCCGCGGCCGGGTCCCGCCGGACCGTCGTCGCCGCTAAACTGGGCGTGCTAGCGGCCAGAGGGCCGAAAGCCAACCGCCGAAAGCCGACAGCCCCCGCACCAATGCTCAACAAATACAGCAGCAAGATCACGCAGCCGAAGTCCCAGGGCGCCAGCCAGGCGATGCTCTACGGCACGGGCATGTCGGAGGCCGACATGCAGAAGCCGCAGGTCGGCATCGCTAGCGTCTGGTACGAGGGGAACACCTGCAACATGCACTTGCTGGAGCTGGCCGGCGAGGTCAAGCAGGGGATGGCGCCGGCGGGCCTGGTGGGGATGCGCTTCAACACGATCGGCGTGTCGGACGGCATCTCGATGGGCACGAGCGGCATGTCCTACAGCCTCCAATCGCGCGACCTGATCGCTGACAGCATCGAGACGGTGATGGAGGCGCAGTGGTACGACGCCCTCGTGGCCCTCCCCGGCTGCGACAAGAACATGCCGGGCTGCGTGATGGCGATGGGCCGCCTCAACCGCCCGTCGATCATGGTCTACGGCGGCACGATCAAGCCCGGCTTCACCAAACGCGCCGGCGATTCCGACGAGAAGCGTGACATCGTCTCGGCCTTCCAGTGCTACGGCGAGTTCCTCGCCGGCCGCATCACCGAGGACGAGCGCCGCGACATCGTCCGCCACAGTTGCCCCGGCGCCGGCGCCTGCGGCGGCATGTACACCGCCAACACGATGGCCTCGGCCATCGAGGCGATGGGGATGACGCTCCCCTACAGCAGCAGCATCCCGGCCGAAGACCCCGCGAAGCACGCCGAGTGCGTCGCCGCCGGCGCGGCGATCCGCCACCTGCTCGAGCGCGACATCAAGCCGCGCGACATCATGACCCGCCAGGCGTTCGAGAACGCGATGGCGCTGATCATGGCGGTCGGCGGTTCGACCAACGCGGTGCTCCACTTGCTGGCGATGGCCCGCTCGGTCGGCGTCGAGCTCACGATCGACGACTTCCAGAAGACGAGCGACCGCGTCCCCTTCCTGGCCGACCTCAAGCCCTCCGGCAAGTACGTCCAGGAAGACCTCCACAAGGTCGGCGGCACGCCGGCGGTGCTGAAGCTGCTGCTCGAGGCGGGCCTCGTCGACGGCGACTGCATGACGGTCACCGGCAAGACGCTGGCTGAGAACCTCGCCGAGCTGCCCGGCCTGACGCCGGGGCAGGACGTGGTGATGCCGGTCGACAAGCCGCTGAAGGAGTCGGGGCACATCCGCATCATGCGCGGCAACTTCTGCCCCGACGGCGCGGTGGCGAAGATCACCGGCAAAGAGGGATTGCAGTTCACGGGGGTCGCGAACTGCTTCGACAGCGAGGAGGAGATGCTCGCCGCGCTCGAGCAGAAGAAGATCCAAAAGGGGGACGTGGTCGTGATCCGCTACGAGGGCCCGCAGGGGGGCCCCGGCATGCCGGAGATGCTGACCCCCACCAGCGCGATCATGGGCGCGGGCCTGGGGAAGGACGTGGCCCTGGTGACCGACGGCCGCTTCAGCGGCGGCTCGCACGGCTTCATCGTCGGCCACGTCACCCCCGAGGCGCAGGTCGGCGGGCCGATCGCGTTGGTGAAGAACGGCGACCGGATCACGCTCGACGCCGAGGCGAACCTGATCACGATGGACGTGTCCGACGCGGACCTCGCCGCCCGCCGCTCCGCCTGGAAGGCCCCGGCGTTCAAGGCGACCCGCGGCACGCTGTTCAAGTACATCAAGAACGTGAAGAGCGCCAGCGAAGGCTGCGTGACAGACGAGTGAACGACGAAGTCGCACTGTGCCCTCTACTTGAGCCCAGCCCGAAGGAAGGGGAGTACAATCAACCATCCCTTTCAAGCTGTCACTCGTGACGCGTTTCCGGAGGTTGGGTAAGGTGCGTAGCGTGGGTGCGTCTCCGGGAGGGCTTTGCGATGATTAACGCGGTGCTTGAGCGGTTCGCGACGGGTGCGCCGGTGGCGGT
>JBOFFC010000002.1:0-2344 GCA_051648405.1 Lacipirellulaceae bacterium
GGCCCCCTGCCGGTTTCCGGTGCGAGAGCACGGTCGCGAACTTCGCACACCGACGCGGCCCGCCGGCCGAGCCGAAACAGAACGGTGCCGACGCGGTCTTGACCGGGCGAACGTCCGACGGGGGTCTCGATTCCCCTGCGGATGCCGGATCGGGTCCGTCACCCTTCGGGGGTCGAGCACGCCGTCAAGAGTGGACGTCCGGCGGCACGGAGAGGTTTCTGGGGCGTCGCTCGCTGGTGGAGTGACAGTCGGTCGTCACCGCGAGGTGCGGTCGGCGGACCCCGTAGAGCGGTTTGGTCCCGCCTCGGATCGCCGAGGGTGAGAGGCCAACGAGAGAACCCTCCCGAAGCAGCGAACGAGTGTGGGAGGAACGTGTCCGCGGGCGGAAGGTTGTCAGGACGTTTCGTGAAGGAAACTGTCCCCGGGGAGATTTTCTCTCAACTCAGGAGCCCATGAGAGCGGTTCGGCGTGCCTTTGTCCGCCGCTGCCAGCGGAAGTCCGTGATCTCCAGCTTGTCCCTGATCGAGCCGGTCCAGGCGACACGCAGCCCAGCCGCCTCCAGCGCGCCGCGGACGCGCTGGCCGACCTCCTCCCCCCGGCGGTCGTCGCCGTCGATGTCGCCGTAGGCGATGCCGAGCCGGTGGTACTTGAGAGCCTCCTCCATGTCCTGCCGGTGGTAGAAGCAGTACCCGACGATGCCGGACTTCTTGCCGCCGGCCGCGTGGTACTGCTCGCTCATCTCGGCGATCCCCTCCGACGGGGTCATCCCGGCGTTGTGGACGGGCAGGATGCCCTCGGCCCGCAAGGCGGCGAACGCCTGATCGAGCCGGTCGCAGTCGGTGACCTCCGGCCAAGACTCCTGCTCGGCCTTCTGCCGCGCGACCTCGGCCTTGACCAGTGCGCGGACCCGCGTGCGCGGTAGCTCGCCGCCGAGCACGTCATCGCCGACGATCTCCTCGACGTCGGCGGGCCGGTAGAACCCGTACCGGACGTACCGCTCGACGTACTCGCGTGCCGTCTCCTCGGCGTCCGCCATCGGTATGCCCTCTGCCGCCGAACGCCAAGCTCAGCGACACCGGGGGCCGAGGAGCACACGCACACATACTACGCCCGGCGGCCCCCGGTGTCCGCTGCAGCGCCTGGATACATCTCATGGGCTCGTTGGCGACGGGCCGAACTCGTCGCCAAGTACACTGAGGTCGCCGGTCGAACCGGTCCTCGGCGTGGATCTTTCAGGGGTTGCCGAAGCACCCCAACCACGAAGCGGGATCAAGCCGGCCCGTCGCCAAGGAGGTCACGAGATGCGGCCATATACCACACGACACTCATACTATGCCGGCGTCGATCTGCACGCCAGAAGTCTCTACATCCACATCTGCGACCCCGACGGAGCCACCCGCCTCGAACGCGAACTCCCCGCCGAGCCCGCACCCTTTCTGGATGCCGTCCGACCCTTCCGCGATGGACTCGTCGTCGGGGCCGAGTGCATGTTTTCCTGGTACTGGCTCGCCGATCTCTGCGAACGGGAAGCCATCCCCTTCGTGCTCGGCCACGCCCTCGCCATGAAAGCCATCCACGGCGGCAAGGCCAAGAACGACCGGCTCGACGCCGCCACCCTCGCCGGGTTGCTTCGCAGCGGCTATTACCCGATGGCCTACGTCTACCCCAAGGCCAAACGCGACACCCGCGACCTGCTCCGTCGCCGCACCTTCTTCGTGCGACAGCGTGCGCAATTGATCGCTCATATCAACAACACTAACACCCAGTACAACCTGCCGGCGTTCGGCAAGAAGCTCACCTACAAGGGCAACCGCACCGCCGCACTCGCCGACCGCTTCGAGCACCCGAGCACGCAACTGAGCGTGTCGTCCGACCTCGACTTGATCGATTCCTACGACACGCAGATCGCCGCCATCGAAACCCACCTCGTGAAGTCCGCGAAGGTCGACGACCCCGCCACCTTCGCCTTCCTCCGCACGATCCCCGGCATCGGGCCGATCCTCGGGTTGGTGCTGCTCTACGAAGTCGACGCGATCGGCCGTTTTCCCGAGGTGGGGAACTTTCTGTCGTACGCCCGGCTCGTGGTCGGGAAGCACGAGAGCGCGGGGAAGGTCAAGGGGGTGGGGTGCCGTAAGCTCGGGAACGCGCACTTGAAGTGGGCGTTCTCGGAAGCGGCATCGCTGATGCTGCGGAGCTTCGCGCCGGCGAAGGCGTGGATGGCCCGACAGTCGAAGAAACGCGGGAAAAAGAAGGCCCACGCGATCCTGGAGGCGAAAATCGGCCGGGCGGTGTACGCGATGTGGAAGCAACAGCGGGCGTTCGACGCGAAGAAGTTCCTGGCGTC
>JBOFFC010000003.1:0-77708 GCA_051648405.1 Lacipirellulaceae bacterium
GTCCGGGCGACGCGGCCGCGCGGCGCCCGGGTATTCGAGTCCGCTTGCGCCGCCCGACTTCGGGCGGCGGTTCGATGCACCGCGGTGAACGGCGATGCCCATCT
The DNA here is from genome assembly GCA_051648405.1 of Lacipirellulaceae bacterium. GTDB lineage: Bacteria > Planctomycetota > Planctomycetia > Pirellulales > Lacipirellulaceae > JBOFFC01. The sequence continues at coordinate 105 of JBOFFC010000003.1, forward strand.
ACGTGAAGCTCGGTTCGATTTCCGGCGACGCCTCGATCCAAACCAAGGGTTACGAGGTGGGCGCCGACGGCAAGGCAAAGTGGTTCATCGCCGAGAGCTTCAATTTCGGCGTCGAACGTGAGATGAAGGAGAGCGGCGACAAGGGGGGGACCGAGGACATCAACATCGGGATCGGTTCGCTCAACGAGTGCTCGGTCTCCAAGAGCATCGACTTCGCGTCGCCGCTGCTCGCCCAGTACGCCGTCAATGGCAACTCGCCGGGCGACGCGGAGATCAACTTCGTCGAGGTCGCCGGTCCGGGCGAGGGGACCGCCAGCGTAGCCTCGGGCCCGCTCTGCTACCTGAAGGTCGTCCTCGGGCGGGTCTTCGTGAAGTCGTGGTCGATCCAAGGGGACGGCGACCAGCGACCGACCGAAGAGGTCGCGTTCTACTACAACAAGATCGCGTTCCAGTACGCGCGCACGCCCGACGGCAAAGAGTTCTCCTACAGCCCGCTGATGTCGTGGAACAACGCCACGAACGAGCTCTGGGACGAGAACAAGATCGCGACCCTCGGCTCGGGGGGATTCAAACAGATGGTGACGGGGTAGGCCGTTCCGTCGCGACCCACGGGAAGACGCGAGTCCGATGATCCTCATGCGAATCAGCGATGTCGAGGGACTCTACTGCCTCATTAAGGGGGGGCAGGACAAGTACGGCTACGGGAAAGACAACGCCGGCTGGTTCCCGATCGAACAGGTGAACTTCGGGTTCAACGCCAGTCAGGCGGGCGCCGAGGCGAGCGGGTCGGCCGGCGCAGCCAAGTCAGGCGCGGCGCCCGCACCAGCGCGTGGCGCAGCCCCCGGCGCGACGGCGGGTGGCGCCGCGGCGGGTGGCGAAGAGGCGTTCCAGACGATGAGCGTCTCGAAGTCCGTCGATGGCGTGACGACGCTGTTGATGGGCTTCGCCATGGAGGACCGCGCCGCCACCAAGGCCGACAAGAAGAAAGTCCGCAAGGCCGACATCCACTTCCTGCAGTCGGTGAACCCGTCCGGCTACTCCGAAGGCCAGGGGAGCCGCTTCGTCGTCCCGTCGCTCTTGATCACGCTTCAGAACGTGCTCATCAAGGGCTGGAGCATCAACGGGAGCGGCGACGACCGCCCTTCGGAGAGCGTCGAGCTGTGGTTCGACAAGGCCGCGATGCGCTACCATTACACGCAGGACGGGAAAGTGTGGAAGGGGGGCGAAGTGAAGGGCTGGGACCAGGTGAAGAACGAGCCGTGGATCGTGTCGGAGGGCGAGGCCCCGTACTTCAAGCAGCCCGACTTGTTCTGACCCCAAAGGGCCCCCGAAGCAATGCGGTACGAAATCGGGTTCGGAGCACTGTCGAAGGCGCCGCCGGCACGGCGCGTTGGCGACGTGTTCACGCTGGTGCTGCTCGGCGACTTCTCGGCACGCGCCAACCGCGGCCTCCTCGACGGCGGCGACGCCATCGCCGCGCGCAAGCCTCGTCGCATCGACGTAGACAACCTGGACGACGTGCTCCGGGCCTTCGCGCCGAAGCTGCGGCTGCCGATCGGCGCCGTCGATCAGGGGGTCGAGCTCGAGTTCGCGTCGCTCGATGACTTCCACCCCGACGAGTTGTACGACAAGGTCGAGGTGTTCGCCGAGCTGGCTTCGCTGCGGCGGAGACTCAAGTCGTCATCGACGTTCGCCGCGGCGGCGGCCGAGGTGCAAAGCTGGGGGGTCGATCCTTCGAGCGCCCCCGCGCCAAGGCCGAAGCCCCGCGGCGCCGCGGTCCCCGGCGGCAAGCTGAGCGACTTCGCGCGACTCCTCGACAAGCCGAGCTCGGCGCCGCGCGAGGTAGACGTCCAAGAGCTGATTCAACGGGTCGTGGCCCCGTTCGTCATGGCGGCGGACGACGCGAACCAATCGGCCCTCGTCGCGGCCGTCGATGCGGCGCTCTCGGCGACGATGCGCAGCCTGATGCACCACCCCGACTTCCAGGCCCTCGAGGGACTTTGGCGCAGCGTCGATCTGGTGGTCCGGCAGCTCGAGACCGACGCCACGTTGCAGGTCGTCCTCTACGACCTGACCGCTGAGGAGCTGGCGGCCGACCTCGCTTCGGCGGCAAAGCTCGACGAGAGCGGCGTGTACCGGTGGCTCGTCGAGCAGCCGGCGCTCGACCTGCGGACGGCGCCCCCGTCGGTCATCGTCGCCAACTACCAATTCGAGCGGACGCCGCCGCACGCCGAGCTGCTCGGCCGGTTCGCGAAGGTCGCCGCCGCCGCGGGGGCGCCCGCCCTCGCCGCAATCGGCGTCGATGCGCTGCAGAAGAAGAAGCCCGACGAAGAGCACCCGCTCGTCACCGAGTCGTGGGGCATGCTCGCCGAGTTGCCGCACGCACGCTACCTCGGACTCGCCGTCCCGCGGTTCATGCTGCGCTGGCCGTACGGCGCTAAGACCGATTCCATCGACAAGTTCGCCTTCGAGGAGTTCACCCCGCACTTCGGCCTGAAGGGCTTCCTGTGGGGCAACAGCGCCGTGGTCGCCGGGCTGGCGCTCGCGAAATCCTTCGCGCAGGAGGGGATGTCGGCGATGCAGCCGGGTTCGGTGACGGCCCAGGGTGACCTGCCGCTCTACTTCTACACGGACTCCGACGGGGACCAAGTGGCGTTGCCCTGCACCGAGCGGCTCGTCTCCGAATCCGCGGCGGCGCACGCCTCGTCGCAAGGCTTCATGCCGATCGTCTGGCCGCGCGGCCGCAACGAGGTGCGCGTCGGCGGGTTCGGCGCCGTCGGCGGGGGGCTGATCGCGGGCCCCTGGGCGCCGGTCGAGGTCCCCTTGGACGCGCCCCCCCCAGCACCCGCGGCTCGGCCCGCCCCCCCGGCGGTCGCGCCTGCGCCGAGCGTTCAACCCCCCGTTGTCCGGTCCGACGAGCCGGCCGACGACGACACCAGCGAAGACGATGAGGTCTACGACGGCGGGGACGCGGCGGGCGTCGTAGCCGCGACCGACGTCCATGTACCGCCAGCCGTTGACGCCCAAGCGCCAGCCGTCGCCCCCCCCGCGGCGGCGGCGCCAGAGGACGACCTCGACGCGTTGCTCGCGAGCCTTGAGGCGGGGGGTGAGATCGACAACGAGGCCGAGCCGTCGATCGAGATCGACCCCGACCTCGCCGCGTTGCTCGCAGAGCTGTAGCGAACTCAGCGCGGGTTCGCCGTCGGCCAGACGAGCGCCTGCCCGTCGAAGCCGGTCGTCATCGCGTAGGGCCCTTCGGGCGAGTTCGCGACAGTGACCGACGTCACTTCGTCGGAGTGCCCTTCGAGAGTGAGCAGCTCGCGGCCGGTCGCGTCGTCCCCCTTGCCGTCCACCACGCTCGCCAGGTCCCACAGCTTGGTCGTGAAGTCGCGGCTGGTCGTGAACAACCGGGACCCGTCGTCGGTGATCGCTAGCGAGGTGATCTCCGACGAGTGCCCCGCCAGCGGCGGCCCAACAGCCGCGAGGGTCTGCGCGTTGTAGACGCGGGCCTCGGCGCCGCCGGCGACCACCAACCAGCGCCCGTCGGAGGAAGCAGCGAGGCGACTGCCGGCCGCGCCGTCGCCGATCGGGCGGCTCGTGTCGGGGGCGCTCCAGACCCGCGCGCCGCCGGCGCCGACGGTCACGACGCGAGGCGCCTTGCCGTCGGCCGACGGGAGGAATCGGGCGTGGGCGAGCGCCTGCCGGTCCGCCCCGTCGGGCGAGTAGGTCGCCTCGACCCGCCACGCTCCCTGTTCCCCCGACCACAGCCGGGCGACACCGTCGGCGCCGGCCGTCAGCAGGCGACCCCCGTCTCCCGCCGCAAACTCGACGGATTCCACGGCGCCGCGATGAGCGTCCGTGACGGTTTCTTCGGCGGTCCAGGCGCCGCGGTGCTCGCTGTACCGCCAGAATTTCAGCAGGCCCCCAGCGCCGGCCGCGGCCAGTCGTTCCCCCTTCGGCGAGAACGCGATGCTCCGGACGGCCGACTGAGGGCGGTACGCGATCGAGGCAGCGGCCGAGTAGAGGCGGGCGCCACGACCTCCCACGGTCAGGATCGCCGGCGTCGGACCCGGGGCAAACACCGCCGCGGAGAGGTCCCGCAAGCCCCGCCGAGAGACCAAGCGATACGGCGAAGGCGCCGCGTTCCATTGCCACTTGGCGACGCGGTAGGTGGACGTCCCGCGGTCGTAGACCGTGAGCAGCGCTTCGTCGAGAGTCGCGTGGACGTCGATTGACCGCACCAGGGGTTCGTCGTCGAGTCCCGCGGCGACTTCCGTCCGATTGACCGTCGCAAGTGGCTTCTCCGATTGATCGACGTCCCACAGCCGTAGGGTCGTGTCGTCCGCGGGGCCCGCGGCGGTGACGATCCGCCCCCCGTCGTCCGACGCCGCGATCGCGAGGACGCGGTCGGCGTGGCGGAACGTAGCGATGCTGCGGAGCGACGCCCCTTGGAGCGACCAGCGGGTCGCGACGCCGTCGGCCCCCGCGGTGACGACCTCGTCGGCGCTCAGGAAGACGATCCCCGACACCTTCCCTTCGTGCCCCCCAACGCGTTCCGCTCGCCCCGCTTTGGGATCGGCGAGGTACAGGGCGCCCCACTGGTCGCCCACGAGCAACGCCCGGCTGTCGCTAGCGAACGCCATCGCGGTCGCTTCGGGTCGCTCGACGGCCGAGCGCAGGTCGGCCTCGGGCGTCGGGATCGAAGCCAACAGCGTGCCGGTGTCGGCGTCCCAGACGCGGGCGAGCACGTCGCCGTCGGCGCCGGTGGCGATCATGCCGCCGTCGGTCGAGACCGTCGCCACGCCGCGCCAGCCGGCGCCCTTTGCCACGTTCCAGCCCCCCATCCGCGTGAGCTCCGACCCCTTGGCGACGTCCCAGACGAGCGCCGTGTTGTCCCCCCCCGCCGTCAGGAGTCGTCGTCCATCGGGGAAGTAGGCCGCCGTCGTCGCCTGCCAAGTGTGCCCCTCGGCGAGCTCTTGGGGGCGAGGGTTCGCCGGGTCCTTCATGTCCCATACGGTGACCGCGCCGCTCGCCGACGCGGTGGCGACCCATCGGCCATCGGCCGAGGCGGCTCCGCAAGTCAGGCCGGCGTCGCCAACACCCGCTTTCGATTCGCTGCGGAGCGCCAGCGGGAAGCTGTACCTGCGCCAGTCCCACAGCCGCACGCGGCGGTCGTACCCGCAGCTGAGGACGCGGTCTCCCACGGAAGCGCAGCTCCGCACCCAGCCGCCGTGACCGCGTAGCGTGCGCGCGAGGGCGGCGTCGCCGACGCCCCCGGTTAAGTCCCACACGCGCACCGTGTTGTCGTTGCCCGAGCTGAACAGGGTCGCTCCGTCGGCAGCGAACGAAAGCGAACGGACCGCCGCGTCGTGCTCCCCCAACAGGCGCACGTTGGGGTCGGAGAACGCGACTTCGGTCTGCGCCAGCCGATCGCGGAGTCGCTTGGCGGTTTCCGTCACCGTTCCCGCGGCCGCCGGGTCGAAGCGGTTGGCGAGCAGGCGACGATCAGCGCCCCCCGAGATCACGGTCTCGCCGTCGGGCGCAAAGGCGACCGCGTAGACGGCCCCGTCGTGCCCCTCGAAACGCCGCGCTTCGACGCGAGCTCCCTCGGCGGCCGACGGGGGAGCAGTCCGCCAGACGCGGACGGCGCCGTCTTCCCCGGCGGTGGCGATCCACTGGCCGTCGCGGGAGAAGTCGACCGACCAGATCGCGTTCTCCTGGGGCGTGGCGACGAAATCGTCGGAAGTCGCCTCGCTGGCGAGACCGCTAAGTCGCACAACGCCGTCGGCCGACGCGCTCGCCAGGGTGGTCCCGTCCGGCGAAACGCGGAGCGAGAGGACCGGCGCCTCGTGAACGGCGACCTGGCGTTGGGGCGCGTCTCCGTCGCGCGCCGGGGTGCGCCACGACTTGACCGCGTGCGCGCCCCCCTCCTCGCGCCCGCCCACGACGAGCGAGCCGTCGTCGGCGAAGGCCATCGCGCTGACGCCCGCGCCGTACTTCAGGCGCACCGGTTGCTCGCCCCGGTCGCGGCGCCACAGGTAGACGTCGCCGTCCACGGTCCCCGCGGCTAGCAGCGAGCCGTCGGGGCTCGCGGCGGTCGCTTCCACGCGGCTCCCGAGCGGCTGCCCGCCGTTGTCGAAGCTCTCGACCGGCCGGTCGGCGAGCGCCTTGAGGTGCCCCCACTCCCAGCCGCGCAGCTCGCGTTTGTCCTCGCTCGCGGCTTGGCTCGCGAGCACCGCGCGGGCGCGGTCGAAGGCGTTGCGTTGCAGCTCTTCCGAGGCGACGCCGATCTCGAAGGCGTACGACGACCGCTCGGCTTCGCGCTCGGCGGCGACGGCCTTCTTTCGCGCGATAACCGCGGCCATGCGAGCCGTGTCGGCGATCTTGCGCTGGTCCTCCGCGGTGACGCGAGCGGCGTCAGCCTTCATGCGCTCGTCCTCTGCGGTGACGCGGGCCGCGTCGGCCTTCATGCGCTCGTCTTCGGCGGTGACGCGGGCCGCGTCGGCCTTCATGCGCTCGTCTTCGGCGGTGACACGGGCGGCGTCGGCCTTCATGCGCTCGTCGTCTGCGGTGACGCGGGCGGCTTCCGCTTCTTCGCGCTGGGCGATCTCGTTCTGCCGGGCCTCGTTCAAGAAGTAGGTGAACCCGAGCGTGCCGACGACGATGAGCGCGGCGGCCGACTTGAGCAACAACGACAGGCTATCGGTCCAGCGCTGAGCGCGGCGGAGCTTCTTGCGGAGCGGGCGTTGCTCGGGGTTCGATTCCTCGAGCAGCGCCACGCCGCGTCGGTACGCCCCCTCTTGGTAGGCGTACTCGGCGTACGCCAGCAGCGTCTCGTCGAGGCGCTTGCGGGCGAATCGGTTTCCCGGCCAGATCTGCAGCGCCTCGTCGAACGCGAACCGGGCGCGGTCGAAGTCGTCGAACCGGCTCCCCTCGGCGCCCTTCGAGTGGCCGTTCGCGCGGGCCTTGGTCAGCAACGCTTCGCCGCGGTCGGAGAGGGCGATGCTCTCGGCGTGCGCGAAGTACGCGCGGATCGCGTCTTGCAGCTCGCCGACCGACTGGTAACGGTCCGACACCTCGGTCGCCAGCGCCTTGTACGCGATATCGACCAGCTCGCTGCGAGCGCCGATCGGGCGGATGTCGTTGCGCGCCGCAATCATCAGCGCTTCGTTGATCAACTCGATCTTGCTGTCGCTCTCGGTCGGTGGCGGGTGCGGCGGCAGCCCGGTCAGCAGCTCGTAGAGGATCGCCCCGAGCAGGTAGACGTCCGTGACGGGGCCGATCTCCCCCACCGAGCCGGTTGCCATCTCGGGCGCCATGTAGGCGGGAGTCCCCGCCGGGCTGAGCTTGGCGTCCTTCGGCGACTTGTCGCGATCCCCCAGTTGCAGCGCAATCCCCCAGTCCATCACCGAGACTTCGCCGTACTGACCCACCATGATGTTGTGCGGCTTGATGTCGCGGTGGATCACCCGGCGGTCGTGCGCGAAGCGGATCGCGTCGCAGACCTTCATCAGGATCTCGAGGTTCTGCTGCAAGTCACGCTTGCCGTCCGCCAGCAGTTCGTTCCAGGGCCGCCCCTCGACGCGCTTCATCGCGTAGAAGAGCTGCCCCTTCTCGTCCTCGGCGAGGTCGTAGATCGGGACGATATTGGGGTGATCGAGCTTGCCGGTGACGACCACCTCGGAGACGAACTGCTGACGTCCGAGCTCGGTCTCGGCGGCGCGGTCCTTGGGGGTCTTCAGCGCGACCTCGCGGTCGAGCGACTTCTGCCGGGCTCGCCAGACCGAGCCCATCGCCCCCTCGCCGATCACCTCGATGAGCTCGTAGTCCTTGGGTCCCGGCTTGGTGACGGGGCCGATCGACCGCCGGACGATGTTCAGCGTCGCGTGGTCGGCGACCCCCGAACGCTCCCCTTTGATCGTCGCCGCCAAGTCGCGCCCCGGAGGTTTCGACTGCTTCCACGCGGCAGCGACGCGGCGTGCGAACTCGGGGGACAGCTCGCGAGGCTTGATGAGCTTCTCGCCCGACACCGTGCTGTCGCTGAGTACGGCTGAGCCCTCGGCGAACTCGATGGTCTGCGACTCGGCCAGCCCAAGCGGGGCGGGGCGCAGCGTCCGGGAGTCGGGCGACGCGCCGTTGGCTTCGTCGGGCTCGGGGAGCTCGAGATCCACCTCGGGGAGTGCAAACTTGCAGGCCGGGCAGAGGCCGATCCGCTCGTCGTCGGGCGAAGCCGGGGCGCCGCAGTTCGGGCAGTTGGCCATGGGTGTCTCGGCTCGTGCGGGGGGCGGAAGCGTGCGGTTGGGAAACGCGTTCGCGGTGTGTCGTCAGTAACCGCGGGCGCATCGCGCCCGGTGGAGCGCAGCAAGTCGTCCGGCGGCCTCGGTGCGGCGTCGCGCCCGCGCGGCCGGCCCCTCGGCCGAGGCGGCGTACACCAGGGCGCCGCTGGCGACGAACGACGCTTGGCCAAGAGCCGCGGCGAACCCACGCGGGGCAGGGGCGGGGGCGTCCGCCGCCGCGGGGGCCAAGCCATCGACCGGGACCGACTTCAGTGACAGGTCGATCCCTGCGGCGTCGCCGTCGGCTCCCATCTCGTCGCTCGCTTCGCGTTCGGGGAGCTCCACGGGGCGGCCCTCGCCCCCCGAGCGCTCGATGACGAACTCGATCACCAGCCGCTCGGCGCCGTCCTCGATCAGGTAGATCCGGTAGCGGTCCCCCGGCAGGCGGCGGAACAGCTCGGGGAGCTTGCTGGGGTCGAACGGGGCGATCGCCTTCAGTTGCGAGTCGCTCAGATCGATCCGCTGGTCGAATCGCTCGTCCAGGAGGCCGTCGCGACCGACCGAGACGACCCGCAGCTCGTAGTAGCGGACCTCCGACTTGACGCTCAGCGCGGCGGAGTTCTCTTCGATCGCCACCGTTTGAACCTGCGCCGGAGGGGGAGCAACCGGGGAGTCCACCGCGGGCGCCGGCGCCGCAGGCTGTGGCTTGAACGGCTGGGGGGTCAGGACGGCGACGATGCCCACCAGCGGTTGGAGCACCGGGACGATGACATCCACGGTGACGACAGACGCCAGCGATGTGGTCACAGTGCTGGAACCGGGCTCCGAGAGGCCGATCGTGATCGTCCCGTCCGCGACCCCCGCCAGAGTCACCGGGACGCGGATGTTCGCGGCGGGGTCGGTCTCGGGGCTCTCGTCGTAGACGTGGTTCAGGCTTCGCGCGTCGGACGTCCCGGCGGTGGCAACGAACGAGTCCCGGATGGTGCGAGCGAGCTCTTCGGCTGGGTCGCCGATCTTCACCGGCCCGGCGGGTGAGCCTTGACGCCAGTCCACGAGGACGACAAACCCCACCCCGGTGTTCGATCCGGCGCCGTTGTCGGCGGCGACCTTGACCTCCACGGTCGCCGTACGCAGCGCCGCCGTCAGAGCGGCGTTCAATGCGGCCGATCCTTTGAAGAGGAAGGCATCGGCGGGCTTGTTGAACACCTCACCGCGAACGAATCGATCCTTCGCGACGAGCGGAACGCCTGCCGCATCGACGGTAGCTCCCGTGGTCCTGAGGACTGTGTCGTTGTCGAGCTTGACGGCGTCCTTCGCGGCGAGCGCGCCGTTCTCGACGCGGATCGAAATCCCTCTGAGCGCGGTGACGTCGCCGGCCGCGGCTAGGGTGGTGACGCCCGTGGATCGCAGCGCGACGTTGGCGCCAGAGCTGGTCAGCGCCTGGTTGACGGCGAGTGAGCCGCCGGAGTTGGCGGACAGAGCGCCTCCGGACGTGACCACGGCATTGGTCGTGAGGTTGGCGCCGGTCGTGAGCGTCGCCGAAGCACCGGCCACGACGGCGCCGCCGACTGTGGCATCGTCTCCCGCTGACATCAAAATCGCTGCGCCGGCCGTAACGGCGGCGCTGGTGGCGAGATCGCCAACGGAGGTGAGAGCGACGTCGGAGCTAGTGCTGGTCAGTGCTTGGTTCACCGTCAGCGAGCCACCGGCGTCAACGGACAGCACTCCTCCCGAGGTAATGGCCGCGTTCGTCGTGAGGTTGATACCTGTCGCGAGCGTCGCCGATGTGCCGGCCGTGACGGCGCCACCGACGACCGCGTTCCCTCCCGCCGACAGCGACGCCGCTGCGCCGGCTGTCGTCGCGGCGTTGGTAATGAGGTCGCTGCCCGCGGCGAGCGCGGTCGAACCCGCGGTCGATGCGACGGCTTCGTTCACCGTTAGCGAGCCGCTAGAAGTCGCCAACGACACCGACCCGACGGCCGATACACCGACAACCACGCCAACGCCGCCGACCGTCAGGTTGGTGGAGTTGATGATCGCTACCGCGCCGGCGCCGCCGGTCCCTTCGACGTTCGCAACGCTAGTGTCGATCGCCCCGGCGCCCGCCACGCCGAACCCCGTGGTAGCGAACACGAGCGCGCTTGCACTCACGTCGGTTCCGTCATTGGTGAGGTCACTCACCACGCCCCCGGCAACAAGGTCGATGGCGCCCGCACCGGCGTTGAGGTTGATGTTCGCCAAGTCGTCGAGCTCGTCGAGGAACTGGCTGCCGCTGGTGATCGACAGGTCGCTCACCTGCGTCCCGAGGCGGTTGGCGGCGGCGCCAACCGTGCCGCTGACGACGAGCGTCGCCGTCCCGGCGATGATGTCGCGGGTGGGGTCCGTGTCGGAGAGCGAGCCGCCGACGTTCAGAGTTATGCCTGCCCCGGGGGCGGCCGTCAGACTGAGCTGATTGAGGTCATTCGTCTCGACAAGAAACTGACTACCGTTTGCGGTGGTGGTCACGGTGAGCGAGTTGACGTTCGTACCGATCGCGTTGACGCCGGCGCCAACGCTGCCAACGTTGACAGTGATGTTGGCCGACCCGGCAGTGATGTCGGCGCCCGCGTCCTCGTCGCTCAAGGAGCCGCCTTCGACAACGAGGGTGACGCCGGCCGCGGCATCGGCCGTCAGCGCGAGGGCGGTTAGCCCGCTCACTTCCGTTAGGAACTGGTTCCCGGTCGCCCCTGCGTTGGCGGTGGCTACGGACAGCGAATCGACTCTCGTCCCCAACGGGTTGGTGGCCGTCCCCACGGCGCTCGTCGCCACGACGGGGACCGCATTCACCGTGAGAATCGCAACTCTCGCGACCACATCGACCGAAGTGTCGTCGTCGGTCAACGTACCTGTCTCCAATGTACCTATCTGCACAACCTCAACGCTGACCTGCGCTGGCGCTGCGAGGCGTACCCTGTCTAGCCCATTGCTTTCTCTGACGGTCAGCGTCGCCGTCCCCACGAGCGTCTCTTGGCCGACAAGAGTTTGTGGCCCGACCTGGGCGTCGATCGTGTTGACCGTCGTGGTGAGCGTCTCAGACAGCCCGGAGTAGAAGACGAAGTCGTCGGCCGTGAAGCGTGCTCCCGGCTGGAATCCGGTCACGTCCAACCCTTCGAGCCGAAGGTCGCCGCCGCCCACAACGCTGCCGAGGTCGTAGACGTTCGCGGGGTCGTTTGGGATCGTAAGCACGCCGCCTGCGATCAACCCAAGGCTGTCGCCTGTCTGCACCACGATTCCCTGTGTGGCGTTGATCGCCCCCGTAGCCCGGAGGATCGCGACCCCGTTGTTCGCGCCGGCGATGTCGATGAGAGCGTTGGGTGGCCCGAACGTCAGTTCGCCGCTCTGCGTCACGTGGATCGCGGAGTTCGCCGCGGTCGTTGTGGCCGACAGCTCGCCCAAACTCAGTTGAACCTCGATCGCGTTCCCGACCGAGACCGGCGTCACGGCGAAGAAGTTAGTGACGGTCCCAATGCCGGCGGCGCCGACGAGCACGGCCCGCGAGGCCACGATGTCTTCGTCGGCGTCGTTGTCGTCGAGGATGCTCCCCGTGGCGTTGAGCGTGACCACCGCGTCGGGCGCCGTGACCGTGGCGTCGAGCGTAAGGTTCTGGGCGGCGTTCACGTCGGCGAAGAGGGTCGCGTTCCCACCGGCCGCGCCGTCAGAAGTGGTCGTCACGCCGCTTGTCGTTGCGAAGGACCCGTCGGCTGCCACCTCTCCAACAGTCAACGACTGCGTCGAGCGGAAGCCGACAGCCCCTGTGGCGAAAGCGTTTGACGCGGCGAACAGGCCGACCGGGTTGTTGGCGGTGAGCGTGATGGCGCCTACGGTTGTGCTCTCCTGCCGGACACCGAGTTGAGAAGCCGTGATGGTCCCGGTTACTGCGGTTTGCGTGACGTCCCCGCTGGCGGTGATGCGAACGATCCCCGTCCCGGCGTTGATCACTTCGTTGACGACCAGCGCCTGGTCCGAAGCAAGCCGGACCGCGCCGTTGTTCGACTGGACCCCGGTCGCGCCGAGGAAGCCGGGCGCCGCTAAGGTCGCCACAACGCTACCGACGGTGAGTTGATTCGTCGGCACTGGCGCGGTGGAGCGGAAGTTGACGAAGCCCCCCGCTGCCGCGTTCTGAGCGGCGAACAGCGAGACCGCGTTCGCGAGGCCTAGATCGACGTTGCCGGTTGCCGCGTTGAGCTGCCGGACGCCGAGCGCCGACGCGGTGATGACCGCGGTTTGCGTGACGTTCCCGCTGGCGGTGATCCGAACGATGTCCGTTCCGGCGCTGATCGCGTTGTTGACGGCGAGCGCTTGGTCGGAGGTGAGGGTGATTACGCCGTTGTTCGACTGGACGCCGGTAGCGCCGTCGAACGTGGGGAGCGTGACCAGCGCCGCAACACTCCCGACGGTCAGTTGGCCAGCGGGGGCGGTGGACCGGAAGTTGACTACGCCTCCGGCCGCTGCGTTCTGGGCGGCGAACACCGAGACGGCGTTCGCCAGTCCAAGGTTCACGTCACCGGTGGTCGCGTCGAGTTGCCGCACGCCGAGCGTCGCAGCAGTGATCACAGCCGTCTGGGTGACGTTCCCGTTCGCGGTGATGCGAACGACACCCGTCCCCGAGTTGACGGCGTTGCTGACGGCGAGCGCCTGGTCGGAAGTGATCGTGACGGCGCCGTTCGTCGATCGCGCGCCGGTAGCGCCGAGGAAGCCGGGCGCCGCTGCTACCGCCGCGACAAACCCGATCTCGAGTTGGCCGGCAGGGGCCGTCGAGCGGAAGTTGATGGTCCCCCCGGAGTCGTCGCTCTCCGCGCCGAACAGCGACACAACGTTCGCGAGGCCAAGGTCGATGTTGCCGGTGGCCACGTTGAATTGCCGAACACCGAGCGCCGACGCGGTGATGATGGCGGTCTGCGATACGTTCCCGCTGGCGGTGATACGGACGATGCCAGCGTTGGCGTTGAGCTCCGCTCCGAAGGCGACGGAGCCCGTGTGGTTCAGCAGCACGTTCCCGCCAGCGGTGCTGATCGTACCGCCGGCGTTGGACGTGAACGTCGTTCCGGACGACGTGAAGTCTCCGCCGGTGGTGGTGACTTGCGCATCGACTGTCACCGAGGTTCCGGTGACAGAGACATCGCCGGTGGCGGTGGCCGTGGTAATCGTCCCGCCGATGGTGACCGTCCCGGTGTGGTTGACGGTGACCGTTCCGGCGTCCGTGTCGATCGTTCCGCCGACGCCAGACGTGAACGTCGTCCCCGAGGCCGTGAACGACCCCCCCAACGTCGTCACCGCCGCGTCGAGCTGAACCCCCAAGCCGGCGATCAGGACGACTGAGAGCTGACCGTTGCTCGAGGTGATCGCGTTGCCGACGGTGACGACAATCGAGCCGGCTGCCTGCAGTGTAAGCGTTGCGTTCCCAGCAGCAGACTTGGCAATCGGCGCGTTGACCGAAATGTTCCCCACTTCGCCGCCGACCGACGCGTCGGCGGCTGTCGTCAGCACGCGGACGTTGGTCCCCGCAGTCAGCACCGCCTCGATCGCCGACGCCGTGATCTCCGTCGCGCCGGCATCTGCAATGGTCGGTTGGAAGGGGTCTGCGGGATTGAAGTTCTGAGGCACGGTGAGAGCCGACACGATCACCACGTCGTGAGGGTCGATCAGCCACGTCCCGGCGGCCCCGTTGGGCGCCGACGCGTCGATGGCGCCGCTGAACTCCAGGCGTCCCTTCCCCGAGGTCTCAATGAAGCCGCCGTCTCCCGCTAGGCGGCCGCCGCGGGCGGAGATCGTCCCCGCGACCCGCGAGACGCCGTCGGCCCACACGATCACCCGCCCCCCCGCGCCGCGATCGACGGCGTCGGCACGGAGCACCGCGCCGGCTGCGACCTGCGTGGCGAGGGCGTTGCGGATGCTCGAGTCGCTCCCCAGGTACTCCCCGCCGACGAGGATCGTCCCGCCGCCGAGCGCGCCCGAGGCGTCGATACGAGCGGGTGCGTCGAGGCTGACGCCGCGACCGAGGGCGTGGACCAAGCCGCCGACACTGCGGTCTGATGAGACGTCGATCGTCCCGGAGACCTTCGTGACCCCCGTCGCGCCGCTGTCCAGCAGCACGGCGCCCCCCTGCGAGCGGACGTTCCCGGCGATGCTCAAGCGCGCCGCGTCGAAGCGCACGGCGCCCCCGTTGCTGGTAAGCCACGCACCCTCGCTGACCGTCGCCGTACCGGTCGCGACGCGGAGGTCGCCGTGGCCGAGGTCGATCGACCCGCGCGCAGCGAACGAGTCCGCGCCGTCGCCGAGCACCAGCAGGCTGCGGGCGTCCCGGCCGGCCCAATCGGCGAGCACGAGGCGGTCAGGGGACGAATCGGACGGGCCGTCGGTGCGGACCGTCAGCGACTGGCCGCCGGCATCGAAGCGCAGGTCGAGGCGCCCGGCATCGGAGGAACTCGTCAACGACGTCGATGCGTCGCGCGACGACTGCGAGGCCTCGACCTCACGCCCACCACCCACAAAGCGAACCTCGCGCGCGATCGCGTCAATCCGGTCCACCACCGACTCGACGCCGCGCAGCTCGACGCCAGCCTCCCCGGCTGAGAAGTCGGCACGTACCGTCGTGCCGTTGTCGCTGCCTACGGAGTACGAGACGCCGGCGGCGTTCGAAGCGGCGTCGAGCGTCACGGAGTCATTGCCGGCGGCCCCGTCGAATACGAGGTCTACCCCCGCGCGCAGGTCGGCAAGCAGCACGTCGTCGTCGGCGGAACCGTTGATTCGGATGGCCGACACGCTTCCCGCGTCCGCGGTCGCCGCTACCTGGCCGTTGACGAGCACACGCACGACGCCGTCGGCGTGATCGACCTGATAGGTGTCGGCCGAGCCGTCCCCCGCCGAGGTTCCGGCATCGACGACCAGGAGCCCCGGCGCGACGCCCCCCGCGTCGAGGACGCGGCGTTCCTCAAGCCGCCGGAGCCGCAGCGGCGCCGACGCGAGCCCTTCGGCCCAGCGCCCCTCGCGCGACGGTCGCGGTGCGAAGCGCCGCCGTAGCCATCCAGAGAAGCTCATGCGGGCCACCCAAAGCGCGGGGTATGCGCCCGCCCCTCGGGACTCGGTCCCGGGCACGTCGGCGCGAAGGAATGCGGCTTTCCCTAGCGCGCGATTCTCAGCAGCCGACGAGGCCGGGTCAAGTTTTTCCCGGCATTATCTGGTCGAACCGGCGTCGCCCCTGGCGGGGGGCTCACCAAGACCAGCGGAATTCGAACCTCAGGAACTGGTCCCACAGCGTCTGCTCGGTGAGCGCGAAGCCGCTGAACAGGCCGAACTCCTGGACACCGCAGTCCCCTCCCTTGTCCCACACCCAGCGGCATCCGGGGTGCAGGTTCACGACGCCGGCGCTATCGACTTCCGCTGGATTGGCAGGGAAGCCCACGATCGTGCCGGGCAGCGTCTCGAGCCCGTTGAGGAACGCGAAGCCGGTCAGTTCCAGGGTCGGGATGACCGCTTGGCAGTCGCTGTCACGCCAGACGTGGCTGAGGGCGACGCCGCCGTTGAGCACCTGACCGGCGTGCGCGTCGTCCCCGCCAGCCGGGATCCAGTACTTAATGTCGCTGTGCAGGTAGGTTACATCGCTCCATTTGTAGCGGAAAGCGAATCCCGGTTCGAGCGACAGGTGTCCGTTGCCGGTGCCCGCGCGGGGGTTGCCCGTCGGGGCGTAAATGCGGAACAGGTTGCTGATCTGCCACTGCCGGCCGTCGAGCAGCACGGTCTTCGTCGTAATCGTCATGTCGCCGAAGCCCGACTCGTTGTCGTACACCTCGGGATCGACCATCATGATCGGCAAATCGGTCGCCACGGAGAACTTGTCGCCACCGATCTCGTAGAAGAAGCGCATCGCTTGAAAATCGACCTCGCGCTCGCCCACCGGGGGAGCGCCGCCAAACTCTGGTTGGGCCGTACCAACACCCCTGGGACCATCGATCCTCGCCCAGAAGTACTCCGAGCGGTCGGGGTTCTCCCAGCCCGAGCCCCCTTCGAGGCGGATCCGGAAGTTGTTGAGCGGCTGCGAGATATCGACAAATGACGGGGCGTACACCACCCGCTCAACTCCGATGCCGGGCTCCGGCGAGCGCGGGCCGTTGAGCGCCGCTCGCGAGCGGAGCACCAGTTCTTGCACCGGGCCGGGACGCTCCGGCGCCGCGCAAGTCTGCGGCGGAGGGGGGCCGTAGCCCTCGACGATCGAATCGGACCACTCGTTCGGGACGATCGACTCGATCGGAGGACCCGTCGTGGTGACCGGGTACGCCGGAGATACCGGTTCAACCACGGCCGTGTCCCCCGGTGTCGCGGCGAGGCGGATCGACGGCTGGAGGATCGCGTTCCCGCTGTGGTCCACGCTCTGGACCGCGGGGCGGAAGTAGATCTTCGGCCGCTCGGGGTACGGCAGCGCTTCAGGCGTTTCTACGAGTGTGGGGGGCTCAGCGGAGGTGACCGTTAGAGGCGACGGCGTCGCCACAAGGTTCGGCTGTGCCGAAGCGATGCGCGGCTCCGTGATCGTCGGCGTCGCCACGACTGCCGGCGACGACGGCGTGACTTCAGGAGTAGCGGTGGGCGCCAAAGTCGGGACCGCCGCGGCGAGGGTTGCCTCGGGGGCGGGCGTCGATGCGGCGGGAATCGGTTCCCGGTTCGCGACGGTTCGAGGACGCACCGATTCGGGCGCCGCCGACACCTTTGCGAGCCGCTGCTCGGCGGCTTGGGGACCCGTCGCCGCGACGTTCGGCGTCGCAGTGGCGGACGCGGCCGGCGCTGGCTGGCTGGCCGACGCACTGGACTTCGCGACGTGCGCGGGTGGCGCCGGAGAGCGCGACCATCCCCACCACCGCGTGTCTGTAACCGAGTCAACTAAGCCGCGCGATACACGCTTGGTCTCGGCCTTGGCCGTTTGAGGGGCGACTGGCGCCTTGGTCTGCGGATCGGCTTGCGTCGGTTGGGGCGCCTTCGCGAACGCAGAGCGGCGTTCCGGCGCCTTCGCGAACGAGTCTCCCGTCGCGTCCGGCTTGGGAGCGGCGAGGGACGCATCCGGTTGACGCTTCGCGACGCTGATCGCCGCTCGCCTGCTCGAGTCGCCGCCAGGTCGGAGGCGTCGGGTGACTGCGTCGAGATTCAGGAGTCCAGGGACCGAACCCCGGCCGGTGTCGCGTCCCGGAGTCGAGGCTGCGGGCGCACGATTCGTCGGCTTAGCGACGGCGGCCGGCTCGGGTCCTTCTCCGAACGCAAACTGGAGCGCCGGAGCGGGCGCCGCAGCGGGACGACCGGACGCCGCCGGAATCCGCGCCTGGTTGGCGAAGGGGGCGTTCGTGTCATCGACCTCGGGGAAAGCGAGCTTCAGCGCAGGGCCGGCCGGCGCGTCATCGACACCGACCAGGCGTATCTCAGACGCCTGAGACGCTTCTGACTTCTCGGCCCTGCCTTCCGTGGCGTCGCCGATCCTCACAACGATCAAGCTTGGCTTCTCGCCGACGGCGCTCTGCGGCGCTCGACTCGGGATTCGTTGCGCTACTTCGAGCGCTGGGCTCGAAGGCGCCGCGATCGATCCGGTGGGCTCACTCGCCCAGAGCGGCGCTGCCCCAGCGATGGTCAGCACGGCAGAGAGAGCGAGTGAGTTCGCGCGAAGCAGGTTCATAATCTTCGTACCGCGACCGTGGGCAGTGTGGTAAGGCGCCACCGCCTCTCAGTCATCGGCTGCGGGCAATAGCAGCCTTTCATCGACGGCATCGATTTTGATTGGATTCCGCATTACGCCGGGAGGCACGGTTGTGCGAGCAGTGCTAGCACGACCGGAATGCTAAGACCTCAGCCGCGGTCGGGCGCGAACCAGAAGAAGGCGGCGATCGCCGCGAGCGTGCTGGCGATGCACCAGCCGACGGTCGCGGCGCGTCCGCGTCGGGCGTCGGCGTCCAACGCCGCGCCGGTCCACTCGAGGAAGTCCTGCTCGTCGCGCAGCTTCGTGAGGACGCCGCTCACGAAAGCCTGGCGCTCGGGCTGCGAGCCCGTCGCCGCGAAGTAGCAGCCGCTGAAGAACAACGGCTCGGCGTGCGTCTGCGGGTCGCAGGCGAAGCCCTTGCTCAGCAGGTCGCTGAGCCGCGGTTGGAAGCTCCGCCGAACCTTGCAGAGCATGCTGAACATCGCGGGGTTTCCCGGGTGCGAGAGTGCTCCTTCTTCGCGGAACAGCGAGTAGACCCAGTCCTCAAACGAACCGCCGACGTGGACGCTGAAGCGCCGCAGGTCGTCGGGGGTTGGCTCGCGCCGGAGGTCGAAACGCTGGCCGAAACGGCCGGCGGCGTGGTCGCGACCGATTCGCCGGATCAGCTCGCAGAACCCGCGCTCCTGCTCCATCGACACCACCAGGGCGGTGACCGGGCAGCGCAGCCGAAGCTCGCGCTGCGCCGTGTCGAGGTCGGCGGAGACCGAGCGCTCGAGCTCCTCGATGTCCGTGCGGTTGGCGTGAAGGATCTCGTACGGGACCAAAACCAACACGCCGTTCACGGGGCAGAGCGGGTGCCGATAGTTGCGCAGCAGTGAACAGAGCGACTCGAGCCGCCGGAGCTGCTGCGCCGACTCGCCGGAGGCCATGCGCGTCGCGGGGCGGGGGGCGGCTTCTCGACGCGGCGAACCGCCCGCCGGGGCGATCACGTCGTCGGGGCTAAGGGTCCCCAGGTAGGCGGCCTTTCGACCGGCGCCCGCGAGCGGCGCTGTGGGCCCGTCCCCCGGCAGCGACGCCCGCCGCGGCGACGGCTCGGGCGAGTCGAACGCGCCCGGCATCAGCGTCGCCGTCGCCGGACCGCGCGGACGGACCTCCGGCGCCTCGCGCGGGGCGACAATGCCCCCCCCGCGCCGCGAGCGGGCCGACTCGCGGCAGCGCGCCGCCGCGACGTTCGTCCAAGCGGCGTCGCTGACGTACAGGTAGATCGCGTCCGGCGTCGCGTACCAGTACAAGGGCGACGCCACGCTCGGAACGCCATCGACGGCGAAGCGGATGCCGGAGGCCTTCATCAGGTTCCTGCGTAGTTCGTCGTTGGCGGTGCCAATCACAACGAACAACGGCGTTGCGCCCAGCTCGATCCCCTGTGCCGCGAGGGCCTCGACCCCGGCGCGCCACGCGAACTGCACGTCGGCGAAGCGGGGCGCCGCCCCCATCAGCCACAGCGTGACGGCGCGGTAGACGACTACCGGGATCACGAGGACCAACAACGCGACGAGCGCGATCCGCCAGAACGACCACGAGTGCGCCGGAGGGATCACGTCGGGATCGACCAACCAAACGTACAGCCACAGCACGAGCGGCATCGTCAGCAGGATGACGCCGGTCAGGCAAGCGGCGCGCCCGGCGCTAGCGCCGGGGTTCGGCGCACGCACGCCCGGCGGGCCGATCGGCTCGTCGTCCGGTTGGTTGGCGTCGTTGGGTCGGTCGGCCATGGCCGGGCAGGGGGGGCGTGCGGCGGGGTGCGGGTGCTACGGCGTCGGGGCGTCAGGGTTGACTCCGACGACGGCGGCCGTCGTTGAGGGGATTCAGGTAAGGTAATGGTAGCTGACGACCGTCGCCGTCGCCGCGAGCAACGAAGCCGCCAGCCACGGCCAGACCACCGCCATCCGTGGGCGAAGCGGCTGGGCGCCGGTCACCTCGCGGCCGGGGTCCGACAACGGCGGCCGCCCCTGGCCGAGCCGAATCGAGAGCGCCGTCTGTCGTGTCCACTCTTCGAGCTGGGGGGGCAGGTTCAGCGCCCGCGCCACGTCGGAGCTCGACGCCTGGTCGTGGTACAGGCCGCGGAATCCGAGGATCACGCAGACGTAGAACACCTCGAGCGCCTCACGACCGACCAGTTTCGACGCCTCGTGGGCCTTGAGGAAGAAGAGCTCGTGGCACTGCCGGCTGTTGAACAGCGCGATTTCGAGCACGTTGTTGCTCCACCAGTCACGCCCTTTCCAGGGCGAATCGACGAGCATCTCATCGATCCACGAGACGATCGCGTACTTGGCGAGGTCCCACTCGACCACGTTGCCCAGCGACGCTTCGGCCTCGTCGATCAGCTTGCGGAGGCGGAGCTGTTCTTCTTCGGGCGACGAGGGTTCGTCACGAGCGATGCGGTCCAGCAACGCGAGCGCGTAGAGGAACACCGGATCGACAGCCTGGGCGAAGCGCGGCGTCATGCTTGATTGGGAATCGCGAAGAGGGCGAACTGCAGGTCGACCTTCTTGCCCAGTACGGCGACCGTGATCTCGCGTTCGCCTTGGAGACGGTCCTTGTTCAGGATCAAAGAATCCTTCAATCGCATCGCCAGAGTCTGGGTCTCGACGACGTCACGCCACGCCGGCGAGTCGTTCTTGAGCACCTCGAAGTACGTCCAGTCCTGGCTCGCCGGCAGCGCACGAAGCGGCCTGTCGAGGGGGCGGAGCTCGATCCCCTGCGCGCGGCGCAAGAAGATGTTCTCGACCTGCCGGCTGCTCGCGAACTTCCAGTCGAGAACGCCCGGGGACAGCACCTGCCGACACTCCTGCATCGAGAGGTCCCCTTTGCGGACGCCGATGCACCATTCCCAGTTGGAGTGGAACCACTTCGGCTCGAGCGAGACCTGCATCCCCAGGCCGACCCCCAGGAAGTACCGCTGCTCGAACTCCAGCTCGCGGAGCCCGAGCAAGATCTTGCGGATCCTCAGGTCGATCTCGCGGTAGATCCGCGCCAGGTCGTCGTGGTCGTATCGCGGGACCTCGCCGACGCGCCGCTCGGGCGTGAAGATCGACAGTTGCCCCAGCGCTCGCACGAGCTCGGTGTAGGTTGTGAGCGGGTGCGCCTGCTGCGCGAACGCCATCACCGACAACGTGGCGTAGGTCTCGTTGAGCTTCTCGAGCATCGAGATCCGCTGCAATTCGCCCGGGTCCTGGCTGTTGCGAGCCATCCCGCGATTCACCACCTGCTGGCTGAGGACCTCGATCTTTTGCCCGATCAAGTCGTAAAGCGGGCGTACGAGCTGGTGGTCGAGCCCGGGCCAGGCGTGCGTGGTCAGCAGCGGGGGGATGTAGTCCGGGTCGAGCTGCGGCGCCGCTTCGCCGTCGGCAGCACGCTTGATCTGCGCGATCGGCAACAGGTCGTAGCCGCTCAGGTCGTCGGTCGAAAGGAGCAGGCGGGCGTTGAGGTCGCGGAACTCTATCTCCTGCTCGTGCCCACCGCGGCTCTCGTCGGCGACCGAGAGCCGCGACGCGCGATAGCGCGCGTCGCCGACCTCGCCGGCGGGGCTGCAGTTGGTGCGGCCCAGCTTGAGTTTCGGAACACCCAGGTAGACACGCAGTGTCGTCACCGAGCCGAAGGCGTCGCCGAGCTGCGTCGTCAGCTTATCGACCTCGGTGACGGCGCCCCGGATCGCTAGCCGATCGGGTTGGCGGCCGTGTTCCAGATCGACGACCGTGCCGTCCGGCATCCGCGCCCGGAGCACGTGGACGTCGAGCTGGTAGTTCGCGAGCGCTTCCTTGCTGAACTGGAAGTCGTACACCCCGTAGTTGTAGGGGTTCTCCCAGCGCGCCGAGACGCCGGCCAGCTCCGCCCAATATCGGTCGTTCGCCTGCAGGTGGTGCGGGCGAAGGAACAACCCCTCGTACCAGTGGACCGGCGAGTTCTGCATGACGGCCTACCACTTTACAAGGGGCGCCGGCCGCACGCCGTCACGGCTGAAACCTCTCGGCGACTTGCGGGTCCGCCACGCCCCGTGGCGTGCCGGGGCAACACGCGGAGAGGTCGGGCGACCGCTAACCATTACAACGCCGCACCGGCTTGTTGCGCACGGACCGACCGGCCCGCACGGCGGCTGAATCCTAGCTCGCCCCCAGGGTGCGGTAAAGCCGCACGCCCCGAAGGATCGCCGGGCCCGAGCAACAGCCCCAGCCGGCACGACCGCTTCGCTCGCGACAACCGATTCTTGTTTGTGCCACTATCGGAACACAACGTAGACTCCCCGTTAACGCCCCGCTGCGCGCGCTCGCAAAGGGGGGTCGGGCGCCGATTGCGTTCGAGTCGATCCCACCGCGTAGCGGGCAAGAGTCCCCCGACCGAGGAGCCGTCCAAGTGCCCACCTTCGACCTCCCGACGCTGCTACGGCCCGTCTCCGAGGACGACCCTTGCGGGCCGGACCTCGTCTACGACGCCGACTTCGTCGCGCTCGAAACCGCCAGCCGCGGCAAGGCGGAGCAGCAGTACGGTCAGACCGTCATACCGGCGGAACCGCCGAACTGGCGCGAGGTGCGTCAGTTGGCCGTTTCGTTGTTGAGCCGTAGCAAGGACCTGCGCGTCGCGAGCCACCTGGCGCGTGCCGTGCTCGAGACGGACGGCCTGACGTCGTTTTGCGAAGCCCTGACGTTGGTGCAGCGTCTCGCCGAGGACCACTGGGAAGGAGTGCATCCGCGTCTCGACCCCGAGGACGACAACGACCCCGCGGAGCGCGCCAACACGATCGGCTCGCTTGCAGACGCCTCGACGACGATCGCCCAGCTCGAGCGCGCGTCGCTGATCTTCTCGCAAGAGCTCGGCGTGCCGATCTCGATTCGCGCGGCGCGAGCCGCGCGGGGCGAAATGGCGCCGGCGCCAGGCGACCCGGCCCTCGAGCCCGCGCAGGTCGATGGCGCGTTCCTAAACTGCGACCTGGCCGAGCTGAGCGAGCTGAGCGAGGCGCTGTCGCAGGGGCACGCCTGCTCCAGGGCGATCGAAGCCGCCGTAACCGATCGGGTGGGGGCGGCGCAAGCGATGAGTCTCGAGCGCCTGACCGAGACCCTCGCGGCGATGCGTTCGTTCGTCTCCGGGCGCGTGTCGGCCCGCGGCGGCGACGCCCCCGCCGCCGAGCTATCGCCCGCTGAAGAGCAGGCGTCCGAGCTCGCCGCGGACGAGAGCGCCACCCCGACCCGGCCGGCGGCCGCCGCGCGGGCTGTCGTCCTGGGTGAAGTGAACACCCGGGACGACGTCGTCCGCGCTCTCGATAAGGTGTGCCAGTACTACGACCGGTACGAGCCCTCAAGCCCGGTTCCGCTGTTGCTAAGGCGGGCGCGTCGGTTGGTGACGATGAACTTCCTGGACATCCTGAACGACCTCGCCCCCGACGCCGTTTCACAGGCGCGTCAGCTCGGGGGAGTGGATTCGGGAGGGGGCTAACGGCGGCCGTTCGCCGAAGCCGTTATACGACTTGAGTTTCCGATGGCGCCGGTCTAGTATCAAACCCTGGACGGCGAAGGCTCGGGCTGACGGCGACCCCTCTCATTTTCGGCGGGGTTGTCGTCACAGCAGACTACCACGAGCGACCCGCAACGCGGGCCGCCCACTCTAACGCTTGCGGGAGTCCCCGATGGCGAAGTCGAGCGGTCAAAAGTTCATCGGTCGCAATCGCGCACCGCGTGTGCAGATCGAGTACGACGTCGAGGTCTACGGCGCCGAAAAGACGGTCCAGTTGCCGTTCGTCGTCGGCGTCTTGTCCGACCTCTCCGGCAAGCCGGAGGAGCCGCTCCCGGGGGTCGAGAATCGCAAGTTCCTTGAGATCGACGTCGATAACTTCGACGACCGGCTCAAGGCGATGAAGCCGCGGGTCGCCTTCCCCGTCGCGAACTCGTTGACGGGGGAAGGAAACTTGATGGTCGATCTGACCTTCGAGAACATGGACGACTTCAGCCCGGCGGCGATCGCCCAGAAGGTGGAGCCGCTGCGCAGACTGCTGGAGACGCGGTCGCAGCTCGCGAACCTGATGACGTGGATGGACGGGAAGTCGGGGGCGGAGGACCTGATCAGCGACTTGCTGAAGGACCGCAGCAAGTTGCAGTCATTCGTCGCGGCGCCGGCTCCGCCAAGCCCCGCTCCGGCGGCCCCCGTCTCGCCCCCCCCGGCGCCCGCCGCCCAAGCTCCTGCGGCCCCGGCCGCGGCTCCTGCTGCGGAGCCGCCGGCGGGCGGCGAAGACCTGGACGACCTACTGAAAAGCATCGGCGGCGACTCGAACTGAGTCGACGCCGCGCCGGGCCGCCGCCGGATCCCCGGGCGACCGATCCCGTACCCGCCCAGACGCGTCGAACGCGAAGGGCATCCAAGGGCTAAGCGATGGCAGAGCTACAACGGCAACCGGGCGCCAGCCAGGGCGCGCAGACTCACGTCGATTCGGAGTTCGCTGCGCTCCTCCGGAAGGAGTTCAAGCCGAAGACCGACCGCGCGAGCGAGGCCATCGAGGCCGCGGTCAAGACGCTTGCCGAGCAGGCGCTCGAGCAAGTCGAGCTGATCTCCGACGACAGCCTCAACACGATCACGGCGATGATCGCCGCGATCGACCGCAAGCTGAGCGAGCAAGTCAACCTCGTCCTGCACCACCCCGACTTCCAGCAATTGGAGAGCGCGTGGCGCGGGCTGCACTACATGGTGAACAACACCGAAACCGACGAGATGCTCAAGATCCGCGTCTTGAACATCTCGAAGAAGGACCTCGGCAAGACGCTCAAGAAATACAAGGGGACGGCCTGGGACCAGAGCCCGGTCTTCAAGCAGATCTACGAGCAGGAGTACGGCCAGTTCGGCGGCGAGCCCTACGGCGTCCTTGTCGGCGACTACTATTTCGACCACACCCCGCCGAACGTCGAGATCCTGCAAGAGATGATGCAGATCGCCGCGGCTGCGCACGCCCCGTTCCTCGCCGGGGCCGCGCCCGACGTCATGCAGATGGAGTCGTGGCAAGAGCTGAGCAACCCGCGCGACCTGACCAAGATCTTCCAGACCCCCGAGTACGCGGCGTGGCGTTCGCTTCGCGAGGCGGACGACTCGCGGTACGTCGGCCTGGCGATGCCGCGGTTCTTGGCCCGTCGGCCCTACGGGGCGAAGACCGACCCCGTGGAGGAGTTTGACTTCGAGGAAGACGTCGAAGGCCCCGACCACAGCAGCTACGGCTGGGCCAACGCGGCCTACGCCATGGCCACGAACATCACCCGCGCCTTCAAGCTTTACGGCTGGTGCACGGCGATCCGGGGGATCGAGTCGGGGGGAGCGGTCGAGAACCTCCCGACGCACACCTTCCCGACCGACGACGGCGGCGTGGACATGAAGTGCCCGACCGAGATTGCGATCAGCGACCGGCGCGAGGCGGAGCTGGCGAAGAACGGGTTCATGCCGCTCATCCACAAGAAGAACAGCGACTTCGCCGCGTTCATCGGAGCGCAGTCGCTGCAAAAGCCCGCCGAGTACGAAGACCCCGACGCGACGGCGAACGCGAACCTCTCGGCCCGCTTGCCGTACATGTTCGCCACCTGCCGCTTCGCGCACTACCTGAAGTGCATGGTCCGCGACAAGATCGGCAGCTACAAGGAGCGCGAGGACGTGCAGATCTGGTTGCAGAACTGGATCAACCGCTACGTGGTCGCGAGCCCCAAGAACGCGAGCTTCGCCGACAAGGCGATGCGGCCGCTCTCCGCTGCTCAAGTCGTGGTGGACGAGGACCCGAGCAACCCGGGCTACTACGCCGCCAAGTTCTTCCTGCGTCCGCATTACCAGTTGGAAGGGCTCACGGTCTCGCTGCGACTGACGTCGAAGCTCCCGTCGCAGAAGAAGTAACCCCCCGGGCCGTGGCGCCGACCGCCGCGGTGAGCCGACACGAGGCGACCCGATGGCGGCAGTCGATGCACTACGCAGCGGCGACCTCACCCAAGCGCTCGCGCAACTGCGCGACGACGTGCGGGCTCGCCCCGAGGACTCGCGGCTGCGGGTGTTCCTGTTCCAGTTACTCGCCGTCACGGGGGACTGGGAGCGGGCGCTCGCGCAGCTCGGCGTCGCCGCGGAGCTCGACCCGGCCGCGACAATGATGGCGAAAGCCTACCGCGAGATCGTCCGCTGCGAGGCGCTGCGACAAGAGGTGTTCCAAGGGAAGCGGTCCCCGGTGGTGTTCGGCGAGCCCGAGCCGTGGGTCGCCCAGCTCGTCGAGGCGCTGCGGCTCGAAGCGAGCGGCGAGACGTCCGCGGCGTCGGACCTGCGAAGCCAGGCGTTCGAGGCGGCACCCACGACGGCCGGGACCATCCTCAACGCATCGGTCGCCGTCGCCGACCCCGACGCCCCCGGCGACGCGTTCGAGTGGATCGCCGACGGCGACGGCCGGCTGGGGCCGATCCTCGAGGTCGTCGTCAACGGTCGGTACTGCTGGGCGCCGATGCACCGCATTGCCGAAGTGTCGTTCGACCCGCCGACCGACCTGCGGGACCTCGTGTGGGCGCCGGCCCATTTCCGTTGGTCGAACGAAGGGGAAACGGTCGGCGTGGTCCCGACGCGGTACCCCGGTTCGGAGTCGTCGCCCGACGACGCCATCCGCCTCGGCCGCCGTACGGATTGGACGGAGCTCGCCGACGGCGGCTATCGCGGGCTCGGTCAGCGTTCGTTTGTCACCGACAAGGGGGAGTTCGCCCTGCTCGAGACGCGTCGCCTTCGGCTACGCGGCTAGCGAGCGCGAGGCGGCGCGCCACCATGGCCGAGCTCACCCCCCAAGAACGCTTGCAGCCTTCGCTGCTCGACCGGCTCACGGACGACGACCCGACCAAGGGGGTCGAGTCAATCGAGCACCGCGTGCTCTCGATCGCGCGACTGCACGACTGCGTGCTGCGCGACCTTTCGTGGCTGCTCAACACCGAAGACCTTTCGGCGGCCCACGACCTGTCCGACTTCCCCGACGCGGCCTCCTCGACGATCAACTACGGGGTCCCCTCGTTGTCGGGGAAGGTCATCGGCGGCATCGACGTGCGCGAGTTGGAGGACAGCATCCGGGCGTGCATCGAGCGTTTCGAACCGCGGTTGCTGCCGGGAACGGTGCGGGTCCGGTCGGTCAACGACGACACGGGCCTGCGTCCCCAGGCGATGGCCTTCGAGATCGAGGCCTCGGTCTGGGCGCAACCGCTGCCGCTGCGTCTGCTCGTCAACGCCGAGGTCGACCTCGAGACGGGCGGCATCGCCGTCGCCCGGAAGACCTCGTGACCCCGCCGCGGGTCGAGGACCAAGGGCCGAGGCCCGAGTAAAGAAAGCCCCGCGCCAATGGACCCCCGACTCTTACGGATGTACGACGCCGAGCTGCGGCACGTCCGCGAGATGAGCGCCGAGTTCGCGCGCGACTTCCCGAAGATCGCCGGCCGCCTGGGCCTCGAAGGCTTCGCCTGCGCCGACCCTTACGTCGAGCGATTGCTCGAGGGCTTCGCGTTCTTAGCGGCCCGGGTCCAGTTGAAGATGGACTCTGAGTTCCCGCAGCTCGTGCAGAACCTGCTGGAGATTGTCTACCCGCACCTCATGACCCCGACGCCGTCGGCGGCCATCGTCCGTTTCGATCCCGACCTGGCGGAGGGGGCCCTGGGGGACGGCTACGTCGTTCCGCGCGGCTCGGCGCTGCGGGGCAAGCTGGTGAAGGGGCTCGCAACGCAGTGCGAGTACCGCACAGCCCACGACGTTGTCTTGTGGCCGCTGGAGCTCGTCGGCGCCGAGTACTTCGGCCGCGACGCGGTTTCCATGACCCTCCCCCGCAGCGTGAGGAGCGCCGAAGCGGGCCTCCGGTTGCGCCTGCGGGTGTCGTCTGCCCACGCGTTCTCCGAGTTGAAGCTCGACGACGTCGTGTTCTACCTGCAGGGGAGCGAGGAGCTTCCCGTCGCGCTCTACGAGCGGCTGGTCGCGCACGCGGCAGGGGTGCTGGTGTCGGCCGCGGGCCAGCGACCGACCGACGGGGACGTCCTCGCCGCGGCGACGGTCGAGCCCGTGGGGTTTGGGTCGGAAGAAGCGCTGCTCCCCTACGAGCAGCGTTCGTTCGACGGCTACCGCCTCCTCAACGAGTACTTCACCTTCCGCGAACGGTTTCAGTTCGTCCGGTTGCGCGGGATCGGCGACGCGCTGCGGCGCGTCGCGGGGCGCGAAGCCGACGTGACGATCTTGTTCGACCAGTCGCAACAAGGGCTCGTGGGGTCGGTCGATGCGTCGAACCTTTTGTTGCACTGCACGCCGGCCGTGAACCTGTTCCCGCGCCGCCTCGACCCCGTTTCGATCGACAGCCGGCGCTCCGAGCACCACGTCGTCCCGGACCGCACGAGGCCGCTCGACCTCGAGGTGTACCAGGTCAAACGCGTGGTGGGGGTCGGCGCGAGCGCCGAGGAGTCGCAGGAGTTCTACCCGTTCTACTCGCTCACCGACCGCCCCGGCTCCGAGCACCGCGCCTACTACGCCGTGCGCCGCACGCCGCGGGTGATCTCGTCTTACCAGCAGAAGTACGGCACGCGGACCACCTACCTGGGGAGCGAGATGTACCTCTCGCTCGTCGATCGCGGGCAGGCGCCGTACAGGACCGACATGCAGGTGGTGGCGGTCGAGGCGTACTGCACAAACCGCGACCTGCCGCTGCGGATGCCGGTGGGAGTCGGCGCCAGCGACTTCACGATGGAGATCGGCGCGCCGGTCGTGTCGGTCCGCTGCGTGGCGGGCCCGACGGCGCCGCGGCCGTCGCTGGCCCACTCGCCGGGCGACATGGTCTGGAAGCTGCTGAGTCACCTGGGGCTGAACTACCTTTCGATCACGGATGCCGAGGGAGACCGCAGCGCGGCGACCCTCCGCGAGATGCTGCGGCTTTACTCGGACGTCCAGGACACGGCGACCCAAAAGCAGATCGACGGTGTCGTCGAGGTCGCGTCGCGGCCGATCGTCCGCCGCGTGCCGACGCCGGGCCCGATCACCTTTGGGCGCGGGCTGCAGATCACGCTGACGTTCGACGAAGAGCGCTTCGAGGGGGTCGGGACGTTCCTCCTGGGCGCCGTGCTGGAGCGGTTCTTCGCGAAATACGTCTCGATCAACTCGTTCACCGAAACCACCCTCCGCACGCGACAACGCCAAGAGGTCATGCGATGGCCGATCCGGATCGGACGCCGCCACATCTTGTGAAGCTGCTCGAAGAGCTGCGGCGAAACCCGCACGGCTTCGACTTCTTTCAAGCGGTCCGGCTGCTCGACTGCGCGCACCCCGACAAACCCCAGACGGGGCGGGGCCAACGCTGCGACGACGACGCCGTGCGGATCGAGCAGGAGGCGTCGATGGCGTTCGCCCCCTCGACGCTCTCGAAGGCCGACGCGCCGAGCGCCGGCCGACCGTGGCGCCTCGTCCAGTCGTTCTTCGGCTTGCTCGGCCCCAACGGGCCCCTGCCGATGCACCTGACCGAGTACACGCGCGACCGACGGCGCGACCGCGGCGACGAGACGTTTCTGCACTTCCTAAACGTCTTCCACCACCGAATGGCGGGCTTTTTCTACCGGGCGTGGGCCCGTGTACGCCCGACGGTAAGCCACGACCAACCCTCCGCCGACCGGTTCAGCGAGTACGTCGGGTCGCTGTTCGGGCTGGGGATGCCGTCGCTCCGCGGTCGCGACGCGTTCCCCGACCTCCCCAAACGCCACTTCGCCGGGCTGCTCAGTTGCCAGGCGCGGCACGCCGAGGGGCTCGAAGCGATCCTCAGCGGCTACTTTTGCTTCCCGGTGCGCGTCGAGGAATTCGTCGGCCAGTGGGTCGAGGTGCCGGGCAACAGCCGGTGTTTTACTGGACAGGCGTCGGCAGTCCTGGGAGTCGAGACGATCGTCGGCTCACACTTCTGGGACTGTCAGCAGAAGTTCCGCGTGGTCATCGGGCCGCTGACGCTGGAGGACTACAAGCGGATGCTCCCCGGGGGCGCCGCGGACGGGGCCGACCGCCGCGAGAGCCTCGCGACGCTCGTCGCGGCGGTGCGGACCTACGTCGGCGACGAGCTCGACTGGGACCTGCAACTGGTCCTACGCAAGGAGGAGGTCCCCCCCTCAGAGCTGGGGTCCGGCGCTTGCTTGGGGTGGACAAGCTGGATGCCGTCGCCGACAACGCTGCGAGACGCCGACGACCTAGTCCTCCACCCGTTGGAGATGGCCTACACGGGGTGACGCCTCCCCCGCGCGGCCGGTCGATCTCCGCGCACCACGAGTTCCTCAACACAGGGGCTTTCCATGAGCGAGATCCGGCGGAGCAACCTGTTCGGCAAGCTCAACAGCCTGAGCTACAAGTCCGTCGAGAGCGCGACCGTGTTCTGCAAGATGCGCGGCAACCCCTACGTAGAGGTCGCGCACTGGCTTCACCAGGTCCTGCAGCTCGCCGACTCGGACCTGCACCGCATCATCCGGCACTTCGGACTCGAACCGGCCCGCGTGGCGCGGGACCTGACCGAGGCGCTCGATCGGCTGCCGCGCGGCGCCTCGGCGGTGTCGGACCTTTCGCCGCACGTCGAGGAGCTCGCCGAGCGTGGCTGGGTCTACGCGTCGCTGTTGTTCGGGCAGTCGAAGGTCCGGACAGGTCACTTGGTCGTCGGCGCGCTCAAGACGCGTGGGCTCGCGCACGTGCTGACGGCGATCTCGCGTGAGTTCGAGAAGATCAACGCCGACGAGCTCGCGGGGCGCTACCAAGAAGTGACCGCGGGCTCGGTCGAAGAAGGGCTCGCGGCGGCCGAGGCGGGGGTGGTCGGGGGCGCCGCGGCGCCGGGCGAAGTGTCGGGCGCCATCGCCCCGGCGGCGATGGGGAAGCAAGAGGCGTTGCGGCAGTTCTCGGTGGACCTCACGGAGCAGGCCCGCAACGGCGAGATCGACCCGATCATCGGCCGCGACGCCGAGATCCGCCAAGTCGTCGATGTGCTGATGCGGCGACGCCAGAACAACCCGATGCTCACCGGCGAGGCGGGGGTCGGCAAGACGGCGGTTGTCGAAGGCTTCGCCCTGCGCATCGCCGCCGGGGACGTGCCGCCGCCGCTGCGCGACGTGACGCTGCGCACGCTCGACGTCGGCGCCCTGCAGGCCGGCGCGAGCATGAAGGGGGAGTTCGAGAACCGGTTGAAGCAAGTCATCGAGGAGGTCCAAGCCTCCGAGAAGCCGGTGATCCTGTTCATCGACGAGGCCCACACGCTCGTCGGCGCTGGGGGCGCCGAGGGAGTCGGCGACGCCGCGAACCTGCTCAAGCCCGCGTTGGCGCGCGGCCGGCTCCGCACGATCGCCGCGACCACTTGGGCCGAGTACAAGAAGCACATCGAGAAGGACCCCGCGCTCACGCGGCGGTTCCAGGTCGTCCAGGTGCAGGAGCCCTCCGAGGCGCAAGCGCTGCGGATGATGCGCAGCATGGCTTCGACTCTCGAGAAGCACCACCGCGCCCCGATCCTCGACGAAGCGCTCGAAGCGTCGGTGAGCCTCTCGCACCGCTACATCCCCGCACGGCAGCTCCCCGACAAGTCGGTCAGCCTGCTCGACACGGCGTGCGCGCGGGTGGCGATCAGCCAGCACGCGGTGCCGGCCGAGGTGGACGACTCGCGCCGCCAGATCGAGTCGCTCGAGACCGAGCTCGCAATCCTCAAGAACGAGGCCGCCGGCGGCTTCGAGACCACCACCCGCCAGGAGCGCGCCGTTGCGGCGATCGCGACCGAGAGAGAGCGGCTCGGCGAGCTCGAGGCGCGCTGGGAGAAAGAGAAGGACCTCGTCGGCAAGGTCCTCGAGATCCACGGGAAGCTCCGCGCCGCGTCGGACGACGGTCCGCTCGCCGCCGAGGCGACGTCGGCCGCAGAGACGCCGAGCATCGCGCCGGCCGCTGCTCCGATCGACCGTGAGAAGCTCGTCGCCGAGCTCACCACGCTCAAGGCCGACCTCGCGACGCTGCAAGGCGAGACGCCGCTGATCACGCCGTTCGTCGACAAGCAGGCGGTCGCGTCGGTGGTCGCCGACTGGACCGGGATCCCCGTCGGCTCGATGGTCCGCAACGAGGTCGCGGCGGTCCTGGGGCTGAAGCAGCGCCTCTCCCGACGAGTCCTCGGCCAGGACCACGCCCTGGAGACAATCGCCAAACGGGTCCAGACCGCCCGTGCGAACCTCGACAACCCGAGCAAGCCGGTCGGTGTGTTCTTGCTCGCCGGCCCGAGCGGCGTCGGCAAGACTGAGACCGCGCTGACCCTCGCCGAGGCGCTCTACGGCGGCGAGCAGAACGTGATCACGATCAACATGAGCGAGTTCCAGGAGGCGCACACCGTCTCGACGCTCAAGGGGGCGCCCCCCGGCTACGTCGGGTACGGCGAGGGGGGGGTCCTGACCGAGGCCGTGCGACGCCGCCCCTACTCGGTGGTGCTGCTCGACGAAGTCGAGAAGGCCCACCCCGACGTCCACGAGATCTTCTTCCAGGTGTTCGACAAGGGGGTGATGGAGGACGGCGAGGGGCGGCTGATCGACTTCAAGAACACGATCATCCTGCTGACCTCGAACGTCGGCAGCGACCTCGTCATGAGCCTCTGCAAGGACCCCGACCTCATGCCGTCCGCCGATGCGCTCGCCCGCGCGCTGCGCGAACCGGCCCTGAAAGTGTTCCCCGCGGCGCTCCTGGGCCGGCTGACGATGGTCCCTTACTTCCCGCTGTCGGACGCGATGGTGGGGGACATCGCGCGGCTACAGCTCGGACGCGTCGCAAAGCGAATGATGGCGAACCACGGCGTGCGGCTCGACTACGGGGACGAGGTCGTCAAGCTGATCGCCAGCCGCTGCACCGAGCTCGAGAGCGGCGGCCGCATGATCGACGCGATCCTCACCAGCACGATGCTCCCCGCGCTGAGCACCGAGATCCTGACGCGGATGCTCGACGGCGCATCGATGAGCGCCGCGCTGGTGAAAGTCTCAGAGGGCGAGTTCGCGTTCGAGTACGAGTAGGTAGGCGCGGAACGACGGCGTCAGACCTGGAGCCCCTCCTCTTCCTCGGGCGGAGCTTCCGACGGCATTTGCTCCTCTTCTGGCGCCGCGGACGGGCTGCCGCTTGCGCCTACCGCAGCCAGGAGCGACGATCCTGCGTTGAGCCCTTCGAAGGAGGGCGTGGGGTTGAACGGCTCCGGCACGGGCGAGGGATCGACTTCCGGGGGCGCCTCGAAGGAGGGCGCCAGATCGAACGGTTCGGGCCCCGGTGAGGGGAACGTGTCGGCAGGCGCTTCGAACGAGGGCGCCGGGTCGAACGGCTCGGCGGGGATCGCCGGCGGATTGTCGATTGCCGGCTGACCGACCTCGGGATTCGGCACAGACTCTGCCAAGGGGCTGACCAGCTCGGGAGATCGCAGCGTCGGTGGAGACGGCGCTTCGGGCGGCGGCAACTCCGTTGGCGGGCCCTCCAGCGGAACCGGTTCACCGAACCTCGGCGCCGGCACCGACTCGGCGAGCGGGCTCACGGGTTCGCCCTGAAAGGTCTCGGGCGATCGGAGCGTGGGGGGAGGGCCGTCGCCGGCGGTCCCCTCGGGCGCGAACTCGGGCGGGGCGCTTTGGGGCACGGTATCGGGCGGGGGCGCCTCTTGCGGCGCGAACTCGGGTTCGAAGGTAGGCAGTCGCGGCGGTCGCGGGATCCGCGGGTTGTCCAAGGGATTGAACGGGTCCCCAAACGGGTTGGGCTGGTCGGGCGCGAACTCGGGCGCCGGCCCAGGTGGTTGCTCGGTGGGTCGGAACCCGGGGCCCTTGGGGAACTCCGTCTCCCGGAACGGCAGCGGCTCTGCGGGTGGCGGCGTCTTCGGGACCGCGGTAAGCCCCCCTTCGCCCACGGAGGCCGCGCCCCCTTCGGCGCCCGCTTCGGCCCCGGCGAGCGCCCCCCCTTCGGCGCCAGCCGCAGCCCCTCCCTCGGCGCCGGCGACAGCGCCCCCTTCAGCGCCGGCGAGCGCGCCCCCTTCGGCGCCGGCCGCAGCCCCTCCTTCAGCCCCAGCGAGCGCGCCCGCTTCGGCGCCGGCAACTGCGCCCCCTTCAGCGCCGGCGACAGCGAGCCCTTCCGCGGCCCCCGCTGCCGCCCCTCCCGCGACGCCGATCTGGACGATCGCCTCCCCTTGACCGACGAATCGGCCGGCGTTTTCGGCGCGCCGCCCCTCCTTCTCCGCCTGAAGGAACTCTTTGCCGAGGCGTTCACCGATCGCTTTCCCCCCCTCGGCCGGATCGCTGGCGAACTTGCCGATTCCAACGAGGGTGTCGAATTTTTCCTTGGCGATCTTTATCGCCTCTGCTTCGGGGTCGTCTGCTTCTGCGAGACGCGACAGCGCTTCGGCGAGCTGCACGGGGGGGAGCATCTTGAGAAAGCCGATCGACGCGTTGGCCCGACCCTTTTCGCGGCCCTTCTGGAAGTCGGCGATTGCTTGCTCGCCGTCGCGGATGCCTTGCGCGGTTTCCGGCGCGACGCCGAGCGCCTCGAACGCGGAGTTCTGCGCCGCTTGCAGCTTCCCCGTCACCGCGGCCTCGGCGGACTGGCTCGCCTGCGCGATCAACGCGGGATCGACCCCAATGCCGCGCATCCAGTTGTCGTGTTCGCCGGCCATCGAGAGACTCTTGGAAAGAGAGGCGGTTGGTTCACTTGCCGCTGGCTTGCTTGGCGAAGAGCTGCGCCAGGTGCTTGAGGGCGTCGCCGATGATCCGCTTGAGGCTGGTCGTCACGCCGAAGGGGTTGTCGTCCATGTGCTGGATCAGCGGCTCGGAGTTCACGTACAGGATGTACTCCTTCATGATCCCCTGCGACTTCTTGAGCTCCGTCGTGCGCGCCTTGCCTTCTGCCGCGCCGTTGGCGGCGTCGAGCGATTCGGCCAGACGCGTGTCGAGCGTGTCGAGCACCGACCCGAGCTTGACCATGTTCTCGTCGATCTGCCGGAGCAGCTCGTCGCTCTCGGCGCCGTAAAAGGCGCGGACCCCTTTCTTCAGCTCCTCGATGTTCGTCTCGAGGATGCCCCGAGTGCTGTGCCAGACTGCGGCCCCTTTGTCCAGCGCCGCCACGCCCAGTTCGGGAGGAGGGACCGGGTTGGGCCGTTCGGGGGTCTTCGGCATCGCGGCCACTCCCGAAAGCACCCTGGCGGCGCCGCGGCCGGGGGCCACCACGCCGTCGGGCTTGAACTGGCCGAGCGACTGCTGGAACTCCTCGATCGCCTGCTGAAGCTTCGGGCCGTACTCGCCATCGACCTTGAGCTTCGCGCCGGCGCGGTCCACAAGCGCCTGCTGCACTTTCTCGACGTCGGCCGGGTCGTTCTTGGCGCCTTTGCCGACCGTTGCGGCGATGAAGCCACCGCCGGCCCCGGCCCCGGTGCCGGCCGCGGCCCCAGCGGCGCGGGCGATCATCTCTTCGATCTCGGCGAGCTGCGATTCCTCCTGCGGTGTGATCTTTCCGTCGGCGGCGAACAGCGTGCGCGCCTCGGCGAGCGTCTTGCGGTGCTCGTCGAGTTCCTGGAGGAGCGACTTAGACACGGCACGCTCACGGGATGGGGTTGGTGCTCGTCCGGGGCGCCGGCGACACGGGTCGGGCTACGCCCCGAGCGACTCGTACGACTTCTTGATGTCGCCTGCGGCCTTCTTCGCTGCTTTGATCGCCTGGGCCTCGTCGGCGTCGGAAGTGTAGCTGCCGAAGTCGACCCCCAGGCGGCTACTCGGTCCGAGGACGCCGATCGCTGTGAGGCGATCCTCGATCGCGTCGTAGTCGAGCACGCCCGAGTCGGCTGCGAGCGAGCTCATCCACAGGACCCAGATGTCCTGCTCCATCTCCTTGGCCGTCTTGAGCTTCATCCCGGCGACTTTCGTCTTCGCCGACTTGAGGCTCGTCGTCGCGGAGGCGAGCTTGAGCGACGAGACGGCCTGGTGGTAATCGACGACCGACGTGACGAGATCGACGGTCTCCTCGACGGTGTGGTCGGGGCGTCCCCCTTCCAGGTGGCGCCGGACCTCGGCGATGGCGTAGTTGGCGGCGTCGTTGGCGAGCACGGTGTTGGCGCCCGACTTGGAGAGCGTCGCCACCTGCTTGCCGACCTCGGCGAAGCGCTTCCAGACGCGGAGCTGCTGCGTCTCGGGGCTGATGTCGCGCGCCGGGTCGAGGCCGTCCTTGCCGATCTTCGTGAGCTCCCCGAGCGCCGCGCCGCCGCCGGAGGCGATCGCGTTCGAGCCGACGTTGTACGCCGCCCACATCGCCGGGGCCTTGGCGAGGGAAGCGCCCGCGACCGCCGCCGGGAGCGCGACGGCGCCGACCGCGGCGATCGCGACGCTCGCCGCGGTGCCGATGACGATGTTCTTCCACATCTCTTGGTTGTCGGCCTCGGCCCCGCCGGCCTTGATCGCGGCGGAGTAGTCGCCGTAGGCGTCGGTGTAGATGTCGAAGAGCTTGCTGAACTTGCGATCCGCCTCGGTGAGGAAATCCGAGGCGGCCGCGCAGTACGCCGTCAGCTCGACCGCGCTCACGACAAACGCCCCCCGCGCCTCCTCGACGTCGTCGAGGTTGAAGTACTCGGGCGTTAGTTCCTCCTGCGGTTCCTGCTTGACGTTTTCCTTCCCGGGGGTGGCCTTCGCCCCGCCCCCTCCCGCTTCGCCGAGCGCCTTGTCGAGGACCTTGTCGATCATCGCTTCGAGCTCGTCGAGCTTGCCGCGCTCTTGGGGCGTGACCTCGCCGTCGAGGGCGTACATCTCCCGCGCATCGGCGAGCGTCTTGCGGTACTCGTCGAGTTCTTGGCGGAGCGTCTTGGGCACGGCGGTGCGGGGGGAAGAAAGGGAATGCGTGGGTCGCGGGTCGGGCTGCGTGCTCGTGTCGGGCCGCTAGCCCTTGAGGACGTCCTTGAGTCGCTTGTGGATCATGTCGATCTTCTTCTGCATGGCGGCCTTCTCGTCGGAGGTCGGCGGCTTCTTCCCCTTGGCGGACCTGACGGCGGCGGCGTCCCCCACGGGGGGAAGGCCGTCGGGTCCCACCTCGGGCTCGGCCGGTCCTTCGCCACCGCCACCGTCGAACAGGATCAGCTCGGCGGTGCAGCTCACCGTCGCGCCGGCGTCTACGTTGAGTTGTCCCGTGAACGACCAGTAGCCGTCACGGACCGCCGTGTACTCGTAGGGGCCAGCAGCAACGTCGCTGAACGTGACGCGCTCTCCGGTTTGCGGCTGCACGTCGGCTTCTCCGCCGAGCGTGACGGTCCCCTCGATCGGCGCTCCGTCCTGGTCGATGACGCTGACGACGACCGTGCCGGTCTCGTCGATCGGGCCCGGAGTCGGACCCGTTCCGCCGCCGTTCTTGGAGACCAGCAGCACGTCGAGCATCGCCCCCACCTCACGCTCGACGGTGACGATCCCCGACTGCGACGCGTAGCCCGGCGCGGTGACCGCGTAGGGTTGCTCGCCGAGCGGCGCCTTGAGGAACGTCAGCGCGGTCCCCTCGGCGACCTCGTCGGCGACCCGGATCGTCGCGGTGTCGATCGGCTCGCTCGTCTCGGAGTCGTGGACCTGCACGGTGACGTCGGCGCGCTCGTCCGTCGGAACGGGGTCGATGTCTTCGTCGGACTGCAGGAACAGGTCGAAGCGGACCTGCTTGCCGGCCTCGACCGTTACCCTCCCTTCGCCGTGCTGGTAGCCGTCGGCGAAGGCGAGGATCGCCTGCTGCCCTACCGCGACCTCGTTGAAGTAGTAGGTGTTGCCGTCCACCATCGACGGCCCGGCGCCGTCAATCGCCACCACCGCTCCCTCGAGCGCGGCGCCTGTGTCGGCTTCGGTGACGACGACCGCTACTTCGCCGGTCTTGGTAGCGGGCTGGGGCTTCGGCCCGGGGCCCTTGCCGCCCCCTCCTCCGCTGCCCCCCCCTCCGCTTCCCTTGCCTCCGCCACCCCCCTTGCCTCCGCCTCCGCTCCCCTTGTCCCCCCCTCCGCCGCCACCCTTGGATTCGCTGTCGAACTCGCCCCCCCAGAAGTCGCCCCCCAGCTCGCTCGGCAGGTAAGCCTCGACCTTGTGGACTCCCGCCCCGAACGTGGCCACGATCCCCGGCACGGAGACCACATGCATCTGGCCCGAGCCGGTCGGCGCGGGTCCCACAGGCTTGCCGAGGGGGATGCTGCTGACGTCCTGGCCGCCGCCGGCGCCGGTAATGCGTACGGTCGCCTTGAAGTCGTCCACGGGCTGGTCGCCGACCGAGAACGCCGTCAACCGGAGCTCGTCCGTCGCCTTGTCGTACGTCACGAAGTCGTTCTTCTCGGTGGCCCACCGGGCCTCGGCGCCCTGCTCGGCGTCTTTCTTGTTGACGCCAACGGCTTCACGCTCGCCCTTGCGGAGCATCGACCACGTCTCGTTGCCGACGACCCCGTCCACTTGGCACGGCGGGTCGGTCGATCCCTGGAACTTCTTCACCGCCGCGAGGGTCTTGTCGTCGAACTTGCCGGTCACCTCGACCGCCCCGGCGCCCAGGTGCTTGTTCAGGAGTTGCTGCAGGTACTCGACCCAGCCGTCGGAGCTCTCGGCGCCCTTCTTGAGAGTCGGTTGCTTCGACTCGGGGGGGGGCGCGAACTCGGGTTCCGGTTCTTGTCTCCCGAGCGCGACCACGATCTCCGTCGTCGTCCCCTCTTCGGCCTCACCGCTTCCCTCGAAGGGCTCGAAACCCTCCTTCTCGACGAAGTAGGGGACCTGGCCGGCGGGGACTTCGAGTTCGATGACTCCCGCCGCGTCGGTCTTGCCGGTCTGGTCGCTGCTGGCCGACACCGCGGCCCCTTCGATCGGGGCGCCGGACTCCGCGTCGGTGACCACGAACGAGACCTTGGTCACGGCTCCCGCGTACGGCGTGAGCTCGACGACCAGCTCGACGCCGTCGCCGTCGATGACCTCGACGGCGCCGCTCGCCGGCTCGTAGTTCTCGGCGGTGACGTTGTAGTCGTGCTTTCCGGGGGGGAGCTCGAGGGTCGCCAAGCCGGCGCCGCTCGACGTGTCCTTCCGGTCGCCGGCCGACACCTCGGCGCCCGCGACCGGCGCGCCGCTCGCCTTGTCGCGCACGACCACCGTCAGGCCTTGCCGCCCCTCGTTGCTCGACTGCATCTCGATCACGAGCTCGGCGTTGTCCCCCGCGACGACCTCGACGTCTCCGGCGTTGGGCTCGTGGCCCGACGCCTCGGCGTACCACCCTTGCTTGCCGACGGGGACCTCCAGCGTGGCGAGGCCGTTGGCGCTGGTGTCCGCGTAGGTCTGCCCGACGGTGACGCCGGCCTTCGCGATCGGCTTGCCGGAATCCTTGTCCTTGACGAAGACCGTGAGGGCTTCCTTCGGGGCGCTGTCGTACTTCTTGAGCGCGATCTCGAGCGGGGCGTTGTCCCCCGCGACGACGGCGGTGCTCCCGTTCGCCTCGACGTAGTCCGTCGCGAACGCTTGGTACGGCTGGGCGCCGACCGGGACCTTGAAGGACGTGGCGCCCTTCGAGTCGGTGACCTTGGTCAACGCGCCCCCGACGCTCACGGTGACGTCGCCCAGCGGGGCGCCGGTCGCCTCGTCGGTGACGAGCACTGGCACGGTTCCCTCGCCGGTCGGGACGGGGGGCACGACGCCACCCCCACCCGACCCGCTGAGCGTGAACTCAACCGGGACGTTCTCTTCTCCCTGACCGATCTGGTCGAGCGAGTTCAGGTCGTTTGCCGAGGGGGTCAGCGTGTGGGTCGCCGTGTTCTTGGCGCCCTCGGGGTTGTCCCACTCGACGCGCCACTGCGTCGGCGTGTCGCCGACCTGCCAGAGCGCGAAGCCCTTGCAACCCTGGTCGGGAGAGTCGGGGGTCTCGACGTAGACGAACTTGCTCGAAGCGCCCGGCGCAAGCGTCTTGTCGGGCTGCGTCATGAAGTCGCCGCGCTCGTTCCCCTGCCCGACGAGCTTCAGCGTCGCCTTGGTGCTGTTGGTGATGGTCACCAGGCAGCTGGCGGCCTTGTCGGCGCTGGGAGGAGGGGTGGGGCCCGGGTTCGGGGGGACCGGCTTGGGGGGGCCGCTACCGCCCGTCAGCGTGAAGCGGAACTCGGCGATGTTCCCGCCGCCGTTGAGGTTGGCGCCGAAGTACTTCGACGCGTTGACCCCCTCGACCCGCGTCGAGGACTTGTTCGTCCCCGCCACCGGGTTGCGCCACTCGATGAACCAAGTGGTGTCCATGTCGAGCAGCCACCCGAGTGTGCCGATGGCGCCTTCGGTCGGGATGTCGACGAGGGGGATCGTCGCCTCGGGGCCGGCGGCGACAAACTGCGCTGTCTTGCCGGCCTCGATCTTGTTGGGAGGCAGCTTGGCGAACGTCCCGCTTTCGTGCTTGGCGACGCCCATGTCGAGCCGGCGGTCCGACTCGTTCACGACCTCGATGACGCAGGCCCGTCGACCTCCGCCGAGCTTCTTGATCTCCGCCAGGACCTCGGGCGCCCAATCGAGGACCGTCGGCACGATCGAGGCCCCGACGGCTTCCGCCGCCGTTCCCTGTGCGCCTTGGCCAGCAGCGGCCGTCTCGGCGACTTGCTTGACGATCTCGTCGAGCTTCGGCTGGAGCTGGCCGAGCGCGGTGGTCGCGTCGGTGAACGACTTCTCGTTGGCCTTCGCCCGGATCGCCTCGGTCAGCTTCCGCAGCAGGTCGGCCTTGGGGTGGGAGGCCTCTTCGAGACGGGTGACCTGCGAGTCGACTTCTTCGAACTGCGGCTCAGCCTTCGCCCACTGCTCCTTGCCCGCCGCCGCGTCGGCCGCGACGGACGACGCCTTCCCCTTGACCTGCGAAACGGCGGCCAGCAGGCGGCCGGACGCGTCCCCGCCGGCGGGTGCGGCCGCCGAGACCTTGTGGAAGGCCTCGAACAGCGTCGATCGCTGGGCGTCGAGCTGCTGGAACTCCCCCTTCCCCGCTTGTCCGGCGGCGACCCGAAGGTCGGCGTTCAAAGCCCCGATCTCTTGCCGGAACTTCTCTAGGAAGTCGCCCGCCGGGATGGCGCCGCTCCCCTTCGCAGGCAATAGCCCCAACGCCTCAAGAAGTCCCCCGGCCATCGTCCTCTCCTGTCAGGCTCCAAAGCGCCAAGACGCCTACGCACTCCGCGAGCGCGGGCGATCCGACAGCCTTGTTCGACGGCAGGGCCCCCGCGGGGCGGGAGAAAGCGGGGGGGCCACTCCCGTGGCCGCAATTGCCTGGGCGCCGAGGTCGGCGACCTGAGCCCCCTTGGACTTGCCGACCTCTTTCGCAAGTTCGCGGGTGGCTTTGTCGAGCGCTTCCCCGCTCAGTTTAAACGTCTTTGACCCCTGCGCGACCGGCTTTCCAAGATCGACGATTCGCCCCCCCCGTCACGCCGCGCCGTGCGTGTAGAGGTGCTGCCGGAAGTCGCTGAACGTCTCGTCGATATCCTCCCCCAGGTCGGCGACCGCGTCGCTGATCGAGTCGTGATAGCGGAGGCTCAGCAGGTCGGGGAGCTTCTCGGGGTCGAGCTCGTCGATGCCGTCGTCGATGTAGTGCCCGAGGACGAACTCCAGGAAGGCCCGCTGCTTGCCGCCGTAGTGCCCGTCGAGCGCGACGCGGGCGCGGGTAGCGCGTTCT
The DNA here is from genome assembly GCA_051648405.1 of Lacipirellulaceae bacterium. Taxonomy (GTDB): domain Bacteria; phylum Planctomycetota; class Planctomycetia; order Pirellulales; family Lacipirellulaceae; genus JBOFFC01. Next base: position 41,760 of record JBOFFC010000003.1, read on the forward strand.
TCGCGGGACAGGGGCGCCAGGGCGGAGTTCTTGGTGTCGTCCCAGGCCCTTCTCCACTCAAGGTCGAACGCCCTGCAGACCTTTGAGAGCGACTCGCCTTTCTTGAGCGGATGCTCCCTACGCTTGTCGAGCTTCGCCACGGCGCGAACCGTCCGGTGATCGCTGACACACTCCGAGCCGCCGCCGCTGGTCTCGTGTCGATGTAAGTCCTTTGCTGGTAAGTACGCCCGGAGGGACTCGAACCCCCAACCCCTGGTTCCGAAGACCAGTGCTCTATCCGATTGAGCTACGGACGCAAAAAAGGCTCTCGGCTTTCAGCGGTCAGCTTTCAGCGAAGAGCAACGAGACAAATCTCAATGACCAAGCACCAATGACCAAAAAAGCTGATCGCCGACAGCTCCTCACTGAAAAAACGCGAACGCTTCGATCGCCGCGGCGATCGCTCCCATGAAGACCACCGTCCAGCCACCGAACCGGGCGGCGTGCGTGACGATCGTCTTCATCTCTTCGTGCCGCGTCGCCGCGTACACCAAGCTGACGATCACCAGCAGCGGCAGCGCGAACCACAAGCGGTTGATCTCGGCGAGCAGCATGGCGGCGGGGGTCGAGGTTGTAGTGCTTGACGACGATGTTTCGCAGAACGACCGCGGCGCCGTTCGGCGTTATGCCGGCGGCGGGTCGGGGCTGGGGGCCTTCTTGTCGGTCGGGACGAGCGGGCCCGAGTGGGCGTCGTACACGGCGAGGATGTTCAGCAGCCCGGCGATCGCCGTGTAGACGGTCCCCAGCTCGAAGAAGTAGCCGTAGTCGTAATGCCACTTGGCGAGCTCGTCGGGGTGGCGGACCTCGCTCTGTGCGTTGTCGAGGGAGGTGAACGGACGGCGGACGGAGGCGCCGGTCTTCGGGGGGTGGAAGACGCCCCCCAGCAGCGGCTCGGCGTCCCGTTGGAACCGCGCTCGCTCGACGAGCGCGGGGATCGCCACGACGCCGATGCCCGCCTGGCAGGGGAACGGCCAGCGATCGACCACGAACGACGCCGGGTTGGGGAGCAACGGCAGGGGAGACGCGTAGGCGACCCGCCCTCCCCCGGCGTACATGCCGGCGACGAACAGCGGCGCGATCGTCAGCAGGAACAGCAGACCCTTGCTGGTGCGCCCTTGGTACAGGTGTCCCAGCCCCGGCACGAGCCACGCCAGGAGCGCCGCGAACCGCGGGTTCTTCAGTGCGATCGGCGTGTCGGAGGGGTTGGTCACGGGTTCTTCGCGGCGTGAGGGTAGTCGGTCCGTATTCTAAGGCCGGCGCCGAGCCGCGGGCTAGGCGGCCGACGAGAGGGAGCGAAACCTAGACAAGATCGACGGGATGCCGCGACCGATCGACAAGGGCGAAGTCACCGACCCAGGCTGTCAATCCTGCCCAGCTTTGTTCGATTCCTTCTTCACCAGCCCACGCAGCAGGACGTAAAAGACGGGGGTCAGGAACAACCCCAGCAGCGTGACGCCGATCATGCCGCTGAAGACGGCGGTCCCCAGGGCGCGGCGCATCTCGGACCCGGCGCCGGTGGCGATCACCAGCGGAACGACGCCGAGGATGAACGCCAGGGCGGTCATCAGGATCGCCCGCAGGCGGAGCCGGGCGGCCTCGACGGCGGCGGTGAAGCGGTCCTTGCCCTGGTCTTCGAGCTGCTTGGCGAACTCGACGATCAGGATCGCGTTCTTGCAGGCCAGGGCCACCAGCACGACGAACCCGATTTGGGTGAGGATGTTGTTGTCCATGCCGCGGAACCAGACGCCGGCGATCGCAAACAGCAGGCAGAGCGGCACGATCAGGATCACGGCCAGCGGCAGGATCCAGCTCTCGTACTGGGCGGCGAGCGCCAGGAAGACGAACAGCACGCAGAGCGGGAAGATGAACAGCGCCGTGCTGCCGGCGGCGCGCTCTTGGTACGAGAGGTCCGTCCACTCGTAGCCGAACCCGTCGGGGAGCGTCTCGTCGGCGAGCTTCTCCATCGCGTCGAGGGCGGTCCCCGTGCTGGCGCCGGGGAGCAGCGTGCCGCTCAGGTCGGCCGACGGGAACAGGTTGTAGCGGGTAACCCGGTCGGGTCCGGGGCGCTGCTCGACGTTGACGATCGTCCCCAGGGGGACAACCGCGCCCGACGCGCTGCGGGTCTTGAGTTGGTAGATGTCCGAGGCTGAGTCCCGGAACTCGGGCTCGGCCTGTGCGGTGACACGGTACGTGCGCCCGAGCAGGTTGAAGTCATTCACGTAGACCGAGCCCAGGTAGACCTGCAGCGTCTCGAAGACGTTTGACAGGGGGACATCGAGCATCTGGGCCTTGGTGCGGTCGATGTCGGCGTACAGCTGCGGCGTCTTGGCGTTGAAGGTCGAGAACGCGAAGGCCACGCCGGGCTGGGTGAACGAGCCGCCGGCCATCGCATCGACGACCGACCCCAGCGCCGGGAAGCCGGCCCCGCCCCGGTCCTGGACCAGCATCTTGAAGCCCCCCGCGCTGCCGATGCCGCGGACCGGCGGCGGAGCGAGCACGAAGATCGACGCCTCTTCGATCGCCGACAGCCGCTTCTGCAGGTCGACGAGGATCACGCCGGTCGTGAGCCCCTTGCGGGACCGCGCGGCGGCGTCGTCGAGGGCCGTGAAACAGGCCGCCGCGTTGGGGCTGTTCGACCGCGTCACGCCCGAGAAGCCGGCGAACGCCACGGCGTTCCTGATCCCGGGGGTCTCCATCGCGATCTGGCTGATCCGCTGGACCACCTTGTCGGTGCGGTCGAGCGACGCGCCGTCGGGGAGCTGCGCGCTGACGATCAGGTAGCCCTGGTCCTGCTCGGGGATGAACCCCGTGGGGACCATGCGGAAGCTCTGCCCCGTGAGCGCCAAGAGGCCCGCGTACACGGCCACCATCAACAGACCGACGCGCACCAAGCGACCGACGACCGCCGCGTACGCCGAACCCGAGCGGTCGAACACGTCGTTGAACCCGCGGAAGAACCACCCGAACAGCGTGTCGAGCAGGCGTGAGAACAAGCCGGGGGTGTGGTCGTGCGGCCGCAGCAGCAGCGCGCAGAGGGCCGGCGTGAGCGTCAGCGACACGAAGGCCGAGATCACCGTCGAGGCGGCGATCGTGATCGCGAACTGCTGGTAGAACTGCCCGGTGATCCCCGGCAGGAACGCCGTGGGGACGAACACCGCGACGAGCACCAGCGCGGTGGCGATCAGCGCCCCGCCGACCTCGGTCATCGCCCGCTTGGTCGCTTCGCGGGGGGCGAGCCCCTCGCCGATCAGGCGTTCGACGTTCTCGACGACGACGATCGCGTCGTCGACCACAATGCCGATCGCCAGCACCAGACCGAACAGCGAGAGGCTGTTCAGCGAGAACCCGACACCCTGCATGATCGCGAACGTGCCGACCAGCGAGATCGGGATCGCCAGCACGGGGATCAGCGTCGCCTGCCAGCGCTGTAGGAACACGAACACCGTCAGCACCACCAGCACCCCCGCTTCGAGCAGGGTGTGGAACACCTCCTCGATCGACTCCTCGACGAACCGCGTCGGGTTGTAGGCGATCTTGTGCTCTAGCCCCGCGGGGAAGTCCTTGCTCAGTTGCTTCATGGTGCGGATCACCTCTTCGGTCGTCGCGACGCCGTTGGTGCCGGGGCGCTGGTAGACGAGCAGCGCGATGGCGTTGTCGCCGTCGAGGTAGCTCTTGACCGAGTAGTCCTGGGCGCCGAGCTCGACCCGGGCGACGTCGGCGACCCGGGTCAGCCGGCCGTCGGCGCCGCGCTTGACGACCACCTCGCCAAACTCCTCCGGGTTCTTGAGCCGCCCCTGGGCGGTGACCTGCAGTTGGAAGTCCCCGGGCTGGTCCTGCGGAGGCTGACCGATCTGCCCGGCCGCAACCTGGACGTTCTGTTCGCGTAGGGCGGCCACCACGTCGCTCGCCGTCAGGTCGAGCGAGGCGAGCTTTTCGATATCAAGCCACACCCGCATGCTGTACTCAGCGCCCCCGAAGACCTGCAGGCTCCCCACGCCGTTGATGCGCGACAGCACGTCGCGGACCCGCAGGTAGGCGTAGTTGGCGATGTAGAGTTGGTCGCGGCTGGCGTCGGGCGAGATCAGGTGCACCACCAGCAGCATCTCGGGCGAGGTCTTCGCCGTCACGACGCCGACCTGCCGCACCTCTTGCGGCAGGCGCGGCACGGCCGAGGCGACGCGGTTCTGCACCAGGACCTGGGCGTGATCGACGTCGGTTCCCAGGGCGAAGGTGATCGTGAGCGTCATCCGCCCGTCGGACGTGCTCTGCGACTCCATGTAGAGCATGTTCTCGACGCCGTTGACCTCCTGCTCGATCGGCGTGGCGACGGTCTCGGCGATCGTTTCCGGCGTCGCGCCGGGGTAGCTGGCGGTGACGACCACCGTTGGCAACGCGATGTCGGGGTACTGCGACACCGGCAACTGGTAGTAGGCGAGCGCGCCAACCAGCACGATCACCACCGAGAGGACGGTGGCGAAGATCGGGCGATCGACGAAGAAGTGGGCGAACTTCACGGCGTCCCCCCCTCGCTCGGACGGGCGACCGGCGCAAGGCCCTCGGCGGGGGCTTCGGCCGGCGTATCGGCCGCGGGGGTCGCCGCCGGCGCCGCCGGCGCGGAGCCCGGAACGTCGTTGGCCGGCGCGTCGTAGTTGTTCGGCAGCCCGTCCTCGACTTCAACCAGCTCCTCGACCGTCGACTCGACGACAGCCCCCGGCTTCGCGCGCTGCAAGCCCTTGATGACGACCGTCTCGTCCCCCGTGAGGCCCGTGCGAACGATGCGCAGCCCGAGTGCGAGCGGGCCGACCTCGACCTTGCGCGCTTCGAGCTTGTTCTCTTCGCCGACGACGTAGACGATCTGCGCCGACTGGTCGGCAGCCAGCGCCGAGTCAGGGATCAGCACCGCGCGACGCTGACCGCTGCCGGGAATCCGCAACCGCACGAACATCCCCGGGGTGAGCAAGTCGGCCGAGTTCGAGAAGATCGCGCGGCCGCGGATCGAGCCCGTCGCGCGATCGACGGCGTTGTCGACGAAGTCCATCACCCCGCGGTGGGGGAAGCCCGTCTCGTCGGCGAGCGCCGCGAAGACCGGGTTCTTCGCTTCGCGGGAGCTTTCGCGATCGCCGCTCTTTGCCAGGCGTGTGTACTTGAGCAGCGCCCGCTCGTCGGCGTCGAAGTTGCAATGGATCGGGTCGAGCGAGACGATCGTCGTCAGCAGTGTGGAACCGATCGAACCGCCACTCACCAGGTTCCCCTCGGTGACGCGGCGGTCGCTCACCCGGCCGCGGACCGGGGCCGTGATGCGTGTGTAGCTGAGGTCGAGCTGCGCCGCATCGACCGCCGCGCGGGCGGTGGCAATTGCGGCCTCGGCAGCCGCGACGCCGGCGCGGGCCGACTCGATCGCCGCGTCGGCCGCGAACGTCGCCGCTTCGGCTTCGCGGGCCTCGCTCACCAGCACGTCGAGCTCGTCCTCGCTGATCGCCCCGCTGGGCGCTAGCGGGCGGCTCCGCTTCAGTCGCGCGGCCGCCAGGTCGGCCCGCGCCACGGTTTGTTCGCGGTCCGCCTCGCGCTGCCGAGTGACCGCTTCGGCCGAACGGTACTGCGCCTCGGCCTCGGCCTGCGCGGCCTCGGCTTGGGCGAGCGCCGCCTCGAACGGGCGGGGGTCGATCACGAACAGCAGTTGGCCCGGCTCGACGACCTGGCCTTCGGCGAAGTGGTGCGACTCCAAGTAGCCGCTGACCCGCGCACGGACCTCGACCGACTCGATCGCGTCGAGCCGGCCGGTGTACGAGTCCCACTCCACGACGTCGCGCACCAGCGGCTTGGCGACCGTCACCTTGACCGGCCCGCCGCCGGGGGGCGGGCCGCCGCCGGGCTTCGAGCACCCGGACAACCACAGCGACACGAGCGCCGCGGGCGTAAAGAGAGCAAGCGTGCGCAGTCGAACCATGGGGGCCGGCGCCGGGGGGGGTCGCGGGGGGTCGCAGCAAAGAGGGCGGGTTGATCCAAGCTAGCTGCCGACCGAACCGGTCGCCAGCGGGCTTGTCACTCGGCCCGATCGGCGGCGGGGGGCGCCTCGATCGTGAGCGTCAGGGCGTTTGTCCCCGCGATGACGCGGGCCGATAGCCCCGAGGTCGCGGGGGATGCGTACCGCCACGCCACGAAGCGCTGCGAGACCCCACCGTGACCGTGGGCGCCGGGGGCGCGGACCAGGGCTCCGGTGGCGACTTGCGGCTGCGCGACGATCACCCGGTGCTGGCCCTCGACCGCGCCGTCGTCCGAGGCGAACGTCCCGAGCGTGAACGCCCCCTGGTCGTCGATTACCCCCCTTCCCGAGGGGCCTGGCGAGACCGGCAAGAACTCGACAACACCCCGGCGAACCGGCTCGCCGTCGCTGTACACGACCCTGCCCGCTACCGGATGCGTTGCGGGCCGTGATGGCCCGCAGCCCGCCGCGTGCGCCGCCAGCGCGGCGGCGGCGATCCAGAGCGTCGCGGTCGCACGGGGCTTCATAGGGGCCCGCCACCACCCCGTTCGGGGGCCAGGAAGAAGCCCGGTTCGTCTTCCTCGGCGTTCTCACGGTGGCAGAGAGAACGGAGCGCGCCCGAGTCGATGAAGTTATCCACCGACCGCACCGAGCCGTCGGCGAGGACAAACGGGCAGTAGCCGCGGTGCCAACTGCCGAAGCTGTTCTCGGTGACCGTGGTGTCGTCGGGGCCGCGCGCCAGGGGGATCCCCGATCCGCCGATCCGCGACGACGCGGCCCAGTCGTCGCCGTTGTAGATCGGCCCGTTCTCGGGCGCCCGGGCGAGCCGACCCGCGGGGACGTGCATCTCGCCGGCGAGCGCCGTCTTGCCGGCGCCGTCGAGCAGGTCCTTCATGCGCACCTTATCAATCCACCCCACGGGGCGCCCTTCGCGGCACCGCGGCCGGCTCGTGATCAGCACCCCCGTGCCGTTGCCCCCGCGGTAGTAGGCGAACTCTTCGTAGAACCCCCCCGTCGCGTCGCCGTGGTTGCCCGCGTAGTCGCCGACCGCCCCGCCGACGAGCTTCACGGTCCGCTGGCCCCCACAGCCGCAGGGGTAGATGAAGTCCTGCGTGAACTCGCCCGAGGGGATCGTCGCTTCGCTCGGCGAGCGGCGCGTCGGGCAAACGAAAACGGCGGGGGCGAATTCGCGCGTCGCCGTGTCGTGCGACTCGTAGCCCGAGTAGTAGTCCCACCGCTCGGCGGCCGCCCCCTCTTCGAGGAACGGCAGGATCCGGGCGAGCCAGGTCGGTTCGGTCTTCGCACAGGCGTTGTCGTCGTAGTCGCTGCGGTTGCCGAGCCGCGCCGGCGGGAAGGCGTTGCGGGCGTCGTGGAACTGGAGGGTCGCCAGGCCCACTTCGCGGAGGTGCGTCTTGCACTGGGTCGCGCGGGCCGATTCGCGCGCCGCTTGAACCGCGGGGACGAGCAGCCCGACGAGCGCGCCAACGATGGCGATCACCACCAGCAGCTCGATCAGGGTGAAGCCTCGACGCGACATGACCGGCGCCCGCGGGGGAACGTGACCGCCGTAGTATAGCCCATGCGGCGACCGCGGTCCGCACGTCGGAGGCAGGCCGTCGGGAGGAATAAAGCACCGAGCACCAATGACCAAAGAGAGTGGGCAGTAGGCAGTGGGCAGTTGAAGCAAACGCTTGCGCGTTTTGGTCATTGGTGCTTGGTGCTTGGTCGCTCTATCGCAGCGCCTCTTCGAGCTGCACCGCGGCGTTCGTCCCCTCGTCGCGGTACTTGACGATCACCGGGGCGTAGAGGCCGACGCCCGCGGTGTTCGGGCCGGTCGCCTTTGCAGGACGAGTGCCGGGGACTACTACGGCGTTCTCGGGGACTTCGAGCGAGCCCCCGTCGGCGCGGCGCAGGACGCGGTCGTGTACCAGGTCGTAGACCGGCGTCCCGCCGGTGAGCAGCACGCCGGGCGCCAGGATCGCGCCGCGGCGGACGATCGTCCCCTCGTACACGCCGCAGTTGCCGCCGACGAAGACGTCGTCTTCGATCACCACCGGCAGGGCGCCGGCCGGTTCGAGCACGCCGCCGATCTGCGCCGCGGCCGACAGGTGGACGCGCTTGCCGATCTGCGCGCACGAGCCCACGAGCGCATGCGAGTCGATCATCGTCCCTTCATCGACGTAGGCCCCAACGTTCACGTACATCGGCGGCATGCAGACGACCCCCCGAGCGACGTACGCCCCTTCGCGAACGCTCGAACCGCCGGGCACAACACGCACCCCGTCGGCGACGGTGAACGCGCGCGGCGGGAACGTGTCCTTGTCGATGAAGGTCATCGGACCGGCAGCCGGCAGCGACGCCATGGCCCCCAGGCGGAAGCCGAGCAGGATCCCCTGCTTGACCCAGCCGTTCGCGCGCCACACGCCCTCGGCGTCGCGCTCGGCGGCGCGGACCTCGCCGTGCGTGAGCGCGTCGCGAAACCGCAAGAACGCCGCGAGCGCCGCGTCGCGATCGCCGTCGGCGTAGCCCGCGACGTAACGCTCGATGTCAGGTCGCAACTCGCTCATGGGTGGCTATCACCAGACGAATCAACGGAAAGGAACCACAGATGAACACGGATGAACGCAGATAGAGAGACGTCCAATCACCCAACAGAGCCGTCGTCAGCCATTCTTCATCGTGTTTATCTGTGTGTATCTGTGGTTTCAACTCTTGTAAGGTGTCGTCGGCGTCACTCTGTGGTGAACAAAGAGTCTGCGAACGTGAACACCCCCTTGCGACCGACGAGCCACTCGGCGGCGTGGATCGCCCCTTCGGCGAACACCGTCCGGTCGCGGACGGTGTGCACCAGGTCGATCGTCTCGGCCGGGCCGTCGTACAGCAGTCGGTGGGTCCCCGGCACGCTGCCGACCCGCAGGCTCGTGATCGGGAACGGGCGGTCGGGGTCGTTCGCTTGGGCGTGTGTCTGGATGAGTAGCGCCGTCCCTGAAGGGGCGTCGCGCTTCGCCGTGTGGTGGGTCTCGACGAGCGCCGCGTCGAACGTCGTCAGGCCGCGGGCCGCGGCGGCGAGCGCCTCGGTCGCGCGCAGGTAGAGTTGCAAGCCGATCGAGAAGTTGGCCCCCGCCAGCAGCGTGCCGCCACGCTCGGCGACGCGGGCCTCGACCTCGGCGCGGCGCGCGTCCCAGCCGGTCGTTCCCGTGACGACCGGCAGCCCCAGATCGACCAGCCGCAGCAGGTTGGCGACCACCCCCTCGGGGCGGGTGAACTCGACGACGACGTCGGGCCGACCGAGCGACTCGGCCGTCAGCCCCGCGCCGCCGGCGCACTCGGCGTTCCCTAGGCGGGCGGTCAGAGTGTGGCCCCGCCCCTCGGCGAATGTGGCGCAGGCCCGCCCCATCTTCCCCATCCCGACGATCGCCAGACGCATCGCGCACCCTCCCGAACCGGGCCCTAACCGAGCGACGGAACCTATCGCGCCGGCTGCCACTAGGGAAGGAACCGCGATGCCTTTCGGCAAATGACCAAGCACCAATGACCAAAGGCCGCCGCGTACTGCCTGCTGCCTACTGCCGACTCCTTCTGGTCATTGGTGCTTGGTCATTGGTTCTTCGCCGTAAGCTCGATCGGCAACCGATCGATCTTGGCGGCGAGGATGAAATCGTTCTCCGACAGGCCCCCGATAGCGTGGGTCCAAATCTCGACCGAGACATTGCGGTAGCCCTCGACGTGGAGGTCGGGGTGGTGGCCGTCCTCCTCGGCGACCGTGGCGCACGCTTTGAAGAACTCGATCGCGGCGAGGAAGTCCTTCACCCGCCAGTCCTTGCGGATCCGCCGGCCGTCGTGGGTCAGGCGCCAGCCACCAAGCTGATCGAGCTGGGCCTTGGCGTGCTCGAGCGAGCAAGGCTCGACCCCCCCCTCGCAGGGGAGGCACTTCTTACAGGCGAGCTCGTCGGGGGAGTGGACGTTCATCGGCGAATCGCGGAGCGGGAGAGCGAGTTGTGGTGTGACGTCTCTGGAATCGTCGCGTAATCGCTCCGGAAGGAAAGCCGCCGCAGTCATTTGAACGCGATCTTCGGCGGGGATTCGACGAATCTTATCGAATTCTTGGCCATCGGTGTCCGCCACCTCGACTGAGGCTTTGGCCTACGGGGTGTGCCCCAGTCCGATGCCCCGGCGGGGTGCGCGCAGCGCCCGCTACTTAGTTGGACGTAGGGATCGTCCCCCCGAGCTGAATCGTCGCGAAAGCGCTCGCAGAGGCAACGGCAGGTGTTCGCTCGACCACCTGTACGTGGAGGTTCGATGAATTTGTGCGATTCCGCGACGACCTACGTCTGTCACAGCATCGTCTAAAGAGGCCTGAAACAGGCGACGCAAGTCGTTGCGCGACAATCGGTTGAGCGCGTTCTGGTCGGCAGACACGATCGACCGAGCTCCGGATAGCTTGCCGGCAACAACAAGCGAGTGACCGCCGATACTACGGTTGACCGCGAGATGCCCCTCTCGACGCGCGATTCCCCCGAGCGAACCTCTTCGATGTCGTTCACCGACGAGTCCACAGGCAAGGAACGCGCGGCGGGTGTTCTCGCGCTGACGGTGGGCGTCGCCCTAACGCGGCAGCTCCACGGCGAGGCGTACGCCGCTAGGATTCGCGCCGAGCGAGGGTTGTCCGCCGTCACCTTCGACCTCGGCCACTGGCCCCCGCACCCCGCCGAACGGATCACCGTCGCGCTCGTCGATCGCTGCCCGCGGGAAGCGCTGAACGGCGCCGCGCCGCGGCGAGAGCCGGGAGATTCTCCCCCCGAAACTCCTTCGGTATTGCTCGTCTCCGAAGCGACCCCCGGCGCCCCGTGCGATTGCTGCCGGCGGGTGTCGGACCGCTCCGACTGGCCGGCCCTGTTGGCGGTCCTCCGGGGGTCCTCGGCAAACGGTCGCCGGGCGCCGGTCGATCCGTTTGCGCTCCTGTCGAACCGCGAGCGCGAGGTGCTGAAGCTCGTCGCGCTTGGCCTGTCGGTAAAGAGCTGCGCCGAGCGTTTGGCGATTAGCGAGAGCACCGCCGGCAACCACAAGCACCGCCTGATGAAGAAGCTCGGCATCCGCTCGTCGCTCGAGCTAATGCGCGTCGCAATGCGAGCCGGCTTGGTCGATTGCTAGCGAAGCGCGGCCCCCGACGGGGGCGACGACGGGACACGCTTGCGGTGTGTGGGCTAGAACGGCGCTGCGGGAAACGGGATGCTGTACAGAGCATCAGGCGAATGCCCGGCAAGGCGCCGGCTCGCCCCCCGCCCCAGGCCCCCCAGCGCCATGCTCTTCGCCCACGCCACGGACGACACCGACGACACCACACTCGACGACGGCACGGCCCTTGCGGCCCTCGGCCCGCCGCCGCGGCTCGAGCTGCCGCTGGTGATCGCCGACGCCGACGTGATCCGCGATCTTTGGCCTCTCGCCGAAGGAGAGGAACGCAACCGCTACGCGCTCGACGCCCTGCGGATCGGCGTGCTCGCGCTGCGCAACGCGGGGAGCCGGGTCGATGCCGATCGCCTCAAGGACGTCGGCGACCACCTGCTGAAGCAGATGGAGTCCGCCCTCAAGACGAACGTCCAGTCGCTGGGGGAGCGGACCGAGTCGGTGCTGCGCCAGTACTTCGACCCCAAGGACGGACGGCTCGCCGAGCGCTTGCAGCGGCTGATGGCCGACGACGGCGAGCTCGCGACGCTGCTGCGCGGTCAGTTGCACGGCGAGGCGTCACCGCTGGCGGCGATGCTCGGCTCGCGGCTGGGTCCCGACAGCCCGCTGATGAAGCAGCTCGACCCGCAGCAGACGGGGGGCCTGCTGGCACGGCTCCAGAAATGCGTCGAGGAAGAGCTCGCCAAGCAGCGCGACCGGATCCTCGATCAGTTCACGCTCGACAAGCCCGACAGCGCGCTGCGCCGGCTGGTCGATGAGCTCACCGGAAAGCACGGCGACCTGAGCAAAGACCTCCGCGGCAAGATCGACGAGGTGTCGAAGCAGTTCTCGCTCGACCACGAGGACTCGGCGCTCGCGCGACTGGTCGGCCGCGTGCGCGAGTCGCAGCAGACGATCACCGCCGAGTTCTCGCTCGACAACGACCAGTCGGCGCTAGCACGCCTGCGCGATCACCTGGGGACGATCCTCTCGGCGCACGTCGATTCGAACCAGAAATTCCAGGAAGAGGTGAAGGTGGCGCTCGCGTCGCTGACCACCCGCCGCGAGGCCGCCGCGCGCGGGACCGAGCACGGCGTCGTCTTCGAAGAGTCGGTCGGCGCGTTCCTGCAAGCCGACGCCCACGGTCGGGGGGACGTGCTCGACGCCACGGGGGCGACCACCGGCGCGATCTCCGGACGCAAGTACGGCGACTTCGTCGTCGCGCTCGGTCCCGACACGGCGGCGCCCGGCGCGCGAATCGTCGTCGAGGCGAAGGACGAAAAAGGCTACTCACTCGTCGCAGCGATCGAAGAGCTCGGCCAGGCGCGGAAGAACCGCCACGCCGACTTCGGCGTGTTCGTCATGGCGACCGCGTCGGCTCGGGGCGACTTCCCCCGCTTCCGCCGCTACGGCGCCGACTTGGTAGTCCAGTGGGACGCCGCGGACCCGGCGACCGACCCCTACCTGACGGCCGCGATCGAGGTCGCACGGGCCTGCGTGATCGAGTTCCGCCGCGACCGCACGTCCGACGCCGTCGATGTCGAGGCGATCGAGAAGGCGATCAACTCCGTCGAGAAGCAGTGCGAAGGGCTCGACCAAGTCGAGAAGCCCGCTCAGACGATCCGCTCTTCGGCGGAGAAGATCCTCGAACGGGTCCGCATCGACCGCGACGCGCTGACGCGCCAAGTCGCCGTGCTGCGCAAGCAAACCGCCGCGCTGGGGTCGCTGGGAGACGGCGCGAGCTGACGCGCCACGCCTCCGACAAACCCTGAGCAGGGGGCGCGAGCTTGCTAGAACTCTGGAAGGACCTTCGTCGCGAAGTCTGGTCCGCAACGCCCTCACGAACAGGCGCCACCGAGGAAGAAATGACCTCGCATTCAGCCGACACTACGGAAGCACTATCGACAGTCAAGCGAGCAAACGAGCTGGCTATGCGCGGCCATGTAGATGCCGCAGAGCGACTGTACTTGGAAGCCGCCGTAGTACTCGCGGTCAGTTCTCCAACGGATGCTTCTGTCGTCTATCACCGGCTGGGAGTGCTCGCTTATCAAAACCACGACCTTGCTGCGGCGCAGCGATGGTATTTACAGGCCATCGACATCGACAGGGCCACTGAAGATCGTCGAGGCGAGTCACGGACGCTCCACAATCTCAGCGCCGTAGCAAGCAAACGGGGCGACTATTCGGCGGCAGTATCCTACTTGATGCAGTCGATTGCGATAAAGAAGGCGCTTGGCGACTCCGCTGGGGTTGCGAACAGCTACCACCAGCTTGGTTATGTCTACGACATGCAGCGTGATTTTGGGGAGGCCAGGAGTTGGTACGATCGAGCGATCGACATCCACGGCCAATCCGCTGACGCCTTCGCTCTCGCCGAGTCGCTCTGGAACATCAGCGATACGTACATGGACCAGGGGTTATTCGAGCGTGGGCTGGCATCGGCACGCGATGCAACTGAGTTGTTTTATTGCTGCGACGCGTCAGATCGCATCACCCAAGTTGGTGACTATTATACGGAACGAGGCTATGCCGAACTGGCCCACGATGCGTATCTACTCGCCGCTCAAGCTGCACAGCGATGCGGGCATCTCATCGACGCCGCTCATATTTATCACGGCGTCGGCAACGCGGCCTGCGAGCGCGAAGACATAGTTGACGCGATCAAGTGGTACGACAAAGCGCTCCAGATGTGCATCAAGGCCGGCGATTCGGTCGCTGCATCACAGTATTTGAGCAGCCTGGGAAACCTTCATTTGTCAGACGCTGGCGGCAAGCAACGCGATTATCGAGCAGCTTCCACCTGCTTCAGAGAGTCGTTGGCGAGTCGCGGCTTTAAGGCCTGTGTTCGGTGAGCTAGGGATGCGGCTTCGATTTCTACGATACTGGCTAGGAGACTGCTTTATCGTGGTGAGGGACTACTGCACCGGACTTTACCGCGCACGTCCTCGCTCGTGACGCGTCACCGAGGTGGCGATAGCCCGCGTAGCCGCGGGGGCGTCCGAAGAGGGTCATGTGGTGATCGACGTGGTGCTAGAGCGGTGTTTGCGGCGCGGCCGCGCGAGCGACACGGTCGATTTCGAGGCGATCAACGCGATCAAAAGGCAGTGCGACGGCCTGGAGCAAGTCGAGAAGCCCGCCCAGACGATCCGCAGCTCGGCGGAGAAGATCCTCCGGCGTGTGACGCTTCCTCCGCTTCATCGACATCTCGAGTCTCCTTCAAGGCCCCTCCGGGGCGGTGAGACTCTCATAGCTGATGGATCAGCTTTTGGGGAGCAGGCCACTCCCACAGACCCAGAGCCGGGGGGCGCAAGCCCCCGGAGTGCGCTAGAGCGGGGTCGATCGTGGGGTCGCTCCGGGGGCTAACGCCCCCGGCTCAGGTCTTTATTGCTGGCGGCGCTCTGCCTGCAGCCTGCTCAAGCGAGCAGCTCTGCGATTGGCTTGCCGCCTCCGGCGAGCTTCATGGGTCGGCCGTTCCCCGCCTTGTAGGTGACGTCGAGCGAGATCCCCAAGCCTGCGCAGACGGTCGCCATCAGGTCCTCGGCGGCGTGCGGCGCCGACTCGACTTCCGAGCCGTCGGCGCTCGTCTGGCCGATCGCCAGGCCCCCCTTGAGGCCCCCCCCGCCGACCACGGCACTCCAAGCGCGGGCGTAGTGGTCGCGCCCCGCGTCGCCGTTGATCCGCGGCGTGCGCCCGAACTCCCCCATCCAGCAGATGACCGTGCTCTCGAGCAGGCCGCGGTCGTCGAGGTCGGCCACCAAGGCGCCCATCGCGCGGTCCATCTCGGGGGCCTTGGTCTCGAGCGTCGTGAAGCAGTTCTCGTGCAGGTCCCAGCCGCCGAAATCGACTTCGACGAACGGCACACCCGCCTCGACCAGCCGCCGCGCGAGCAGGCAACTGCGCCCGAAGCCCGTGGCGCCGTAGCGCTCGCGGGCCTTCTCGGGTTCGCTGTAGACGTCGAAGGCCTTCATCTGGTCGCTGCGCATCAGCGAGAGGGTCTTCTCGAGCACCTTGGCGTGCTCGCCGGCCGCCGGGCCGCGGCGCTGCGACGCGAAGCGGCGTTCGATCTCCCCGAGCAGCGCCAGGCGTTGCTGCTGCCGCTCCTTCTCGACCAGGGCGTCGACGTCGTTCACGCGGCCGTCGTCGCCCACTTGGAACGGGGCGTAGGCCATGCCGAGGAAGCCGGGCCCTTCGCTCGGCCCGCCGATCGAGACGAACGGCGGGATCTCGAGGCCCGTGGTGAACGACTCGAGCTCCTTCGACACGGTCGAGCCGAGGCTGGGGTGCGAGACGCTCGGGTTGGGGACGAACCCCGTGTGCAGGTAGTAGCGTCCGCGGGTATGGTCGGCCTCGCGGGTGCTCATCGAGCGGACGACCGACAGGTGCTTCATCTGCTGCGCGACGCTCGGCAGCAGCTCGCTGATCTGCGCCTCGCCCATCGTGGCGATCGGCTTGGTCGGCCCGCCGGTGGGGGCGCCCGGCTTGAGGTCCCACAGGTCGATCGTCGGTGGGCCGCCGCTCATCCAAAGCAGGATGCACGACTTGTGGCTCCGCTGCAGCGTTTCCGCCGCGGCGTGCACCGTGCGACCAAACGCCAGCGCCGTCGCCCCGAAGGCCGCGGCGCCCGCCAGGTGGTCGAGGAAATGCCGACGCGTCATCCTACGCATGGTCGTAAGCCTGACAGGATTAACGGGATTGAAGAAAGAGATTTACGAAAACATCTGGGAGCGGACCTCTAACATCTTGTTCATCCCTTTTGCTGATCCTGCAATCCTGTCAAGCTACCGTCGTCAGTGCTGGAGGATGAACTCGTTGCTGTTGAGCAGCGCCCACCAGATGTCGCGCATCGCTTCGCCGGCGTTTCCTTTGCGCGCGGCGAGCAGGTCGTTGCACAGGCTCAGCTCCGGCGGCGTCGGCCGGCGGGCGAGCGCCGCCATGTAGAGCCGCGTCACGCGCTGGGCGTTGTCGAGCTCCGGGTTGGCTGCGGTCTCGGCAAGGAATCCCCCTTGGGGCTTCGCGTCGGGTTTGCCGTAGGAAGCGCTGCGCTTCGCGGGGCCGCGCTTCATGCCCGCGTCGAGCTCCGTAGCCCGCCGCACGAGGTCGCTGTTCATCAGCGCCAGCGCCTGCGGGATCGAGCCGTTGAAGCTGGTCGCCTCGCCGTTCTCGTCGTTGCCGAACGCCGTTGCGAACTGCCGCAGCCAGCGGCGCCGGGCGTCGTCGCGCTCGTCCTCGCCCAGGGCCCGATCGGCGCGCGTCGCGGTGAGCAGCGACTCGTAGATCTGCTCGGCCGAGAGCTGTCGCAGGTAGAACCTGCTGAACACCGGCGCCGAGCCTTGCGACGGGTCGTCGGCCTCGTTCGAGCGACCGGCGCGGCTGTCGAGGCCGTAGGCTTCGGTCCGCGCGATCCAGCCGACCAGGCGGTTCGTGTCGTAGCCACTCGCCCGGTACGCATCGGCCAGCTCGTCGAGCAGCTCGGGGAGGACCGGCGGGTTGTGCGGCCCCATGTCGTCCGCGGGGCGCGTGAACCCGTAACCGAGCAGGCGCCCCCACTCGCGGTTCACGGCGGCGCGGGCGAAGTCGGGGGAGTCGGCGACCAGCGCCGCGAGCTCTTGCCGGCGGTTGACGTCCTCGACGCGGCCGCTGTCGCCGAACCCAGCCCCGCGGTCCGCGTGCCTCTCTTCGAGCGACGACCCGTCGAGGAACACCGGGTAGGCGACTTGCAGCTTGCCGTTGCGGACCTCGTAGTAGGTCTCGGCCCGGTCGAACGTGCCGGCGCGGATCGGCGGCCGCGGGCCTTCGCCGGCGAAGTCGTAGTCCACGAGCCGCGCGTAGGCCCGGTTGCCGTCTTCCTCGCGGAGCCGCTCGACACGCGCTTGGCGGAAGAAGGCGTTGAGCTCCCAGAACTGGTTCTGCTTCTGCTCGTTGAACGGGTGGTCGTGGCACTGCGTGCACTGCACGGCGACCCCCAGGAACAGCTGCGCGGTCTTGGCCGTCGCCTGGACGCCGTTCTCGTCCATCTTGTCGGCGAGGAAGTTCGCGGCGCCGTTGTGGTCGGGGTCGTCGGGGCGGACGCTGCCGCGGGCAGTCACCAGTTCACGCATCAGCCGGTCGTAGGGGGCGTTCTCGAGCATCCGCTCGCGCAGGTAGCGCACCAGCGACGGGCGGTGGACAAGCGAGTCGCCGTTCGTTCCGCCGGTGCGCCCGACCAGCAGGTTCGCCCATTCGGTGGCGAGCCAGCGGGCCCGCTCGGTCCGGTGCTCGTCGCCGAGCAACGTCGCGACGAGCGTGGCGCGACGCTCGCTGACCTTCACGTCGCCGAAGCGGTCGAGCTCTTCGACCGTCGGGACACGGCCTAGCAGGTCGATGTAGACGCGCCGCGCCCACGCGTCGTCCGGCGCCTTTGCCGACGGAGTGATCCGCGCGGCGCGCCAGCTCGCGCGGAGGCGCCTGTCGATGCTTGCGACGACGGCGTCGTCATCGAGCGCGCTCGCGGGAGCCGAGTCGCCGGCGCTCGGTCGATTGCCAACGGACGACGCAGAAGTCCCTTCGTTCCGCGCCGCTGAGGCGGCAGCAGCGATGAACGTTGCGACCGCGACCGCGATCAAAGATCGACGGGTCGAACGGACGGCTAACGTGGGGTGTCGCGACACGGGGTCGTTCGCGGGCGTGATAAGGGGGCGTGGCACGGTGGAGGCGCGACACGGACTGGCACTGTTGCGGTGATCTGCACTGTAGCAGCCGCAGCCACGAGCGCCGCGCACCGCTCGATAGGATTCGCCCGTGACCAGGTCGGCGATTGCGGGGGGCTGGGGATGGCTGGTCGAGCGAGTCGCGTCCGATGTGTAGCGAATCGCAGCAGTGTTGCAAAACGATGCACCTTAGAACGCAACAGGCGAGCCGGGGCCCCCTGTTCCAAAGGCCCCGGCTCGCCCTAGCGGTTAGGAATCGTCGCTCCCCTCTCGGCGGCGTACGGCGTGCCGTCGGGAGAGCGTAACCCCTTCTCTGGTTAGTGATTCCGATCAGCCGTTGCGACTGCCTCTTCGTCTGCCGACCCCAGTGCCTCTTCCGGTTCCGGCCCCTAGCGCTTGCGCGCTCGACGGCGGGTGGTCTGCCGACGAGTCACAGAGGTGCAATCGCCGCGCCAACGGACGGAGAATCGGCGAGCGGCCGCAATCGCCCTCACACATGCGTCGCGACTACGCGACATGAAGAGGTCAGTACGACATCAATCGGCGTGGGTCGCTTGCCGCGACGATTGGTCGCAATAATCGCTAAAGCATTACGCCACCGAGTGTTCAGGCGATTGCGGCGACTCTTGGCATCGCGGGTGCTAGTTACTCCTTCGGAAACAACAAACTCGCGACCGGTGGTCGGTCGCGGAACAAGTCGAATCGACGCCCCCCCTCTTCTCGGGGGGCGTCCTTAAGGAGGATCGAGCGATGCGAAGTGAATCGATGGTGAAGTGGGGTTTGATGGCCATTGCGGCGCTGGCCGCGATCTCGGTCGGCTCGACCTCGGCCTTCGCCGGCCACGGCTGTGGATACGGTGGCGGGTATGGGGGTGGTTACGGTGGTGGGTACGGCGGGTGGCACGGCGGCGGCCACGGCGTCGCCTATCCCCCGGCGCTGGTCTACCAGGGGACGACCTACCGCGGGGAGTACCGCGGCTATGGTCGCGGCTACAGCCACCCCCCGGTGTTCGTCCCCGCGCCGCGACCCTACGGCGTCGGCTACGGTTCGGGCTACCACGGCGGCTCGGGCTATCACGGTGGCTGGGGGAACCCGCGCGGTGGCGTGAACGTGTCGTTCGGTTGGTGACCCACACCGGCTGAGCGATGGAAACGAAAAAGCGGCGGCCCGATCGCTCGGGCCGCCGCTGTCATTTCGTAGAGGCTTGTTTCTCGGCGCAGCCGCGGGTCAGCGGTCGAAGAACTTCTTGATCGCGTAGACCGTTGTCTGCCGTCCGGCGCGGGCGATCGAGGTGGTCAGCGGGATCGACTTCGGGCAGACGGCGACGCAGTTTTGAGCGTTGCCGCAGACCTGGATCCCCCCCGGCCCCATGAGGGTCTCGAGGCGCTCGTCGGCGATCATCTTGCCGGTCCCGTGGTCGTTAAACAGGATCGCCTGACTGATCGCCTGCGGGCCGAGGAACGCCGTGTCGTACGCGTCTTGCTCGCGCGCAGCGAAGTCGGCGTCGGACTCGCCGGGCCGACGCTCAAGATCGACCTTCGTGTACTGCGGGCAGGCCTCCATGCAGCAGCCGCAGGTCATGCACTCCGACAGCGGGTAGCGGACCTCTTGGCCGTCTTGCGACTCGCGCGGGCCCGCCCCCCGGTCGAGGTAGTCGTCAACCGGCACCCAAGCCTTCACGCGCTCGAGGCCTTGGAACATGCGCTGGCGATCGACGACCAAGTCGCGGATGACCGGGAACTTGCTCATCGGTCGGAGCTCGATCTCCCCCGGCTTCTCTTCGAGGAGCTTATCGACCAGCGCCGAGCACGACTGCCGGACCCGTCCATTGACGACCATCGTGCACGAGCCGCAGACCTCCTCTAGGCAGTTGCAGTCCCACGCCACGGGGGTGGTCCCCTGCCCCGAGGCCGTGCGCGACGTCTGCGCGATCTTCATCAGCACGCTGATGACGTTCAGGTTCGGCTCGTAGGGGATGCGGAACCGCTCCCACCGCGCCGTCTCGCCGGGGCTCGCTTGCCGCAGGACCCGGACGTCGAAGGTGGCCGGCTTGGTGAGCTCGGGATTCGGGGCGATCATCGTCGAGTGCCGCTAGCGGAGGTTGGTTCGAAAACAGCCCAGCAGCAAGAGTTTACGGCGATCGAGCGTGGTTCGCCAAGCGGCGGAACGGCAGGGCTCGGCGCTCCTTTGTTTGACCCGTTGGACGGGCCGCCTGTTAACGAGCGCCGCGGCGGGGGGCGTCGCCCCGGGGGTCGCGGGCCGCGTGAGCCGGCCGGCGATCGGCCTGACTCCCCGCGGTTTTCCCTTGCGGCCCTCACGCAAGCTTAACGCGATCCACACAGGGGGGGCCTAGGCTGGGCGCTTATTCGCGGCCCCGACTCTCGCAGAATCGCCCCTAGGTTCGCCATGCCCCGCCAAGTCGCTTCGCTTGTTTGCGTGACCGCACTACTCGCTCTGGGGGGCGTCGCCGACGCCCAGACCTCGTCGATCGGACTCAAGTTTGTCGGCGGCAAGCACACGACCGGGCCCGACGGGGCCCCGCTCCTTGCCACCGAACAGGCCGGCCTGGTGCGCCAGGGCTTCTGGAACAACGTCGCGCCGTGGTCGGCGACGATGAACAACGACAACCCGCTGACCGGAACCCCCCCGGGGGTTCGGGCGAACGGTTCGGCCTCGAGCCTCGTGAACTCGCTCGGCGTAACGACCCCTTTGGCGGCGTCGTGGACCTCGTACAACTCGTACGCGTCGCTGAACCCGTCGGTGAACACCCCCGACGAGAAGTTGATGGACGGCTACATCGACGTCGCGAGCGATCAGCCACGCACGTTCGTGAACCTGTCGGGGATCCCCTACCCGACCTACGACCTCTACCTGTACGTCGGCTCCGACGGCAACGACCGCACGGCGTTCACCGATGTCAACAACCAGGTCTCGACGTTCACTTGGTTCAAGACAAACACCGGCGGGGGCAGTTTTAGTGCCCCCAGCGACTACCGCATCGCGACGGCGACCAACGAGGGGGCGGCAGTCCCCGGCAACGTGGTGATCTACACGGGGCTTCAGTCGCCCAACGTCCAGGTGGGGGTCAACCAGGGGAGCTTCAACGCCGGGTTCCACGCGATCCAGATCGTCCCCTCGGTGATCCCCGCGGTCCTGCGGATCGACCTGACCACCGGCCGCGCTTACGTCACGGGGGGGGACGCCAACCCGACGCTCGTCAACTCGTACGAGGTCCGCTCGTCCTCGGGCTCGTTGCTCCCGAACGGCCTGTCCGGGTTCGCTGCGCGGGGGCTCGACACGGTCGATGGCGCCAGCGACCCCGACACGACGCCGGGGAACTCCCCGGGGGAGCGCTGGGAGGTGCTGGGCTCGACCGCGACGTCGATCGTCGAGGCGTTCCTGCTTGGGGACTCGTCGCTTGTGCCGTCCAGCTTGGTCCCGCTCGGCCAGGTCTACGACCGGACCCGTGGCCAGGACCCGACGCTCACGTTCTCATTCGGGTCGGCCGGTCGTGCGCGCCCGGGGGTGATCCAGTACTTCTCGTCGGCCGTCGTCCCGGGGGACTACAACCGCGACGGTTTGGTGAACGCCGCGGACTACACGGTGTGGCGTGACAACCTGGGGGCGACGAACAAGCCCGAGGTCGATGGCGACGCCGACGGGGTGATCGACGCCGACGACTACACGATCTGGGCGTCGAACTACGGGGCGGCCGGCGGCGCGGCCTCGGCCGGCGGCGCCGCGGTCCCCGAGCCGTCGTCGATCGCGTTTGTTGCGGCCGCGGCGGGCTGCGTGTTTTGCCGGAGAGGCCGGATCGGGTAGGCTTCTGGACCTAGGCGCCCCGCTTCCCCGTGGCCCCAGAGGCCCAAGGCCCAGAAGGCTCAGCATGGCCAAGAAGACCGCCAAGAAGTCGCCGTCGCCCGTCCCGAGCGCTACCCCCGTCGCAGTCAGTCCCGTCGCGAAGAAGGTCGTGCCGAAGAAGGCCGAACCGAAGAAGGCCGTCGCGAAATCGGGCGGCGCGTCGAACGCCCGATCGACCGACACGAAGCCCTCCGTGAGCTCGGCCGAATCGGCCCCGCTCGACGCGACGTCGATCGGCAACGCCGCCGGCGAGGCGTGGAAGCTGCTCGCCGAGGAAGGGCCGCAGACGCTCGCGGCGCTCAAGAAGCTCACCCCCGGCTCGGCCGACCTGACGCTGATGGCGCTGGGCTGGCTCGCGCGCGAGGGGAAGCTCGGCTTCGTCACGAGCGGCAAGACGCAGAAGGTGGCGCTGCGCGACTGAGCACTCGTCACCAGCCGGCGAGGGTGAGCCCTTCGACTCCCTCGAAGTGCGCGTCGCGGGACACCAGCAGCAGGCCGTGCTCGACCGCCGTCGCGGCGATCCAGAGGTCGTTGTCCGGTATCGGGCGACCCGCGGCGCGCAGGGACTGCTTCAACTGGCCGTATCGCTTCGTGATTTAGAGGTTGATCGCCGCGACCTCGACATCGGTCGCAAACTCCACAACGAGGAAGGTGTTCTCTTCGGTCCGCTCGGACTTGCTCGCTCCAAAGAAGAGCTCGCCGAGCGTGATCACCGAGGTCACGACGTTCCGGTGCTCGAACCTGCGCAACAACAACGGGTCGTTGCTGAACCAAGCGATCGCGGCACTGGTGTCGAAAAGCGGGTCACCAGGCAGCATGGTTGACCTGCCCGCAGCCCTCTTCGATGTCCGCCAGCATCTTCGCGGCTTCGGAGTCGCTCATTCGTCCCGCAAGCCGGCGCAGCCGCTCGGCCCGCGTCGTGCGGGCATCGACCGAGTCAGCGGACTCAACCTGCCCGCAACCCTCTTCAATCGCTCGCATGATCTCCTCGGCGTCTTCGTCGGGAAGAACGCCGTGGAACGTCAGGAGCTTCTCGGCAGGCGTGCCTGGCGGCCGGGACGTGGCTGCGCGCGTCCCGTTGCGAAGCGACCGCACAAAGTCCGCGACGCTCTGCTGCTCGGTCGGCGTGAGCGCAGCGAGGTCCGATGGCAACGTGGGGTCGATCGGCGTGTTCACGGCGCCGCGCTCCGGGGTTGGACGGGGGCTCTCCCCCCCCAGTATACCACCGGGCGCGCAGCACCACGGGGGCCGCGGCGGCCGCCGCGCCGCTACGCCATCGCCGGCTGGAGCTTGGCGGCGTGGTCCTTCGCCCGCTGGCGGTCCTTCCAGACCTCCTCGATCACCTCGGCGCCCACCAGTCCGTAGAGCCGCGGGCGGGGAGGGATCAGCGAGGTATCGACGTCCTCGTAGCCGACCGTCACTTCGCCGCCGGCATCGACCGAGGCGACACTCGTCTTGAGCCACCGCCGATTTTTCTCTTCGAAGGCGTCGCACCACGCTTCCGCCTCGCGTCGTCGCTCGCCCGGGTCGGTCGCCCCGATGCCGGGCATCTCGAAGTCGGGCTTGTAGTGGGCGCCACGGCACTCGTCACGCTGCAACGCACCGACGAGCAGCGCCTTGGCGAGCGGGAACATGTCGCGGAGGGCCTTCGTAAAGACGACGTTTTGGTTCGTCCACGCCCCGGTGTCCGACAGGCTGCAGCGCTTCGCGCGATCGGCCAGCTCGCTCACGCGCGCCAGCCCTTCGCGGACTTGGTCGTTCTTGCGGACCACCAGAGCGGCGCGGGTCATCTCGTCTCCCAGCGCCTGGTGGAGCAGGTACGGGTTCTCGCCCCCGTCGCCCGACTGCTTCAGCAGCGCGTCGTGTTCGGCCTGTTTGGCCGCCACGGCGCCGTGGTGGAGCGCGTCGAAGCCCGCGTCGTTTGCCGACCCCTTCAGCGAGCCGAGCAGCTTCTCGATCCCCGGGGCGATGAAGAGGCCGCTGAAGATGCACGACAGCAGCGAGTTGGCCCCCAAGCGGTTGGCGCCGTGGTAGTGGTAGTCGCACTCGCCGATCGCGTAGAGGCCGGGGACGTTGGTCTGGTGGTTCCGCGGGTTGGCGGGGTCGAGGCCCCCGTCGGCGCCCTTGGCGTAGTCGGCCCACAGGCCCCCCATCGAGTAGTGCACCGCGGGGAAGATCTTCATCGGGACCTCGCGCGGGTCCACCCCCTGGAACTTCTCGTAGATGTGCAGGATGCCGCCGAGCTTGCGGTCGAGCTCTTCGCGCGAGATGTGCGTCAGGTCGAGGTACACGCACTGTTTTTCGGCCTCGACCGAGAGGCCCTCGTTGACGCAGACGCCGAAGATCTCACGCGTGGCGATGTCACGCGGCACGAGGTTGCCGTACTTCGGGTAGCGCTCTTCGAGGAAGTAGTAGCGCTCGGCATCGGGGATGTCGGCCGGGTTGCGGGGGTCGTGCGGCGTGCGCGGGACCCAGACGCGGCCCCCCTCGCCGCGGGCCGACTCGCTCATCAGGCGGCACTTGTCGGCGCCGGGGATCGCCGTCGGGTGGACCTGGATGAACTCGCCGTTGGCGTACGAAACGCCGGCCTGGAAGCAGCGGCTCGCCGCGCTGCCGTTGCAGGCCATCGACATCGTGCTGCGTCCGTACAAGAGGCCGCAGCCGCCGCTGGCGACCACGACGGCGTCGGCCTTGAAGGCGCGGATCTGCATCGTCACGAGGTTCTGCGCGACCGCGCCGCGGCAACGCCCCTCGTCATCGACGATCGGGCCGAGGAAGTCCCAGCCCTCGTGCATCGCGACGCGCCCCTCGCTCTTCCAGCGACGCACCTGCTCGTCGAGCGCGTAGAGCAGTTGCTGCCCGGTAGTCGCCCCGGCGAAGCTGGTGCGCTTGAACAGCGTGCCGCCGAAGCGGCGCTGGTCGCGGAAGCCCTCGGCGGTGCGGTTGAACGGCACCCCCAGACGGTCCATCAGGTTGATGATCTTCGGCGCCCAGTACGCCATCTCCTTGACCGGCGGCTGGTGCTGGAGGAAGTCGCCGCCGTAGACGGTGTCGTCCAAGTGCAGCCACTCGTCGTCCCCCTGCTGGCGCGTCAGGTCGTTGACGCTGTTGATCCCCCCTTGGGCGCACGCGCTGTGCGAGCGCTTCACCGGCACGAGGCTCATGCAATCGACGTTCACGCCGAGCTCGGCGAGCTTCATCGTGCACGCCAGCCCGGCGAGGCCGCCACCGACGACAAGGACACGCTGCTGAGACATCGAAAGCGTCCGAATGCGGGGTGCGGAGCGGGGGGGAACGCGTCGCTTAGGGGGGCGGCGCCGGTTATTGAGAGACCGAAACCGACTCGGCTTCGACCGGCTTGGGCTGGGCTTCAGCCCCTTCGGCGTCCCCCTCGGTGGAGTGCTCGCCGACGCGCTTGTGCTCGTTGGGGGTGACCGACCCGGCGGCGACGCGGGCCTCGTACATGCGGTCCTCGGCCATCCGGGCGGCGTCGAACGCCTCCCCCGAGCCGACGGCCATCATCCCCCCCAGGCCGCTGAAGCCGACGGCCCCGAGCACGACGCCAAACGCGGCGCAGACGGCGAGGGCCTTCTTCTGCGCTGCGGGGCTCGTCCAGACGCCCCAGGTGATCCCCATCGTCCACAGGCCGTTCGCCAAGTGGAACACGCTGGCGAGGACCCCCAGCGCGTAGAACGCAACGATCACCGGGTTCTGCAGCGCCGCGCCGGCGGTCGTCGGGGCGTTGAAGGGGCGGAACTCGGCGCCACCTAGGGGCTCGGCGATCGCCAGCCACCAGTCGAAGTGGAACCAGCCGTGCATGTGGAACACGTGGTAGAAGATAAAAACCATCGCCAGCATGCCGCTCGCCCGCTGCAGCGTGTAGCGGATGTTGGCGCCGTAGCCGTAGAGGTTCGTGTTCGGCAGGCCCGACTGGATGATCCACACGCCGACGAGCGCGTGGAATAGCAGCGGCAAGAAGATAAAAGTCCACTCGACAAGCGGCAGGAGCTTGTCGAGGGCGTGGATGGCGTAGACGTTGTTTTGGAACGTCTCGGGCCCGTTCAGGATGCTGGCGTTCACCCCCAGGTGGACGCACATGAACGCGCCGACCGGGATCAACCCCGACAGCGAGTGAAGCCGCCGGACCAGGAACTCATTCCGAACAAGAAACGACTGCTTCGCCGCCAACGGGGGACCTCGCTTTCGGCCGATTCAGCGCCGGCGGCTCGGAAGGCCGTTCAGACGACCGCCGGAACTTGAAACCGGCCCCGGCGCGCTCGGTTTAACGGCCGGGAAGGGCCCGCGACGCTCCAAGGAGAGCGCCGCCAGGACCCAGAGGGCCCCCGAGTATAGGACCCGCTGAGAAACCCCCGCAAGCGAGCGAGGGTGCGGCCGAGTGTCTCAACGCCGCGAAGCGCGGCCAGCGGGTGGCGCCAGCGCAGAGCGTGGCGAGCGTTTCGTCCACGTCCTCGCCGGCGCAACCCCTTTCCCCGGCCGCTCCGCCGACGGCGGAGCGAGCGTGGGCCCGGCGCGTCGGCTCAGTTCGCCGTCGCGGCCAGTTCCGCGGCGCGGCGGCGGTACTCGCCCGCGAGCTGCGACTGACCGTTCGCTTCGAGCTCGGTCGAGAGCGACTCGTAGGCCGACTTGAGCGTTTGGTCGTACTCGATCGCCGTGATCAGCGACTGGATCGCCCTCTCGCGATCGCCGAGCAACGAGTACGCCATGCCGCGGCGGTAGTAGTGCTTGGCTTCGGTCGGTTGCAGACGGATCGCCTCGTTGAAGTCGTCGATCGCCTTCTGGATCTCGCCCCGCTGCAGTTGGGCCAGCCCGCGGTTGACGAACGCCGGCACGTAGCGGTCGCTCACAGCGACCGACTCGCCGTAGGCGCGGACCGCTTCGTAGTAGTTGCCTTGCTTGGCGAGGGCGAGCCCCTTCCACATGTTCGAGCGGGGGCTGTCGTAGTTGATGCTGGCGGCTTGCTCGAAGTCGCTGATCGCTAGCTCCTCTTCGCCCATGTAGAAGAAGCAGACGCCGCGGCGGAACAGCGCCTCGCCCAACCCCGGGTTGAGCTGCAGGGCCTTGGTGAACGAGCGGACGGCCGTCGCGTAGTCCCCGAGCAGACGCTCGGCGACCCCCTTGCGGAACAGCGTGGCGGCCCGAGCCGACTCGACTTCCGCCCGCATCCCGTCGTCCGGCAGCAGCTCGAGCAGCTTGTCGCACGTCGCTAGCGAGCTCTCGAACGCGGCCTTGGCGGCGGCCGGGTCCTCGGCGTTCTTACCGAGCTCCTCGAGCGCGAAGGCGAACGTTAGGTAACCCTGCACAAACGGCAGCTCGTCTTCTTCGTTCTCGGGGACGTAGCTGTCGATCGCGGCGCGGAGGTCGTCCGAAGCCTTGGCGTAGTCCTTCTGCTGCAGCGCGAGCGAAGCCCGGCCGAAGAACGCCTCGTGGTGCTTGTCGTCGAGTTCGAGCGACGCGGCGAAGTCCTCGAGCGACTTCTCCGCCTTGCCGAGGCTCGCGTACGAGAGGCCCCGCAGTCGCAGCGCTTCGGCCAGTTGGCTCTTCTCTTCGAGGTCCGAATCGACGTAGCGGGTGAGCGCCTTGACCGCCGCGTCGGCGCCGCCGAGCTTCGAGAGGGCCTTCCCGAGGTTGAACTGGTACTGGGCGTTCGCCCGGTCGGCGCTCGCCGCCGCTTGGAAGTCGGGCAGGGCCTGCTGGTAGGCGCCGAGCTTAGAGTAGATCTCGCCGCGCGCTGCCTGGATCTCGGGCACGAGCGCAGGCGCCGATTGAGCGTACGTCAGGGCGTTCTTCAGGTCGGCGAGGGCCGATTCGTACTCTTCGAGCGCCGCGAGGGCCTTCGCCCGGGCCAATAGCGGCTGGGGGCTGTAGCCCTGCGTGGCAGTGACGATGTCGCTGAACGCCGCCACGGCCGCGCCGTAGTCGCCGTTCTTGAAGAGCTCGATGCCCGCCGCGAACCGCGCCTGGAGCTGCTCCTCGGCCGTCCCCTGCGCGGCGTCCTCCGCCGGCGCGTCCGCGTCGGCGGCAGCCTCGTCCTGACCGAAGGCCAGCGGGGCGCCGGTCGAGAGTGCCAGGCACAACGCGGCGCCGCGTGCGACGCGACCAACCAGCAGGCGAACCGAGGGAGACGAGCTCATGGCGACGTGCGGAAGCGGGGTGAACGGGCTGCCGATCGCGCACGGGCGGCGCGAGGCGACTCCCCCGAGTTTACATCGGGTCCTGAGGCCGATCGCCAAACCCGACGCCCCGCGGGGCGGTTTGCCGGTTCGGCGGCGCGGGTTGTAACGAACGTTACGCCGCGGCCCACGGTGGAGTTCCCTTCCTCGCCCCGGGCGTTAGTCGATCACCTTCGCGGGCGTCGCCTCTTTCTTGCCGGCGATCGCCTGCCGGCCGTAGTGCTTCGCCGTTCGCGAGAACTCCGTGGCGTAGGCGTCGGCCTCTTCGGGGGTGAAGTCGCGCTCGACCGTCCGCTTGTAGCGGCCGAACTCGTAAACGTGGACCGCGTAGTTCGCCTGCGGTCGCGGGCGGCCGTACTCGTCGGCATCCGCGTCGGACGCGGGACCCGGCTCGTCGATGTCGGACGTTTCTCCGTTCGGCGCGGCCGTCGTGTAGTCGGCGGCGGGGGGCGCCTGGGGCGCCTGGTCGTCGTCGCGGTCGGGGGCGGGAGTCGCCTTGCGGCCCGACGCGGGCCGCGCGCCGAACCCCGGCAGGCTCTTCCCGCGCGAGCGCTCGTCCTCGAGCGCCGCGATCGGATCGACCCCGTCGTCGAGGATCGAGTCCTCGGCGGCCGTCACGTCGGCCGGGGCTCGCGGGGGGGCCTTCTTTTTCGCCACCTTGCGACGGACCGGCTTCACCTCGGCGTCGGCGGCCGACGCGACCTTTTTCTTCGCCACTTTCTTCTTGGCGGTCTTCGGCTTAGGGGTGTCGTCGTCGGCCTTCACCCCCTTCTTCTTGCGGGGCTTCTCGGTCGCATCGTCGTCGAAATCCACGTCCGCCTCGCTGGGGAACAGGTCGTCGTCTTCTTCGCGGGGCATCGGCATAGCGGCCACCTGGCGGAGCGCCGCCGGCCCCAGCCGGGGGGCGGCAGAAGGACAACTCGGGGGAAAGGCCGACGCAGTTGCGGGGCGGAGCGCGTCGCCGCGACGCCCGGACCGCCGGCCCGAAAGCAGAGCACCGCAGTATCGAGCGTCCAGGGGGCCCCGTCAACGGACGGCGCCCGCCGCCGGCCCGCGGCGTCGCCCCTGGACCGCTTCTGGACCGGCGCCCGTCGCTGGCCTAAGATTCGCACTTCGCTGGCGGCAGCGGCCGCAAACCGGGCCCCCAGCGAGCACAATCCGGCGGAGTAGCTCAGTCGGTTAGAGCAGCGGAATCATAATCCGCGTGTCGGGGGTTCGAATCCCTCCTCCGCTATTCGTTGCATCCGCCAGCGTCACGTCGCAAACCCTCGCAATTCGCGGGGTTTCTTCGCCTTCAGCCGCCCATTCGGTCGCTCCGGCGGAGTCGCCGGGCCTGGCGCCGAGAAGCGTGTTCTCGCGGGCTGCGCGCTGCGCAACGCGCTGCGCGACGGGGTGGTTGATCGCCCGATCGCCGTCGGTTCCCGTGGCACGGGCCGCCTGAGGTGTTGGCGGCTCCAGCAGGTGCCTCAGTAGGCCAATTGCCTCGGCTTCCTGGCCGGGAACGAGGTGGCCGTAGGTGTCCATCGTCAGCGTGATCGTCGAGTGACGCATGACGGTTTGAACGACCTTCGGGTGGGCCCCCTGCATTGAGAGCCAGGCCCCACAGGCTGTCAGTTATACACAAGTCTTCCAGATGATCTTCCAGATGACCCCGCGCGTCCGGAGGCGATTCGGCACGAGATTTGCGCGGCGAGAGTGGTGGTGACTGGGACTGCCATTCTGGGGGGAAGGAGCGAGTCGATGAGCGACGGAATCGCGTCGGAGTTGCAGGGAATTCACTTGGGGGACCAGCGGTTGAACGCTCGAAGCGTCGCCATTTTGGAGGCGTTCGCGGCGAATCCCGAGGCGAGCGTCAACGCCGCCGTCGAGAGCTGGGGCGACACGCTCGCCGCGTATCGGTTCTTCCGCAACGCGAAGGTTTCGCCGACGGAGATTCTCCGCCCCCATCGCGAGGCGACCGAGCGACGCATCCGCGAGCAGCCGACCGTCTTGATCGTGCAGGACACGACCGAGTTCGACTTCACCGCGCACCCGCCGGAAGGCGCGCGGTGTCTCGACTCCGAGCGGCGTTTCGGGATCTACGACCACACGCACCTGGCGGTCACCCCGGAGAAGCTCTGCCTCGGCGTGGTCGGTTCGGAGCAGTTCGACCGGGCGCCGGAGACGCTCGGCAAGGGGCGTGCTCGCAAATCCCTGCCGATCGAAGAGAAGGAGAGCTTTCGCTGGTTGAGCGGCTACCGGCTGGCCTGCGAGCTCCAGCGGCAGTGCCCCGCGACGCAGGTCGTCAGCGTGGCCGACTGCGAGGCGGACGTCTACGAGGTCTTCGTCGAGGTTCAGCGGCAGTCCCAGCCGGCCCACTTCCTGATTCGCGCTCGCGAGAACCGCTGCACGACCCGGCGTGACGCCACTCGAGAAGGACGCGTGTTCCACAAGGTTCTGGACCAACTGGCCGAGGCGCCGGTCCGCGTCCGGCGAACGATCGACCTGCCGCAAACGCCCAAGCGTCGAGCCCGGCGTGCGGAGCTGGAGGTCCGTGCGCTCACAGTCGCGCTCAAGCCGCCCGACTCGCGGAGGCGCCTGCCCGAGGTTTCGCAGCAGTTCGTGCAGGTCCGTGAAGTCGCCGGGCCGGGCGACGAGACGGAGGTGTCGTGGCTGTTGACGACCAGCTTGCCGGTCACTTCGGAGGAGGAGGTGCTGCGCGTCGTCGACTACTACGTCGCGCGGTGGACGGTGGAGGTTTACTTTCGAACGCTGAAGACCGGCTGCCGGGTGGAACGCATCCGCCTCGAAACGCTGTCACGGGTGAAGAACTGCCTGGCGTTCTACAAGATCGTCGCCTGGCGGGTCCTGTACCTGACGTACTTGAACCGGACCACGCCCGAGTTGCCCTGCACGGCGGTGTTCGACGACTGCGAATGGAAGCCGGTCTGGCGGGTGACCAAGAAGAAACCGCTGCCGACCAAGCCGCCGACGTTGGGCGAATTCGTCCCGCTGCTCACCAGTCTCGCCGGCTACAACAACCGTCCCAGCGAACCACCGCCCGGCCCACAAACCTTCTGGAACGCCCTCCGCCGCATGACGGACTTCGCCGTCGCCTGGGTCCAGTTCGGACCGGAGACGTGACTTGTGTATAACTGACAGCCCCACAGGTGTGGCGGAGGGAGTGGAAGTCGAGCACCTCGCCCGCGTGATTGGTCGCCAACAGGAAGTCGCTTTGCTCTCGACGGAGCAGCTCTGCCGAGTCGTGGCGGGACTCTGTCAGCCAAACTGCCCGCGCCGCCGCAAGGTCCTCTCGCAGCATCCGGGCGAGGTTTGACTCATGTGGCATCCCGAACACGCGGGCTTGGGGCGACTTGCCGCCCACCAAGTCGCGGAGTTCGGCGGCCAGCCCCGACTGAACGTACTGCCGGGCGTCTTTGCGGTTTTTTGTGGTGCGAGCCTTGCAGAAGACGTAAGGAGGATCGCTGTCGAGGAAGAGATTCGACCGGGTCAGGCTGCGGAGCTCATTCGCGCGCAGCCCGGTTTGGATGGCCGTCCGGTAGAGGACGAGCCTCTCTTTCGGAGAAAGCCCGAGTCGCTCGGGG
This sequence comes from Lacipirellulaceae bacterium, assembly GCA_051648405.1. GTDB lineage: Bacteria > Planctomycetota > Planctomycetia > Pirellulales > Lacipirellulaceae > JBOFFC01. Next base: position 73,270 of record JBOFFC010000003.1, read on the forward strand.
CCATGCAGCGTCGCGGCCTCCAGCCAGGGCCACTCGGCCGGCAGCAGCATGCGACGTTCGCGACGGCGGTCCGATGCCGGGTTTGGTTTCTTGAGCCCGACCAGCGGGTCGCGGGCGATGTTCTGGTTGACCAGGAGCCAGCGAGTGAAGGCCTTCATGGTCCCCAAGTGCGACGCGATCGTCCGGGCGGACAGCCCTTGGTCGCGAAGGGTATTGGCGTAGCGGTTGACGCCGTCGGCCGTGATCGAGGCCACCGACACGAACTCACCAGCCCGGGCGATAGCGCGAACGACCCGCGCAACGCCGGCGATGTGCTTCGGTGAGCGTTGCGCCGCCGCGAGCTTAACGCTGTAGCCTCGGAGGTGCTCGTCGATCGTTCGCTGCGACTCCTGCGCGATCGAGTCCATGGTTGGATCGACGACGCCCTCGCGTCGCAGCGCCGCGTCGGATTCCAGCTTGTTGGCGATTCTTCGCGCGACGGACTTGTCCGTGGTCTTCGCGCACTGCGTTCGGCGGCGGCCGGTGTGATCGACCCACGCCACGTAGTACGGACTGCCCGGCCGCGCCGTTTTGCGCTTGAAGATCGACGCCATGAATGTCCTCCTCTTCCTATTTTACCCAAACATCCAAAGTGGGCCATCCCGAATCGAGCGCTGCTCCAGTGGTTCTCCGTTCGGCCGATTCTCCGCGCCGCCGCGGGATAGGCGGCCTTCCGGCGCCAGCGCGAACGGTGCCGACCGGAACGCGTCACGATCCGCCGGCGTGGTCCGGCGCTAGTGCCGCAGAGTCTGCCAGCGGTCGCACAGAGTGTGCCAAACTTCCCGTAGTGGCAGACTCTGTCGAATCGTGGCACGGACTGGCGCATTACTCGTCCGGCAACTGCAACACCCTCGGTCCTCCGAAACCTCTCGGCGATGACTTGACCCGAAGTTCTTGCCGCGCACGGCCCAGCGTGCGTTCGGCGATGCCGGCGTCGCTCGCAAGCCGCTCCACTTCAATGCTGGCCACAGGGCCGTCGGCCAGCGTCGTACGAAGGAATTCCTTCGCGGCCTTGAGCTGCGGACCGCCATCGTCGGAGCGTTGGCCCTCGTAGGCGAAGGCCTCGTCGGCCGTCATGTCCAACGGGTCAGATTCCCAAGCCACGCGGGCGGGCGCCCCGTCAATCGAGAAGGCCAGGCCGCCGCGCTGAGGGCCGAGGTTGTTCTTGCCGGGCACGAACAGCCGTCGGGTTCGGGACCCGGGGTCCGCGGCGACGTGCCAGACCGATCGAGCGATGCCAGTGAAGGCGCGGCTCCCCATTGCCGAATCGTCGGCAAACGCAGTGGCGCCTTTCCGGCGGTGAGCGACGAGGACGACGGCTACCCCGTGCTCCGAAGCGAGCTGCGCGATTGGCCCCAAAACGGCGCGGACCTCGTTTTCTCGGTGTGCATCGACCTTACCTCCAAGGTATGAACCGATCGGGTCAACCACGACGAGTCGGCAGTCCGGGAGCAGTTCGAGCGTTCGCCGCAGCACATTGACGTCGCCGAGCGTGAACGGAGCGATATCACCCTCATGACCCGTCGAGCGCTGGCGCCCAAGAAGCAAATGCACCTGGGCGACGTCTGCACCGTGTGCGTCGAGTCGAGGCTTGATGGTGTCGGCGGGGTCATCCTCCGACGAAATCAGGACGACCGACCCCTGGCGGCACGGCGTGCCGTCCGGCCAGGGCGACCCTCTGGACACGCGAGCCGCTAGGTCGCAGGTCAAGAAGCTTTTCCCAGCACCAGGCATTCCAACGACCAAGCTAATGCGGCCGATGGCGATGCGGTTCTCCCAGAGCCAGTCAACCTGCTTTGACGCGACGGTGCTCATGCAGACAAGGTGTGGCTCGCAGTGGACTCGCGTTCCAAAGCATCCTTCAAGGAAGCCGCCCAGCTCCTCAATGGGGCCGGGGGCCCCGTTTCTCGGGTGGCTCATCGCAGCCCGCCTTGCCGCCGCGCAGCGATGAACGCGTCGATGTCCGCAGCCGCGTATCGGACCAAGCGGCCGATGCGGACAACCGGGATCTCGTGCCCGGCCGTCAAGGCCCACAGTTTTCGGGGCGAAACCGCGAGAGCCGCGGCGGCTTCGCGCGGCGTCAGCAGCCTTACGCCGGGATTGTGAACTTCGGACATCGTGGCGCCTCCTGGACTAGTTGGGAGCAAGGACCCGTCAACGGTCTGCTCGCATCAACTAGCACGAAGCGGCTTCAGTTCCGCATCGACTCTCGGTCGCCTGACACGCGAATTGACGCGAATCCCTGCGATTTGAGACGACTTGAGGCAAACTATTTTTTCGGCTTACGCTCGCCTGACATCCGATCGCGGAGTCGGCGTTCCTCGTGTCGCTTAACGATGGCGTCGGCGATGGGCTTCACCGCGCTAGGCTGGTAGAGGTACTTCGGAGCTCTTTGCGCTCCCCCCTTCGACTCGACGTACGCTGATGTCCGCAGAGTTTTCCGAGCCCGAGTAAGTGCCGTCTCGAACCTTGCGTTCGCCTCTACGGGGACTCCCAGTGCGTCCCTCAGCTCCTGGCCCCCTAACATGCCGGGCGGGAGTGGCGGCTGCTCCGAATCGTTGACCTGGAACCCTAGCTCGGTCAGGCGATTCGCAAGCGCCCGCTGAGCGCCGCTCAGGCCGAGCACAATCCGCTCTTGGTCCGTCTCCGGTCGGCGGCCGAGCTCCCTGAGCGGCTTCCCCGCCTCGACCGCCGCGGCGATCCGGGGGATGTCTCGCTGCCGCTCGATCACAAGAGCGGCGTAGTCATCGAACGCTTCGAGAATCACGACGCGGACGGCTGTCAGCAACCCAATGACCGCATGGACGGGGCCGATGAGTGACGGAGTGCTCTCGACCGAGCGGCGAGCGGCTCCGGCTCGCTGCTCCAATTCCGAGACACGCTTGACCAGTTCGCGACGGACTTTCTCCGTCAACTCCATGCGCTCGGGCGACGGCGCCGAGGGCTCGGGCCCAAACGGGATCGCAGGGCTGCGGAGTGTGGTAAGGACCTCTCCAACCAGCGTGTGCAGCACCCCCGCATCGACGACGCCATAGCCGTTCCCCTTGGGCGCCGCGTCGCCCCCTCGATTCGCTCCCCGAGCCTGTTTCTTACCCATACGGCCCCCAAACGGTCCCGCGTGCGATCCGCTGCCGGTCCCTGCGATCGGCCGCGATGAAGCCAGTAAATCGCGGGGTGGGCTTCGTGCAAACCCTTTCACTAACTGATCCACCTCGTTGGTAGCGAGAAGCAGAGAAGCACTGCCTCCGGAAGCGCCTTGCTCCGATCGCTTTGCCGGACTACGCGATGGGGGAGCTGGTCGCCGAGATCGTCTTCGAGTTCATCTGCGCCACCGCCGGGATCAGCCCGCCGACGATCGAGCAGTCGGCCGCCTGCATCGACGGCTGGCGCAAGAAGCTCCAGGACGACAAGCGCCTGGTGGTCCGGGCGGCGGGGCTCGCCCAACGCGCGGCGGACCGCGTGCTGGGGGTGATGTTTGAGAACGAGTCGGCCAACCAACCGCCCGAGCCGTAAGCACCGCTGCTGGCGGGCACAATCGCCCACTCAAGCCTTGAACCCGGAACTCGCGAGGAACAGGTGCAGGTTCGATGCTGATCCCTCTTGAAATCCCGGAGCCCCTCGCCGCGCGGAACGCCCCCGCGGCGAGGTCCCCGGGCAAAACGACCGAAGCGATCGTCGCAACCCCTCACCCATCTGAAGTGGGCTAGCGCCCCGAGGGGAAGCCGGTTATGCCTTTGGCATGGCCGACATTTCGAGCGAAGCGAATGGGCTGCGGAGGATCGTGGAGTCGATCCGTCGGGGGGCGTTCTCCGAGGCGGACGCGTCGCGTCTTTACCGCGAAGGCGAAGACGCCGTGAAGTTTGTGCTGCTGGCGCTGGCCGCGGCGGCCGTTTCGCCGCACGCCCCTTCGTCGGCCACGCCCGTTTACGAGAAGCCCTCGCCCGAGAAGAAGCCCGCCGGTCCCCGCGGGGCCAAGCCGGGCCATGAAGGCAAGCGTCGCAGCAAGCCCGAGCGGATCGACCAACGGAAGACCCACCGGGCGCCCGGCTGCCCCGACTGCGGGGGCAAGCTCAAGCGGACGGGTGACACCCGCACGCGTTACACCGAGGACCTGCCCGACGACCTGAAGCCCGTCGCCACCGAGCACACGATCCACCGCGACTGGTGCGGCAAGTGCCAGAAGCGGGTCGAGCCGCGCATCCCCGACGCGCTACCCAAGTGCCAGCTGGGGGTCCGCACGCTCTGCTACAGCGCGTGGCTCCACTACGGGGCGGGCGTCACGCTCAGCCAAGTCCGCGATGTGTTCAGCTCGCACTTGCAGATGACCCTCAGCGAAGGGGGCCTCTGCGAGATGTGGAAGCGGCTCGCGATACTGCTGTTGGGGTGGTACGAGCGGCTCC
>JBOFFC010000004.1:0-25583 GCA_051648405.1 Lacipirellulaceae bacterium
CGTACCCGGCGTCACTCCGGGCGCTCACGCTTCCGGCTCTCCCCCCTTGGCCGCCGGCTGCCCTCTGCCGGCTGCCCGCTCTCTGGTACGCTTGTTCAGCGGTCCAGACGAACTGAAGCCCCGACGGAGCGGCGAGCGCGATGCCCCTGGAACGGATCCTGTCGCCGGACGACTCGGACGACGATCGCGACAACGACCGACGCCGGGGGTTCGGTGAAACCGGCCCGGACTCGGACCCGCCGGCGCCCGAAGAGGACCTGGCGCTGCGGCCCCGCCGGCTCGGCGACATGATCGGCCAGCGGGCCGTCTTCGAGCGGGTGCAGATCGCCGTCGAAGCGGCCAAGAAACGGGGCGAGCCGCTCGGCCACGTCTTGTTCGACGGCCCCCCGGGGCTCGGCAAGACGACCTTCGCCACCTGCATCCCGCGGGAGCTGGGGGCCCCGCTGCAGATCGCCAGCGGCGCCGCGTTGAGCGCCCCCAAGGACGTCATCCCTTACCTCACCAACGCCGAGGAAGGCTCGGTCCTGTTCATCGACGAGATCCACCGCCTGCCCAAAGCGGTCGAGGAGTTCCTCTACCCGGCGATGGAGGACTTTCGCATCGACATCACGCTCGGCGACGGGGTCAACGCCCGCACGCTGAGCATGCCGCTGCGGCCCTTTACGCTGATCGGCGCGACGACGCGCTCGGGCTTGCTCTCGGCGCCGCTCCGCGACCGCTTCACGATCCACGAACACCTCGACTTCTACTCGATCGACGAGCTCCGCCAGATCCTGCTGCGCAACTCCGTGAAGCTCTCGATCCCGCTCGACGACGACGCGGCGGTCAAGATCGCCCATTGCAGTCGGGGGACGCCCCGGATCGCCAACAACCGCCTGCGCTGGGTCCGCGACTACGCCACGAGCCGCGCCGCCGGGCACGCCACCTACGCCGTCTGCCGCGACGCGCTGGCGATGCAGGAGATCGACGACCGGGGCCTCGACGGCCAAGACCGCCGCTACCTGGAGACGCTGCACCGCGTCTTCCACGGCGGCCCGGCCGGCGTTGAGGCAATCGCCCACACGATGAACGTGGCGATCGACACGCTGACCGACGACATCGAGCCGTTCCTGCTCCGCGCCGAGCTGGTGACCCGCACGCTGCGCGGCCGCCGCCTAACCGACCGGGGCTACGTGCACCTGGGGAAGACGCCGCCGGACTCCAACGGCGAACCGGGACGCAAGCTGTTCGAGTGAGGCGCTACCGACCGCGCCGCGCCCTTCACCGCGGCTTGCCGAGCAGCCCGCGCTTCTGGTCGATGAACCGCAGGTGGTGGGCCAGGTGCTCGGCGTAGCGGTCGATCATTTCGGCGAGCGTCACCTTGCCCGACTCGGTGTGGATGCCGAACCGCTCGAAGGCCTCGTCGGGGAGCGACCGCAGCATCGTCGCCGTGAGCGCCCGGTTGACCTCGAACAGCGTGCAGAGGGCATCGGGGTCGTACGCCGCGACGCTCGGCAGTTCAGCGCAGGCCGTCTCGTCGTAGCCGACCAGCAGCGGCCGCTCCATCGCCGCGATCCGGCGCATCCGGTCGGTCGCGATCAGGTCGCTCTCGACCGTGTGGTTGACGATCTGCTGGATGCTCCAGGTCCCCGGCACGGGGTGAGCGAGACGCTCGGCGGCCGTGAGCCCGGCGATCGCGGCACGCAATGCTGGCGCCCCTTGGGCGTAGAGCTCGATCTTCGAACGGTCCATGGGTAGCTCCGATTTCGTGGGGGCGATTCGCCCTAGTTGACCGCCTCGTTCGAGCCGATCGGGCGGACGGCGTACAGACCCGCCTCCGAGTCGATGGGTTCGCCAGCCAGGCGCTCGGGTACGCCAGCAGCCAGAGCACCTTCGTCCGACGTGATGGAAACACACTAGTCGTGCGAAGAGCGGGCCCCGTCATCGCTACACCTTCCCGTGCTGTCACGCACTCGCTCGGTGATTCTGCGATCAGCCGACGCAGCCGCGGCGCGAGCTTGCCGATCGTGAGGTTTGCCGCAACACACGATCGTAGCGGCCGAAGCGATGGTGCTAGCTGCGGGGGGACTCACGCCCCTGACGGAAACCTGGCCCCGGTGGCCCATACGAAGGAACCGTTCGATGAACTGCGCGTCACAATCGCTGCGTGTGTTCCTAGCGGCCGTGGTTTTCGCTTCGCCCGGTGCGGCGAGTGCTAACCCGCTCGAGTTCGTGATCGACCAGACCCACAACGCGGGGCGGTTCTTCGCGAAGGACAAGCCCGCTTCCCACCGCGACTTCCGCGTCGAGCAGGTTGCCAAGGAGATCGACTGGCTTGAGCACAAGATCGAAACGTTCGGGTCGGTCGTGCCGAAGCAGCCCGACATCTGGGGCGAGGCGCGGATGACGAAGCACCGGCAAGAGGTCGAGTACGTACTGCAGAACCAACTTGGCCGGTTCCAAGAGACGTTGCAGGGTTCGCTGCGGAGGTCGGACCAATCGTTCCTAGCGGCGGCGCTCACGCTCGACGCGAACGCCGGCAACCCGAGCAGCGGCGTACCCAACGCTGCCACTCTTGTCACCGACGGGGAGTTCACGACGACGGGGACCAGCGTCTCGAGGACGGACACGACGACAACGGCCGAGGACGGCACGAAAGTCGTTTCGAACAACGTCACGACTTCACCAGCCGCCCTCCAGCAGACCGGCAACGTCCACAAGTTCGCCTCCGTGCCGGCACGCGCGTCCCTAGCGCCATCGCGGTCGCTCGCCAACGTAGACGGCTCCGAGACTCCGCTCGGGATCTCGCTCGAGCCGACGATCGTCAACGACCAGCTCTTCCGCTATCTGAACCACCTCAACGAGCTCCGCCGCCTCAACGAAGGGGACGACACGAGCGACTCGCCGGGGTATTCGCTGAACCTGATCCGTATCCCCGTTTCGCTCTTGCCGGGGAAGATGACGCGGCGCGGGTACGGCGCCGAGGCGTCGTTCACGATCGCCCCGCAACTGACGGACGACCTGCTCCCCTCGACGATGCGGACGCTCGTCGTAAACGACGTGGTGAACCTGCACGCCCCCGCTGTGGCGAGGGCGTTGCTCGCCGATCCTAGTCTGTCGAAGAGCGAACTGGAGCAGTTCGAGAAGCACCGCGGACAAGTCAGTCGCTGGATGACCGCGTACGACGCGTGGCTCGACCTGCTTCAGAGCCAAGCCGACATCCAGCCGACCGACGATCTTCTCAGGACGATCGACTACTTCCACGCACTTCGCTCGTACATCGAGTACCGCTTTTTCCAGATTGCCGACGCGGCGAAGAAGCAAGTGGACCGCAAGGGTGAACTCGTGGCGGACGACTTCGTCGTCTGCAAGTCTATACAACTCAACGAGATCGCCCCTGATCTCGCCTGCACTCTGGCATTGACCTACGTTGACCTTGAACAGTGGCTCGACAGCGTTGCAAGCACTGCGTCCGGCATGTCGGTGACTTGCCCTCAGCCGATGACCGCTACTGTCGCGAAAGGCTTGCTTCGCCGCACGCAGTTCGCTGAGCTTGGCCGAGTTGGCGTGTTCCCAGTGAAGCTGAAAGCAAACCTGATAGACCCGCTTGCCGTGAGCGCCTCGTCGCACAGTTCGCCTTGCCTGCCGCTCGACATCGCCGTTGAGCCGCTAGACAGCGAGGCCAAGGACCAAGCGGTGCAAGTGCTATTTGGCGCCGCGAATGCTAAGCAGCAGGCAAGGATAGAGACGGTATCGGACCTCATGTTGCTCCTTACGCCTGCGCAGGCGAATCTCTTGTTACAACTCGAGCTAGAGCAAACACAAGTCCTGTTGCAATTGACTCCAGAGCAGGTGTTGAAGCTCACCGCACAGCAAGCTCAGGACATGCTGCGCATTACGCCGGAGCAAGCGAAGACCCTGGTGAAGTTTTCTCCGGATCTCCGGGAAAAGATACGCATACAAGCGGATTCAAGAGCGTCCGATGAGAGCAGCATTCTGTCGGTTGATTCACGCATCAAGGAGGTATTGTGCGGGATTGCGGACCGCTATAGCGGAGTCATCAGCCGCCACATTAGCAACTCCGACGATTACGAAGGACAGTTTTTCCAGCAGATGAGCGCAACGTCGCTGCCGACGAACCAGCGCGCGTCTCGCCGACCGATGTCTCCCTCCAACTTTATCGAGACGATCGGGTTCTCTCAGTTCCTGCACGTCCTTGAGGATGCAAACCAGGCCGGAAAGCGGCTGGTAGCGAGCGAGTCGACGCACTCGTTCCTCGACGTCCGCGCGTTCCTCCACGAAGAGGCGAACACCGCCTACGACTGGCTGGCGGCGCCTGCGCACGCACACCTGTGGCAGGAGCACGCAACGCCGGCGCTCGCCGAGGCGGTCAACAGCCGCAACTTCGCCGCAATCAATCTGGCGCGGCGGCAGTTCTTCAGTGCGGCGGGCACGGCCACTGACAAGATGGTCGTGTCGTCCCTCGCTTGGTCGATCATCATCGACGCCGCCCTGCTCAACGACCGCCTGCTGCAAGACATGAAGCGTGTCGCCGCGGAGAAGGAGTGCGATTGTCTTTCCGCCGAGGGGCTGTCGTTTGTCGGGCCCATCGAGACGATCGACCCGGCCGCTCAGCAGGCCTTCAAGGAGTACGTCCGCTGCCGCTGGCCGATCCAGGTGTTCGCCCTCGACCCCGTCACGCAGGACCAGAACATCGCCGACGTCTACAGCCGACGTCGTGAAATGCAGCTCGCCCTGGCCGTGGGGGTTTCGAAGGGGACGATCCGAGGGTCGGCGGCGATGCGGTACGCGCGGCAACTCGAAATGGACCTCGAAACGATCTCGCTCAACCGCACGGCGGTCGCCTTCTCGCACGCCAACGACACGTTTGGGTGGCGGTTCTACCCCCGCGTCCAGGCGCCCGACACACCGAACACGCTTGGTGTCTTCTGGGAGTCGATCGCTGGCGGCCCTGACAAAGACGCCGACCTGCGGGACTGCGGGATCGAGCCGGGGGTCCGTGAATGCACGGCGATCGTTGTGATGCCGTCGTTCGTGCCGCACGTCACCATCGAGAGCCGCGGGAGTTGGTTCGGGCTCACCAACCCCCGCAAGAAGGCGCTGACGATGCACGACACGATGAAGATCAGCCGCAACTACCAGGCCGTGCGGAACACCCTGCGCTGCGCAAGGGAGTCGGGCTGCTACCGCCCCGGCGACGTGTCGCACATGACGACCGTCGTGGACCAGATGGAGAAGCGCCTGCCGCTGCAGCACATGCTGCTCCCCGTGCCGTTCGAGAACACCTCGGGGGGTCACGAGCTGTTCAACGCCGGGATCACCGACTTGGCGCCCGAGCTCTACGGGTGGTTCGGCGCTCCGGGCGTGACGGTCGGTCGCGGCGCCCAAGCCGCTGACGGCTCAACGACGACCGGGGCTAGCGGAACAACGATCTTCCTCGTCGGCGCACGCTTCAGCGTCCACGACACGCAGGTAATCGCCGGCGGCCGGTGCGTCCCGTACCAACTGGTGAGCCGAGAGATCATGAAGGTCACGATCCCAACGTCTGCGGAAACAGTCTCGGATACCCTGAGTGACGGCAAGACGGTGCGGCAGTACGTAGACGTGCACGTCGCTACGCCGTACGGCGTGACGAGCCACCTGCTGGTTCGTGCTCACGCCACGGAGGAAGAGGAGGAGGCAGAGGCGACGGCTAAGACTATCAAGGCTCTTACCGAACGGGTCGAGCTCATCGCCCGCGACACGGCGTTCGCTGCCGTCTCGGTCGATCCTGCAACAGGCCTCGTTCTGCACGCAATGCCGAAAGGCCACTCCCCCGGCGTCACGCTCACTCCGGAGCTCGGGGGGACGACGATCTCGCTGAGGCTGGCGAATCAGTCCCGCACTGAGGTCGAGGGGACGCTGCAAGTCGCGCTCTTCGACAAGCAGTTTCTCACGCACCGGATCGACGTAGCCGGCGGCGTCACGATCGGCGAGGATTCGACCGACTTGCAGGTGTCGCGACAGGGGATCGCCGACGCGCTGACCGCCGCGTTCGGCGGAAGCGTGACGAGCGGCGACTTCGACGAGAACGGCGAGCGCAACCTCCGTGGCGTGCTCTACCTCCGGGCGAACGAGCCGAACGCCTTGGACCAGCCGACGCGGCTGCTCGGGGAGCTGCCGATCAAGCTGGCGCTCGTGCCGGCCGAGTGCCGCGCGACGACAGCGGTGGAGAATAAGGCCGCGGAAGAGTTGCCGCCCCTACCACCCGAGTGAGCCCCCAACGTCGGCGTCCCACGGGCTATCGCCGGCGCTGCGGCCCAGCCGGCGCCGGCGACTTAGCCGTCGCTGGGTCCGCCGGCGCGGGGCCCGTCTTCAGTGACTCCCCCAGCAGCCGTAGGGCGGTCGTGTACTCGGCCGAGTCCTTGCCCCCCGCCGCGCGGGTGTCTTGGATCATCAGCGCGTAGACGCCGCCCGAGTTGGCGAACGTGAAGACGTTCTGGACGATCTCGGCCGGTTTGCCGCTGGCGTCGTCGGCGACGCTCGCTCGCACCTGGCGCCCTTCGTACGAACGCTCGATGCCGCGGAGCTTGACCCCCTGCTGCGTCGGCTTGCCTGCCCCGGATTTGTCGTGCTGCTCTACGATGTTCGTCACCAACACGCCGAGCAGGCTCTTGGGGTCGAGCCCGTCGTCGTAGCGCTGCAGCATAATCGCCGCCGACTGACCCTCGAACGTCCAGACCTCGATCGACGGCGAGTCGCTCGCCTCGCTCGGGCGAAACCCTTGCGGGTAGAGCAGCTCGATCGCACCCTGCGCGAAGAGCCGGTGCTCGTCGGGCTCGACCGTGATCGTCACCCGTTCTCCCTTGACCCGCACGGCGAACGGCTTGCCGAGGGGGACGTTGTACGCCTCGCCGTCGATCGTCATGCGTGCCATCCGCGCCGGCTCGTCGGCGAGCGCTGGTGTGGCGAGTGTGGCGATCAGGCAGACCATCAGCGGGCGGAGGGGCATCTTCGAGCTCGTCGCTAGCGTCGGGAGGGGGAGCGGCCGTCGGCCGCGAATCTTACCTACGAAGCGGCCGGATGGCAGCGCGGCAATCGATGGCGAGCCGGACCGACCTTGGGATCGGCCGTCGGGCGCGTCAGTCGGCCGCGCCGACCAGCTTGAGCGGGACCGCGGCCGCCTCGCCCTGGGCCTCGTTGGCCGCGCTGTCGGGCGCGTAGTCGGCGGGGGCCTCGTCGGAGCGGATCGTGGCCCCCGTGTGCAGGTACTGCGAACCGGGTCCGGCCGCCTTCGCGCTGTAGAGCGCCGAGTCGGCCCGCGCCAGCAGCGTCTGCGGCGAGTCGCCGCGGCCCGACTGCGCAAGCCCCACGCTGACCGTCACCCCGGCGCGCTCGGCCAGCACCTTTCGCAACCGCCGCCCGAAGACCGCGGCGCCGAACAGCCGGGTGTGCGGCATCACGACCACCAGCTCGTCGATCCCGTACCGCGCCAGCAGGTCGCGTTCGCGCAGCTCGGCGCGGAGGAACTCGGCGGCCCTTACGATGCGCTCGTGGCGGTCGCCGCGGGAGTCGCCGGGGAGGTCGATCGCCGCGTCGATGCTCAGCACGGCGACGGCGAACTCGGCGCGACTCGCTTGGTGGCCGCTGAGCTCGATCTCTAGCAGCTCTCGCAAGGCCCGGCCATTGTTGAGCCCGGTGAGGGCGTCGGTCCGGCCGCCGCTGAAGTTCGACAGCGCCTGCGACTGCTGGCGGATTTGGTCGTAGGCGGTCGCGACCTGCCCCACCAGGCGCAGCGTCGGGCCGAGGACCCGCTCGGCCTCGTCACGCAGGGCACGCCACGCCGACTCGCTGTCGAGCGCCGTGGTGTCGTTGACCCGCCGCTTGAAGCGTTCGACTTCGACCCTGTGCGAGGCGAGGTCGCGGCGCAGCGCGCCGGCGATCGTTTCCAGTTGCCGGGCGATCTGCGTTGCTCGGAGGACCTCTTCGGTCGCGCCGGGGGTCGGCTTGGGCTTCGTCTGCGAGCGGCCGAAGACGTAGCCGATCACCGCCACGGCGGCTAGCGCCACGGTCTCCGGGAGCCCAACGCCCCCACCCCAGATCGAGAAGATCCCCCAGTTCAGCACGGTAGAACTCATGGCGATCGTTGCCGATCCGCTTGGTTGGCTCGGGAGGACGCTCGACGAGCGCGATGGACTAGAACTGGCGCCGGGAGCCCCAGCCCCGCAGGCAGAAGAACCCCAACAAGCAGGCGGCGCCGAGCACCACGACCCACTCTTCGCGGGAGAGCCCGTTGAACCACGCCCAAGTGCTGGCGAGCCCCTGGTGGCAACGGTCCACCACAAACTGTTGGGCGAGCTGCAGGCGGTCCACGGCGAACCTCACCGGTCGGGGGGTGGTCTGGAAGGGATTGGGGAGCGCGGCCGGCTCCCCCGGCAAGGGTAGGACGCCCCCGCCGCCGCGCCGCGCGGGACCGCACAAGTGGCCGGGACCCGGCACGCTACAACCCGCGCCGCCGGCACAGGCCCCGTTGGGCCGAGGGGGCGAATCGGGGCCGATTGACGCCCCCGGGAGCCCCAAATAGATTACGGGACTCAGGGACGACCCCCCGGGGGTGGTTCACGGCGCCGTAGCTCAATTGGTTAGAGTACCGGACTGTCGATCCGGTGGTTGCGGGTTCGAGCCCCGTCGGCGTCGCTCACAGGTTCTGACACCACTGACCCCGTGGAAACGCTTGTTTCCCAGGGGTTTTTTCGTGGGCGGGGTTTGGGGCCGGATGGTCGCGATTGTCAGCAGATGCCCCCAGTTTGCACGTCTTGCCAGGATTTGGTGCAAGGGTTGGTGCAAGTGAACTTTGGGGGGCCCACGCCGCCGCCCTGCCGTGGGTGCCGGTCGCCTTGGTCCGTTGGGGCCAGCTGGGGCCCGCGCCCAAGGGGAGCGACGGCAGGGCGTCTAGCGCGCCCGCCACGTCGAGCACCCGCGGGTCGGTGTAGACGTTCATCGTCAGGTCAATCGACGAGTGACGCATCGCCGCTTGCGCCGTGCGGGGCGCCACGCCGCCGGCCGACAGCAGCGAGCCGAAGCTGTGGCGCAGGGCGTGAACGTCGAGCGTCCGGCCGCGGTCGTCACGCTTGGTCTTGTTGAGAACTGCGGCGGTTGTCGGCTATCGAAGCTTCGTTCCGACGGTAACCGGTAGTTCCAACACGTACTCGAACCGCGGGTTCGCGCTCGGCTCAGCTCTCCAATACGCGTCGAAGTTCCATCCCGCTGGATCGGTGTTCGGGATGTGAAAGAGATCACCCCGGTGGACCCTGCCAGGCGCCTTCACCTCGAAGACCTGTACCGACTTCCCGAACGCGCCCGGGTCGCTCTGGATCAGGAAGGTCACGTCGTCAAGCGAGCCTACGGCGAACAAGCTCTGCAACCGAGATGGATGACCTGGGAAGTGCTTCCGCCTGTAGCTCTCGCACGCAAACTCTCGGCCCTGCGCACTGGCGTTGTGTGCAAAAAAATGGACAGCCCCCAGTTGGAAAAGCCCTCAGGAAGAGCCTTCGCCCATTCTTGCCAGTTCAACACGTTGGTGCTGAACTCGGCGATCTCGGGCGCTATTGGCTGAAGGTTCAACTGCATGCCGGTCTGCAGTGCAGCAGCGGCGTCGAGATGGTAGTACGGCATCGGTCGCACTCCCTCAGCACCAAACCTGGAACGACGCCAGCTTAGCGGCTCGGTCGAGCAGTCGCGAACGTTCTCCGGTCGCTCCCTTGACGGTCGCGGCTCGGTGAGCCGCGGTGGCCGCGGCTAGCAACCCGCGTCGCCAGCCAGTCGCGCACGGCGTCGTCGGTGGCGCTCACGACGCCCGAGCGGACACGCTCGGCCCGTTCGACGAGTTCGCGCAGCACGGCTTGCGCGGCGTCCTTCGAGCGGCACCCGGTCGAGACTTCGCGCACCACCCCCGAGCCGTCGCGGTACTTGGCGACGTAGGTCGCGGCCTCGATACGCACCCGCGGGGGGGCCCCTTCCGACTCGACGACAACGCCCGTTTGCCGCGTCCCCGTGCGGTCACGCCAGCGGGCGAGCCGTTCCCCCTTGCGGGTCAGCAGTTCGGCCCCCTCGGGGAGCGGTCGGGTGTACGTCTTGCGGTATACGGTGGCCATTTTCGCGATGTTTTTGAGGTTTGCTTGCTCTGGGCCGGAGTTTGGCCGATACTTCCAGCGGCTCTGAAACTCGGCCCGTCTGGGGAGTAGGAACCACCCGGGAGAGCCGCCGAGAGGCGGCTCTCTCCTTTTCCGGGCCACGTCACAGCCTGACGATCCCCAGCGGGTCGGAAGTTGAGGCGACCTTGCAGAGCACCGGGCTGAGCAGCCGGAAGTAGTTGTGCCCTCCGTGTCGCCTCATGTACTGGTTCGGCGCCAGGTGCTGTCGGAGCAGATACGCACAGGTGTCGCACGCCTGCACGAAGTAAGAGTGCTGAGAGTCGCGAAACACCGGGTCCTCGATGATGAGCTTTAGCTTCAGGTCCCGTGAGCCGAGCCCGAAGCCAACCTGATTCGAGATCGGGTTGTACGCTCGCATGCGACGAACCAGTTGTGTGAGCTTCTTGTCGTCAGTGCGGTCCGGCAAGATCATGCCGCGTTCGTCGGCATTGCGCGGGCCGGGGAAGTTCCTGTGCGACATCGTGTTCTCGAATCGTTGGATCAGCACTGGCCAGGTGTTCGCGAAAACGTCGAACGTCGGCTGCCGCTTCGACTTGTCCATGACCACGTTGATGATGCTGATGTCGGGCAGGTTGCCCAGCTCTTTGGCGAACGCCCGTAGAATCGCCAGCCGATCGCTCTTCTTGATTCTTGCGAGTGGACCGGGCTTGCTGATCAGCTCGCTGGCGTGGATTTCTTCGCGAATCTTGAGCCCGTAGAGCGCTCGCATCCGCCTACGAAACGCGACGAGCTGGTCTAGCGCGTCACGCCACCGCAGTTCGTGGACGACGATCCCGGTCAGGATGAAGTGGTTTACAGGCGACCCTTGCATGCCGGTGTCGCCGCTCTCATCGGTGTACATCAAGAACACGTCGTGTCTCCTCTATCCCCCAGTTCCAACCCATAGAACGCCGCCAGCTTGTCGGCCAGGTCGAGGCGCAGCGAGCGCTCGCCGCGGGCGAACGGCATCAGGCTTTGGCGGGTGATCCCCGTTTGCCGGCTCACCTCGGCGAAGCTCCGCGGGTCGCTCAACAGCGCGTCGCGCAGCACCTCGGTCATCGTCGGCGGTTGCTTGTCGGCCATGTAACAAATCGTACAGGATTGCGGGGGTTGGTCAACGCGGTCGGTCATCGTTGCCGCTTCGCCCGCCTCGGCCCCCGGTACCCGTAGAACCGCCCGCACCAGCGGCACTCGACGCGCTCGAAGCCCGGGCGGCCGTGGCGGTCGGGGCCGGTCTTCCACCCTGCCGGGTCGCGGTGGTCGAGGGGGCAGGTGGGTAGAGGGGCCGGGGGGGCTGTCGGCTTTCGGCGATCGGCTGTCGTGGGGCGGGGCGTAAAGAGAGTCGCGCTGCCGCGCTGTTCCCTTTGGTCTCGGTCGCCGCTTTGCGGAACAGGACCCGTTGGGTGGCGGTTCGTGCCGGCGAGCGCGGATCGCTGCGCGTCTGGTTCGCAGCCGTGGCGACCAGCTTCCCCCACGATTTGGGGAACCTTCTCTCACCTCTCGCCTCCAACCTCTCGCCTCTCCACCGCGTCGCCCCAGCGGCGCCGTAGCTCGGCCAGCACGGGGTCGGCGGTTGGCGAGTCGGCAGGCATCGGGGGGGTTCGTCTTTCTGGGGGGTGGTGTCGCTCAGAGAACCACCCCTTATGGTTTCTGGTTTATGGGTCAGGGGTGACCCTTGGAACGGGACTCAGTTGACCCTTGGTAGGGGGTCGCACCTGACCCTTGGGAATGCTCACCGGTGGTACTTGGCGACCGGTCAGCGGCCTGCAAGCATCGCGGGGGGGGGGGCGCTCGGCATACGCTGGATCGAAAGCGCTAGGCCGGGTGCCGGCAGCGTGAGCGCCGAGAGTCGCGGCGGGTACACAGCGTGGCTCCGGGCGCTTACGCTTCTGGGTCCCGCCTGCGGTGTTGGGAAGTGGTTCGTGGCGCTGCTCCCGGCGCTGACGCTAAGGGCTCCCGCCCGCGCTTCGTCGATCTCGCCTCTCGCCTCCCACCTCTCGCCTCTCCGCCTGTGGCCCTCGTAACGATCACCGACTTGACGATCGGCTTCCGCGGCCCGCCGCTTCTGGACGGGGTCGATTGCGTGATCGAGCCGGGGCAGCGGATCGGCCTGCTGGGGCGGAACGGGGCCGGCAAGAGCACGCTGATGCGACTCCTCTCGGGAGAGCAGCAGCCGGACCACGGGCGTGTCGTCGTGACCCCCGGCGCGCACGTGACGCGGCTGGAGCAGGAGGTCCCCGTGTCGGTCTCCGGCACGGTCGCCGAGGTCGTGGCCGAGGGCTGGCGTTCGTCCCCCGACGGGCACGACGACTGGCAGATGTACGGGGCGATCGAACGCCTGCTGAGCGACATGTCGCTCGACGCCGAGGCGCCGTTCGACTCGCTCTCGGCGGGGCTGAAGCGGCGGGCTCTGCTGGCCCGCGCCGTGCTCGGCAAGCCCGACCTGCTGCTGCTCGACGAGCCCACCAACCACCTCGACCTGGCGTCGATCGAGTGGCTCGAAGGGTTCCTGCTGCGCTGGCGGGCGACGCTGCTGTTCGTGACCCACGACCGGGAGTTCCTCCGCCGCGTCGCGACGCGGATCATCGAGATCGACCGCGGCCGGCTCTTCGACTGGTCGTGCGACTACGACGCGTTCCTGGAGCGCAAAGAGCAATCGCTCGCCTCCGAAGAGAAGCAGAACGCGCTGTTCGACAAGCGCCTCGCCGAGGAGGAACGCTGGATTCGCCAAGGGATCAAGGCCCGCCGGACCCGCAACGAGGGACGCGTCCGGGCCCTCAAGACGATGCGCAACGACCGCTCCGCCCGCCGTGAACGCGAAGGGACCGCGCAGCTCCAGATCCAAGAGGCCGAACGGAGCGGGCAGCTCGTCGCGCGGGCCGACGCGGTCGCGTTCCGCTACGGCGACAAGACGGTGTTCGAGGGGCTCACGACGACCGTCATGCGGGGCGACAAGGTCGGGCTGATCGGCCCGAACGGCGCCGGCAAGACGACGCTGCTGCGCGTCCTGCTGGGGGAACTGCCGCCGAGCGAGGGCTCGGTCCGCCTGGGGACGAACCTGGAGATCGCCTACTTCGACCAACTGCGTGGCCAGCTCGACGACGAGGCGACCCCCGAACGCGTCATCGCCGACGGCTACGACACGGTGCAGATCGGCGCCCAGACGCGCCACGCCCTGGGGTACCTAAAGGACTTCCTGTTCACCCCCGACCGGGCGCGGACACCGGTCGGTTCGCTCTCCGGGGGAGAGCGCAACCGCCTGCTGCTGGCGAAGCTGTTCGCCCGACCGGCGAACGTCGTCGTGCTGGACGAACCGACGAACGACCTCGACGCCGAGACGCTCGAACTGCTGGAGGAGCGGCTGATCGACTTCCAAGGGACGCTGCTGGTGGTGAGCCACGACCGGGCGTTCCTCGACAACGTCGTGACGAGCACCCTGGTCTACGAGCCGGAGGGGGTCCGGGAGTACGTCGGTGGGTACAGCGACTGGCGCCGGCAACGCGAGGCGACCGCCAAGCTCGAAGCGCAGGAGCGGGCCGCGAACGACTCCGCGGCAAGCGGGGGCGCGAAAGGCAAGGCCGCGGCCCCCAAGCCCAAGCGGAGCTTCAACGAGCAGCGGGAGCTGGAGACGCTCCCCGCCACGATCGAGCGGCTCGAATCGCAGGTCGCGAAGCTCCACGCCACGATGGCCGAAGAGGGCTTCTACCAACGCCCCGCCGCCGAGATCGCCCAGCGCAGCCGCGAAGCCGAAACGCTGCAAGCAGAGCTAGCGACGGCGTACGTCCGCTGGGAAGAACTGGAGGGGTAGGAGCCAAGCACCGATGACCAAACACCAATGACCAAACGGCGTTGCCACGCCGATTGAGGTTGCCAAGCCACCTCTTGGTCATTGCTCATTGGCGCTTGGTCATCGCGCCCGACTGGGGTTGTTGATCGCGACGGGGGCGCCTATGGTTCGCCCCCCTCCGACGATCCGCCCCCCAAATCTGAACCGAACGCCCCCGGGGCGTGTCCTCTGCGCCTGATGGCAGCACGCTCGCAACGACCGATCACGGCCCCCCGGGGCGAGCCCCCGGCGCAGTGCGTCGCGACCGGTCGGCAGTACGCCTCGACGTACGCCTGCTCGGCGGCGCTGGTGATCGCGACGCTGGTGCTGCTGCGGCAAGCGAGCGACTTCTTCGGCGAACGCGGGTTCGCCGAGTTCGTGCTGTCGCGACGGTACCTCTCGGCGTTGACGCCGATCCTGTCGCTGGGGATGTCGGTCGCGCTGGCCAAGCAAGTGCCGATGCGCCGCACGGCGGTCGGCCTCGAGGCGACCCATGCGCTGCTAGCCGCCTCGATCCAAATCGTCACGCTCTGCTGCGCGCTGAGCTACGCGGCCGTCTGCCTGGCGCCGGAAGGGGTGTCGCGGCTCGTCACGGGCGAGCCCGGCAACGCCTCGCTGCTGGCGTCGCTGATCGCCTCGGCGATGGGGCTCCTGTGGACCACTTGCACGACCGCTTACTGCCGCGGCATGCTGTGGAACCACTGCGCGAACGCGATCCAGTTCATCGGCGTCGCGCTGCTGCCGGTCGGGTTGGTAGTCGCCTCGACGAGCCCCGAGCTGTTCTTCTGGGGGAACGGCGTGGTGCTCGTCTTGGGGAACGCGTTGGCGCTGCCGTTGGCGCTGGGCTTCCCGCTGCGGAAGCTGGCGATCCTCGACCCGTTGGCGCTGCGGTCGCTGGTCGCCCAGGGGGCGCCGCGGGCGCCGGGAGACGCGGCGTTCTTCGCGCTGTTGGCGATGCCGGCGGTCGTGGCGACGCACGGCGGGGGGATCGAGCACGCCGCCGAGCTCGCCTACGGACTGGCGATGCTCACGCTGATGACGCAGATCGTCGCCCCGCAGAATCAGTTGCTGCTCCCCGAGGCGACCTACCTGCTGCAAGCGGGGGACCGGCCGCGGCTGCGTCGGCGGGTGGCGATGATGGCGGGCTGGTCGATCGCCGTCACGTCGTTCGTGGTGGTCGCCGTCGAGCTGTTCGCCGATCAGTTGGTGGCGACGCACCTGGGGATTGTCCCGCGCTCGTTCGTCGATTCGCTGCGGATGACGGTCCCGGCCGCGGTGGCGCTGAACCTGTTCCTTTGCTTGCGAGGGGTCGTCGATGCGACGTCGCGCCGCCCCGTGGCGCCGAACCTGTGCGTCGCCGCGTTCGCCGTGTTTGTCGCCGCGCAGTGGCTGCTAGCGGCGGCTGGCTGGGGAGACGCGGCGCTCGTAGGCGGGCTGTGGGTCGCGACGGGGATGCTAGCGGTGTCGAGCTGCGTGGCGGTCGTGACGGCGCTGCAAGGGGACGCCGAACGCGTCGCCGCCGTCGAATCGGAGCTGCCATCGTCCACACACCGCGCGACCCCCGAGCTCGCCCGCGCCGCGTAGCGCGGCGTGCTCGATTGACGCGCCGGGCTGCGGTTCCTACGCTCCGCGTCCCAACGTCTTCTCGATCCCGTCACGCCCGTCACGCCCCTACCCCATGCTCGTTTGGCTGCTCGACGACGGCGAGCCACCCCCGGCCGAGGGGCCGCCGCGGTCGGACCGATTCGGGTCCGTCGGGCGGCGTCTCGCCGCACGGGGTCACCGCGTCGTTCATTGGCGGCGCTTGGCCGGTAACGCGCTGGCCAGTTCCGAGGCGACCGAGACGGTGATCGCTCCCAACCAGTCGTTTCGGAGCCTGGGAGTCGGCGACGCATCGACGCCGATCGTGGCCCTCGGCCGGCGCCTGCGACGGCGACTAGCCACCGCGTTCGAGCGACAAGCGACGACCGCCGAGCGACCCGACCTGGTCGTCGCCGCGCTGCCGAGCCCGGAGCTCGCCGGCGCCGCTTCGCGCTACGCGGCAGCGAGCCACGTCCCGCTGGTGATCGACGTGCGCAGTCGTTGGCCCGACGCGCTCGCATGGAACGCACCCGCGACGTTGCGCCGGTTCGCCGGGCTGGGGATGCGCGGCGTCGAGGGGATGGGCCGCAGCGCGCTGCACGGCGCGACCGCCGTCATGGCGCCCTCCGCCACGCTGCTCGACAACGCGCTGCGACACGCCGGCCGAGAGCGGCGCGACACGGACCGCGTCTACCCGTACGCCTACGACGACCGCCCGCATCACGACGGGGCAGACGCCGACGCCGACGGGTTCTGGGAAAAGCTGCGAGTCGGCGCCGGGGCGGCGTTCCGCCTCGCCTTCGTCGGCCGGCTTGGGCCCGCTACCCGTCTCGAACCGTTCATCGACGCGGTCCGTTTCCTAGAGCGGCGCTGCCCCGGGGAGTTCGAGCTGGTCGTCTGCGGCGACGGCCCGCGGCAGCCCTCGCTAACGCGCCGCGCCGCTAGCAGCCCGAGCGTGCGGATCGTCGGAAGAGTCGCTGAGCGTCGTGCGGCGGCGCTGCTCCGGCGCTCGACGGTCGGCCTGGCGCCGTACGCCGCCGGGGCGCCGACGTCGTTGCCGCGAAAAGCGATCGAGTGCTTCGCCCACTCGCTGCCGGTCCTCTCGACGCTCGGCGGCTCGGACCTCGAAACGCTGCTCGCCGAGAACGACTGCGGCTTGACGCTCGAAGCGCCACGCACCGAGCACGTCGTCGAGCTGCTGCGCGTCTGGCGGGCCCAACCGCAACGGATGGCGACGCTCGCCACGAACGCCCGCCGGCTGTACCGCACGCAGTTCCACGCCGAGGCGGTCTCGACCGCGATGGCCGAGCATCTGGAACGCGTTGGGAGGGCTTCCAGCCCCTCGCTACGGTCGCTCCGCAAGGCCGGTTAGCCGCGGCGCTGCTAGGCGCTCCAAGCTCCCAGCAGGCCGAAGATGTGGTCGATCGCCTCGACCCCGGCCGTGTCGGGCGCGGCGACCGAGCCGAGGCGCGTCGCCGAGTCGAACCCGGCGGCCGTGTTCGCGTAGTTCGTCCCACCAACCGTGGTCGCGCCCGACACGGTGGAGACGGTTTCGCCCGAAGTCGCCCCGTAGAACGACGCCGTGTCGTTCCCGCCGCTCGCCACGGCGCGCGTCGTGCGGAAGTTGCGGGCGTCGTGGTGAAAGCCCGAGCCGTGCAGCACAGCGCGGTTGCTCCAGGCGGCCAGGCGGTCGTCGCCGGACGTGTCGTAGAACGTCGCCGTGTCGGCGCCCCCCGACGAGAAGGCCGTCGTGCGGTCGAACCCCCGTGCGTCGTTGACGAACCCCCAGCCGTACATGAAGGCCCGATCCCGCGACCCGACGTACGTGTCGTTCCCCGCCGAGTCGTAGAACACGGCACGGTCGGTCCCCAAAGTCGCGACGGCGGTCGCGTTGTCGAACCCCGTGGCGTCGTGCGCGTAGCCCGCGCCCGACATCCGAGCGCGGGTCGGCGAGGCGGCGAACAAGTCGTCGCCGGCCGAGTCGTAGAACAACGCCGAGTCGTTGCCCCCCGTCGCCCGGGCCTCGTACACGTCGAAGCCGTCGGCGCCCGCCTGCCACGAGCCGCCGCTCATCCAAGCCCGGTTGGACCAGCCGGTGTACGACTCGTTCCCGGCACTGTCGTAGAACACGGCGCGGTCGATCCCCGCGCCGCCGAGGGCGCGGTACTGGTAGAACCCGCGCGACTCGAACGACGAGCCCGAGCCGACGTACGTAGCGCGGGTGCTCCAGGCGTTGAACGCGTCGTCTCCCGCGGTGTCAAAGTAGGTCGCCGAGTCGTAACCCCTGGTCGAGATCGCCACGGAGTTGCGGAAGCCGCGCGCCTCGTGGGCAAAGCTGGCGCCGTAGATCGCCTGCCGGTCCGCTCCGGCGACGTACACGTCGTTGCCGGCCGTGTCGTTGAAGGTCGCCGTGTCGGAGCCGGTCGTGGCGATCGCCGTCGAGCTGTCGAATGCGTGCAGGTCGTGGCGGAACCCCGTGCCGACGAACTGCACACGACCGTCGCCGAACGTGTAGGACTCGTTGCCGGCCGTGTCGTAAAGCGTGGCGCGGTCGTTGCCAGTGGAGGCGCGCACCTGGTAGTCGTCGAACCCAAGGGCGTCGCGCTGGAAGCCCGCGCCGCGCAGCGAACCGCGGTTGTGCCAGCCGAAGTACTCGTCGTCCCCAGCCGAGTCGCTGAAGGTCGCGACGTCGTTCCCGCCGGAGCCTCCCTCGACCGTGACGGTCGCCACGCCACTCACCGACGCCGAGTACCCGACTCCCGTGAGCGTCGCCGACGTAGCGCTGAGTGTGGCGACGTCGTCCCCGGTCGAGCCGACGAGCGTCGCCGTGTCGGCCCCGCCCCCGCCGACGAACTGGAACGCCGTCGCGCCGCCGAGCCAGTAGCCAACACCGTTGATCCACACCGACCGCGACGCCGCGAACCGCACGTCGTCGGCGGCGGTCGTGCCGGTGACCGTGACGGTCGAGCCCAACTGCGTCACGGCGTTGGTCAGCCGCACGCTGAGGTCGGTCGATTCGCCCGCCACACGCACCAGCAGAGACTGGCCGCCGCTGGCCCACACGTCGGCGCGGCGCGACGCCGAAGACGAACTGAGCAGGTTGCGATTCGCGTCGTAGACCTGGACGGTCGCGGCGCCGGCGTTGACGGTCGCATCGACCGTGAAGAAGCCCCCCCGACTGGCCGAGACCGCGTACCAGCGCTCACCCGACACCGCGAGCCCGCTGCGGGTCTGCTGTAGCGCTGCTGCGCCCCAACTCACGGGGGGGTCGGGCGTCGTCGGCGGGGGGGGCGGTGGGGTCGGCGGCGTTGCAGTAGACGATTGAACGTTCACCGACAGCGTGTACCGCCCCAGCCCGGCGCCGGTCCCGAAGCCGATCGTGTACGTCTGCCCGGCGACTACATTCACGCTGCAAGCGTTGCCGTTGGTGGTCCACCCACTCCCCGCGACCCACCTGCTGGTCAGCGAGTTGGTGATCCCCGAGGCGGTGAACGTCGCCGTCCCCGTCGAGCCGGCGGTGAACGTGAAGTAGTCCACGTCGGCGAGCGTCGTCACTAGGCCGTTGCGGCTTGCTTCGGTCGCCGTGCCGTTGTCGGTGAGCGTCCCCAGGCCGTGCGCCGTCCCCGTGGTCGAGCCGTAGTCGTCCGTTGGCATCAACGCGTCGATCGCCCGCAGCACGTTCATCTTTTTGTAACTGGCGTTGCTGGCCGCGTCGAAGAACGTGTCCGCCGTGTTCATCAGGTGGTTGTAGATCGTCGCCTGGTTGATCCCCGTCATGCCGACGAACTGCATCGCTTCGCGCACCAGGGCGCTCGCCCCGGCGACGTACGGCGCGGCCATGCTGGTCCCCGACATGTTGACCCAGTCGTCGTCGGTCGTGTTCGCGTCGCTGCCGGAGTAGTCGGGGACCGTGCTGAGGATGTTCCGCCCCGGCGCCCCGAGCGCACGCTGGGCGCGCTGGCTGAAGTAGCTGAGCTGACCGTTGTCGTCCAGCGACATGACCGGCACGACGTTGCTGCTCGCCCCCGGGTAGCTGAGGCCCGGCGTGTTGTACGTGGTGTAGGCGTTCCCGGCCGAGACGGCGATGAACACCCCCTGGCTGGCGAGGGTCGCGAACTCGTCCTCGATCGTGCTCCACAGCGGGACCGTCAGCGCGTTCCAGGTCGTGCCGAGCGACAGGTTGATCGCGGTGATCGGGTTGGCGTACGCAGTGCGGTTGTTGATGACCCAGCGGAGGGCCTGCTCGACCCAGGTGAAGTAGCCGTTGCCGGCGTCGTCGAAGACGCGCAGGCCGACAAGGTCGACCCCAGTGGCGACCCCCGTGTGCGTCGTGCCGCGGGCGCCGACGATCCCCGCGACGTGCGACCCGTGCCCGCCGCTGGGACCGTCGTCGTAGAAGTTGGCGTCGTTCTCGGTGAAGTCCCAACCGCCGACGACCCGCGACGAACCGCCGATCCCCGTCCCCAGCGCCGTGTGGTTGTAGGCGATGCCGCTGTCGATCACCGCCACGGTCTGCCCGCGGCCGGTGAGGCCGTACTTCGCCAAGGCCGCGGCCTGCCCTGACGCGGCGTGCGCCTCGGCGAGGGTCTGCTCGACGCGCTGCCCGAGGTCGTTCGTCTCGACCAGCGCACGGCTATCGATCCAGAAGTTGGCGTTCGGGTCGTGCTGCGGCGCCGTTTCGACGAAGCCGTGCCCCATCCCCCCGCCGAAGTCGCCGCCGTGGTGCGTCAGCGGCGGCGCAAGCAGCGGGTCGGCCGACATCACGACGCGGGCTTCCAGGGTTTCGATCTTCGCGGAACGACGGGCACGAAGCTTCCGTTGGCGAGCTGCCATAGCGCTGGTGGGGTTGGTGCGCGACCGACGCCACGGTCCGGCGCAAACGCCGAACTCACAGCGGTGCCGCGGAGGTGACGCGCACGAGCGGGGAAGCGCTCGGGGTGCGTAACGGGGAGGAGGACGATTCGGGAGGAGTGGCAGCGAGGAGCGGGCCGCCCCCCAGCAGGGACCGGCCCGGGTGATCGGGCGACGAACGCCTTCACACCACCACAACCCTAGCTCACGAATCGCCCGGCAAGGCCTTACTGGCCCTGCCCAGTGGGAGTGGCGTTGCGTCCGTGCAACGTGTTGTCAAAACCCCATCCGGGGGACGACAATCCAGCGTTACCCGAATCGGGCGGGTTGCAAATCCCCCCCGCCCCGCCCCCGCCACAGTTGCGCGATGCGAACACTGATCCGAGGCGCTGAGGTCTTTCTGCCCGAGGGGCGCGCCAGCATGGACGTCGTCGTCGAGGGGGGGCGGATCGCCGAAATCGATCCGGCCGCGTCGCTGGCGATCGACGAGACGGTCGACGCCACGGGGCTGTGGCTGCTCCCCGGCGTGATCGACGACCAGGTCCACTTCCGCGAACCGGGACTCACCCACAAGGAGGACCTGGCCACCGCCAGCCGCGCCTGCGCCGCCGGCGGGGTGACGACGTTCCTCGAAATGCCCAACACGTCGCCGACGACGACCAGCGTCGAACGGCTGGCGGAGAAACTCGCTTTGGCGGCAACCAAGTCGCGGGTCAACTACGGGTTCTACATCGGCGCCACCCCCGACAACCTGGCCGAACTACGCCGGGCGACCCGCACGCCGGGGATCAAGGTTTTCATCGGGTCGAGCACCGGAGACTTGCTCGTCGATCGGCAGGAGGACCTGGAGCGGATCTTCGCCGAGACCACCCTGCCGATCACCGCCCACTGCGAGGACGAGACGACCGTCCGCGCCAACGCCGCGCGGCTGCTGACCCCCGGCGAGCCTGCCGACGTGGCGCTCCACTCGCAGGTCCGCGACCACCGCGCCGCGGAGGTCGCCACACGCCGGGCGCTCGACTTGGCGGCACGACACAACCACCGCTTCCACGTCCTCCACGTCTCGACGGCGATCGAGACCGAGCTGATCGCCGCAGCGGTCGGCTCGGGACGCGGGCTGATTACGGCCGAGGCCTGCTGCCACCACCTGTTTTTCACGATCGACGACTACCCCCGCCTGGGTACGCTGGTGCAGATGAACCCGTCGCTGAAGACGCACGACGACGCCCGGCGGCTCTGGCAGTCGCTCAACGACGGAACCTTGCAAGTGGTCGCCACCGACCACGCCCCGCACACGCTCGAAGAAAAGTCGAAGCCTTACCCGGCGAGCCCGGCCGGCGTCCCGGCGGTCGAGAACGCGCTGGCCCTGATGCTCGACGCGGCCCACCGCGGGCTGTGCACTCCCGAGCGAGTCGTCCACTGGATGTGCGACGCCCCGGCGCGGGTCTGGGACCTCGTCGGCAAGGGCCGCATCGCCCGCGGCTACGACGCCGACCTGGTGCTCGTCGATCCGAACGAGCGCCGCACCGTCCGCAACGTGAGCCAACTCACCAAGTGCGGCTGGAGCCCCTGGGATGGGGTCGAGCTGGTAGGCTGGCCGGTCCGTACCTGGGTGGGTGGCCGGACGGTCTTCTGCGACGGCCGGATCGACGACACGGTCCGCGGGGCCGAGGCCTCGTTCGACCACGCCCGGGGGGGATACTGGGGGACGGCGTGAGGCCAACCGCACCCGCGGGGCGTTCCCTTGCCGCGACGCGACCGGAAATCAGCAAACAACGAGGCCGCGGTGACGGAAGAACTGTGGTACCTCAAGCAGTGCGAGCTGTTCCGGCGGATCACGCCCGGCGAAGCGGTGCGGATCGAACCCCGATGCCGCACGAAGACGTTCAAGCGCGGCGAGCCGGTCTACCTGCCGGCCGACGCGGCCGACGCGGTGTTGGTAGTCGCCACGGGGCGGGTCAAGATCGGGGCGCTAACCCCCGACGGCAAGCAATCGATCTTGGCGTTCATTGAGCCGGGCGAGATGTTCGGCGAGCTGTCGGCGCTCGACGGCGCGCCGCGGGAGGAGTTCGCCGAGGCGGCCGAGCGGTCGACAATCGTCCTGCTGCCGGCCGACGTCCTGCGGGAGCTGGTCGAGCGCAACCCGCTCGTCGCGGCGGGGGTGACGAAACTGATCGGCCTGCGCCGGCGGCGGGTCGAACGACGCCTGCGATCGCTGCTCTACCGGTCGAACCGCCAGCGCCTGCTGAGCCTGCTCGCCGAGCTCGCCGAAGCCTACGGCGACCCGGCGCCCGAGGTGGGCCCGCGGGCCGTGCGGCTGCGGATCCGGCTGTCGCACCAGGACATCGCCAGCGTAATCGGCAGCACCCGCGAAACGGTCACGGTTACACTGGGGGAGCTCGCGGCCGAGGGGCTCGTCGAGGTCGGGCGGCGGCGGCTTGTGCTGACCGACGTCGAGCTTCTGGCTTCCAGCGGCGAGCCCAACCGGTCGGCGGCGAGCGACAGCACGACCCCCTGACCGAAGCCGCTGCGTGAGACGGAGCACGGAACTCGGCGCGGATCGCGCCGATACTTACGTTCAAGGCCCGAACCGAACTCGAATCCCTCTTCGCCCTAGCAGAGACCTGGACCCCATGTCCACCGCGACGCCCTCACCGACCCCGACGCACGACGAATGGGCACCCTGCCCCCCGGGGCGCCTTGCCGAGCTGGGCACGGGGCTGCGCCGCGCCGAGCGCTCGCGGCGGACGCTCCGCTTCGCCGGCGTCGCCACGACCTGCGTGGCGATCGTTGCGGCCGGCTACTTCGGCTTGAACCCTGCGGCGCCCGCGTCTTGCATCATCGCTTGCCACACGGCCGTGGGGCATTTCGAGGCGTACAGCGCGCACTTGACGGGGGACGCAACGATGCCCGCCGCCAAAGCGCAGGAGGTGACCTACCACCTTGCGCACTGCGAGCATTGCCGGGCCCGGTTCGAGAACCGCTACCCCGGCTTGCTGGGAAAGAAGCTCGGCGCGGCCGCGCTCCTCACGCTGATCTGCTTCGTACGCCGCCGGCCGGACCGAGCGCGCTGCGCATGAGCGGGCGACCCACGGCGCTGGTGACGGGGGGCGCCGGCGACATCGGCCGCGCCTTTGCCCGCCGCCTCGGTCGGGCCGGGTACCGGGTCGTCCTGGCCGACAACCGCAGCGACGCGGCGAACGCGGCGGCGGCAGAGCTCGCCCGCGACGGCATTGCGGGGGTGACGCCGCAGCTGCTCGACGTCACTTCGGTCGAGTCGTGGGAGGCAGCGGCCGAGCCACTCCGCGGGGAAGCGGGGGGATTGTCGCTTCTGGTCCACGCCGCGGGGGTGCTGCTCGCCGGGCGCGTCGAGGAGTGCGCGACCGACGAGTTGGTGCGGGTCCTGCGGGTGAATCTCGAAGGGCCGATGATCGGGTCGCGGGTCCTAGTGCCGCTGCTGCGTGAATCGGCGCGGGGGGCGGCCCCCCCCTACCCCGCCGGGATCGTGAGCGTCGCGTCGATCTTCGCGGCGGTCTCCCCCCCGGGTTTCGCGGCCTACAGTGCGAGCAAGGCGGGCCTCGTCGCGCTCGGCGAGACGCTCGCCGCCGAGCTCGCCGCCGACGGGTTGGTCGTCACTACGGTCCTCCCCGGCGTGGTCCGCACGGGGCTCTTCGACGCGGCTTGCTACGCCGACGCACCGCACCGCGACGCCGTTTTCGACTACCTCGACCGAGTGGAGCTGACCCCCGACGACGTCGCGTCGCGGTCGCTGACGGCGCACGCCGGGCGCCGGGGGGTCGTGCCGATCGGCCGCCGAGCCGCCCGCTACTGGCTCCTGAAGCGCTGGTTCCCGTGGCTGGCGGCCAGGGCGATCGCGAAGCGCGCCGCCGGCCTACGCCGCGACTGACGCATGGCGATGCGTTAAGCTACTGCGCTCGGCGCGGCACTCCGCTTCCCGACGGGCGCGGCTCGAACGCGCAACGGATTGCCTCTCGCCTCCAGCCTCTCGCCTCTCCCGCCGTGCTCCACCTCGCTTCGCAGACCGACGCCCGCTGGCTCGCCCAGGTCGATCACGACCTCGACACCGTGCTGATCGACCACGCCCATTGCGAGAAGAAGGCGGCCGGCACGGCGCTCAACCTGATGTTCGCGTACGTCGAAGACGTCGAGCTGTGCCGCGACATGACCGAGATCGTGAACGAGGAGCTGGAGCACTTCCACATGGTGCTCGGGATCCTTGAGCGTCGCGGCGTGCGGTTCCGGCGGCTCACCCCCAGCACCTACGGCCGCAAGCTCAACGACCTCGTGCGCAAGCAAGAGCCGCACCGGGCCGTCGATCGCTTGCTCGTCGCGGGGCTGATCGAGGCCCGGTCGTGCGAGCGGTTCCAGAAGCTGGCCGAGCACGTCGAGGACGCGGGGCTGGCGTCGTTCTACGCCGGGCTCTTTGAATCCGAGGCGCGGCACCACTCGACCTACACCCGCCTGGCGAAGCACTTCGCCCCGGCCGACGCGGTGACGGCCCGGCTCGACGAGCTCGCCGTTGCCGAGGCCGCGATCCTCGCCGCCAGCGACGACCCGCCGCGGATGCACTCTTGACTTCTCTTCTCAGAGGAACGCCCCCAAAGAGAAGAAGGAGATTGGGGGATGGAAGGGGGGATAGCGGGGATGGTGGAACCGCGGGGCGAGCCTGCCAGGCCAAAGGAATCAGGCGCGTGAAGGAGCCGATGACGTTGACGCCAACCTCCGAAGCTCGGGGCCGACCTCTACATTCGACGAACTCCGGTAGCCGACCGACCCCGCCCCGACAATACGCCATCCCCTCATCCCCCCGTTATCCCTTCCGTAAGGCGTCCACCCGCGTCCCGACACCGCCGGGGGCCTCTTCATCGAATCTGAACGGAACTTTAACCGGCTCTCTACGCCCCCTTTGCGACAGCCTAACACCGGAAGCTGATAAGAGTTGTGTAGGGAGGCCTGCTCTCATGGGAGGGGTCTACCCGGCCGCGGCGGAGGCGCCCCGCGGCTGCGACTCGCCTTGCCCGGGAAGAGGGGGGAGTTATGTTGAATCATGCCACGGTCGCGTTTGTGCCCGCCCTGGACGTCTCGTCGCGCCGCGATGCGCGTCTCGACGCCCCGGTTCAACGGTCGATCCC
>JBOFFC010000005.1:0-26981 GCA_051648405.1 Lacipirellulaceae bacterium
ACGATCGCCAGGCGGTCGGCGTCGGGGTCTTGGCAGAAGCAGACGTCGGCGCGGGCCTCGGCGACGCGCGACGCCACGCCGGCGAGGTTCTCGGCCGTTGGTTCCGGGGGGTGGGCGAAGAGCCCGTCGGGCCGCTCGCCGAGGACCGCGACGGCGCAGCCGAGGCGCTCGAGGAGCGCCCGGCCGAGGACCGCCCCCGACCCGTGGTTGGCGTCGAGCACCACGCGGAACGCGCGGGAGCGGATCCGATCGACGTCGATGATCTTAAGCACCCGCTCGAGGTGGACGCTGATCGTGTCGTCGAGCGCCGAGGCGTGGCCGATCGCGTCGTGCACGACGGTCTTCACGTCCCCCGCTAGGTAGCGCTGCTTGACACGTTCCCCCTCGGCCGCGGGGAGGATCCGCCCGTCGCCGCCGAACAGCTTGAGGCCGTTGTACTCGGCCGGGTTGTGGCTGGCGGAGACCTGCACGGCGCCGACGCACGTTTCGGCGCCCACCAGCACGCCGACGGTAGGCGTCGCGGCGACCCCCGCGTCGAGCGGCTCGAGTCCCGCCGCAGCGAGCGCCGACCGCACGGCATCGACCACCATCGGCCCCGTCGCCCGGCCGTCGCGAGCCAACAGCACGCGGCCGGTCGGCAGGCCGGCGGCGAACGCGCCGATGTACCGCGTGACGATCGAAGGGGTGAGCGACTCGCCGACCACGCCGCGGAGGCCGGAGACGCTGATCAGGGGCTCGGGCATGAGGGAGAGGCTGGAGGTGAGATGCGAGAGGCGAGAAAACGGGAAGCGAAGCGAGGGGGTGGGAGCCGGAAGCGTCCGCGCCCGGAGCCGCGCGGCCGTGGGCAGTGAGCGACGAGCGGGGTCGGGCTATAGTAGCCGCATGGCGGAGCGAAAACACAGCCGGCGGGACTTCCTGCGGGGCCGCGCCCTGTTTGGCGCCGCGGCGGGGGCGATCGAGGGGGCGATCGACGCGACGCTCGACCGCGCGCTCGGCGGGACCGCGTCGCCGGAGATCGATCGCACCGCCGCCCGGGTCCAGGTGCTCACACGCCGCGCTATGGCCTGCTTGTTCGAATTGCGCTTGATTACCTCGGCCAGTCGGAACGACGCCGCGGCCGGGATGGCGGCGCTCGACGTCATCGAGCAAGTCGAGAACGAGCTCACCGTCTACCGCGACCACAGCGACTTGGTGGACCTCAACCGCCGCGCGGCGGCCGAGCCGGTCGCCGTGAGCGGCGAGTTGTACCGCCTGCTCGAACTGTGCGGTCGCCTGTGGAACGAGACCGAAGGTGCGTTCGACCCCACCAGCGGCCCGCTGTCGAAGGCCTGGGGCTTCTGGCGGCGCGAGGGGCGCCTCCCCGACGGGGCCGAGCGCGCCGCGGCGCTCGCGCACGTCGGGTGGACTTCGGTGGCGCTCGACGCCGCCGATCGGACGGTGCGGTTCCTCCGCGAGGGGGTCGAGCTCAACGCCAACAGCTTCGGCAAGGGGCACGCCCTCGACCGCGCCGCGAAGGGGCTTGCCGCCGCCGGCGTCCCCGCGTGGCTCGCGCACGGGGGGAGCAGCTCGCTGCTCGCCTACGGCCACAACCCGCTGCGCGACCACGAGGCCGAGGCGCCCGCCGCGCGCGACAAACGGGGGTGGATCGCCGGGCTTCGCGACCCGCAGGCGCCCGAGCGACGGCTCGCGGAAGTCGTCCTCTGGAACGAGTCGCTCGGCACCTCGGGCCAGGGGACGCAGTTCTTCGAGCACGAGGGGCGGCGCTACGGCCACCTGATCGACCCGCGGAGCGGCTGGCCCGCCGAGGGACTCTACTCGGCGACCGCAATCGCGCCGACCGGCGTCGAGGCCGACGCGCTCTCGACGGCGCTCTACGTCTTGGGGGTCGAGGGGACGGCCGAGTTCTGCCAGCGTCGGCCCGACGTGCGGGCGCTGCTGCTCGCCCCCGCCAGCGAGCCGGGGGGCCCGACGGTGGTCCACGCTTTCAACCTGTCGCCCGAGGACTGGTCGCCCTCGGAGGCCGTTTAGCGGCCGCTCTGGCGGGTGGTACTGGCATCCGGCCTGGGTCGCTATACTGCGCGGCTGCCCGCTCCAGGCGCGGACGGGGCAGGGGTGTGCCCAACTCAAGGTCCCCCTCCCTTAGCGCCTCCACCAAGGAGGCACGGCGGGCCCCCCCCCGAACACCTGCGGCGCAACGCCGCTCATGCCCAGCGTGCTCGACTTCCTGTCCCTCCTGTTCGACAACCTCAGCTACGTCGGGATCATCGCGTTCCTCGCCCTCTGCGGGTGCGGGGTCCCGATTCCCGAGGAAGTGGCGCTGGTGCTCGCCGGCGTGCTGAGCTCGAACGGCCAGCTCGACCCCTGGCTGGCGTTCGGGTCGTGCATCGTCGGGGCCCTGCTGGGGGACTCGATCATGTACGCGATCGGGCGCCACTTCGGGCACGGTTGGCTGACCAAGCACCCGACCATCGCGCGGTTCATCGACGCCGACAAAGAAGAACGGTTCGAAGCGGCGGTCAAGCAGCACGGCTTCAAGATGCTGCTGCTGACACGCTTCCTGGTGGGGGTCCGCGGCCCGGTCTACTACGCGGCTGGCTCGGCCAAGGTGCCTTACTTCCGATTCCTGCTGTGGGACATGGTGAGCGCGACGCTGGTCGTCGGCATCGTGTTCTGGCTGGCGTTCAAGTTCGGCAGCGGGATCACCAAGCTGGTTCGCGTGTCCGAGATCACGCTGACAGTGCTCGTGCTGGGCCTGGCGCTCGCCGGGGCGTTCTTCCTGTACAAGCAGCAGACCAAGCGGATGGCGGCGGCGCTCGAGGACCTGACCGAAAAGGGAGAAGCCGAGGGGGGGGACGCCACGCCGGCTGGCTCGGCGACCGACGACGGCCCGACTTCGCTCGCCGACGCCGCCGACAGCGGCCTCGGCCACGGCTCGTTCGCGCACGGGGGGCTCAACGGCCACGAGGCGGGCGAGCGGAAAGACGCCGACGCGCTGGCCGAGAGCCCTCGCAAGCCCGAATAGCCTCGCGTCCAGCGGCCCACAAACGGCGATTGCCGCCCCCGGACAGAGGAGTCCGGAGGCGGCAATCGTTGATCTTTCGCGTCGCCACCTTGGGGGGGACTCGCCTTGGACTGGCGAAGGCCCGCGGGGCGTGTCGCGGAGCGAGCTCAGCAGCCGCAGCTCGGGGCAGCCTCGCAGCCGCACGAGACTTCCTCGACGCAGCAGTCGCAACCACAGGCCGGGGCGCAGCAGCCGCGCTGGAACAGGCCCTTCAGGCCGTCCAGGATGCGGCAGCGACGCGGGGCGCAGCACGGGTCGCAGCACGCCGGCTCGCAGCAGGCCGGAGCGGCTTCGCAGCAAGGAGCGGCTTCGCAGCTGGGCTCAGCGGCGCAGCACGAAGGCTCCTCGACGCAGCACGACGGCTCAGCAGCGCAGCACGGGTCGCAGCACGCCGTCTCGCAGCACGAGTGGCGGTGGAACATGCCCTTCAGGCCGCTCAACAGGCCGCACTTGGGGGCGCAGCACGGGTCGCAGCAGACGGGCTCGCAGCACACCGGCTCGCAGCAGCTGTCGCAGCCACCGCCACAACCACCGAGCAGGCCAAAGCCGAACGCCTTGGCGTCCGACGCACCGAACACCAGGGCGGCGCCCAAACAGAGCGACGCAACAGCAGCACGAACATTCATTGCAAATCTCCTAACGAAACGGGGGGAGTGGTACACGGGACCGAGCCGGGTCGTAGTTCCCGCGGCCGTCCGCCGGGCGGCCCACCGCCGGCGAGCGACTGGCGAACGCGACCGGCGCGGGTTGTTCTCGCGCCGTGTCGATTCACCAGTCGCTATCGGCGACCCAGCCCCCCCACCTTCGCTGCGCCGCAAGTATTGCCAGCACTTTCTCCCGGTTCGCGGCGCCGGCGCGAGTTGTGCCGGATGCGCGCTCAAACCGTGGCTACCTCGGGCTCGGACGTCCGCCGCCGGTTCAAGTCGGCCAGCGACTTCCACCACCGCTCGTTTCGTGAGAACGCGCTGTCGATGGCGTCGAGCAGCACCCGCTCGTCGGACACGGGCTTGAACAGACACGCCTCGGCCCCCTGACGCATCGCTTCGAGAACCGTGGTCTCGTTTACCAGACCGGTGAGCATGATCACCTGGATCCCCGCGTCGTACGCCTTGATGTCGCTCAGCAGGTGCAGGCCGCTGCGGTGCGGCATGTGGATGTCGAGCAGCACGATTCGGTGCTGTCCACGCACCAGGGCGGACATCGCCGTCAGCGGGTCGTTGACCGCTTCCGACTCGTAGCCCGCGCCGCGGAGTTGCTCGGCGATGATCCGCGTGATCAGCGGGTCGTCGTCCACATGCAGGACAGTCTTGCGGTTCATGAACATTGCAGGGGGCCTTGCTTACTCGGGGATTCACGGCGACCTGCCACGGAAGGGTCTACGCCGCGCGTCGTGCGTCGCGGGGGGCCGCTTCGGGGCAACGCAAAAGCATGGGACGCACGGCCGCAACGTGCCTGCGCGGAAAGCCGCTTCTGCGGCAACCCACGGAGCCGGATTGTGCCGGGCAGCCAAGGGGGAAACGCCCCAGCGTGCGGGGCGAGGGTGCGCAAGGCGACGGCTAGGTCAACTTTGCCGAGCTTCATGACCTCGGCGTGATCGACCGCGACCACCCCGGTAGCCAGCTAGCCGGCGGGCGAGGCAGCAACGGCGTGGTGGTCCGTGTCCTCCACGGCGTCAGAATCGTTCAGCGCGCCGATGCGGTCCTTGCCGACGAACGGCCGCAGCACCTCGGGGACCGTGATCGAGCCGTCGGCTTGCTGGTAGTTCTCGAAGATCGCGATCAGCGCGCGGCTGCACGCCACGGCGGTGCCGTTGAGCGTGTGGACGAAGTGGGTCCCCTTCTCTCCCTTGCGCTTGTAGCGCACGTCGAGTCGCCGTGACTGGTAGTCGGTGCAGTTGCTGGTGCTGGTGACCTCGCCGAACTCGCCCCCCGTCCCGCGGCCGGGCATCCAGGCCTCGAGGTCGTACTTGCGGTACGCCGGGCCCCCGAGGTCCCCCGACGCGATGTCGAGCACGCGGAACGGGATCCCCAGGCCGTTGAAGATCTCGCACTCCAGCGCGCAAAACTCCTCGAGCGTGGCGTCGCTTTGATCGGGGGTGGTGAAGGCGAACATCTCGACCTTCGTGAACTGGTGGACGCGGTACAGGCCGCGGCTCGCGCGGCCGGCGGCGCCCGCCTCGGTGCGGAAGCAATGGCTGATGCCGCACAGCTTGATCGGGAGTTGCTCTTCCTCGACTACCTGCCCGGCGTACAGGCCACCGAGCGTGATCTCGGCCGTCGCCACCAGGTTCAGGTCGTGGTTCTCGACGCTGTAGATCTGCGTCTCGGGCCCGCGGGGGATGAAGCCGACCCCCTGCAGGATCTCGCCCCGCGCGAGGTCGGGGGTCGTCATCGGCGTGAAGCCGCGCTTCATCAGCAGGTTCACCACGTAGTGCTGCAGCGCGAGCTCGAGCAGCACCCCCTCGTTCTTGAGGAAGTAGAAGCCGTGCCCCGATACGCGGGCCCCCCCCTCGAAATCGACCAGTTCGTGCTGCGCGGCGAGCTCGACGTGGTCCTGCACCGGGAAGGCGAACTTGCGGGCCTGCGCCGACCCGCGCCGCACCTCGCGGCTCGCCGTCTCGTCGCCGGTCGGGGCGTCGGCGTGGGTCATGTTCGGCATGCTGCGGAGGATCGCGTCGGCCTCGGCCCCCAGGCGATCGACTTCCGCCTGACGGGCGTCCTTCTCGGCCCGCAGCGAGCGCCCTTCTTCCTTGATGCGCTCGCGCTCGGCGTCGTCCTTCGCCTTGCCGATCCCCTTGCTGACCTCGTTCCCGCGGCGGGCGAGGTCCTCGACCTCCTGCTGCACCGCGCGTCGCTTCGTCTCGAGCTCGACGAATCGCCCGACATCGACGCGCACGCCGCGGCGGTCGCAGTTCTTCTGAACGAGCGGGGCGTTCTCGAGGACGAAACGGTTGTCGAGCATTGACGTGTTAGCGCAGGAGGAGCGAGGTGATGGGCGCCACTGATTCACACTACTTCGTTCTCATGAGCGAAATCGTAGTACTCGCTCCATGCTTTATTTGGCCGTTGCTTCGCGCCACCATTGTGCCAAGCAATTGCTTTTGCCAAGGGATCCACCTTGCCGTGGTACAGTCGCAGCGCTGGCGCGAGCAACTCGGTTACGACCGCTCGATCAATCATGTGCGTGCGGTAGAGATAGGCGAAATCATCCAGCCAGTTGAGGTAGGTGATCACGGCCTCGCGAAGTCTTCGGCATCGCTCGTCGGAATCAACTGCGATGCGCTTCTTGTCGACGGCTGCTAATGAAAGTGGGTCGTGCTCATTCCACAAATCCCCAAACTCACTTGATTCCATCGCCGATCGCAGGCCGCTGGTGATAGACGTCCATTCGTGCGTGAATTGTGCCGAGTACTGTTTTCTTCGCCATTCGTACTCACGCCTCTC
Source organism: Lacipirellulaceae bacterium (assembly GCA_051648405.1). Lineage (GTDB taxonomy): Bacteria > Planctomycetota > Planctomycetia > Pirellulales > Lacipirellulaceae > JBOFFC01. The sequence continues at coordinate 6,505 of JBOFFC010000005.1, forward strand.
CTGATCATTTCGCTGGACCAAGACGTACGTTGCTGAGTAGAAACCAAGTATGGAGACCAAGAGCTGCCAGAAGTCTAGTTTATCTAGCTTGTCAAATAGAACTCCGGCGCAGACTACGCCCCCGACCGCCGCAGCAACGATCGCGACATGCCAAAGTCGGTTTGTGCCAACGAATCTACGACCTGACATGATGGGCTCCCAAGAGTTCCCAAAGTGCGGTGCTCGCAGCGATCCCGCGGTGGAAGTCGGGTAGACAGAATTTTTCGTTGGGGCTGTGCATGTTGTCATCGTCGAGGCCCCATCCCAAGAGCAGCACGTCGGCACCCAACTCGCGGGCAAACGTTGCCACGATAGGGATCGAGCCCCCTTCGCGGATGAAGACCGGCCGGGCGCCGAAGCCCGCCTTGATTGCCCGCTCGGCAGCGGCCACGTAGGGGCTGTCGAGCGGGAACACTACGCCCGGCGCCCCGTGGTGATCGACGATCGTCATCGTGACTCCCGGCGGCACGAGCGGTTTGAGCAGCGCGTGCAGTGATTCCGTGACCTTCATCGGGTCTTGGTTCGGGACGAGGCGGAAACTCACCTTGCATCCCGCCTTGGCCGGCAGCACCGTCTTGGCGCCTTCCCCCTGGTACCCGGACCACAGGCCGTTCACGTCGCACGTTGGCCTGGCAGAGCTCCGCTCGAGCGTTGTGTAGCCCACCTCCCCTGTGAGCCCAGTGACGCCAAGCGACGCCATGTACCCCTCGTCCGAGAACGGCAAGCGAGCGAACTCATCTCGCTCCCGCTGGGTGAGCGCAACCACGTCGTCGTAGAAGCCCGGCAGTTGCACCCGCCCTTCGCCGTCGGTCAGCGCGGCGACCAGCTTCGCAATCACGTTTGCCGGGTTGGTGACTGCGCCGCCGAATTTCCCCGAGTGCAGGTCCTGCTTTGGCCCGCGGAGCAGGACCTCGTAGTACGCGATGCCGCGCAGGCCGTAGGTCACCGCCGGCATGCCGGGGGCGAACTGCGAGCTGTCGCTGACGACGACCACGTCGGCAGCCAGCAGGTCGCGGTGCGCGGCGACGAACGGCTCGAGGTGCTCGCTGCCGACTTCCTCTTCTCCCTCGATCAGGAACTTCACTTGCAGCGGCAGCGAGCCCCGTTCCTTCAGCAGCTCGCCGGCCGCCAGGACGTGCGTCAGCATTTGACCCTTGTCGTCGGTCGCCCCGCGGGCGTAGACGTTGCCGTCGCGCACGGTGGGCTCGAACGGTGGGGTGGTCCACTCCCCCAGCGGGTCGGGGGGCTGCACGTCGTAGTGGCCGTAGACGAGCGCCACGGGGGCCCCCGGGACCGGCGGCGACTCGGCGTAGACGATCGGGTGGCCCGGCGTCTCGAACCGCTGCGCCGCGAGGCCGTAGGAGGCTAGCTCGGCGAGCACCCAGTCAGCGGCCCGCGCCACGTCGGCCTTGTGCCGCGAGTCGGCGCTCACGCTGGGGATCCGCAGCAGCTCGAAGAGCTTCCGCTCGTGCTCGGCCTGGGTGGCGGGGGAGAGCGGCATGGGGTGTCCGGGAGCAGCGGCTTTCATCGGTCGCTAGGGGGGCTTCGCTCGCCCTAAGGTAAGCCCGGCAATATACTTGCTTTCGGCCCCGCTCACCACGCCGGGCCCCCCCGCTGGCCCCACCCCCTCCCGGCAAGCCGCAGCGAACCACCAATGCGACGCGACCCCCTCGACCCCCGCCTCTTCGACAGCGACTCGGCGAGCGAACCGGCTCCCCCGGGGGACGGTTCGGCCGTTGTGGTGACGACCACCAAGCCGCGCAAGGCGCGGCAAAAGGCGACCCGCGAGGTCCCCCGCTACCACGTGATCTTGTGGGACAGCGTCGACCACTCGTTCGAGTACGTCGAGCGGATGCTCCGCGAGCTGTTCGGCCACACCGCCGAAGAGTGCAAGCGGATGGCGAAGGAAGTCGATTCCGCGGGCAAGGTGGTCGTCCTCACGACGACACGCGAGCACGCCGAGCTGAAGCAAGAGCAGATCCACGCCTACGGCCCCGACGCGCTCCAAGCGTCGTGCAAAGGGGCGATGAGCGCGACGGTCGAATCGGCGGGGTGACCCCGGCGCTTTCACGACGCCGTCAGCCGTCCGGGAACTGGCGGCAGTACTCGTAGAGCGCCATGACGGTTGCGGTGGCGACGTTGTAGCTGTGGGGGAGGCCCCAGACGGGGACCTCGACCGTGTCGTCGCAGAGGGCGAGGATCTCGTCGTCCAGCCCGCCGCGCTCGTTCCCGATCACCAGCGCCGTGCGCCGCTCGAAGCGGTAGTGGTGCAGGTCGTGCGACTCGGTTGTTTGCTCGAGCCCCACGATCCGGTACCCCTCGGCACGCAGCTCCTTGAGCGCCGGCGCGAGGGAGCGGCGGACGTCGAGCTTCACCGATTGGACCGCGTCGCGGGCGATCTCCGGGTCGAGCCGCGCCGGGGCGGCGGCGACGATCCGCGGCACGGCGCAGCAGCCGGCGCAGCGCGCGATCCGCGACAGGTTCACCTTGCTCCGCAGCGGGACGCAGGCGAGCACGAGCTCGCGCTCGCGCTGCAGCGTGCGGGGGGGGCGGTGGCGAACGTGTTCGAACGACATGCCCGGCTAGCGTGACCGCGCGGAACGACGAACGCCACCCCCGCCGCTCAGGCGGCGGGGGGCCGGCCGACGTTGACGTGCCGCTCGACGATCGGGTCGGTGATCTGGACCGCCTTGCGTCCTTTGAACGCCCCGGGGGTCGCGTAGAACTTCTCGCGTCCCTCGATCGAGACGACCATCGGGCGTCGGATGTCCTTCTCGGTCGCGATGATGTCGCCGACACGCAGGCCGATAAGTTCCTGGGTCGCGATCCGCGACTCGGCGAGCTCGACGACGACCTCGACGACCGAGTCGCTGAGGTGGTCACCCAGCAATTGGACCGACTCGGCGGTCGAAGGGCGCTTGCTGAACGTGACCCAACTGTTGGCGCTCAGCTTGCTGCCGATCCGCTCGATGGCGTTGAAGGGGATGCAGAGGTTCATCATCCCCCGCGCCTCGCCGAGCGTGAGCTCGAAGCTGATCAGCACCACGACCTCGTTCGGCGGCACGATCTGCACGAGCTGCGGGTTGCTCTCGACGTGGTCAATCGACAGCTCCAGCGGGAGCACGTTCTCCCAGGCGGAGGTCATCTCGTTCAGGAACAGCGTCGTGATCCGCCCCACCAGCCGCAGCTCGATCTCCGTGAGCGGGCGCCGCGCGGGGGGGGTGGCGTCGTTGGTCCCTCCCAGCAGCCGGTTGATCACAGGGAACAACAGCGACGGGTTGATGTCGAGGATCAACTGCCCTTCGAGCGGCTTGGCGTTGATCAGGTTGAAGCAGGTCGGGTTCTCGAGGCTGAAGACGAACTCGCTGTAGGTGAGTTGATCGACGCTCGTGAGCTTCACGTCGACGATCGTCCTGAGCAACGACGAGAGGGCAGCGCCGAAGTTCCGCCCGAAGCCCTCGTGCATCGTCTGAAGCGCTCGCATTTGCTCCTTGCCGACGCGCTCGGGGCGTTTGAAGTCGTAGGGGGTGATCTTCTCCGTCGGCCGCGGCAGTGGCGCGATGTCGGGGACAACCCCTCCGGCGAGCGGCGCCGCGGCGCGCTGCGACGTTGATTGCGCGGCGGCGGGGCCACGTGTCGGCACCGCGGCGCCCGCCGCGGCCGCCGCTTTGGCGGGCTTGGCCGCCCCCATCGCGCCAAGGAGGTTCTCGATCTCCGACTGGCTGAGCATCTCGTCGCTCATGCCGCGCTCCGTCGCTGCGAAGGATAGTTACTCGCCGAGCGGCCGGGCGTCGTGCCCTAACCGCGGACTTGGCCCGTCCCGTGGACCACGTACTTGTAGGTCGTCAGCTCATCGACGCCGCACGGTCCGCGGGCGTGGAACTTGTCGGTGCTGATGCCGATCTCTGCCCCAAGGCCGAACTCGCCCCCGTCGTTGAATCGGGTGCTCGCGTTGATCATCACGGCGGCGCTGTCGACGCGGGCCGCGAACTCGCGCGCCGCGGCCAGGTCGGCCGTGACGATCGCGTCGGTGTGGTGTGACCCGTAGCGGTTGATGTGCTCGATCGCCGCGTCGAGCGAATCGACCACCGCGGCCGAGATCACCGGGCCCAGGTACTCCGTGCCGTAGTCCTCGCCGGTCGCGGGGACCGCCCCCTCGACGAGCTTGAGGACTCGCTCGTCGCCGCGGACCTCGATCCCCTCCCTCCGCAACGCGGCGCCGACACGCGGCAGCAGCGTGTCGGCGGCAGCCGCGTGAACCAGCAGCGACTCGGCCGCGTTGCAGACCCCCAGCCTCTGGCACTTGCTGTTGACCGTGATCCGCTCGGCCAGGTCGGGGTCAGCCGAGGCGTCGAGGTAGACGTGGCAGTTGCCGTCGAAGTGCTTGATCACCGGCATCGTCGCCTCGGCGACGACGCGGCGGATCAGCCCGGCGCCCCCGCGCGGGATCGCGACGTCGATCGCGTCGGCCATCGACAGGAAGTGCCCGACGGCGGCCCGGTCGGTCGTCGAGACGAGTTGCACGGCGTCCTCGGGGAGCCCCGTCTCGCGCGCCGCTTGCGCGAGCAACTCGACGATCGCTGCGCTCGAGTGGATCGCCTCTTTGCCGCCGCGGAGGATCACGGCGCTCCCCGCCTTGACGCAGATCGCGGCGGCGTCGGCGGTCACGTTGGGGCGCGACTCGTAGATGAAGAACACGACTCCCAGCGGCGCGCGGACCTTGTCGATCCGCAGCCCATTGGGACGGACCGTCGAGTCGATCACGGCGCCGATCGGCTCGCGCAACGAGGCGACCTGCTCGAGCCCGACGGCGATCGATTCAACGACGGCTGGCGTCACGCGGAGGCGATCGATCGCCGCGTCGGTAAGGCCGTAGCCCGGCGCCGCCTGCAAGTCGCGCTCGTTCGCTGCGGTGAGCTCGGCAAGCGACCCGCGCAGCAGCTGCGCCGAGCGGTGGAGCCAGCTCACCTTTGTCGCCCCCGAAACGGTTGCGAGCGCGGTCGAGGCCCGCTTCGCCCGCAGCGCCACGTCGCGGCAGTACGGCGCTAGGCCGTCGGCCGGCGGGGCGTCGGCGCGGGGCTCGGGGGCGAGCTGCATGGGGATCGGAATCGTAGCGGGGGGGTGGCGCAAGCTAGCGGCGCCGGCGCGCACGCGAACCCAACAAGTATCCCAGCCCTGCCGGCGCGGGTCAACGCTGATGCGCCGCCGTTACCGAAGGCGCATCGCGTCGAACGAGACGAGCGCGTCGCGCACCCGGGCCACGTCGTGGACCCGGAGGACCTGCACCCCCGCGAGCGCGAACGCGATCGCCGCGCCAGCGGTGGCGGCGTCGCGGTCGCGGGTCGGGTCCCCGATGAGCTCGCCGAGGAACCGCTTCCGGGAGTGCCCGACCAGCAGCGGCTGCCCAACCCGATGGAGCTCCGCGACGCGTCGGCAGAGGTCGAGGTTGTGCTCGGTCGTCTTGCCGAACCCGATCCCCGGGTCGAGGCAAATCCGGCTGCGATCGACCCCCGCGGCAACGAGCACGTCGCGCCGCTGGGTTAGGAAATCGGCAACCTCGCGGACCACGTCGTCGTATCGAGGGTCCTGCTGCATCGTCGCCGGGACGCCACGCATGTGCATCGCACAGACACCGACCGCCAGCTCGGCGACGAGCGACCCCATCGCGGGGTCGGCCAGGCATCCCGACACGTCGTTGACGATCTGGGCGCCGGCGTCAATCGCCGCGCGCGCTACGGCGGCATTCTGGGTGTCGATCGAGATCGGCGTCTTGGCGACCGGCGCGAGCCGTTCGATCAGCGGGACCACACGGCGGAGCTCTTCGGCGAGCGGAACGGGCTCGGCGCCGGGTCGCGTGCTCTCGCCACCGACGTCGAGGATCGTCGCCCCCTCGGCCTCGAGCCGCAGGGCGTGGTCGAGCGCCCGCTCGACATCGACAAACCGCCCCCCGTCAGAGAACGAGTCGGGGGTGACGTTGACGACCCCCATCAGCGCGGGGAGGTGGCCGAAGCGCAGCTCGCCCGTGCGGAGATTCCACGAGCGGGACGGCGCCGATGATCCGGGTCCTGTCATGCGGCGAGCATAGCAGCCTGTTGATTTATCGACAGGCTGCGTCGTCGCAGGGAGGCGACGTCGAAACCGTGGCGCTTTCGCCGCGGTTTTGCGAGCCGCGAGCGGCTCGGCCGTGAGCTTGGCGACGTTGAAAAACGCCACGACGGCGTTTTTCGACAGGCTGATAGCCCCGTCCGCCGCGCGACGCGAAGCCCTCACCACGGCGTCTCCATCGTCGCCACGATCTGCTCGGCGAGCCGGGCGATGGCGAGCTGCTGCTGCGAGACGAGCGTCTGGCCCGCCTCGCCGATGAGCGGCGTGGCCTGCCCGATCCCGACCGGGTCGGCGACCCCCGGCGGTAACGACGGGTCGGCGAGCGCGCCGGGGAGCGTGAACGTCTGCATCCGCGTCAGCGGCTCGCGCCGCCGATTCGACCACTCGACCTGCGCCACGAGCTGGTTCTCGAACAACCGCGGGTTGTCGAACTGGTCTTCGGCCAGCGTGCGCCGCGCGTCGCCGTGCAGGCGGATGTCGAGCACGCTGTCGGCGTTCGGGTTGTTCACGACCTTGAACGGCGTCTTCAGCTCGATCTCTTTGATGATCGCCTCGGTCAGCCGCTCGCCCAGGTCACGCCGGAAGCTCCCCGAGGCGATCATCGGTACGTAGACCGTCTGCACGTCGGGGTCGTACAGCGTTTCGGCGCCGACCCGGTAGGCTGCGCAGCCGGGGAGCAGCGCGCAGCCGATGGCGAGTGCGATCCACGCGAGGGGGAATCGACTGCGATTCGCGTAACGCCGCCGGTGGGGCGCCAGGGATGACATCCGTGCGGCCTTGCTGCTGGCGCTAGCGCGTTACGGTGGTTGCGGCCGCGTCCTGCGGTTGCGCCGCCACCTGGGGCGCGACGGCCGCGGGGGCGACCTCTTCGATGCCGTCGATCGCGGCACGCTCTTGATTCTGCGGGAAGATCTCGACGAACCACTCCAGCGGCACGTCGGGGGTCTCGGGCAACTCCTTGACTGCCGCGAGGCGCTCGCGAGCCACGTCGGCGGCCGGCGACTCGGGGTGCTCCTTGAGGACCTTCTCGAAGTAGACCTTCGCCGAGCGGTTCTGATCGACGTTCGCGTAGTACTCCGCCATCTTCAGGTCGCGTTCCTCGATCGACGCCGCGAGCTGCGCCCGCACGTCGCGCAGCCGGTCGCGTTCTTCGCTGGAGAGGTTCCCCGAGAAGTTCGCGCGGATCCGCGACTCGAGTCGCTTCGCCTCGGCGAGGGGCTGGCCGTCGTAGTCGGCCCCCTGGTACTTCCGCAGGATGCTCTGCAGGCCCAGCACGTGGGCGTCGAACTGGTGCTCGCTGCGCGGGTACTCTTGCCGCAGCAGCCCGTAGTGGTAGTCGGCGTCGTGGAACCGCTCGCGCCGGAAGTAGATCCCGGCGGTGGCCATGATCGCGTCGTCGGCACGCGGCCCGGTGGGGTCGTTCAGGCGGATCGCCTCGTAGACCTTGACCGCGTTGCCGATCGTGTCGGTCCAGGGCCTCGTGGGCTCGGTCGCGTTGAAGTCGAGGGGCGCCTGGTACGAGTCGGTGAAGTGCTCGCGCTCCCAGTACTGGCCGATCTCCCACAAACGCTCGATCGTCGCGTCGAGGCGCGGCGTGCTCGGGTGCTCGTCGAGCAGCTTGACGTACGCGTCGGCGGCCCCCTTGTAGTGCTTGTCGAAGTAGAGCGCTTCGGCGCGGTTGAAGAGCGCCTGCGCCTCGATCTGCGAACCGGGCCAGCGGGCCGCCGCCTTCTCGAACGACTCGGCCGCCGCGTCGAGCTTCCCTCCTTGGAACTCGGTCACGCCGCGGTCCAAGAACTGCTGGGCGAGCTGTTCGTTCGGCCCGAGCCCCATCGCTTCCTTCACGGCGCCGGCTGCCTTCTTGGGGTCGAGCCCCGGGATCAGGCCGCCGTCTTCCTCCGGGTCGCCGTCGAGCTTGACGACGATCTCATCGACCGGCGCCGGCATCGGCTTGCCGTTCTCGTCGAAGTAGCCGTCGAACCCGGGGACTTGGTACCCCTCGCTCGGGACGTAGACCTTTTGCTTCTTGTGCTTCCGCCACCAACGGCGACCGCCGGGTTGGTCTTCGGGGTCGTCGCTCGCGACCCCCGGCAACCAGCCGGGGAGCGCTTGGGCGTGCGCCGGAGGGCTGAGCGGCTCGCCAAGCGTCAGCAGCGCAACGAGCGTCAGGAGGCCCAGTGTGCGTTGGTCGAGGAATCGCATGGCGGCGGCGCGTTCGAGGGTTTGGGGAGCGCGCACCTGCCGCGCGGCCCTAGCGTGGCAGACCGTAGGAGCGCACGCGGGCCAGGGCAAGACAGAACCGACGCCCCGCGCGGCGGCGCGTAGCAGCGGCGCCAGCAGCGCTATCGTCGCGTCAGACGGCTCCGTTCGCCGGCGCAGCGAGCCGCTCGACACGGACCCGTTCGATGCGGCGTTTGGAGGCTTCGAGGACCGTCACCCGGAGCTCGCCGTTCCAGTCGACCGTCTCTCCCACCGACGGGACGCGGCCGAGCTCGGTGAACACGAAGCCGGCGATCGTGTCGTAGTCGCGGTCCTCGGGGAGGTCGGTCCCCATCGCGTCGTTGATCTCATCGACGTGGGCCCGCCCGACCGCCTCGAAGGCGTCGTCCCCCAAGCGGCGGATCTCTTCTTCGGTATCGACGTCGTACTCGTCGACGATCTCGCCGACGATCTCCTCGAGCACGTCCTCGATCGTCACCAGTCCCGAGACGCCGCCGTACTCGTCGAGCACGATCGCGATGTGTGTGCGTTGCTGGAGGAGCATCTTCAGCAGGTCGTTCACGCGCTTCGTCTCGGGGACAAAGATCGGCTTGCGGGCCAGCTCGCGGATCGACCGGCGGCGCGACTCGGGGCCTTTCGCGAGGACCGGCAGCAAGTCCTTGACGTAGAGCACCCCGACGATGTCGTCGCGCGTCCCGTCGAACACGGGGATCCGCGTGTGACCGACCGCGATGATGTCGGCGAGCAGCTCGTCCCACGGCAGGTCGACGTGCAGCATGTGCATGTCGGTCCGGGGGGTCATGATCTGCGACACGTCGGCGTCGTTCAACTCGATGACCCCCTCGATCATCTCGCGGGCGTCCTCCTCGAGCAGGCCTTCGCGGTGCCCCTCGGAGACGATCGTGCGGATCTCTTCCTCGATGGTGTCCTCGTCGGGCGTGTCGGGAGTGCGCCCGGCGAGCCGGTGGAACACGGTGTCAACCAGTCGGGCGCCCAGCAGCAGCGGCGCGGCGATCAGCGCCAGCAATCGCCACAGTGGCCAGGAGTGGAACAGCACCGGCTCGGCGTAGAGCCGCGACAGCGACCACGGGAGCCAGATGCGGACGGCGGCGAGGCCGCAGCCGATCGTCGCGCCCGCGGAAAGCGCGAACGAGACCGACGGACCCGCAACCGCCCCCGGTCGGGCCAGCGCCCAGCACGCCCCCGCGGCGACGCATATTGCCGACGCGATCACCCCCAGCAGCTCGAGCCCCAGCGCGGTCGGCTCGTGACGGTGCAAGATCTCCGAGAAGCGGTCGAGTCGGTCGTTCCGTTCGCAGACCTCCTGGAGGTCGCTCCGCGAGAAGTCTCGCAGCGCCCGCGCCCCCACCGCCGTCAGGCAGGTAAAGCCGAGGGAGGCGAGAAACAACCAGACCACGGGGTCGCCGGTCACGTTCGTACGCTCGAGTGAGGGCCGTTAATGGTGGCGGGGGGCTCGACCCCCGCGCGGAGCAGGAAGTGCAACTCGGCCGCTCGCATCGCACGCGAGTCCTCGTCGCCCTTGTCTCGCAAGCCGACGAGGTGCAGCACCCCGTGGACGACGTACAGCAGCAGCTCGTCGGCCGCCGGCCAGCCGTACTCGGCGGCGTTGCGAACGGCCGTGTCGGCGCTGACGACGACCTCGCCCTCCAGGCGATCGGCGTCCTCGTCGAAGCAGAAGCTCAGCACGTCGGTCGGGTAGTCGTGCTGCAAGTGGCGGACGTTCAGCGCTTGGATCGTCGGGTCATCGACCACCGCGATGCTCAGCTCGCCACGGGCGAAACCGTGCTCGGCCAGCACGTCGCGCGCAGCGGCCGTGAGGCGGGCCTCGTCGATGGCGAGCGTGTTCTGTTGGTTGGCGATCAGGATGCGCACGGCGAACGGCTCAGGCCGACTTCTCTTGCTTCTCGTGCTTGTCTTGGCCCGGGTACTTCACGCGGCCGTGATAGACAGCGCTGAGTGACTTCACGAGGCTGTCGGCGATCTGCCGGAGGTCTTGCAGCGTCAGGCCGCACTCGTCGAACTGCCCGTCGTCGAGCCGCGCGCGGATCAGCTTCTCGACCAGGGCCTCGATCCGCGACGGGGTCGGCTCGACGAGCGTGCGGCTCGCGCTCTCGACCGCGTCGGAGATCATCAGCACGCCGGCCTCTTTGGTCTGCGGCTTCGGCCCCGGGTAGCGGAACGAGGTCTCATCGACCGAACCCGTGTCGGGCGCCGACTGGCTCTTTTGCTGCGCCTGGCGGTAGAAGAACTCGACGAGCGTCGTGCCGTGGTGCTGCTGGATGAAGTCGATGATGCACTCGGGGACCTTGTTCTGCCGCGCGAGGTCGGCGCCGTCCTTGACGTGGGCGATGATCACCAGGGTGCTCATCGCCGGCACGAGGGCGTCGTGCGAGTTGCCCCCCAGCGCCTGGTTCTCGGCGAAGTACCCCGGCTTGAGCATCTTGCCGATGTCGTGGAAGTAGGCCCCCACGCGGACCAGCAGCCCGCGGGCGCCGATCGACTCGGCCGCCGCCTCGGCGAGCGAGGCCACGGTGATCGAGTGGTTGTACGTCCCCGGAGCGCGGCGGATCAGCTCTTGCAACAGCGGGTGGGCCGGGTCCCCCAGCTCGATCAGGCTGAGGTCGGTCTGGACGCGGAAGACCTTCTCGACGAACGGCAGAACGCAGGTCATCAGCGACCCGGCGACGATCGACCACAGCAAGGTCGCCGCCGCCAGCTTGACCGACGGCCACGCCGGCTGCTCGTCGAGGGCGCTGACGGCGAGCGTCGTCGCCACCGCCACGAGCCCCGCGCCGAGCCCCACCCCCAGCAGTTTGCTCCGGTGCCGCACCGAGTCGAGCATCGCCACAGCGGTCGCCGCGGGGGCGAACAGCAGGACGCCGTCGCGGAGCGACTCGCCCAGACCCACGCAAACGACCAACGTCACCGCGGCGGTGAGCAGCAGCGCGCTCGGTTGCCGGTAGGCGATCGCGAACGTCATCGCGAACAACAGCACCGGCACGAGCTCGGCCCGCCACGGCTGGCCGTACGCGAGCTGTGCGCCGCCGACCGTCAGCAGGATGGCGCCCAGCACCGTGACGTACCGCGGGAGCTCGACCACCGCCGGTCGGTCGCTGCGGTACAGCCCGAAGCCGCAGATCGCGAACGTGGCCCCGTAGAGCCACAGGACGGCGGCGGTGCGCGCGGCGTGGGCGGCGGGGGTCCGCTCGGCGAGTTGCTGCTGGTAGGCGGCCTCGAGCAGGTCGATCTGCGACTCGGTGAGGGGCTGGCCCGCCTCGGCGAGCCGGACGCCCCGTTCGTAGGTCTTGTAGACCGGCTCGACGTCGGCGACACGTTTCTCTTGCTGCTTGCGCGTGGCGTCGTCGTCGAGCTCGAGCGTGATCGGAAGCTCGGGTCGCAACCGCGCGAAGACGTGCTGCGCCGCGCCGAGCTTCACGAGGCGCTTGTCGAGCGCCGCGCCGAGCTCCGCCCGCACCGTATCGACGAGCACGCTGCGCACGGGGGCGACCTGCTCGAACCCCTCGACTTTGCCGCGGCGCACGATGACCTGCTCGGCGTTCGCCTCGGCGGGCTGCTTGTCGAGAATCCCTTGCTGCTCGAAGGGGGCGAACACGTCTTGCAGAGCGCGACCGAACTCGATCTGCGCTTCCTCGGTCGCGAACGCCTCTCGGAATTTGTCGAACTGTCGCCGCTCCTCTTCGGCGGTCGGCGCGGGGGTCCCTTCGGCGAGCGGCGCGTTGTAGCGCGACCAGAGCGCCTGATCGACCGCGTCGTAGTCGTCGGCCCCGGCGAGCTGGCGCACCTCGTTCTCGACCTGCGCCCGAAGCTGCTCGAGCGGCAGGGGGTCGTTGTCGTAGACCGCTTCGGCGAAACGCCGTGCGCGGGCCTGCGCCTCGCTCGTCGCGCGCTCGTCGAGCCGGCGGAACTCGGTCGCCGCCATCACGTCGCGCGACGGGATCTGCTTTAGGTAGAAGTCCCGCGGCGGCGCCCAACCTCGCGTGATCGCGAGCAGGGCGATCGCGGTCATCCCCGCGAGCACCAGCCGCGACACGACCGCCCCGCTGCGGAGCTGATCGACGAGCGTCGAGATTTTCCCCGGGGGGAGCTCGAGCGCGGCGACGCGCTGGCTACGGGTGCGTTTCTGAGAACCGGCGGACATGGGCGAAGGATGAACCGAGCGTCTTGCGACGCCGAGCGTCACCGCGTAGAGGAGCTCTCGTAAGCGCTGACGATCTGCTGCACGAGCCGATGTCGGACGATGTCGGCCTTGCCGAGTTTGACGCAAGCGATCCCTTCGATCCCCTGCAAGCGGTCGAGCGCGTCGGCCAGCCCGCTGCGCGTGCCGACCGGCAAGTCGACCTGCGTGGCGTCCCCCGTAACGACGACCTTGGAGTTCGCCCCCATCCGGGTGAGGAACATCTTCATCTGCGCGACGGTGGTGTTCTGCGCCTCGTCCAAGATGATGAACGCGTTGTTGAGCGTCCGCCCGCGCATGTACGCCAGCGGCGCGACCTCGACGGTGTCCTCGGCCATGTAGCGCTTGAGCTGGTCGAAGTCCATCATCTCCCCCAGCGCGTCGAGCAGCGGACGCAGGTAGGGGTTGATCTTCGCCTGCAAGTCGCCCGGCAGGAAGCCGAGGCTCTCCCCCGCTTCGACCGCCGGCCGCACGAGGATGATCTTGCGGATCTTGCGTTCTTTGAACGCCTCGATCGCGGCGGCGACCGCCAGGTACGTCTTGCCGGTCCCCGCGGGGCCGACGCAGAACACCATGTCGTGGGCGCGGATCGCCTCGACGTAGTCCCCCTGCCCGTCGGTGCGGGGGCGGACCTTGACGCCGGGCTGCTTGATCGCGACCTCTCCCTCGGTCTTCGGCGAGCGTTTCCCCTCGGTGACCTCGGCGAGGATCTGCTCGACGCGGTCGGCGCCGACGGAACCCTCGCGGCCGACCGCCGCTTTGAGGCGCTCGAACACGGCGGTCGCCTGCAAGACGGCGCGCTCGTCCCCGGTGAGGTGGATCCGGCCGTCGCGCGTCGCGATCTTCGCCGGGACCGCCTCGCGGATTCGTTTGAGGTGCGCGTCCCCCACGCCAAACAGCAGGACCGTCTCTTCCGGTCCTCCGACCGGGATCGTTGCTTCGATCATCAAGGGGGGGCGGAGCGCTCTGGCTGCCGCCGCGGGGGAGAGGGATCGCCGCCGGGTGAACTATACCAGCCTTCCGGCGGCCCGCGACAGGTTCTTGCGCGGCCGGACCCGCCAATCGGGGGGGTTACACCGACGGCGCGGAAGAGAACGGCCTTGGTCGGCCCCCCGCTACGGTCCTACGCACCTGGCGATCCAGAGGATGTAAGCGACCGGCGCAGCGAACAGCACGGAATCCAGCAGGTCGAGCACCCCCCCGAAGCCGGGCATCCAGGTGCTGGAGTCCTTGAGCCGGGCGTCGCGCTTCAGCAGCGAGACGGCGAGGTCCCCCGCAACGCCGGCGCCCCCAACGAGCAGGGCGAAGACCACGCAACCCAGCCACCAGCCAGCCGGGGTCCGCCCGGCGTGACACCCCATCAGGTGGGCGATCGGCCCGAGCAGCAGGGCCGTCGCGGCGATCGACGTGGCGAATCCCCCGACGAGGCCCTCGATCGTCTTCTTGGGGCTCAGCACGGGGGCGAACTTGGTCCTTCCCAGTAGGCCTCCGACGACGAAGGCGCCGATGTCGTGCGTCTTGACGGCCGTGATCATCGACAACAGAGCGACCATCCCCCAACGGGCGTCGGCGCCCCAGGGACCCCCGGCGAGCAACCGCAACTGCACGACGAACCCCATCAAGCCGCCGGCGTACGCGATCCCGAGCACGGCGAGCGCCAGCCGCGCCGTCGCCGAGCCCGGCGCGCGGTAGCGGAGCATCTCGATCGAGAACGACACCGAGCAGGCTGCCGCCAGTCCGAGGGCCACCCAACCGACGTTGCCGATCGTCGCCGCGACCGGCCCCGGGGCCTGATCGATCCGCCACAGCATCGGCACGCAGCTCGCCAGCACGGTGACGAGCGCCCCCGGCACGACGACGTAGCGCGACGGCGCCGGGATCAGCGGGTCGTGCTCGAACATCCTGACGAGCTCGCCGGCCGCGAGCACCGTCCCGGCGATCGCCAGCGGGGCCATGATCACCCCCGGGCGCGCTGCGCCGAAGTCGAGCCACGCCAGCCCCACCAGCACGGCGACGAACAGGAAGCCGAGGGTGATGCGCCAGAAGAGCAAGAGTCGGCGTTCCCTGCGGGAGTGCTCGTTACAGGTTGATCCCGCCGAAGCGGCGTTCGCGGCCGGCGTAGTCGCGGAGCGCCGCGTGCAGCGTCGCCTCGTCGAAGTCGGGCCACGTCTTGTCGGTGATCCACAGTTCTGCGTAGCTGATTTGCCAGAGCAGGAAGTTGCTGACCCGCAGCTCGCCGGCGGTTCGGATCAGCAGGTCGGGGTCGGGGCGCCCCTCGGTGTAGAGCGCCGCGCCGAGCGCGCGCTCGTCGATCTCTTCGACGGCGAGCTCGCCCGCTTGGACCCGCGTCGCCAGGCGCCTAGCGGCATCGACGATCTCGCCCCGCCCGCCGTAGTTGATCGCCAGGTTGAGGGCCAAGCCGTCGTTCGCGGCGCTGAGCGTAACGGTCTGGTCAAGCTCCTGGAGCACGTTGGCGGGGATCCCGTCGCGGCGGCCGATCATCCGCACGCGGACGTTGTCTTCCATCATCGTCGGCCGCTCGTTCACCAGGTACTGCTTAAGCAGTTCCATGAGGAACGCCAGCTCGTCGGCTGGACGCTTCCAGTTCTCGCTCGAAAGGCAGTACAGCGTCAGTTGCTCGACCGGCGCCAGGCGCGCGCACTCGCGGGTGATCGCCCGCACGACGTGGCCCCCGCGGTCGTGGCCGGCGATGCGCACCAGGCCCTGCCGCTCGGCCCACCGGCCGTTGCCGTCCATGATGATCGCGACGTGTCGCGGCCACCGCTCGGGGGGGACGTCGTGCAGCGGCCCCAGTCCGCGCTCGGGGCCGGCGCTCGGGGCCGCGACGCTCGGCGTGGTGGTCGTCATGGGAAAAGAGCGCCTCAGGGGCGCATCAAGTAGCCGCCGGCAGCGGCGCGTCGGCCGACAGGATCGTCTGGTCGCGTGCCGGACCGACCGAGACCAACGTCACCGGCCGGCCGGCCAACTCGCTCACTCGCCGCAGGTAGGCCCGCGCGTTGTCGGGGAGGCTCTCGATCGTTCGGCAGCCGGTCAGGTCCTCGGTCCACCCGGGGTGCGACTCGTACACCGGCTTCACGCGGCGTAGGTCATCGACGTGGCTCGGGAAGCGCGTCGTCCGCTCGCCGTCGATCTCGTACGCGGTGCAGACCTTGATCTCGGGGAAGCCACTGAGCACGTCGAGCAGCATGACGGCGATCGCATCGACTCCCCCCAAGCGGGCCGTGTAGCGCACCGCAACCGCGTCGAGCCAGCCGCAACGCCGCGGGCGGCGCGTGACGGTGCCATACTCGTTCCCTTGGTCGCGCAAGCGCTGGCCGTCGGCGTTGTCCTGTTCGGTGGGGAACGGCCCGCCGCCGACGCGCGTCGAGTAGGCCTTCACCACGCCGATCGTGTGGTTGATGTACCGCGCCGGGAGGCCCGAGCCGTTGGAGATCCCGACGCCGCTCGAGTTGCTGCTGGTGACGAACGGGTACGTGCCGTGATCGACGTCGAGGAGCGCCCCTTGAGCCCCCTCGAACAAGATCCGTTTGCCACTCTCGGCGGCCGTCAGCAGCATCTCGGTCGTGTCGGCGACGTGCGGCCGCAGGCGCTCGGCGAAGGCCCGGTACTGCGCGAAGATCGCGGCCGGATCGAGCCCCGAAGGGTCCCCCCCCATCGCTTCGAGCACCGGCCGCTTGGCGGCGACGACGTGCTCGATCCGCTCGCGGAGCCCATCGCGGTACAGGTCGCCCATCCGAATGGCGTGCGACCGCGCCACCTTGTCGCGGTAACACGGCCCGATGCCACGCTGCGTAGTGCCGATGTTCTCGCCGTCGGACGTGTTCTTGTCGAGCGCGCGATCCTCGGCAAAATGCCACGGGAAGATGACGTGCGCCCGGTCGCTGATCTTCAGGTTGCGGTCGAGCCCTTCGACGCCGCGCGAGGCGAGCTCGTCGAGCTCCTCGATCGCTTTGGCGGGGTTCACCACCACGCCGCCGGCGATGACGCTCGTCACGCCGGGGGTCAACACGCCGCTGGGGAGCAGCGACAGCTTGTAGACCTCGTCGCCGACAACCACCGTGTGGCCCGCGTTGGCGCCCCCCTGGTAGCGGACGACGAAGTCGTGACGCGGGGTGAGCAGATCGACGATCTTCCCCTTTGCCTCGTCCCCCCACTGCAAGCCGATAACGCAAACACCGGGCACGGGGGGACTCTCACACGACAAACCGGGGGGCGGAAACCAGCCCGGCAGTTTAGGGAGCCCGGCGAGGGGGGGTCAACCGGCGGGGGAGCGGCTCGTCGATCTTGTCCATGGCGCCTGCACGGGCTAATCTTAGTGCATGCAGTTTACCGTGCGTGGAGTCCCCCCCGACGTCGAGCAAGCTGCCCGTGAGCGCGCGGGCCGCGAGGGGGTCAGCGTGAACAACGTTCTGCTCGGCGCGCTCCGCCGTGGGCTCGGAGTTGCGAAACAGACGGAGAAGCAACGCGACCTCTCCGACCTGAGCGGCAAGCGCCTAATCACCCCCGAAGCCGAGGCCGCGTTCGAGGCCCAACGGACGATCGACCCCAACCTGTAGGCCGGTCCCTCCGCACGGCCGTGAGGCTGCTATTCGACACGAACCGTTACGCCGACTTCGACCGTGGGGACGCGGAAACGCTGCGGCGCTGGGAACTCGCGACCGAGTTGTGGGCCCCGTTCATCGTGCTCGCGGAATTGCGGGCCGGGTTCCGAGCACTGGCTCGGCAGCACGACTTGACGCTCGACACCCGCGACCGCCACTTCGGGCTTGTCCCGGGACTACGCCTAGCGGAGTCGTAACGCGCGAAGAGCCGCTCGGCCGTTGCTACTGGATCACTTCCATCGGGAACAGCACCGCCACCGGCTCGCGGGCGAACAGCTTGCGGAGCGTCGCCAGGCGGCGGGCCGCGTCCCCCAGTTCGGGCAGCGCCCCGCCGAGGCTGACCGCCGCCTCGACCCCGGCGCGGACCTCGCGCTGCTCGTCGTTCGAGCCGAACAGCGACTCGAAGAAGTCTGCCGGCTCGGGGTAGGTGTCGATCCGCACCTCGGCGTCGGCGTCGAGACCGGCGAGCTCCTTCGCCGCGACGACCGCCGCGCGGAGGTCGCCCAGCTCATCGACCAGGCCTAGTTGCTGCGCTTGGCGGCCCGAGTAGACGCGGCCTCCGCCGAGCTCCTTTACGCGGTCCTGCGTCAGGTTTCGTCCCTGGGCCGCCTTGGCGGTGAATTGGTCGTAGGTGTCGTCCATCAAGCCCACGAGCGCCTCACGCTCGCTGTCGGTGAACTTCTGTAGCGGGCTGAACATGCCGCTGTTGGCGCCCCGGCTCACGAGGTCGGTCGTGATCCCCAGCTTGTCGAGAAGACCGCCGATGGCCATCTTGCCCCCGACCACGCCGATCGAACCGGTTATCGTGGTCGGCTCGGCGAAGACGCGGTCGGCGCCCATCGAGATGTAGTACCCGCCGCTGGCCGCCACGTTCCCCATGCTGGCGACCACCGGCTTGTCGATCTCGTTGATCGCCCGCCAGATCAGGTCGCTCGCCAGGGCCGAGCCGCCGGGGCTATCGACCCGCAGCACGATCGCCACGGTCCGCTTGTCGGCGGCCGCGTCGCGGAGCGCTTCGACGAGGGTCGTCGAACCGATCGACTCGCTGTCGCCGAACGGGTCGGCAGCGCTCTCGCCGGTCATGATGGGGCCGACCGCGTAGACGACGGCGATCTTCTTGTCGGCCGAGCCGGGACGCTTGGCGCCCCCGGCCATCATCCCCATCAGCTTGAAGAACCCGGCCGGGCCGCTGAAGTCGGTATCGACTTTCTTCTTGCCGTAGTTCTCGACGTAGACGACGCGGGCGACTCCCTCGTGCTCGGCGAGCGCGCCGCGCAGCTCGTCGGAGTACGCCAGCCGATCCACCAGGCCCAACTCCAACGCCTCGCGCGCGGTCAGCAGCCCCTTGTCGATCGCCCCCGCGACCGCCTCGCGCTTCATCGGGCGTTCCATCGTGATCGTGTCGACCGTCTGCTCGAACAGGTCGTCGAGCATCGACGTGATGTTCTCTTTGACCGGCTCGCTCCACTTGCGCCGCGTGTACGGCTCGGCGGCGCCCTTCGCCTCGCCGACGTGGACGAAGTCGGCCTGCACTCCCACCTTGGCGAGCATCCCCTTGTAGAACCACGGCTCGGCGCGGACCCCTTGCAGCATCAGCATCCCGGACTCGGGCATGACGATGTCGTCGCACGCCGCGGCGATTAGGTACGAGCCGGTGTCGGCCGACTCGATCTCGGCGACGGCGTACTTCCCTTGGGCGCGGAAGCGCTTGATCGCTTCGCGGAGCTCGTGCAACTGGCCGCGGCCAAGGGCCGACTCGCGGACGCGCAGCACCATGCCGTCGATCGCGTCGTCCTCGGCCGCCTGATCGATCCGCGCGACCGCCTTGCGGAGGTCGGTGCGAAGGTCGCCGAACGGGCCCGAGCCTCCGGGGGACTCGGCCAAGCCGCCGTCGAAGACGAACGCAGCGAACCGTGCCTTGCCGGTCGGCTTCGCTTCGTCGGATGCCTTGCCGGCGTCGAGCGCGCGGTCCTTGGCGGGGTCGCCGGTCGCCTCCTTGGCGGGGGCGAAGGGGGCGAGCGCGAGCATCAGCAAAACGATCGCGAAGCGAGTGTTCATCGGAGGTGGACTCCCGAGTCGTGAGGGGCGTCGTTCGAGCGAACGCGACGCCGAGGCGCCAGCAGTCGTTTCGCCGCGGCGGGTCGGCTCTTGCCGGGGCGCCGACTTCGCGGCCCCCCGACGGTGCACCCTCATCCTACTGCGCTGCCGATCGCCGTGCACGCAGCGACGTACCGTATCCCCCACGAAGGGGGGGGAGCGCGGCGGGGCAATCGCTCTGGCCGGCCCCCGGGGGCCCTGCTACGGTCCCGCCCGCGTCGTGGGGTCCCGTTGCCCCGCCCCCTTTCTGCCCCCGCCCGCGAGGGATCGCCATGCGGACCGCCCGCCAAGCCATCGCCCTGTTGCTCGTCGCCACGCTGTCGGCGCCCGTCGCCGCGCAGCTTTGGAACCCGTTCGCCAAGCCCAAGCCCGCCGAGGCGCAGCCGGCCCGGCAAGCCGCGCCGCCCGCCGCGGACTACCGCCTGACCCAGACGGACGGGCCGTGGCACGTGATGGCGAGCACGTTCTCGGGCGAGGGCGCCGAGGAGCAGGCCCGCGCGCTGGCCGTGGAGCTCCAGCAGCAACTCGGCATCGACGCCTACGTCCACCGCCAGACGTTCGAGTACGCCGGCGCCGAACCGATCGGCCGCGGCGTCGATAAGTACGGCGACCCCATCAAGATGAAGTACCGCTTGGGAGACCAGCGCAGCGAGTGGGCGGTCCTCGTCGGGGACTTCCCCTCGATCGACGACCCCGAAGCGACGCGCTCGCTGCAAGCGGTTAAGACGATCGACGCCGCCGCTCTGAAGCCGGGTCCCGACGGCGAGACCAACCAAAACTTCGCCCAGCTACGCCGCCTGCAGCGCGAGGTGCTAACCCAGTGGGGAAAGCAAACCACCGAAGGGCCGATGGGGGGGGCGTTCATGACCCGCAACCCGTTGTTGCCAGCCGAGTTCTTCAACCCCAAGGGGGTCGATAAGTTCGTCGCCAAGATGAACTCGGGCTTCGACCACAACCTGCTCGACGCCCGCGGCAAGTACTCGGTGAAGGTCGCCACGTTCCGCGGTCGCGGGCTTCTGCAAGGGGCGGCCAGCGCCCGCTCGTCGGCCGCGCGGCAGCGCAAGTCAGACCGCGACCCCCTGGTCGAGGCCGCCGAGAACGCCCACCTGCTGTGCGAAGAGATGCGGCGCCTGGGCTGGGACGCCTACGAGTTCCACGACCGCACCGAGAGCTACGTC
>JBOFFC010000006.1:0-12269 GCA_051648405.1 Lacipirellulaceae bacterium
GACCTGACGCTCGAAGAACTGCGTCGCCGCTGCCGCCTGAAGGTCGCGATCTCGACCGTCTGGCGAGAGCTGGACGAGGCCGGCTTCACGCGAAAAAAAAGTCGTTCACGGCCAGCCAGCAAGAGCGGCCCGACGTCCAAGCCAAACGCCGCGAGTGGCAAGAGCGTCTCAAAAATATCGACCCCAAGCGGCTGATCTTCGTCGATGAGAGCGGGATCCAGACGCACATGAAGCGGCTCTACGGCCGGGCCGACAGCAGCCTGCGGGTGGTCGACCACGCGCCGGCCGGCCGACAAGAGACCAGGACCATCGTCGCCGCGATCAACCTCGCCGGCGTGGTCACGGCGATGGTCACCCCCGAGGCAGTCAACGGCGTGACCTTCCTGGGCTTCGTCCAGCAGTTCCTCGCCCCGCGGCTCAAGCGGGGCGACATCGCGGTCATGGATAACCTGAAGGTCCACAAGGTGGCAGGGGTCCGCGAGGCGATCGAGGCCACCGGCGCCGAGCTCTGGTACCAACCCCCCTACTCGCCCGACCTCAACCCCATCGAGATGGCCTGGTCGAAGGTCAAGGCATGGCTGCGGCGCCACTCGCCACCCACCTTCCGACGACTGGTCAACTGCGTCGGTCAGGCCCTCTCACGAATCACACCACAAGACTGCCTCGGGTTCTTCTCACACTGCGACTACTGCGGCACGTCATATTAGAAAGTGCTGTATAGACGATCTGCCAGTACGGCGGGTGCAGCCACGCGAAGTCGATCCGCCCGACGCTCTCGTACAACTGCCAGTCGGCCGCGTCCTGCCCGAACCGCACGTCCATCGACACGCACGGGATGGCGAGCTCCTTGCACACGTCGCGGCAGGTGCCGCTGCCGGTCATCGGGTCGAGCACCCGCTTCGGCTGGTAGAACCGCAGCAGGTCGCGGATCAGGTACCAACCGCAGTTGCCGCGGTAGGAGGAGGACCCGTAGGGTCCACGCCGCTGGGCGGCGTGGAGGCTGGTGAGCTCGGGCGCAGGGCTGCCGGTGACGGGCGCCACCGGCAGTTCGACCAGTTGGGGGAACGGCGGCTTCATGCGTCACCCCCTTCGCCCGGGCACACAGGACCGTTGTCGTCGTCGAACTCGTCCTGCTCGCGGGGCAGCAGGGAGTTGAACGTCTCTTCGATCCACTCATCGACAACGTCGTGGAACCGGTAGAACCACGGCCGCCGATAGAGCCAGAGCAGCGAGTCAGCGGTGTCCACGGCGTCAAACCACTCCTGCAACTCGTCGCAGAAGTGCGAGCCCGGCAGGTCGACGTAGCTCTTGGCGACCATCCGCACGAGCCGCAGCTCCGCCTCACGGTCGAGCGGACCGCAACGGTTGCCGTCTCGCGTGACGAGGCGACCCCGGGTCGGTCGGACACCCTCGTCGTCGGCGGCGACGTCAGGCAACGAAGCGACGGCCTTGTCGAGGCTTTCCCCGAGCGCGAGCGTCAGGCGCTCGGCGACGGACTCGGTCTCCGCGGCGGTGAGCCTACGGCCGATCGTTCCCTCGGCGTGGTCCTGCAAGCCGCCAGTCGTCACCGCACAGAGCACTCGGTCGATGGCGTCAGCCGCCGCCGGCTTGCCGGCCGGGAGCTTGCGCCCCCGACCGGCGGTGTCGCGACGCGGGCTCATTGAGCGTCCCCGTCGTCGGCTTGCTCGGCCGCAGCGGCGGGCTCGGCCGCGTACGCCGCGGTGACCACGTCGTAGGCCTTGGCGGCGAGGTGCGCGACCCGCAGCAGCTCGTTGCGGCTGAAGCGGTTGGAGTCTCGCCAGGCGCCCCCGGCGTCGGTGTAGCTGCGAGACAGCTCGACCGAGTAGCGGGTCTTGCCGTCGGGGGTGGTGTTGCTCCAGATCGTGGCGCGGAGGGCGCCGTCCGAGAGCTTGGCGTAGGGCTTGTTGGTCTTGGTTTCGGCAGTCGTCATGTTCGTTCTCCTTCGTTGGGGGTTGGGTTGACTGATGCAATCCAACAGCCCCCCGGGCCGAGGGAGACGCTCAAGGGTCTGCCCGCAGGGCCGGACCGAAGAGGGGTGGGGGCCCCTCTGCAGGTTCGCCCTTGAACGGCGACCGCCGGGGGGCAGATTGCGTCAACAGTCAATCCGAGCCCGACGAGAAAGGGGGGCGGGCGTGACGACTGCTGAGGCCAGTGCTAGCCCGCTGACGAGCCCTCGTGCGAATACGCCGTGCACTGCGGCGACCCCTTCGGATCGGGCGTTACTCGCGTCGCAGGCTCGAACGCCCGTTGGGTGGCACCGGAGTTGTCGAGCCCCGGCCGAATTCGTCCGACGGAGTACGCTAGCGGTCCACACTGGCCAAAGTGACGGAGTCCGACATCGTGGGCCGCGGGTCGCCCACAGCCGTCCCCGAGCCGAGATGGCGCCAGTAGGACCGAAGCCGCTGACGTGCGACGGGAGGCGTGATACCCTGCCGTCAGCAGTTCGCACGTTCGCGGGTCCAGTTCGTCTTGGAGGCGGCAATGGGGATCAACGACATCAAGTTTGACTGGGCGGCGGCCGCGACGGCCGCTAGGAGAGAGATCGCGAAATCCGGTCAGCGCGACCCTGATGGCCTGCCGGCCGAGCTTGGCTCAGAGGGTAGACAGGTCTCCTCCAAAGCGGACAAACCCCCGGGTAGTCAGCCCCACTGCGGAGATCATGAGGCGGTGCGTCCCGCGCGGCTCGGCTGGCGACACGCCGTTTCGGCCGCGGACCACGTGCGAGCCTTGTGCGATTCGTGGGAACGTGGTCGGGTCACCCGATCGGTGCTTCGCCAGCATCAGGACGCCCTAGCCGTCGCGTTCCGATCGCTCTACGCCGCCGAGAGACGCGACTCGTGGCAGGCGCCGGAATCACCGGCTCCTCCGGAGAGGCGTGCACTCGACAACGCGTTCAAGCAGTTGGCGGAAGTGGCCTGCGCGGCGCTGCTTTTGGAGTCGAGCCGCATGGGCGGCGACGATCGGAGCATCGTCCACCGGGCGGGGCTGTCGAGCTGGCGTGGCTTGCGTGCCTGCAAACTTCAAGTCGTGGACGATTTGTTCGCCTCGCGGACAACGTCGTAGATCGCGCTGCACCTCACGATGTGGAGGTCGGTGCGATGCAGCATCCGCACGGGGTCGCGGATCGGCGTCAAGAGCAACTCGCAGACGAACGAGAAGTAATCGACCGACTCCGTGTACAAGCCGTCGGTGGCCGCCATGACGTCGGGGTGCTGTTTGGCGAGCGCCTCGTACGCGGCCAAGTCGCGCTCGAAACGGGCGTAGTAGATGCACACGCGGCCTTTCTGCTCCAAAAGGGGGGCGAGCGCCCGGTGGCCCATCTTGTCGAACTCGAGATAGCGAGTGAGGGAGTGCGTGGGACGGGCGCGTGCTAAAGCGCGAATCACCTCCTGGAGCGTGGTGACGGTGGCGTTTCGGACGCTTTCGTCGGCATCGACGAGTTCGACGGAAACAAGCTCTTCGTGGGTCAACCGTTCGACGGGGGTCGAGACCCGGGGCAGGTCGGCGATCGGCGGACTGCTGCGGCGCATGTGACAGTCGCACCCGCGGATCACGACGAACGGGACGGCGTCCACTTCGTTGCCGGCCGAAACCGTCGGCGCCAGTTCGCCGACTTCGGGGAAGTCGAACGGAACTTTGACGACGCCAAGCAGCCCCGTCCTGATGATCATGGTGGTCAGCTTCGCCGAGCGCCTTTCGTCCTTGAGCACCTTGCGGATCGCCTCAAGGGCCCACTCCGGCAGCCCCCGGTCTCCGTCGTGCGCCAATTCCAAGTAACCGGCGAACTTCCGGCGATCGGCGTCGGCCGCGAGTCTTCGAAGCGCCTGAAACTCTAGGTCTTTCAGCACACCCGGCGTGAGCGAATGAGGAAGACACAGCGCGCCTCGGGGCAGCCCAAGCGTCTCTTCCGCAAGGGCGACCTTCGCTCCGCTCAGAGACGCGTTCTCGTCGATTGACTCGAACCGCCCGGGATCGGAGCGGTTGAAGTACTGGGCGTTTCCCTTTCGAGAGGCCTTCTCAAGTCCAAGCCGCGCCGCGCGCTCGTTCAGCTTGCCGGCGAAATCCGCCTGCGAAAGCGAACCGCGCGCCACGCGGGACGCGAACGGGTTGGTGAAGACATTGCCCATCGGAGAGGGGAACCGCTCAACCTCTGCCAGGTCGAGTGGGGTTCGTGGGAGGAACGCGTTCGCCGGCTCGCCGTCCGTGGCAACACCACGAACCTACGCCTGAGTAAGCGCGCAAGCAAGCGACGTTTCTGAACCGCTGGCGCTGGACGCCTGCGGAGTTCGCGGCGGAGGCGAAACGTAGGCATCACGCCGATGACACGCCGCGCGGCGTGATTTCTGCGTGTCGAGTTGCACGCGTGGGCGCCCCCCTTACTGTCAACAGCGACCGGCCGCGGCCGCCTTGCCTGGGCTTCGGAACGCCGCTCGCTGGCTTGGATCCTCCGCCAGTCGGCGGCCTTCGGCCGATCCGGCGGGTTCTAGCAGGCAACCTCCTGGACTCCTGACAGCCCGCGAGGTTGCTGGCGCCCAATCCTTGAACCTTCTCACCGTCCACATCCCCCACTCCACCCCGTGACAAAGGGCTCGCCATGACACTCCAACTCGACCCGGCGACGCTGCCGACCCCCGCCCCGATCAACGGAACCGACAGCGGCAAGCATTTCCCGTTCCGCGTAACGCCCCCCGACGAGCGCGGCGCCTCACTCGAGCTGCTGCTCGAAGCCTTGGAGGCGGCGAGCGACGCGATCCCTCTGAGGTTCCTGTCCAGCGCGGAGGCGAAGGCAGCCGCCTGCGGGGGCCCCGAAGGGCTGAGCTCAGCGAGGAGCCGGGCTCGTCGTCTCCACGACAACCACCCGTCGGTCGTTGAGAAGCGTCGCGTTGCGGAACGAGGCAACGCCTACCTGACCCGCCACCGAGCGGCGTGTTTGAGGCAACTCCGCCGGGTCGAGTCGTGGCGCGACTGGTGCTCGGACTACGTGACGCCGTGCGCGGTCTACGTTGGCCGCGTTTTCACCTGGGACAACGGCCCGGTGATCGCCCGCACGGTTGCGTGGGGAGCGTTGGGGGCGACGATGCTCCTGGGCGACGTCGCGATCGGGATGCACCTCCTCAAGGACGCGGGGCTCGATCTGGAGAACGCCCCGCTCACCGCGGCCGCGGTCGTCGGTTTGCCGTCGGTCGCGTTGTTCGGCGGGCTGTCGTTACTGCGATGCGTCGTCGGGCGGTGGCGTGAGTCGTTCGACCGAGTGACGGCGGTTTTGACGGTCGTGGTCAGCGTCCTTGCGATTCTCCAGACCGCCTCGGTGCTGGGAGCGATGCACGGCGACGCCGCCCTTCCCGGTGAGGGGGGGGAGCTAGCGGGCAGCTTCTGGCGGGTGCTGCTGGGGAACATGATCGCCGCCGGTCTTGCGGCGAAGGTCTGCAAGACCAACGCGGAGCGAGCGTTCGCGTCGCTCTACGCCTACCAGGCGCAGTCCGACCCCCAGGCGATGGCGATCCAGCAGGACGAGGACTTGCTCAACGGTGAGCTCGCCTCCTGCGAGTCCTACGCTGCGCTCTTCGCGTTGGTCCTTACCGAAATCGCCCAGTCGGGCGACGCCGCGGAGCAGGAGGCGGAGGCGCAAGTCCTCGCCGTGAAGTCGCAGCTCGACGCGCGACGAGCGGCGGCCGCGGGCGACTTCCTGGGAGGTGACGAGGCCTAACGGCGAGTGCGGCAACACCGGCCGTGTCGCGGGCCGTCAACGCGCGACGTTCAACTTCTTTGTTGTGGAGGGTTCCCGCGATGTTGCTCCTACGGATCGTGGCGGTGGCGTTGACGCTTGCGGTGATCGCCGCGTCGTCGCACGCGTCCCCCCAACCAACCGAGTGCTACGTCTTCGTCGAGGACGGGATGGCCGCCAAGGAGGCCGCCCCCGTGCTCAAGGGGTTTGCGGACCTCGTCGGCACGAGCCTCGCCCCCGGGTCAATGCTCCACGTTCACGCCGCCGACGGGACGGTTGTCGCGTCGATGACGATCCCCGACGGCAATCGCAACCGCCGCCTCCGCGACCGTTCGGTGCAACAGCCGCTGAAGCGGGTCGTCGAATGGGTGAAGAGCCCCGCGCGGGCGGAGTCGGCAGGGCCGGCGCAGCTGGTCGAGATGCCGGCCGTGGTCCGCGCCACGCGGCGTGGCGTCGGGCCGGTGTGGGTGATCGTCGTTACCGACCCCGTCTACGACGACCCCGCGAACGCCGACTGGTCGATGAAGTCCCGCCGCGTGCCGACGCACGCCGCCGCCTCGCGTCAGCCCAGCCCGCTGGCCGTCGGGGTCGCGTTCCCCCCCGAGACGGTGATTTCCTGGTTGACGCCGTCGTCGGGCTGGGGGGTCGACGCCGCCCACAGGTCCGCGATCGAAGAGTTCTGGCGGGTCTGGGCTGTCTCGCGGGCGGCAACCCTTGGTCGGTTCGGTGGCGACCACGCCGCGGCGTTCACCCCGGGCCTTCCGCTCGACCTGCCCCCCGTCGTCGTCATGGAAGACGAGGTCGGGATGCGTGACGCCTCGTTCCGTCCCGACGGCGGTGGTGAGTATCGCCGTCGCGAGTGGCGGCTCAATTCACAGACGAGCGAAGAAAGCATCCAACCAGCGGAGAGCGAAGCATCAGCTGCCGAAGTCGAGACACCGGCAGAACCCGTCCCCACTCCCCGAAAGCTGGAGCCAACCCCCGTACCCACCCCCGAGCCCGCGGACGAACTCGAACCCACCCCTGCCCCGCCGCAGTCGCTCCTCAACCCCCCGAGCAGGCCGAGCGGCCCGCTCCTCGTCCACCGCCCCCCGCTCGACGAGGACCAGACGATCGAGGTCGCTCTCGCCTGGCGTTCAACCGACCCCGAGACGGACCTCGACCTGCGGGTCCGTTCATCGGTCACCACCGAGGAGCTAACCCACCGCGATCCCGAAACCACCTTCGGCCGTCACCTGGGAGACGTACGCACGCCGGGAGACTGCGACCATTGCAAGCCCAAGACGAGCGAATGGGAACGGGTGGTCCTCCGCAAGCGCGACCTGCCGCACCTGGAGCTGTGGGTCAACGTCTACCACGCGACCTCGGCCCCCGAAGTCTTCGTGGAAGTACTCGACGGCGAGAAGCGGAGCGCGCGCTCGGCGATGCTAAGCGTGGATCGGGGGGACCGCGGGCGGGGTTCGGATCGTCGAGGCGACAGCGGCGCGTGGCGGCGGCTGCGCTTGCCGTCGGGCCTCGTGATCGCTCAGTCGCTTGCGGCGGCGGTTGTAAGCCGCGAGCGTTCGATCCTCCGGTCACCAACGCGCGAGGCGGGCTATGCCGACCGGACAACCCGCTAGCGCGCCCAAGGAGGGATCGACTTCCCCCCCGACGCCGTTGGGGCAGTTCACGCAACTGGTCGCCTACGCGGGGATCGCCACCGCATGTCATCACCTCGGCCAGAACGGCAACCCCCTCGCTTCGACGGTCGGTTTTGTCTTCGCCCTGCTCGCCGCCCTGAAGGCCGGCCAGTGGCTGCGGGCGACGCAGGTCCGCGCCGACCGTGTCCGCCACGCGCGCCGTCTCCGTTCGTTCGGCCGGGGCAAGGGCGCCGCGCGAAGGGGG
This sequence comes from Lacipirellulaceae bacterium, assembly GCA_051648405.1. Taxonomy (GTDB): domain Bacteria; phylum Planctomycetota; class Planctomycetia; order Pirellulales; family Lacipirellulaceae; genus JBOFFC01. Next base: position 7,631 of record JBOFFC010000006.1, read on the forward strand.
GCGGCGCGTGACGCACGCGAAGCGGGGCTCGCGGCGAGCGAAGGGTTCCCGCTGGGATGCCTAGCAAGCGAACACCGGGGGATTCGACGGCTGTTCGAGAAGGTGCTCGCCCGGCGGCTCGAACTCCGCGGCCCGCTCGAGAAAGCGATCGCCGTCTGCGGCCCCTCCGGCAGCGGCAAGTCGAACCTGATCGTCGAGTTCCTGCTGACCCTCAAGGTCGGCAACAGTATGCGGCGAGCGCTGTCGGTCTTCCTCAACGACCCCAGCCTCGAACTGTTCGCGGTCACCGCCAAGCGGCAGCATCAGCTTGGCAGAGAGACGGTGCTGATTGGACCTGGGGTCGACGAGCTCGCCGCCCGGCTGGGGATCACACGCGACAAGCACGGGATCGAGGTCGTCGCGGGCTGCTGCAACCCGTGCTCGTTGGTCGTTGTCGGCCCGACGATGTACGAGGACGTGCGGACCCTGGCGCGGATCATCCACCCGGGGACCCCGCCTCAGAAGGCCAGCGGGAACCAGGCGCACTTCGACCGCCGGACGTGGCAACTGCTCGAGCTGGCGATGCTCGCCCAGCTCGCCGCGGAGGGGATCGTGACGCTCGAAGGCATCCGCCTGAGGCTGATGCAGCCGCTCGACGGCTTCAAGGAGTGGGTGTCGCTGATGACCGAGAGCGACTTCGCGGGGGGCGCTCTACGCGACGCGGCGAACGCCGTCCTTGCGCTGATGAAGCAGTCTCCCGAAGAATTCAGTGGGGGCTATTCGCAGGCCGTCGACCGGGTCCAAGCCTACGCCCCTGGCTCGCCGCTGGGGGCCTGCACGGCGCCCGGCTTCGAGCTGAGCGACCTCGCCCGAAAGCCGGTTGCGGTCTACCTCTCCGCCGGCCTGGGCAACCCCGAGGCGACCCAGCACTGGATGGGGATCATGTTCGCGTCGATGTTCGAGGCACTAAGTCGCGCCGAGAAAGGGGGGCGCGTCGTGGCTGTGCTCGAAGAAGCCCCCCAGCTTGGGTGGGCAGCGCTCAACGGCGCCATGCGCGCGGCGGCCGTGCTCCGCAAGGCCAAGGTCTCGACGATCTGGTGCTCGCAGGACGCAGTGAGTCAGTACACGTCCGTGCTGGGGAGGGACGCCGCGCGGAGCGTCACCAGCCAGTTCGGCACGGTGGTCACCTTCGCTGTGCGTGACCACGAGCACGCCAAGCTCGTGAGCAGCCGGGCGGGGGACGAGACGGCGCCCGACGGGACGATCCACCTCCAGTTCGACTCCGAAGGGGTCGCCTCCTCGAACTACAGCGGCAGCTACGCGCAGAGGCCGGTGATCCGCCCTTCGGAGGTGATGACCCTCGCCAAGAACCAAATGATCGTCGTGTCGGAGAACCTCCCCACGTTCGTGACCGAGCTGAGGCCCTACTACGAGACGCCCCTCCAGCGGCTGGCGCGCCCCAACCCCTACTACGAGGAGTGACGACGATGAGCACGCTCTCCGAAGCCCCGTTCCAAGTCACCAGCCCGTGGCGCTGGCGATTGCGCGGGGTGCTGAACCTGCTAGTCGTCGCCGTGGGGGTCGCCGTGTGTGTTGAGTGGTTCGGACTGCCCCACGTCGCCGGCGAGTACCAGTGCACCGGCCAGCCGGTGACGCTCGAGCGGGCCTTCGTCGCCGACTACTACGGCCCGAAGGGTCGCCTGCGGCTCGGTCCAGGCGACTACGGGCCGGGGATGGGGTTCGTGAAGTGGGTCCCGATGGAGCCCCCGCCGTCGCAGCGGGCTCTGGGGCTGCTCCAGACGCTGATGGACCGCGCCGCCCAATGGATGCGTGACCGCAAGTGGGCGGGTGACAACGAACCGATGTGGGACGAACCGGAGGCCCTTCGATGAACGCGATCCGCGTCCAACTGCTCCAGCAACGCGAGAGCCTCGCCGCGGAGCGGCTCGCCCTGCAGCAAGAACTCGACGCGAGGTCTGCCCGGCTCGCCGAGATCGCTTGGGAAGAGAAAACACTGGACGCGATCCTCGCGATGCTCGAGCGCCGCATGATCGTCCCGTCGCCCAACCCGTCGGGGTTGAAACGGGGGGACGCGCAGCAGCCGACGATCGAGCGCGAGCGGTTCCGCGGCTTCGTCATCGAGCTGCTGGCGGACAACGGCGGCCGGATGCCGGTCGAGGACCTCCGCCAACTGGCGAGCGAACGGGTCACGGCCGACGGCTGCTGTCTGAAGATGGTCGGCAAGTGGTTCGGTGAGATCATCCGAAATGAACTCGCGGAGACGCCGGAGGGCTGCGTCGCGCTGCCGACGCCGCGCGACCTGGCCTTCGCCGACGCACTCTCGCTGACGGAGCCCCGCGATGTCGCCTGACCAACCCACTTCCACCGACGAGCTGCGCGAGGCGCTCGCCGCCTACCAGACGGACCTCGTCAAGCTCCGTGCCAGCCCGGCGAAGAGCGAGGCCGAGCACTTCGCCAATCAGGATTCGCGGCGGCTCCTCGAATCGTACAGCCGTGACCTGCGCAAGCAGCTCGAAGCCCGCGGCGAACGCGTCGCCGGCCCTGCTAGCGCCCAAGGGCCCAAGCCGCTCGACGTGAGTCAAGCGGCGATCGACCGCGAGCTGCGGCAGTTGCTCACGCTCCGCAAACCGACGCAGCCGAACCCGGCGCTGCGTCCCCCCGGGCACAGCGGCCCCGCCCCCACCGACGGCGTCGCGCTTCGCGCCCGCGAGGAGGCGATCCTCGCCTCGGTCCGCGACCGGTACGCCAAACGGGTCGCCCTCGAAGGGGCCGCTCAGCAGCCGTTCAACCGCGCCGCAAGGCGCCCGTAACCACAAGGGCTCTCCACCATGAACGAGCACGACACGCCGAAGGTCGTCAGCCTCGGCGCCCCGCTCCCCGCGGGGGACTACTTCTCACGCGAGGAGGCCGAGCGGCTCGTCGGCGCCGTGGTCGCCGACGCCCGACGCGCGTCCCGCGTCGGCCGCGTCGTCGGCTGCACCGGCTTCCGCTTCCCCGACCCGTCGGCGCCCGAGGGCAGCCGCACTGTCTGGGCGGCCGACCTAGTGGTGGTCGACTCCCGCACCCCCGAGAAGTCGGCCGAGCGGATGCACTGCCCGTCGAAGTCGTTCTACGCACAGTGGCGAGTGCTGGACGGGGCGCAGCGCGACGCCGCGCTCACCGCTCACCACGAGCACTTCGCACGCCTCCGCCAGGGGACGAACGTCTCGCTTACGCCTACGGCGGCTCGTCGGCCGTGAAGCCCCTCGTACTCGCCCTCCCGACCCGTGTCCTTCGATGAACGAACTTCAACAACCCGACCCACCTGTCACGCCGAACAACCCGCGGCGAGGCGACGCGCCTGCAACTCGCCGCGGCCTGCTCACAGTCCGCGAGGGCGCCGAGTGGCTCGGCTGCTCGGTCGGCAACGTCTACGGCCTGATCGAGCAGGGCCGCCTCCCCGTGGTCCGCGTCGGCGCCCGCCGAGGCTACCGCCTCGACCCCCGCGATCTCGATGAGTTCGTCGAGGCGCAGCGTGTGCGGCTGCGAAGCCCCGAGCGTCTACGTCCACCGGCACGTCGCCCGCTCCGTCACCTGACGCTCCCGAACGACTGACCTCAACCACCTCGCTCCTCTTTGGGAGCCGCCGCCTTGCGCGCCTGCCCCAGCAAGTGCTGGGGGTCGTGGCTTAGGTGCTGATAGGTGCAAGCGAGCATCGAGGGGTTGCTGTGTCCCATCAAGATCGCCACCGTCAGCGGGTCGACCCCGTTCCGCAGCGCGTTGGTCGCCCACGAGTGACGCAGCGCGTACAGCGAATAGCGTGGCGCCAGCTCTCGGGCCCGGCGCTCCGCGAGTTTCCTCCGGGCCTCGCTGAGCAGCTCGGCCGCGCTCTTGGGCACCGACTGCCCCCCCACTGCGTGGTGAGGGCTCAGCGTCTTAGCCAGCTTCCGCGCGTCGCGGTCGGAGACGACGATCCCCGACTCCCCGGCAGCCGCCGTCGCCATGCGGTACTGCAAGCGGTCGAAGGCGCAGCTCACAGAGTACGTATTCCACGGCTTGCCGTCGCGGTTGCGGAACAGCGGCCCGCTGGGCCACGCGGCGACGAGCCGGCGCGTGACGGCGAGCGAGTCTTCCGACAGGTACACGACCCGCGGCGACCGCTTCCCCTTCGACTCCGTGCGGGGGAAGACCCACCGCGCGTTCTCAAAGTCCACGTGCCGCGCCTCGACGCGCAGCGACTCCTGCGGCCGGCACCCGGTGTCGTACGTCACCCGCACCAGGTCGGCGAAGCTCGCATCGCGGAGGAACCCGACCAGCCGCTCGAACTCCGCCGGCGGGACGTACACGTCGCGCGGAACGGCGGTCGGCATCTCCATCGCCGCGAGCGGGTTGCGGTCGAGGTAGCCCTGGGCGATCGCCCACCGCAGGCAGCGCTTCACCGCCCGCATCCGGTTGCGGCGCGTGTTGACGTTCTCGCCGCCGACCATCGCCCAGTTCTCGACGTGGTGCGGGCGGAGCGCCGCGAAGTCGAGCCGCGGGTGCTTGGAGACAAAGCTCTGCAAGTGGTCGCGGTACCACTTGTAGGTGGCCGCCGAGCGCGAGCGGAAGGTCCACTCCAGAAAGGCGTCGACGACGGCGGGCAGCGAGTCGTGGGGGGGGG
>JBOFFC010000007.1:0-63162 GCA_051648405.1 Lacipirellulaceae bacterium
TGCGCTTAGGGCTCCCGCCCACGCTTCGGTGTCGTCGTGTTTTCTTCTCCGCTCCCCTTGACGCGCAAGGGGTCTCGGCTATCATTCCCCTAGCCACACTAGGGGAACGCCGATGGCCGATCAAAAAACTGGTCCCAACCTCCCGCAGGGGAGCCTCGACCTGCTCGTCCTCCAGGCCCTCGAAGGGGGCCCCAAGCACGGCTACCAGGTCGCGCGGCACCTGGCCGCGGCCAGCAACGACTTTCTGCGTGTGGAGGAGGGCTCGCTCTACCCGGCGCTGCACCGCCTCGAGCGCCGCGCCTGGGTCCTCACCGAGTGGGGCCCCAGCGAGACGAACCGCCGCGCCAAGTACTACCGCCTGACGACCGCGGGTCGCAAGCAACTGCGCGTCGAGGTCGCCAGTTGGCGGGCGATGGCCGAGGCGATCGGCAAGGTCATCGACGTCGGCCCGGCCCACCCGCGAGTGCTCCCCGAAGCGGGGGGCGCCTGAGCGATGCCCGGCTTCACGCTCCCCTACTGGCTGTGGCCGGGCGACGACCGGCCGCCCGAGGAAATCGAGGACGAGGTCCGCGAGGAGCTCGCCCTGCACCTCGAACTGCTGACCGAGCGCCTGCGGCGTGAGGGGCTCGACCCCGCGACCGCCGAGCGCGTCGCCGCCGAGCGCTTCGGCGACGTGGAATCAATCGCGCGTGACTGCCGCAAGATTCAACAAGGAGACCTCCTGATGCTCAAACGCGTTCAAGCGGTGCTGACGGGCCTGCTGCTCGTGGCCGTGGTCGCGGTCGGCTGGCAGCAGTGGCGAATAGGGATGCAGCTTGACGGCACTGCAACCGTGATGGGTGAGTTCTCATCCCAACTCCGCGAGATCAGCGGCCGGCTGGCGATCATGCAGCCACCGCTGGGGCAGGCAGCGGATGCGTCTGCCGGGGCCGGGGAAATGATGGGCGGCGAGGGAGAAAGGGGAATGGGAGGAATGGAAACGGGAGCGAGCCTTGGCGGCGGTGAACGCGCAATTCTGGCGCCAACGCCGGTGGTGATCCGCGTGATCGACGAAGACGGTAAGCCAATCCCGAAGGCGTCGATGACGATCTCCCACAGAAACGACGAAGGCGAGGAGTACGGCGACTTCGACGTGAGCACCGACGACGACGGGGTCTACGTTCTTAAGCCGAAGAGGAACTGGGAGCACGTCGGCGCTTCGGTATCGGCTCGCGGCCGCGTCTTCACCTATACGGAAATCGCCCTTGGCGAGCTGGCGGCAGTGATCAGACTCCCGAAGGCACAGCAACAAACGCTGATCCTTCTCAACAGCGAAGGGAAGCCGATCCCCCGTGTCCGAGTCACGGCACACAGGCGAGTCGACTCTGACGGCAAAGAGTATGGCTTCGGTCATCCGACGCCGCACATGGCGAGGGCCGACGACCAAGGGAAGGTCGCGATCGACTGGTTCGCCCCCGGAGACGAGGCGTACCTCTACTGCAACGTCCCGCTCCAACCACAGATCATGGTCGCGGCGTTCGAGGTCCTCGGTGACCCCGACAAGCCGATCGAGGTCGAAGTGAAGCCACAATCGGGATTGGGGGGCGGCGGCGGGCAGTTCTGAACGCCCCGCGCGGATCGCGAGCGCGTCGTTGAGCGCGCGCGAACGAAGACCCCCACGCGCGCTGGGAGCCCTAAGCGTCAGCGCCGGGAGCGAAGTGGGTACCCGCCGCGCTCCCGGCGCTGGCGCTTAGGGCTCCCGCCTATGCTTCGGTTGCGCGGCGATTTCCTTGTTCTTTGCGGATGTCGCTTGCAATGATGTGTACTTGTGTACACACTGTGACGCATGCCCTACTGGTTGCTCACCAGCACGACCTACGGCACATGGCTCCCCGGCGACACGCGGGGGTCGGTGACCTCGGTCCGCGACGTGCGCCCCGGTGAAGGGCCGTCACCTGTGCGGCGTGAGCACAGCGTGTTTGGCGAGCCCTACGAACCTCCCAGTCGCCCTCTGCATCAGAGCGCCCGACGTTTGCTCGTGGCGCCCCCGGTGCGGCTCACGCGCGACCAGGCGCTGGTTGTCGTGCGGCAGTTTGTCGATACGGCGGCGTTCCGCGGGTGGCGACTCGTGGCCGCGGCCGTGATGGCGAACCATTTCCATGTAGTGCTCGGTGTCCGCGACGAGGCCGACCCGCGGAAGCTGCTCACCGACCTCAAGGCGTACGCGAGCCGAGGTTTGAACGCGGCTACGCTTGATCCGACCAACGAATCACCGTCTAACCGCAAGTGGTGGACGCGCAACGGCTCGCGACGACGACTGCCCGACCAAGCGGGGCTCGACGCGGCGGAGAACTACGTGCTGAGGAAGCAGCAGCACCCACTCGCGCTCTGGCCCACCAGCGAAGCGCCGCCGAAGCACGCGCGGGAGCCCTAAGCGCCAGCGCCGGGAGTTGAATCGGGTACACGGCGCACTCCCGGCGCTCGCGCTTAGGGCTCCCAACTTGTTGAGGGCTCCCAAGTGCGTGTCGCCCCTCCCAGCGTGCCCTGCGAACTCTTGCTACGATACGCCCTGCGGCTGGTCCGACCGAGCCCAGCACCGCGAGGCCTATCTCCTTACACGCCATGCACTTCCGCACCCGCGCTATTCACGTTGGCCAAGAGCATGACCCCGCCACGGGGGCGGTCGTGCCGCCGATTCACCTCGCCACGACCTTCGTCCAGCCGGGGGCTGGCAAGTGGGGGGAGTACGACTACTCGCGCAGCGGCAACCCCACGCGGTCGGCGCTCGAGACGACCGTCGCGTCGCTCGAGGGGTGCGGGCCCAATGGGGGGGCGCTCGCGTTTGCCAGCGGCATGGCGGCCACGGCCTGCGTGATCGCGTCGCTCCGCTCGGGGGACCACGTCCTGGCGTGCAGCGACCTGTACGGCGGCACCTACCGCCTGTTGCACAAGATTGCCGAGCGGGCCGGGGTCCGCGTGACCATGGCCGACTCGACCGACCTGGCGGCGTTCGAGCGGGCTTTCGACCCGGCGACGAAGCTCGTCTGGATCGAGTCGCCGGGCAACCCGCGGCTTTCGATCACCGACATCGCGGCAGTCGCCGAGCTGGCGCACGCCAAGGGCGCCCTGTTGGCGTGCGACAACACGTTCGCCACGCCGGTGCTCACCAGGCCGCTCGAGCTGGGGGCCGACATTGTCATGCACTCGGCGACCAAGTACTACGGCGGCCACAGCGACGTGATGGGGGGCCTGCTGGCGGCCCGCGACCGTGCCCTCTACGCCGACCTGAAGATGGTGCAGAATGCCACGGGAGGGATTATGGCGCCCCTGGAGTCGTTCCTGTGCTCGCGCGGCGTGAAGACGCTCGAACTGCGGGTCCGCGAGCAGTCGAAGACGGCGATGGCGCTCGCCGAGTGGCTCGTCGATCGGCCCGAGGTGGCGCTCGTCAACTACCCCGGCCTGCCGACGCACCCCGGGCACAGCATCGCCAAGCGGCAGATGGACGGCGCGTTCGGGGCGATAATCTCGCTCGAATTGAAGGGGACCGCCGGCCGCTCGCCCCTCGACGCGGCCAAGCGGTTCGTCGATTCGACCGAGTTGTTCAAGCTGGCGGTGAGCCTCGGCGCCGTCGAAAGCCTGATCGCCCAGCCGGCGACGATGTCGCACGCCAGCTACAGCCCCGAGGACCGCGCTAAGTACGGCATCGCCGACGGCCTGGTGCGGCTCTCGGTCGGCCTTGAGGCGCTCGAAGACCTGCGTGCCGACCTAGAGCAGGCGCTCGGCAAGGCCTCTGCCTGACGGGCGGGAACCGCCACGACGCCACGAGCGCCAAGGACGCTGAGAAATGAAACCACAAGTGGACACAGATCAACACAGATGACGTGCCTGATCCTCTATCTGTGCTGATCCGGTTCATCGGTGTTTTCTTTGTTTTTCGTTGCGTCCTTGGCGCTCTTGGCGTCTTGGCGGTTACCGTCCTTACGAGCCCGTGGAGAGTCGATCATGCAGCTCGGGTTTGTTTCGGCGATCCTCGTGGACCAGCCGCTGGAGGAAGTGCTGCGCTTCGCGGCGGGGGAGGGGTTCGACTGCGTCGAGGTCCTCTGCTGGCCCCCGGGGGGGCCGGACCGCAAGTACGGCGGGGTCTGCCACCTGGACGTGACCGACTTCACGCGGGCGAAGGCGGACGACACCCGCGCTCTGATCGACAAGCACGGCGTGGCGTTCTCGGCCCTGGGGTACTACTCGATCCCGCTTTCGGCCGACGAAGAGCAGGCCTCGGTCGCGCAGTCGCACCTGCGGAAGGTGATCGACGCGGCCCACCTGCTGGGGCTCTCGACGATCAACTCGTTCGTCGGCGCCCACTACCAGATGACGCTCGAGCAGAACTTCGAGCGGTTCGAGGCGGTCTGGCCGGCGATCGTCCGCCACGCCGAGGAGCGGCACGTACGTATCGGCATCGAGAACTGCCCGATGCTGTGGCGCGACACGTGGCCGTTTGGGCTCAACTTGGCCCACTCGCCTGCCGTCTGGCGGCGGATGTTCGCGGCGATCCCGTCGAGTAGCTTCGGGCTGAACTACGACCCGTCGCACCTGCGAATGCAACTGATGGACCCGATCGCGCCGATCGAGGAGTTCGGGTCGCGGATCTTTCACACGCACGCCAAGGACATGCGGATCGACCACCGGAAGCTCGACGAACGCGGCACGCTCGCGCTGCCGATGGACCGCGCGACCGCCAAGCTCCCCGGCCTCGGGGACATCGACTGGGGTCGCTGGATCGGCGCCCTGGGGGACGTCGGGTACGACGGCCCCGTCTGCATCGAGGTCGAGGACGAGGCCTACACCGGCTCGCTCGAAGCGCGGCAGCGTTCGCTGCGAATCAGCCGAAACAACCTGCGACCGTTGATCGGGTGAGGATGGGGAGATGACAGATGGCAGATGGTAGAGAAAAGAGCGGAACGCCGTTTCTTCCTGTACATCCGCTCCTTTGTCTTGTGCATCCTGTCAGGTTTCCTTCGCGTGCTCCGCGGTGGTGACGACCCGTCGCCCGTCGGCAAGCGACTTGAGCACGTCGGATAGTAGACGGAGCTTCGTCTCCCGCGGCAGTCGCATCCCGGGGAAGTAGGCGAGCTGCGGTTCGTCCTCTTCGCCGAGGAAGTCGAGCGGGTGGAGCAGCAGCGAGGGGGCCACGCCGCGCAGGCGGCAGAGCCGCATCGCGCTCCGCCAGTAAGCGTTGGCCGCGGCGAGTGAGCGCTGCGCGAGGAACGACACGTAGGTGAAGTGGATCGGCGCGCGGGTCAGGGGCATCGTCGTGACCGGCAGCTCCACCAGCGGCCCGGCGGCCGTCGCGACGCGGTGCGGCCGGAGGTCGCGCAGCGCGTCGGCCAGCGACGCGAACCGCTGCTCTGGTGGCGACGCTTCCCCTTGCGTCTGCGGCTTAGCCCCAAACCCCGTGAAGCGGCAGTAGGCCCGCGCCATCGGCCCGACGATCGTCGGGAAGACGCTCGTGTCGTACGCGTAGCCGCGCCGCGCGAGGATCGCCAGCAGCTCGGGGGACCAACTGAAGCCCGGGGCGCGGAAGCCCGTGGGGCGTTCCCCGGTGATCGCGAAGAGCAGGTCTTCCGTGGCGGCGACCTCGCGCTCGATCTGATCGGCGGGGAGCGCGCCAAGCCACGGGTAGTGCGACTGGCTGTGGTTGGCGAGCTCGAACCCCAGCGTGTGGAGACGCCGAGCATTCTCCGCAACTGCGTCGCGCGCGAGGTCCTCTCCGACGAAGAAGAACGTGCAGCCGAGCGAGCGCTCGCCGAGGAAGTCGGCGACCTGCGGGAGCAGCTCGACCAGGTAGCTGGGGCGCGACTCCCACGCCGCGTCGCCGTGCGAGCGGACGTACGCCCACTTATCGTCCACGTCGATCGAGAGGCTGGCGATCGTGCTCATAGGGACGACGAATGGCCGCAGGTACGCGCGGACGCACACCGATGAAACGATCGACACGCGTGAAGCCGGCGCGCCTTGGTCGCGAGTTTCGGCGTCGTCGGCGCTGATCTGCGTCGATCTGCGTTCATCTGCGGCTATTCGTCCCGTCGTCCGGCGGCGATCGCCGAGGCAAGCACCCCTTCGACCGCCTCGTCGGCGACCTGGATCGTCTCGTTGACGTTCAGGTTTCCCTTGAGGATTTGGGCCGAGTTGACGGCCCAAATCCCCGGCACGGCCGTCTTCATCGGCGGCAACCGCTCGCTGTAGCCGATCGTCGGCATCGCCATCACGTGCTTGACGCGCGACACGCGGAAGGCGACGACCTGGTCGCGTGAGAAATGCGGGTGCATCTTCTCCAGCGCGCCGAGCCACTCATCACGGAGCTCGTCGTCACTCTTGTCGAACACCGGGTCGCCCGGCATCGCGTATTTCGGCAGGTAGACCAGCGCGCGACCCCCCAGCTCGGCCGGATCGACGATCGTCGTCATCTCGATCACCGCCGTGAGCGGGACCCAGCCGTCGATGATGTTGGTGACGTAGTACGGCGTGATCGGCGTCTTCAGCAGCAGCGACGCGCAGACGATCCCCAGGTACTCGATCCCCTCGTGGCGGCGTCGTTCGTCGTCCGCGAGGTCGGGGACGGCCCGCGTGATGATCGGCGACGGTGTGGTGAAGACAACGTGGTCGAAGCGGAGCGTCAGCCCGTCGGAGGCCCCGCCGAGCGTGACCTCGACGCCGCCGTCGGCGTGCGCCGCCGCGCGGGCGACGGGCGAAGCGGTGCGGATCGTCACCCCGTCTTCTCGGAGCGACTCGGCCAGCCTCTCCAGCAACCGCGCGTAGCCGCCGCGGACGTAGCCGAACATCTCCTTCTTGAGCCCCGTCCTGCGGGCCGCGTACATCCGCGCGATGTACGCCCAGATGAACGTCGCCGAGGTGTTCTTGTACGCCTCGCCTGCCTTGGCGTTCAGCAGCGGCAGCCAGACCTTGTTGAACGCGCCGTCGCCCGACCATTTGCGGAGCCAATCGGCGACCGGGACCCGCTCGAGCGTCCGCCAGTCCTTGATCTTCGAACCGAAGAAGATCGTCAGCCCCAGGCGGAACTTCTCGTACAGGTTCAGCGGCGGGAACGTCAGGAACTCGATCGCTGACGACATCGAGTGCATCTTGCCACCGCAGTAGAACCCGGTCTTGGTCTCGACCCAGCGGACGTCGTCGGTGAGGCCGATGTCGTCGATCAGCTTCCGCAGCCGCGTGTCCGAGAGGAGCGTGACGTGGTAGTGCCGGTCCCAGGTCAGCGGCGGCGCGTCGGGCGTGTCGTCCGGCTTGAGCGACCAGACGCTGGCGAGGCCCCCCAGCTCGGGGGCCGCTTCAAGGACCGTAACCCGCACCCCGAGGCGCGCCAGCCGCTGCGCGAGCGCGAGCCCCAGCATCCCCCCGCCGACGACGCACCAATGCGCCTGCGGGCCGGACTGGTCGGCGCCCGGCGAGGCCGGTGCTTCAACTACGGTCGGGTCGTTCACCGGGCGGACGTCGCAGGAGGTTGGTCGGAGGAGGAAGGAAGCGCGGTCTGTCGCCACACTAGGCGCCGGCGAAGAACCGCCGGGCGACGAGCGACAGCGTCTGCCGGATGGTCCTCCAGACCCGCATCTTGCTGACCCCTCCCTTGAGGTCGTACCGCAGGATCATCGGCGCTTCCCCCATCACGACACTCGCGCCGTTCACCCGCAGCCGCCGCAGCTTGAGCAGCACGTCGACCATGCACGAGAAGCCCTTCTCGGTCACGAACCGGTCGCCGTAGTGGGCGACGGCCGCGGCGAGCGTCGTCGCGCGGTAGGCGCGGAAGCCGCACGTGTAGTCGCGCACGCCGGGGATCGGCAGGACGACGCGGAACACACAGCGGGCGGCGATGCTCAGCAGCACCCGGTCGAAGGGGACGCCGATCACGCGCGAGCCGGCCTGGAATCGCGAGGCGATCACCACGTCGTGCCCCTCGCGCACAAGGGTAAGCATCCGCGGGATGAGCCCCGCGGGGTGCGTGTTGTCCGAGTCCATCGTCAAGATGACGTCGTCCGGGCCCGCGTGCTTGACCGCGTCGAGGAGCCCCGTGCGCAGCGCGCCGGCGAGGCCCTGGTTCTTCGCGTGCGAGACCAGGCGAACCGGCATCGAGAACGAGGCGTCGCTGGCGATCGCGCCGGTGTCGTCGGTGCTGCCGTCATCGACGACGACGATCTCGTGCGCGAGCTTGGCGTCACGCAGCGTGGCGTGGAGGGACTCGAGCAGCTCTTGGAGCGTTTCGGCCTCGTTGAACGCGGGGAGCGCGACGCGGATGGTCGGCCCCGCAGCCCGCTTGCCAGCGAGCGACGCGTCGGCTGGCTGGGCGCCGAGAATTGCAGTGGAGGAGGGCATGATGCTGTGTCGCTGGGGGTGAGCCCGCTTGTTGGGGAGAAATGACGGAACGTTACGGAGAAGCCGACGTCGAGGCGGCGCCCTTCACCAGACGCTCGCGACCCTCGCGGAGGTTCATCGACTCGTCGTGGGTCGCGGCGCCACGCTCTCCGCGGAGCACGTATTCGGCGGCCAGACGCAGGTACGCCTCCGACCGCCACAGCAGCGCCCGAGCCCCCAACGCTCGTTCACCGTTACCCACTAGCTTACTCACGGCGAAACGCGGGAGGTAACGAATCGCCGCCTGTACCCCTCGCAACATCAGCATCCCGGCGAGGCCGACGCGGCCCCATTCGCGGAGCTCGCGCAGCGCCAGGTGCTGCCCGTGCCGCGTCGAGGTCCAGCGCATGTACTCGTCGGCGAGTCGCGGCTCGGGGATCAGGTGGTAGACGATCGACGTCGGCGTGTACCACGCCTCGAAACCGGCGCCGCGAACCCGGCGGTAGAGGTCGGCGTCTTCGCCCCCGTCGGTTATCGCCTCGTCGAAGACCCCCACCGCGTCGATCACCGAGCGGTGCAGCATCAGGTTGTTCGTGCCGGGGACCCGCTTGCGGGTGTAGGGCTGCTCGCGGTCCCAGCCGACTTTCTCGCCGAGCAGCACGCGGCACTCCGGGGCGAGGGTCCGGGTGTTCGAATCCGGCAGGCGCAGGTGGACGGCGCCCCCCGCGACCTTGACGTTCCGCCGGTCGGCGAGCGCCAGCAGCTCGACCAGCCAGTCGGGGTGAGCGACTTGGTCGTCGTCGTGGAAAGCGATCCACGCGCCGCGCGACTCGGCGATGCCCCGGTTGCGGGCGAAAGTGACCCCGGCGCGCGGTTCGAGGAACCCGCGGACGCACTGCGCGGCCCCGCGGCCATCGGGCGCGCAGAACCGGGCGATCGTCTGCTGGGTGTCGTCGGTCGAGGCGTTGTCGATCGCGACGACCTCATACGTGAAGCGCTGGCCCGAGGGCAAGGTGGTGTTGAGCGCGGTGAGGCTCGCCAAGGTCTGCGCCAGCATCGGCGCGCGGTTGTAGCTGCCGATCACGACGGTGACGTCGATCGGCGCAAGCGGCGGGTCGTGCGGTGTGGGTGAGGTCATCGGTCGATGCTCGTCGAGGCGAGCTAGGCCTTGGCTTCGGTCGGCTGCGTGACGCTGGGGGCGAAGAGCGCGATCGAAAGAATCCCCATCAACGCGATCACGCTGGGGTACTTGAGCTTGGCGAAATGCGACTCCAGGAAGCTGTTCATCATCGCGAAGCACAGCACGCCGTAACAGAACGCGTAACCAGCCTCGGCCGTCGCCTGGTACGCCGCCTGGAGCCGCTGCAGCGACAGGAACACGACCGGCAGCGCGAGCGCCAGCCCCACGAATCCCAGTTGAAGCACCGTCTCGAAGTACGAGTTGTGGGCCGACTGGATCGTCCATTGCTGGCTCTTCATGACGGCCGAGATCCGGTCGCCGGTCCAGAAGCTGTCGTACCCGTAGCCCAGGAGCGGCCTCGCGGCGGCGTACTTCGACAGCTCGCGCCACAGCGGCACGCGACCGCTGAACGAGCCCGCGTCCTCGGTGCGCCCCATCAAGACCGCTTCGGAGAGGCCCTTCCGCGTCGACTCGCTGATCGTGGCGTAGGCGGCGACGGCGCCCCCCGCGAGCGCCACGCCAAGGCAAAGCGTAGTCAGCCGGACGCGGTCGGGGAGTCGAAGGAAGAAGACCAGCATCAGCGCCGCGAGCATCGCCAGGAAGCTCGTCCGCGACTGCGTCGTGTAGAGCAGCGCGGCGCCAATCGCGATCAGCGAGCGTGTGAGCCAGCGCCGTCCGAAGGCGACCGGCTGGCAGAACGCGGCGATCGCCAGCAGCGCGCAGTAGGCCGCCTGGATGTTCGGGTGGAGGGTCCCGCCGAAGCGGTAGTCGCCGGACCACGGGCGGCCCCCCGCCTGCACGTCGAGGGCGAGGCTCGTCAGCGCGAACCCGGCGGTCGTCGCCAGCGCGACGGCCAGCAACTCGTCCGGACGCAGCAGCCGTGCGAAGCCCGCCGCGCCGAGGATCGTGCACGCAGCGGCGACCAGCCGCCGTGTCGTCAGGTCGGGTTCCTGAGACCAGTTCGAGCTGAGCAGCATCAGGCCGACGAGCAGGGCGACGAGCGTCGCTAGCTTCGGCTGCACGTTAAAGGGGCGCCCGACGCACCGGAACAGCGCCGTGGCGCCAATCGCCGCGAAGCTGACGAGGGCCACGCGACGCAGCGCGTTGCCCGACTCGACCCCGTCGAGGTAGTCGTCCTTGATGTCCTCTTCGGCGACGTCGGTCACCTGCATCCCGGCGAACGTCGGGTCGTGCTCGAACAGGAAGAAGATCGCGAGGAAGTAGGCGGCGACCCACGCGACGCGGGCCCAGCGCGCCCCGACGAGTGGCGGCGCCACCGCCGCACGCACGCCGGCGTGTGCGCGTTGGCCGTGCCTCGTCCGGATGGCGGCTTCACGCACGGCGGGCCTCCCGGGCGAAGGCGCCCCACTGCCAAGCCATGGAGACGCAGCTCCCGGCGAGCATCCCCCAGCCGATCCCCTCCGCGCCCAACTCGATCATCAGCGAGACGCCGAGCGTGGCGTTTACAAGGAACCGCACGATCGCCGTCTGCAGCAGCAGTCGGCCCTTGTGGAGTTGCAGGGCGGCGAACTCGATGGGGATCAGCATGATCTGCGACAGCATCCCCGCCCCGAGCGTCAACAGCAGCGTGGTGGTGACCCCTTCGGCCGCCTCTCCGAACAACGTGCCGACGATCGTCGTTCCGAACAGACCAACCCCCACCAGCACGGCGCCAACGGCCGTGCCGAGCACGGCGGTCGAGCGGATCGTGTGCCGCCAAAGTCCTCGCACGCCCTGCGCCGCGTAGACGCGTGCGGTCACCGGCCCGAGGAAGTTCGAGACCCCGAACAAGATCGGGTTCGCGACCGCGACGATGCTCTGAGCCGACGTGAGGCGGCCCAGCTCTTGCAAACTTGCGAGCGCCGGCAGCAGCCAGCGGTACCCCTGGTTGCCGAGCTCGACAGCGACTGCCCCGCCGGTGAGCCACTTCGAGATCGACCAGTTCTCGCGCCAATCCGCCACGACCTGGCGGAGATCGACCACGAACAGCTCGCGGCGCAGCACGATCCACACGGTCGCAAGCGCCGAAGCCCCGCCGACGATCGCCAGCCCCCGCAAGGCCGACACCTTGCCGCAGTACGCCAGCCACGCCAGCCCCCCCACCTGTAGCAGCGCTACGACGGCGTTGAACAGGAACGCCTCGCGGGCCGCCATCCTAGCCAGGCAGACCCGCCGAACGTGCTCGCGGAGCAGCAGCACCGCCGAGCAGGGCGCCGTCCACGCGAGGATGCAGCCGACACCCGACTGACCGCACGCGCCAAGCAACGTCGAGATTAGGAACAGCAAGACCCCCGCGCCGGCAGCGATCGCCAGCAAGTGAGCCGTCACGCTCCCGGTGTAGCGCGAACGCTCCCCCGGGGAAAGTTGCGGCAGGTGCCGCGTGTAGGGGGTCCAGACCATCGCCTTCGCGAGGCTGAAGGTCATCAGGTACGCCGACATCGCGAGGGCGTAGAGGCCGAGCTGCGACTGACCGGCGAAGCGACCGACGATCACCGCCGCGGCGAAGTTCGCCAGGCTCGCGACCCCTTGGTCGGCGAAGACCCAGAACGCGTTCGTCGACAGCCGCGTGCGCGGCTGCGGGGGCGCCGCCCGTTCGACACCCGGTCGCACGGCCGCGCGGGTCCCCTCGGACTCGGCGGGAGCCGTGGCGGCGGCGACGGTGGCGATCGGGGCCGACAAGGGCTGTGCGCGTCGAAGTGGGGCGATGGATTTCAGAACCGCCGACGGATCCAGTTCGGCAGATACTGCCGCTGGCGTGTCACGAACGAACCGACGAGGTTCACGTCGTCCGCGCGGAGTCGCGCCGCGGCCTGTTCGGCGGCGCGACGCGACGTCGTCTCCGAGCGGACCACGAGGATCGCCGCATCGACGCGCCGAGCGGCGAGCAGCAGTTGCCGCAGGTCGTTCGCCGCGGGCATGTCGAGCACAACCAGCTCGTACGACTCGCGGAGCTCGTCGATCGTCGCCTCGATCTGCTGCGGGTCGAGTCCCGAGCGGTCGAGCAGCCCCGCCGTTCCGAACGGCAGAACGTCGAGGCCTTCGACCTTGGTGTTCTGCACGGCGTCGGCGAGCGCGCTGTCCCCCGCCAGGACTTCGGCCAGGCCGGGGCCCTTCGCCAAGCGGAAGTGCCGCCCAAGCCGCGGCTTCGAAGCGTTGCAGTCGATCAGTAGCGCCGGTCGGATACGGTGGTCCGCCGCGCGGATCGCGAGGTTCGCCGCGACGGTCGTCACGCCCGCCCCCGCGTCGCAGCCGATCACCGCGACGAGCGCGCCCGCCCCGCGACGCCCTTCGAGCATCGGCTGCACGCGCCAAAGCAGGGTGTCGTACGGCTCGGCGCCACGCCGACGCGAGGCCCCGCGCTGGCCTTTAACCGCGGACGTGGTGGCACGCTTCTCCGTCGGGGCCACGCTCTGGTTGTCGCTGGACATGGTCGGGTTCCGCGGGAGGCGGCGCTGAACGAGGGGTGGAGTGGCGTTGGGGACCGTTGATCGATCAGACGAGGATCCGGCCGTAAGTCGAGCTCTCGGCCGTCGAGCCGAGGACCGGGGCGCCGACGGCCTCGGCGACCGCGGATTCGCCGCGGAGCTTGTCGCTGAGTTGCTCGAAGCCGAGGATCGTCGCCAGCGTGCCGGCCACGGCGAACACGATCGACCCCATGCCGACCACGACCTTCGACGGGCTTACCGGCTTCTCCGACAAGGTCGGCGCCTGGGCGATGCTGATGCTCGACACCTGCTGGTCCTCGAGCTCTTCGTCGATGCGTGTCTGCTCGAGCCCTTCGGAGTACCGGACGTACTTGCGGTTGAGGATATCGACCTCGCGCTCGAGCTGCGTCAGGTGCATCGAGTCGTCGTTCATTTGCTCGAGGTCGCCGCGGACGACCGATAGCTGTGCGGCGAGCGTCTTCAGCCGGGCGTCGAGGCCGGCGACGACCGCCTCTTTTTGTTGGATAGCGAGCGTCAACTCGCGGTGGATCGGGTTCACGTCGTCGGTCGTCTCCTCGCGCGAAGCGTGCTGGACTGTGACGACCCGCTCGGCCTCGCCGACCTGCCGCGAAATCGCCACCACCAGCGGGTGGGATTCGCTGTAGCGGGCCTTGAGGTCCGCCTGTCGGACCTGCAGCGCGTAGAGCTGTTCACGCATCAGGTCGGCCCCTTCGTTAGGGACCTGTTTCTTCGACGAGATCAAACGCTCGGGCATCTCACCGACCTTGCCGCGTAGGTCGTCGAGGCTCGCGATCGCTTCGCTCCGTTCGCTCGCGGCGGCGAAGGACGCCATGGTCACGGACTGCAGCTGCGACTCGAGATTCCCGCGCCGTGAGTCGATCGAAGCCACCCCGATCTCGTCCTTGAGCTTGCGGACCTTCTCCAGGGTCGCGTCGAGGTCGGTGCGGGCCAGCTCCTGCTGTTTCTCGAAGAACGCCCGCGAATCCTTGTTCCGATTGATCCGCAGGTGTTCCTGGCGGTAGATGTCGATCACCGCGTCGAGGACCTGTCGCGCCCCCTCCGGCGAGGGGGAGGTGTACCTCACGAGCAGCAGCACCGAGTCGCGTTCTGCGTCGGCGATCAGGCTGCGCTCGACCTCGATGATCGCCTCTTCGCGGTCGCTGATCGGGTCGATGCTCTTGAGGGCGGCGATCGCGTTGCGGGCCGCGGCGCCGACCGTCGCATCGACCGTGCCAGCGACGGCCGCAACGAACGGGTGCGGGGCCTTCTCGGCCCCCTGGGGGCCACCCCGGAGGATGAAATCGACTCCCATCCGATCGACGACCTTCGACGACAGCTCACGGCTCCGCAGCATGTCGAGCGCCGAGACGACCTCGAAGTCGCGCCCCATCTGCTGGATGCCGACGATCTGTTGCCCGGTCTGCGCAGTGGGGTCGAGGGCCACGCTCTGCCGCCCGACCTGAAGCGCCAGCTTCGCCTCGGACATGTACTCGCGCGGCGCGAACAGGATGATCCCGGTCCCCAGGGTCAGCACGACGAGCGGGATCGACACCGACTTCCACTTGTGCCGGAACAGCACCTCCAGCACATCGACGACGGTCGTTTTGGAGCCGGTGGGACTCGCCATGGTCGGGTGACGCTTCGGAAGGAAGAGGGGCGGGGTCGTGTGGTTTTTGGGGAAACGCTCGTTTACGCCCCGGACGCGACGGTTTGCCGTGACGCGACGGGGTGTCGATGGGGGGTTTCGGCCGAATCCGCGGGAGTCCGCAGCGCGGAGCCGTCGGCCGAGCGGGGCGAGCGCTTCGCAAAGCACTCAGAGTACCAACGCAACAGCGGCCGCGCTTGCCGCTCCCACAAGAATTCGTGGGCTCGTCGAGTCGCCCCGTGGCTCAATCGGTGCAGAAGTGCGCGATCGCGGGCGAGCCGCTCGATCCCCTCCGCGAAGCCGGCCACCGTCTGCTTGGGACCGGCCACGGATACCCGCAGGCCGCAGTCGTCGGTGACGATGTCGGCGGCCCCCTGGTGATCAACCGTCACGAGCGGCACACCGGCCGCGAGCGCCTCGAGCAAGCCCGTTCCCGACGTGTCGCGCATGCTGGTGAACGCGAAGCAGTCGGCCCAGCGATAGTGGTCGAGGGTCTCGCGGTAGGGCCCCCAGCCGACCCATTCGATCCGGTCGGCTACGCCGCGGCGCCGCGCGTGACGACGCCAAGCCGCCTCGAGCGGCCCGACGCCGAGGACTCGCAAGCGGAAGTCGATGTCCGCGGGAAGCTCGGCGAGCGCGTCGAGTAGCAGCGGAAGGGTCTTCCAAGCCCGCAGCCGACCGGCCCACAGGACCCGCAGCGGCTCGGACGTCGGACGAATTTCGCGGAGGGGCTCGATCGGCGTGCAGAGTGCGGTTTCGAGCTGCACGGTGGACTCGACCCCGAGCGACCGCTGGAGGTCACGCTGCGCCTGCCGCGTCGCCGCCAGCACCACCGTAGCGCGTCGCGCCGCGGCGCGGACCTGGCGGCTAAACCGCAGTTGCAACGCGTTGATCAGGTTTCGGCAGAGCTCGATCCACGCGTCGCGAACTCCTAGCTCCATGATGTAGCGGAGCGGGAACGACTGCGTTCCCCCGACCGGACCCCAGATGAACGGGGGTCCGAGCTTCCACCCCAGACCTGGCTCGCGGTACCCGCAGTAGGTCGTCTGGTGAACCAGGTCGAATGGGGTCTCGGCGTGCAGACGCTGGGCCGTTTTGTAGGCCGTCCGATGCCACAGGTGGTAACCCATGTAGAACGTCGTCGCCGTGCTGCACAGACTCTTGCCCAGCACGCCGTGCTCGATCGGTACGAAACGAACTCGGTCGCCGACCCCCTCCTCGGCCGCGCGCAACGCGAGATCGGCCGGCTTGCTGCCGTCGCAGTAGAGCACCGTCACCCGGTGGCCGCGGGCGGCGTGCATGGCCCGCCACCAGCCGATGCGCGACTCCATCGAGGCGTCGGGGTCGAAGGTGTAGGCGACCTGCAAGACGTGCAGCTCCTGCTCCCCGTCGGTTCGCTCGGGCGAACTGGTCGGGGGAGTTGCGGGAGCCGTCGCTGGGGTGCGAGAGACCGCGGTCACTGTCAGGAACCAGCCGAGGGCGTTCGGCGGCAGACGGGGGCGCTGTTGGGCGGGAAAAGTAACGAGTGGGATCGACGTCGATCCTAGCGGAGCGTGACGAGTCCTAGTCCCGCTGTTACTGGCCCTTCGGCAGGACGAGCGAGGGGCCGGTCTGCAGCACCAGTTTCAGGTCGAGCCACGGGCTCCGCCGCCGCACGTACTGCAAATCCATCCTAATCCAGTCGTCGAACGGAACGATGTTTCGGCCATGAATCTGCCAGATACAGGTGATCCCGGGGGTCACGTGCAGTCGGCGGCGGTGCCACGGCTTGCAAGCCCGCGACTCCTCGACCGGCAGCGGACGCGGGCCAACGAGCGACATTTCGCCCCGCAGGACGTTCAGCAACTGCGGCAGCTCGTCGATGCTGGTCTTCCGCAGGATGCGCCCGATCGTCGTGATCCGCGGGTCGTTCCGCATTTTAAACGCCGGGCCGTCTTGCTCGCTCTGTTCGCGGAGATCGGCCTTCATGCGCTCGGCGTCGGGCCGCATCGTTCGCAACTTGTAGATCTTGAAGCGCTTGCCGCCGAGCCCTTCGCGCTCTTGGGTGAAGAAGGCGCCCCCCGGGGAAGTCGCCCGGATCGCCACGGCGGCCGCAACGATCGCCGGCCCAGCCGCAAGCAGCCCGAGCGAAGCGCCGACCACGTCGATCGCCCGCTTCCACCGTGGGAGGGGGCGGGCGAACAGCGCGTCGAACTCGACGCCGTCGCCGTAGGAATTCGTTGTGTGATCGGCGGCGCGGGTCGCCAATTCAAAGGATCGCCCACTGTTTGACCGGCCAGCGTTCGACGGGCCAGCGTTCGACGGGCCGCCGCTCGCCGCAGCGATCGACTCGCGTCCGAGCACCGCTGCGCCGCGCGGCGAGGCGTAGTAGCCACGCGGCAGCGCCGAACAGTACGAATCGCTACCGAATGGGGCCGAGTCGTCGGAGTCGGTGGTCGCTGTTCCTCCCTCAGCCGGGCTCGTCCCGGCCTCACGGGGCCACCGATCGGCGGGACGCTTGGCCTGGTACACCAGCACTTCGAGGTCGGGCCGATCGGACCCCGCGTCGTACAACTCGCAGAGGTCGCTGGCGACGGTCCAGGCGCCGTGCTGCGACGTGTCGGGCAGGAGCACACCGATACGGCCGTCGCGGAGCCAGCCGGCGGTGTCGGTCAGGCGGAGTCGCGATGACATCCAACGCGCAAGCCGAGCGACGTCGGCGGGGCCGTTCTTGGTGGGAGCAAGGCTGATCGCGAGCAGCGACACGAATGACCCGTTCCGATCGACACGCATCCGCTCGGCTTCGGCGGCTAGGTCGAACTTGTCGTCGGACAGCAGGTACCGGTCGGCCACAGCAAGGCGGCGGGCGTCGCCCCGTGGGGCGATTCGCTTCAGCCAAGAGGCGAAGTGCGGCATGGAGGTGCTTCGATTCAAAGCTGGGGGGCGAGGGACCAATGGCAGGCTCGCTACCCCGCACGAACGCGCAACTCTCGACCCACTCGACTGATTCGCAATCACGAACCAATAGGCGAGCTAAGAGCGGCGGCGGGCGGTCCAGCTGGTCAGGCGGGTTGGCAACGGGGAATCGTCAGTCGCTCCGCGACTGTCGTAGCTTCTTCAGGCGCTGGGTCGTGGGGAACGATCGCGACTCGAAGGGGACTCGAACAAGAGCTCGCGCTGTCCCGGGGCCGGGAGCGACGCGAACCGAAAGGCGGGAAAGTGATTGGTGGGGCGGCGCTCGAGGGGACCTCGCGGAGCCGCTCCACCCCTCTGCGATTCGCGTGCCGGTCGCCCCAGTTGGGGGGGTCGCGACACTCGACCGCGGAGCGAAGTATAACCATCCCTGACCGCATGTCGATTTCGTGCCATCTTTTTCTCAAAGTATATTTGGGATTCCCACAGCGCCTGTCTGAACCCCCGGCGCCGCTTTCCCTGGCGACGACGCCCAGTACCGCGGCGCCCCGCGGAGCAACAATCGTGGCTGATCGTTACGCGGCATCGAGGCTCGGCGTTCCGCTGCTCCCCGCGGAGGCGGCCGCCGCCGCGTTTGAGCTCGCCTCGATCGCGTTGGGAGTCGTCGATCCCGCAGGAGAGATCGTTACAGCGAACGCAGCCCTCCGCGAACTGCTGACCACCTGCCCCGACCTGCTCGCCGGCCCGCCGCCCCTCGCGAAGTTTGCAGCCGCTGAGGACGCCATGGGTCGGACCTGGAGCGTGACGTTCAGCCCCCTGCTACACGGGGGGTGGCTGGTTGAGGGATCGCACGTTCTCGCTTCGACACGGTCGGCAGGGCGACCGGCTGCCTTGCCGATCGACCTTGATTCGACCACCGGGCTCCCCTCCCGCCGGGCGATCCAGTCGAGGATCGACGCGTGGTTCGCGGCTCGCTCGGCAACCCCGTTCGCACTGTTGTTCCTCGACGTGGACCGATTCAAGGAAGTCAACGACCGCTTCGGGCACGTCCATGGGGATCGTTGCCTCGGCGAGGTCGCGCGGCGGTTGGCCTCGACGGTCCGCAGCGGCGACCTGCTGGGGCGCTACGGCGGCGACGAGTTTGTCCTGCTCCTCGCCGGGGTCGCCAGCGAAGCCGACCAAGCACACGTCCGTGAGCGTTTGGAAGCGGCCCTCGCCGACCCCATTGCGACCCCTGGGGGACCACGCGTGGTCACGGTCAGTATCGGCGCCGCGTTCTCGTCGGGGCCGTTCAGGTCGGCCGAGGAGATGGTCCACCACGCCGACCGCGCCATGTATGCGGAGAAGCGGCTGAACAGCGCCGAGCGACGCGCAGCCGGCGCGGCTCACTGAACCTGTCTACCGAGCGCGCGATGTTGCCGCGTCGCCCGCGCTTCGCTAGCTTCTCTGTTCCGCAAGAACCGCCCCACTCGCTTGGTCCCCGCCGGCGAGGGGGGTGCGGGCGCCGAGGGGTGCGGGCGCTGTCGAGTCGCCAGGGAGGGGCGGGGGGACGCACGCCACGAGGGTCCGAGAATGAGGTCTGCCCCGCTGCGGCTGCTGGGTGCTTCGGCCGACGCCACCCCGACCGGGGGGCAGCTCGCCGTCCGCCTGACGACGGGGCCGTGCGCCCCGACGCTGAACGCGTTCGCCGACCCTTCGGGCGCCGAGCTCACCGGTTTCGCGAGCCTGGTTGCCCACTTGCTGCTCGGGTTCGACGGCGCGCTCAACGACCCCCCAGCCGCCCCGTGGTCCCCGGGGGACGCCGACGTCGTGTGGTCGGAACAACGCTTCCGCCTCCGCCGCCAAGGGAGTCGGGGTGACTCGCGCCTGACGATCGCCGGGCGCGAAGGCGCCACCGGCCCCATCGCAAGCGGTCCGGGGGTATGGCTTGCCGGCGTCGCGCCGCACGCGGTTGCGCCGGTGTTCGTATGCCGCGGTGACGCCAGCCCCGACGCCGGCTTACGGGGCTTGCTGTCGCCGGAAGTCGCGTCCGCCGTCCGCCGCATTACCGGGAGCCCCGCCGCGCCCGAGCTGCGCGACGGGGAGGGCGCCGGGCTGCTCGCTCGGCGCGACGAACTCGCCGGACGCATCCAGGCGATGCTCGCCGAGCGCCGCACCGAGAGCCAGCGGCTCCAGGCTCGACTCGACGCGGTCGAGAAGGAACGGGCCGAAGCCGAGGGAGCGCTCGCCGACGCCCGGCGCAGGCTGCACGCGCTCGAAGGGGAGCTCTCCGCCGACGAATCGCGGGTCCGCTACGTCGAGCTGGCCCGCGCGGCCGAAGAGGCCGAGAGCCGACAGGCGGCCGACGAATGCGGCCCACGCGTCGAGGACCTCGACGCCCAGGTCGCCCGCTGGCGCTCGACCCTCGCCGAGCTCGACCACCGCGAGGTGTGGCTCCGCGACGAGCTGGCCCGCGTCCACCCGGACGACGTCGCCCCCGAACTGGCGCTCGCCGACCAGCGGGCGGCCGTCGCCGTCGCCCAGCGCCTGGTGGCCGACCTCGAGGCCGAGGTCGCACGCTTCGCCGGGGCGATGGGGAGCCCCCTCTGCCTCTGCCGCGACGCCCATCCGCGGCTCAATCCGCTGGTCGATACGCTCGGGCGGCAGCTCGATCGGCTGGCGGGCCTGGTGTCGCAGCAGGATCGAGCGCTCCGATCGCAAGAGCTGATCGACGAAGCCGAGCGCATCGACAGGTCGCGACACGAGCTCCGCCGCCAGCTCGACAAGCTGCTGGAGCGGCGACAGACGCTCGTCCGCACCAGCCGCGCCCGGCTCGACAAGGGGCTGGCCCCGCGCGACGCGCACGGGGAGGCCGATCGGGCAACGCTCGAAGCCGAGCGCGGTGACGCGGCCCAAGCCGTCGATGCCCTCCAGCGGCGCTGCTCCGAGCTCGCTGCCCACGCCGACGAGCTGCTGGCGACGCGTCGCTCGGTGCTCAGCACCCCCGAGCTGGTGCGCTGGCAGCGCGAGCTCGACAGCCTGCAAACGCGGATCGAAGCGACGCGCGCCGGCGCCCCCCCCGCGACGCCGCGCCCGACGCTCCGCGCGTCGGACGTGCTCGCCCGGCTGAGCGACGGCGACCTCGCCGAGGTCCGCCTCGTCGCCGGGGGGCGTGCGGTTGAGGCCCGAGAGCGTGCCGGGGCGCCGCTCCGCGACGACGAGCTCACCGAGGAGGGACGGCGTCTCGTCGCCTGGTCGCTCCGCCTGGCGCTCGCCGACGCCTGCGCGGCGGCGGGGGTCGCCCTGCCGCTGGTGTTCGACGAGCCGTTTGCCGGGCTTTCGGACCGGGCAGCGGCGAACCTGGCGACGGCGCTCGACGACTTCGCCCGCCGCGGCCGTCAGGTGCTGCTGTTCACACGGCGCCCCGCCGCGATCGAGCGGCTGCGGTCGCTGGGGGCCAACGTCCGCGGCCTGAGGGGCGTCGTCGCCCCCGCCCCCCGGGTCGAACCGGCGCCCCCCCCCCGCGCGGCGGCGCCCGTGCCCGCCGCTGCGCCAGAACCCGTGCTCGCTGCTGCGGCAGCAGTCGTCGAGAGCGGCACACTGCTGTGCGTGTCGGACGACATCGACCGGTTCCCGGTGGCGCTCGAGGATCGCCGCCGCACGTTCCACAGCGCCCGCGTGCGGACCGTCGGCGACCTGCTCGGCGCCGACCCGAGCGCACTAGCCGAGGAGCTCGCGTCTCCAGGCGTCACGGCCGAGCTCGTGGCGCTCTGGCAGGCGCACGTGGCGCTCGTTTGCTTCGTTCCAGGGCTGACGTTCGACGACGCCAAGTCGCTGACCGACGCCGGTGTGCTGTCGATCGACGAGCTGGCCGAGGCCGACGCCGAGGGGCTGGGGGCGAAGCTCCGCCGCGGGGGCCCTTCGCGCGTCAGCGACGAGCGTGTCGCCGAGTGGGTCGAGCTCGCGGCCGAGGCCCTCCCGCGGTGGGCCGGCGAAGGCTGGCAAGAGCGCTGGCGCCGCAACCGGGCCGAGCGGAGCGAGCGGATCGCCGACAACGCCCGTCGCGATCGCCCCGTGACCGACGACGCTGTCCCCCTCGCGCCACGTCACCGAGACGCGTCCGGCCGCAAGCCGCCTCGCCCCGCTTCGCGTGGCGACGCCCGCCGCCGGGGCCGGGCGATCGACGCTCGGGTGTCGAAGACGTCCGGCACTGACGAAGCGGTCAAGTTCTTCCTTGAGGCTTCGAGCGCCATCGTCGATGCCCCGTCGATCGGCCCGAAGCGCGCCGCAGGGCTCGCGAAGGCCGGCGTGCGGACCGTCGCTCACCTGCTGAGGGCCGACGCGGCCGACCTCGCCGCGCGGCTCGAAGACTCCCGGGTGGACGCCGAACGGGTTGTCTCTTGGCAGCACCAAGCGAGCCTGGTGTGCGCCGTCCCCGGGCTCCGCGGGCACGACGCGATCGTCCTGGTCGGCAGCGGCTTCACCTCGGCCGAGGAGATCGCGGGGATGAAGCCGGCCGAGCTGCTGTCGTTTATCGGGCCGTTCTGCGACTCGCCCGAGGGAGAGCGGGCCCTGCGAGGCTCGCCACGGCCCGACCTGGCCGAGGTGTCGCAGTGGATCGCCAGCGCCCGCCGCCGCCGGGCGGTCGTCGGCGCTTAGGGCCGAGGCGGCCCGCCGACCCCCCCCCGCGGGCGCCAAGTCTTTGACGCTTGGGAAAGGGGGTCCCTATACTTGGCCCGCGGCCTCCCCAGGACGGGGGGGCTACGACCGCCACGATTCGGCGCACCACGCCGGGCGCCCGTTCGAGAAAGACCCGCGATGAACCGCTACGCGTCGCTGTCGGACGACTTCTACCTGAACATGAACCTCAACACGGAGATGGAGCTCTCCTCCAGCCGCGACACGATCCTGCACTTCGTCGAGCAGATGCAGAAGCGGTACCCGGAGATGAAGAACTTCTACGCCCGTGAGAAGAACGAGTTCGTGCTCGAGGGGGACAAGGACCAGGGGACGTACCGCTGGTGCTCGGTCGAGCCGCGTCGGGTGGCGTCGGGCCAGGTGAACCCGGCCGACATCCAGAGCGCGCTCGAGCAGCATCGCAAGGCGCTCGAGCTCGCCCCCTACGAGCTGTCGGTGAGCCCGCTCGACTGCGAGGCGCTCGACCTGTTGATGGGGTTCGACTTCAGTTGCCGCGGGAACCACAACCTAGTGGTCGCCGAGGCGCTGGGGGTCTGCCCGGCGTTCGACAAGCTGGCTGGCATGCCGGGCGCGGCGTTCGTGACAAACGAGCCGAACCTGACGCTGTCGCTCGACGACGAGTGCCGCACGCAGGTCCGTGTCGGGATCGAGACCCGCACCACGCCATACCACATCCGGACCGGCGAGTACCAAGACGACCAACTGAGCGTCTACGTCACGGCCCGTCGCTACGGCAGCCTTGAACCGGGCAAGACGTTCGTCTCGGCGATCGACGACCTGGCGAAGGTCCTGTGGGACACGCTCGACAACTACGTCGTCGGGAGCGTGCTCGAGCCGCTGGCGCGGACGATCGCGATGGACTGACCGCGGGGGCGATCAAGTCAGCGCGTTTCGAGGCGCGCCCGAAGAAAGCACTCGCTGCGGGCTCAACCCACCAGGCGCTTGACGCTCTGGATCAGGTCGTCCATCGGGAAGGGCTTGCGCAGGTAGTCCTGCACGCCGAGCATTTCGGCGTAGGCCTTGTGGCGCTGCCCCTCGTTGGCGGTGATCATGATCACCGGCGGGTTCTTGGCCCCCAGCGCCTGCGAGCGGCGGAGCTTCTCGAGCACCAAGAAGCCGCTCCGCTTGGGCATCATCATGTCGAGGATCACGAGGTCCGGCTCCTCGCGTTCGCACAGGGCCAGGCCCTGGTTGCCGTCGCGGGCCACAAGGACTTCGAAGCCGTTCGCCTCGAGCGCCAGGCGGAGCGACTCGACGATCTCGGCGTCGTCATCGACCAGCAGGATACGCTTTGTCGCGGCGGGGGCGGACTTGGCCATCGGGAGAACGGTCCTTCACTCAGCAACGGGAAGCGGGCGCACGGCGACCGCCAAGACAACGTCGTGCACGGGTCCGCCACCCGGGCAGAAAGGGTATACCCCAGGGCCCGGCGGGTGACCAGCGACCGCGCGGTGACAGAGAAGGCGCCGCAGCGCAGGGCTCAGGCGGCCACGCGACGGGGCAGGGGGTGCTCGCCCGAGCGGCCCGGCGACAGACGCAGGCCGCCGAGGGCGTTGCAGCAGATGTCGGAGATCGCCTTCGAGGCGTCGGGCCGCGCCATGCGGGCCATCTCGGCCGACTTGTGCCGCAGGCCCGACTCGTCCCCCGCCGTGAGGCGCAGCTCGCTGGCGAGCGCCGCGACGAGGTCTCCGGTCGTCTCGTCGATGACCCGTGCGGCGCCTTCGCGCTCGACGATCCGGGCGTTCGCCATCTGCGCGCCACCGGCCAGGCGTGAGTCGGGGACCAAGATCGCGGGGACGCCGGCGAGGGCCAGCTCGGCGATCGTCGAGCCACCGGCGCGACAGACGACCAAGTCCGTGTGCGACAGCAAGTCGGCCATCTCGTCGATGTAGCTCACGACGAGCGAATCGACCCCCGACTGCTCGTAGCGACGCTCGGTGTCAACCAGTTGTCCCTCGCCCGTCTGATGCACCACCCGCCAGCCCGCGAGCTCGTCCTTGAGTTTCGCGAGCGCGGCGGGCATCGCCTCGTTGAGGCTCGTCGCCCCCCCCGCGCCGCCGATGACGACGAGCCGCTTCTCTCGCCACGGCGCCTTCGTGGGGTTTGCCCGGCGGTCGCGCGTCGCCGTCTGGTTCATGCGCCACCAGGCTTGCTCGAAGGTCGTCCGGCCGGGGGTGCCGGTGACGACGGCCGACGCGCTCACCGGCAGGTGGGACCGCGTTTCTTCGAACCCCAGGCAGACCGTCTGGGCGACGCTCGCCAGCCAGCGTGTCGAGACGGCCGGCACGGCGTTCTGTTCGAGGATCACCAGGGGGAGCGCGCAGCTGTGGGCGGCGCGCATCACCGGCCCCGCGGCGGTTCCCCCCAGGCCGACGACGAGCGAGGCGTGGTGCTCTTGCAGCATCCAGCGCGCGGCGAGGAACCCGACCACGTTGTCGGTCACGAAGCGGACCGAGTCGAGCGGCGACTTGGGCATCGGCCGGCAAGGGATCGCCGCGTAGCGGTGCCCGGCGGCGCGGACCGTGTGCCGCTCGACCGGGCGGCCGTCCCCCGCGAACGTCACGTGCAGGCCCGGCATGCGCTCGGCGAGGCGCTCGGCGATCGACAGCCCCGGATAGAGGGAACCGAGCGAACCACCGCAGGCGAAGACGACGTGGGGGGGGTGGAGCATGGCAGTTGGTCGCCCCGGGGGGCTCTCGGCGGAGGGTGGTCGTCGCTCGGCGGATCGATCGCGGGCGCGGTACGGCTGGTCGTTTGAGCGTTCTCGTTCGCTTGCCGGCGGCAGACAGGCCCCCCGCGCGTGTCCGCTGAGGCGTCGGGGTGGCTTGGGGCCACCCCGACGCTCAGCTCACAAGCTTCATCGCGAAGCGCCCGTGGAAGCGGCCGACCCAGAGGCCGCTGACCACGGGACAAAGGCTCCAACCCAGGGGAGGGTGGTCGAGTGCGACCCCGCAATCGCGCTCGACCGTCGATGAAGCTTCCAAAGGGACGGGAGGGAACGGGAACGGTGTGCGGGTTTGGGTGGTCACGGTCTTCGAGGAACGGCTCGCCCTAGCGGCGCGACGCCTCTTCGTGCTGGTTTCGTTTGTGCAGTAGCGCGGTCACCAGTCGTCGGTCCCGCGCGAGCGCCGCGGGGCCCGAGCCGGCGACGAGGACCGCGTCCCCGCTCTCGGCAAGTCCGAGCGCGACCGCCACGGCGGCGACACGGTCATCGACGAACGTGATGTTCTCGGGGCAGCCGTCGCCCGCCACGGCGACGCCCGTCACGAGCGTCCGGTCGGCGAGCCGTGCCGCCACGGCAAGCTGCTGCGCCGCGACCGCTTCGTCGGTCGATAGCCGCAGCACGGCGAACACGTTGCCCGTGGCGAGCGAGCGCGTTGTCGCGAGCGCGCCGCGGAGGGCGAGCGGTCGGAACGCGCGATCAACGAGCACGCTGAACGATTGGCCTTCGCCGACCGACTCGGCGTAGCCCTCGCGGGGGGGGGCCGTTTCGAGTCCCTCGATCGCGTGCATCAGGCTGATCCCGGCGCCGCAAGCGGTCGCGACCGCCGCGAGGCAGGCCGCGCGGTAGGCGTCGCCCGGTCGGCCGACGACGCAGCAGGCCGACTCGTCGCCGCGCGTGACGATGAACGACTGACCCCCGGCGTGCTGATCGACCACGAGCGCCGCGACGTCGGCGTGCGTGTCGTCGCCGTAGGTGACGACACGCCCCGTGTGGCGGCTGGCGAGCGCGAGCGCGTCGGGGTCGTCGGTCGGGACGGCGAGCGTCGCCTCTTGCGCCAGGCGTTCGAGCGAGCGCTGCACCGCTTGCCGGTGCACCTGGGGAGACTCGAAGCGGCGCTTGCCGAGCGAGTCGAGCCCGTCCGCGCGGAGCGTCGTGACGCACGCTGCCGACAAGGCTAACGGGGCGAGGCGGTCGTTGGGCGTGGCGGCGAAGACCGCCAAATCGGCCTCCGCGTCAAAACACGCCGTGAGCCATGAGTCGCGCGCCGCTCCGCGGAAGCCGAGCGGCTTTTGGGGATGGCAGTCGCGGCTGTCGTCGACCACGTCGCCGGCCCACAGGCCGACCTTGCGACCCGCGGCCGCGAAGCACGCGGCGACCAGGTGCGCGGTGGTGCTGCGGCCCATCGTGCCGACGACGCCAACGAGCGGCGCGTGCACGGGCGTTGTGTCGCCCGCAAACGCGTTCTCGAGCACGCGGTGCGCGTCACGGGCGTCGCTGACGACGGCCATTGGGGCGGGCAAACCGGGGAGCAGCCGCTCGGCGATCACGGCGGCGGCGCCGCGCTCGGCCGCCCATTCGGCGCCGGTCGCGTCGCACTCCGCCAGGTGGACGTAGAGGTCCCCGGGCCGGATGGTCGAGGGGTCGAGACGGACGATCGTCCCCACCGGGTCGGCCGCTTCGGGGAAGAAGCGGGCCGCCGGCAAGAGCGAACGGAGTCTCTTCGGTGCGCGGGTTTGGTACAGCACTCTGAGCAGGCCTCCTTGCCTGACTTCGAGGGCTTTTTCGGTTCGTCTCGCTGGGGCCCCTTCCGGGGATCCAGGCGGCGGGGATGCTCTTGGAAACGCCTTGGGGCGTCAAGGCGGTTTTGTCGCTCCCGGCGACGCGGTGCGAGCTCCCGGCGAGCCGCCGTTGCTGCTGGCGCACCAACGGGTCTAGGCTGTTGCGATCGGACCACTCCCTTTGGCGAGCGTCGGTTGAGCGAACCCAGCGACCTAGGTTGCAAGCATTGGCTTGTCGTCGGCGAGCCCGCGTCGGCGGAGTTCATCGACGGGTTGCGGAGCGTCGCGCGCCGCGTGCGGATCCGTTGCGTGGCCGACATCGACGCGGCCGCGGCGTGCGACCGGCGAGACGTCGAACGACTCGTCCGCTTGCAACCTCGGCCGGCGGCCGACCCGCGGCCGATGGAACGCCTCGCCGAGCTGTTCCCGGGCGTCGAATGCCTCGAGGCGGTCGGCGTGTGGTGCGAAGGGGAACAGCGAACTGGTAAGCCCCCAAAGGGTTGGCGGCGCGTGTTCTGGCACGAGTTCGACGTTCAAAGCGCGACGTCGCCCGGAACGGCTGCGCCGGACCCTCGCGGCCCGTTCGACCTCGCGGGACGCCTCGTACTGATCGATTGCATCGACGCCGAGACTGCCGAGGCGATCGCCGACACGGTGGCCGAACACGGCGGCGCGGCGACTTGGTCGCCGTGCGGGAGGGGCCTCTCGACGGGCGCCTCGAGCGGCGCGTGGGTCGGCAGCCAGCTCGGCGGGGGCGAGGCAGTGCGGCTCGACCGGTTCTGCCGGCGGTTCGGCTCCGGCGACACGCCGGTCGTCGTGCTGCTCGACTTCCCGCGGCCCGAGACGGTGCGCGCGGCCCGACGGATCGGCGCCGCGGCGGTGCTGGGGCGGCCCCACACGGGCGAGGCGCTCGCGGCGGCGCTCGTTCGGGCGAGCGGCGTCCGCAACCCGCCTGTTCGCGAGACGCCCGTCTACGAGACCAGCGCGTCGGTGAACATCACCTCGCGCCGCCACAGCGGCTCGTGAACGGGCCAGCAGCGGGCGCGGAGGACCCACACTGACGCGGGGTCGTCCTGAGCGTCGTGCCGATCGACCCATGCGACTTCGCTCCGCTCGTGCGCCCAGCCGGCGCAGCGGCGTTCGAGCGCGGACACGGCGGGGACGGGGCCAGTGAAGTTCGCCCGCCGCCAGGTGGTCGCTCCGTGGTCGCGCACGGTGACGACGAGCGGCGACTCGACGACGTCCAGCAAGCGTCGCGCGAGGAGCTCGTGGCTGGCCGTCGAGAAGGTCGCTTTCAGCGAGCAGAGGTCGGCGTCGTTGTCTCGCACCAAGGCGGCGAGCCACCTTTTCGGGACCAGCAGCCGCCCCGCGAGGGCGTTCGCGACCCGCTCGCGCGACGACGGGGGCGCCTCGCGGGGGTCGAGCCCCACGCTGCTGAAGACCCGCGCGGCGAGCGTCTCGCCCACCTCGTGCGCCACGGCCCAGTGGCGTCGCTCGCGGCGGGGCTCGGGACGCAGGGCGATCGCCCCCCGCAGCGCGTCGGGGTGTTCCACGCCGCCCGGCCAGCGGACGACGCGGCCCCGGGCGTCGAGGCGGTTGTCGGAAGTCACGGCCATCCCCAGTCGCTCGGCGAGGGCAAAGGCATCTACCGGCGGGGCGTCGATGCACGCTTCCCAAAGGGCGTCGGCCGCGCAGCGGTCGAGCGTCGCGGAGTACTCCTCGACCGAGACTTCGGCAAGCATCGGACGTTCCCCAGGGGCCAATCGCGTGCAGACGAGATACGTGAACAAAAGAACACTATATCAGCTCGGGGCTTCGTTGCAAGCAAATTCTCCGCAATCCGTGCCGCCCGATCGCGGTGGCGGAACGGGCGCTCGCAATCACGGTTTCAGCACTCAACGGCTTGCGAGCGAGTCGCCGCGGCGGGCACAATGGCCAGGCTGCTGACCGCTTTCCTCCCCCCGCCGGGTGACCCCTCCGTGTCCGCTACCTTCACCGACGAGCTGCGGCGCGCCACCGGGCCGAAGGGCAAGTACGCCTTCATCAGCCTGGGCTGCCCCAAAAACACCGTCGATAGCGAGCGGATGCTTGGGTTGCTGCAGCTCGACGGGTACGAGCTGATCGCCGACCCCGAGCAAGCCGACTTCGCGATCGTCAACACCTGCGGATTCATCGAGGCGGCCCGGACCGAGTCGTTCGCCGCCATCGACGAGATGCTCGCCCTGAAGCGCGACGGGCGGCTGCGTGGCGTGATCGTCTCGGGTTGCCTGGCCGAGCGGCAGCAGGCGGCGCTGCTCGAGGAGCGTCCGGGAATCGACCATTTGGTCGGCGTGTTCGGACGTGACGAGGTGACGAAGGTCGCCGACCGACTGCTGGGGGGACTCGAAGAGCAGCGGCTGGTATTCCGCCCGGCGCCGGCCCGACCGCTGGCCGACACCGACCGCATGCGGATCACGCCGCGGCACTTCGCGTACCTGAAGATCAGCGAGGGTTGCGACCGGCTCTGCACGTTCTGCGCGATCCCCAAGATGCGCGGCAAGCACGCCACGAAGCCGATCGAAGAGGTCATCGCCGAGGCGCAGCAGCTCGCCGCGGACGGCGTTCGCGAGCTCGTGGTCGTCGCGCAGGACACCACCTACTACGGCATGGACCTGTACGGCGAGCCGCGCCTCGTCGAGCTGCTGGCCGAGCTCGAGAAGGTCGAGGGGCTCGATTGGATTCGGCTGATGTACCTCTACCCGATGTACTTCAGCGACGAGCTGATCGACGCGATCGCGGCGAGCGAGCGGGTCGTGCCGTACCTCGACATGCCGCTACAGCACATCAACGACCGGATGCTGAAGCGGATGCAGCGCCGCGTCCCGGCGGGCCCGACGCGCGAGCTGATCGCCAAGCTCCGGGCGGGGATCCCCAACTTGGTGCTGCGGACCACGTTCATCACGGGCTTCCCCGGGGAGACCGACCAGGAGTTCGACGAGCTCGAGGCGTTTGTCTCGGAGGCGAAGTTCGAGCGGATGGGGGTGTTCACCTACTCGCTCGAGCCCGACACGCCGGCGGCGCGGCTCCCCAACCACCTGCCAGAAGACGCGAAGGAAGAGCGTCGCGGTCGGCTGATGGCGGCGCAGCAAGAGGTCGCGTTCGCGTGGGGTGACGCGCAAGTCGGTCGCGCGATGGACGTGCTGCTCGACGCGCCGGTCGAAGGGGAGCCGGGCGTTTGGCTCGGCCGCAGCGCCGCCGACGCCCCCGACGTCGATTGCGTCACGTTTGTCAGCGGCGAGGGGCTCGCGACGGGGCAGATCGTCCCCTGCGAAGTTGTCGCGCGGAGCGATTACGACCTGGTCGCCGCCGCCGTTGGCGAACCACGCTGAAGGAGGGGAACCACAGATGAGCACGGATGAACGCAGATGGGTGTGACCGGCGTCCGACGCACTGCCGTCGTCTAGCTCTCGGCGGAGCGGTTCGTGACTCGCCGGTTCAACCGTTCGTGATTTCTTCATCTGCGTTTATCTGCGTTTATCTGTGGTTCCCCTCTCGTCGGTAGAGCAATCGAGCCTGTGAGCACAGTTGACGAAGTGCCGGCGGGGTCTTTGCGGGACGCGCCCAACGCGATCACCGCGGCGCGGGTCGTCGTTACGCTCGCGCTGTTCGTGGCCCTGTCGGTCGGGTGGTCGCGTGCGGCAGTCGTGCTGTTCCTACTCGCTGGCGGCACGGATTGGGTCGATGGCTTCTGGGCGCGGCGGTGGGGACCGATCACGAAGCTCGGGCGCGTGCTCGAC
Source organism: Lacipirellulaceae bacterium (assembly GCA_051648405.1). Lineage (GTDB taxonomy): Bacteria > Planctomycetota > Planctomycetia > Pirellulales > Lacipirellulaceae > JBOFFC01. The sequence continues at coordinate 30,460 of JBOFFC010000007.1, forward strand.
CCATTCGCCGACAAGCTGCTGATCTGCGGGACGTTCGTATTCCTCGCCGCGGATGAGGCGTCGCGCGTCGCCCCTTGGATGGCAGTCGTCATCCTCGCGCGCGAGTTGCTAGTGACCGCGTTGCGGAGCGCGGTCGAAGCGCGCGGAGGCGATTTTTCCGCCAAGTGGCTCGGCAAGCAGAAGATGGCGTGGCAGTGCATCGCCGCGACGCTGGGCCTGTTGCTCGCGTCGCCGTGGCGCTGCGGTGGTTGGCCGATCGAGTTCGTGGTGGCTCCCTGGTTGATGGACGGGTCGATCGCCATCACGCTGCTGCTCACGGTCGCCTCGGGGGTGACCTACGCCCGCGCCGCCGTAGTAAGCACGAAGGAGCCGGCTTGAACGGATTCCAGCCGAACGCGGCGCTCGGCGCCGTCCTGTCGGGGCTGTTCCTGGCGAGCCTTGCCGTCTGGCTGGAGGTCGCGAAGCGCTTGCGCCGGGGCGACGAGGTGATCGAGCGCGAGCCGCGCGAGCGCGTCCCGTGGGGCGCCGACGGCTCGGTGCTGGCGGCGGTTTGCCTCGCGGCCGCCGCTGCGGGAGCGGCGGTTCAGCACGTCGTGAACATCGACGCCAAGCCGATACTTCGCGCCGACCAAAGCCTGCTGATAGACGCCGCCGCCATGGGCCTGATGTACGGCGTCATGGCGGGCGCCGTCGCCGCGTGGTTCGCCTTCGTGTGGAGGGCGCACCGCGGCGACTTCGGGTTCGGCCCGGCGCCGCGTGGTGTGGCGCGGGACGTCGGGTTGGGTTTCGCGACGGTGCTCGCGGCGCTCGCGCCGGTCTACGCGGTGCAGCTTGCGCTGGTGACGTTCGTCGCCGAGCCGACCGCGCACCCGATCCTCGATCGCCTGAAGGACGACCCGGTGGGGGGGGTGATCGGCGCCATCCTGCTGGCGGTCGTGATCGCGCCACTGTTCGAGGAGTTCGCCTTCCGCGTGCTGCTGCAGGGGTGGCTCGAAGGGGTCCCCGACTCGCCCCGCGCCTGGTGGCCGATCGGCGTCAGCGCGGCGGCGTTCGCGCTCGCCCACCAAGGCCAGGGCTACGCCCCCGCCCCGCTGTTTGTGTTCGCCCTGTTCCTTGGTTACCTCTACCGGCAGACGCATAGGCTGCTTCCGTGCGTCGTGGCGCACGCGGCGTTCAACGCGATGTCGCTCGCGGCGGTGCTCGCGCTTCCGACGCCCCTCGACGGAGCACCGTAGCACGACGCCGACGGGCTGCGACCAATGACCGCGTTGTCCCCCGCGGTTCGGCGGCTTAGGATCGCAGGATTGCCCGCGTTCGGGCGCCTCCGAGCGAGTCCCGTTTGCGAACCCCTCACGGCCGCTTCGCGTGCTGTCTATGCCCCTGGTGGCCCCCGCGAGTCGGGGGGTTCCGATGCTCGAAAAGCTGCTGGCCGCGGGGAGATACGGCTTCCTCGTTCTGATGACGATCGCGTCGGCGGCCGTCATGTGGTGGATCAGCCTCCCGTCGGACCCGACCGCCCGGTTGCTGTCGGAGGCGGCGATGGCGCCGGTCCCCGAGTCGGCCCTGCCTAAGGTCCCGGTGCGGGTCGAGCCGGTCGCCGCGACGCGGTGCGACGTCACGCAGCGCTACAGCGGCAAGGTGCAGGCCTGGGAGACATTCACGCTCGGTTTCGAGATCGCCGGGCGCGTGTCGGAGCTCGGCAAGAACTCCGACGCCCAGCCGCTCGACGACGGAGACCGGGTCGAAGCGGGGCAGGTGCTGGCGACGCTCGACGACCGCATCCTCCGCGCCCGGAAGGCCGAGGCGGTCGCGCAGTACGAGCTCGCCGCTTCGGACCTCGAGCGCAGTCGGCGGGTGCGTGAGCAGAGCCCCGACGCGCTGGCCGAGGCCGACTTCCAGACCGACGTGACGCAGCACGCGCTGCGCCAAGCGGCGCAAGAGATGGCCCTCAAGAACCTCGAGGACGCGACGCTCACCTCGCCGATCGGCGGCTCGATCGTGCGCCGCATGGCCGAGGTCGGCGAGTCGGTGGGGGCGAACGCCACCGTGTTCGAGGTGGTCGAGAACGACCGCCTGCGGCTGGTGCTCAACGTCCCCGAGGCGCGGGTCCGCGAGCTCGAGGTCCGGCGGCGGTTCGTCGAAGGGGTAAAAAGGGGCGAGCGATCGTCGAACGACGCCGAAGACGCCGTGTTCCGCGCGCACGTCAAACTCGAAGGGGCCGACGTCTACGGTAGGCCGTGGCCGCCCATCGACGCCGAGGTGTACCGCATCGCCCAAACGGCCGACACGATCACCGGCCTGTTCGAGGTCGAGGTGCTGATCCCCAACGCCGACGGGCTGCTTCGTCCGGGGATGGTCGCCACCGCCGACGTGGTGACCGACCGGATCGAAGCCTACGCGGTCCCCGAGACCTCGGTCGTGTTCCGCTCGACGGGGGCCTACCTGTTCACGGTGGACGAGGTCGCGGCCCCGGCGCAGGTGCTGTTCTGGAACGTCGGGCACACGGACGCCCTCCGCGCTCGGAAGATCAACCTCACCAACTGGATCGACCAGGGGGACACGGTGTTGGCGCCTTCCAACGGGCTGAGCCTCGGCTCGGTCGTCACGCGCGGGCAGCAGCGGCTTCGCGACGGACAGCTCGTCCGCGTCGCCGACGCCCCACCGGCTGGCGACCGGACAACGGTCGCCGCCCGCCCCGCGGGCTGAAGCCGCTCGACACCGCTTCGCACGGGCTCCGAGAGACAAGCAAAGGCCAGCATGGAAATCAGCAACGCCGCGATCGACCGGCCCCGGATGGTGACCGTCGCCGCCATCTTGGTGGTGCTGATGGCGGCCTACGCCGTGGTCTTCACGCCGGTGCAGCTCGCCCCGGCGATCACCAAGGCGGTGGTCTTGGTTGCGATCCCGTACCCCGACTCGCAGCCGACCGAGGCCGAGAGCGAGATCGTCCGCAAGGTCGAGGACGCCCTCACGGGGCTCAAGAGCGTCGACTTCGTCGCCTCGACCAGCATGCGCGGCAGCTCGGTGACGCAGGTCATCTTCCTCGACGGCGTGCTCCCCGACGAAGGGCGGCGCGAGGTCAAGGACGTCGTCGATCGGATCCGCAACGAGCTCCCCGCGGGGCGCGAGGTGCAGCCGATCGTCACCGACATCGACTTCGAGAACGTGCCGCTGATGCTGGTCAACATCACCCCACCATCGGGGTTCGACGAGCGCGCGCTGAAGACCATCGCCGAGGACGTTCAGGACCAACTCGAGATGGTCGAGAACGTCGCCAACACGCAGTTGTTCGGGGGCAAAGAGCGCGAGCTGCAGGTCAACGTCTTCCCCGACCGCGCGATGGAGTACGGCGTCACGCTCGCCGAGTTGCGGGCGGCGATCGCTTCGTTCCACGCCGAGCTCCCGGCGGGGTCGTTCCAGACGCAGGAGTTCGACCGCCAGGTGCGGAACGAGACGAAGCTCCGCAACGTGGACGACATCCGCGAGGCGGTGGTCCGCAGCGAAGGGGGACGCGTTGTGCGCGTCCGTGACGTGGCCGAGGTCGTCGATGGTTACCGCCGGGTCCTCAGCATGGCCGAGTTCGACGGCCAACGGGGGGCGACGATCATCGTCAACAAAGAGGCCGACATCAACACGCTCGGCGCCGCGCGGAGCGTGAAGGCCGCCGTCGAGGGGCTCAAGAAGCAGTACCCGGAGCTCACGTTCTCGACCACCCGCGACTCGTCCGAAGAGATCTGGGTCATGTTCCGCGTGCTGGGGTCCGACGCGCTGTTCGGCTCGCTCCTCGTGCTGGTGATCCTCGGCTGGTCGATGGGGCTCAAGGTCTCGACGCTGGTGCTGATGGCGATCCCGCTCAGCTCGGCCGTGGCGGTCGTGTTCCTGTTCTTCGCCGGCATCCCGGTGTCGAACATGGTGATCTTCAGCTTCATCCTGGTGCTGGGGCTGGTGGTCGATGGAGCGATCATCGTCGCCGACAACATCCACCGACACATCGAGCGTGGCGTCCCGCCGATGGAGGCCGCCAAGATTGGCATCGCCGAGGTCGGGCCCCCGGTGATCGCCGCCGACCTGACGACGATCGCGGCGTTCCTGCCGATGCTGCTGGTTCCGGGCATCATGGGAGACTTCCTCGGCGTCATGCCGAAGGTCGTCAGCATGGCGCTCGCGGGGTCGATCCTGGTCGATCACTTCGTGCTGCCGACGCTTGCCGCTCGGTGGTTCAAGGCGCGGCCGGTCCCGACCGAGCAAGTCGCCCTGGAGGTCCACGACGAGCTCTACGCCGGCAGCGAGCTGCGGCCGAACCTCGGGCCGTTCACGAAGGGCTACGCGGCGTCGCTCAAGTTCTGCCTCGCCAACCGGGGGTTTGTCCTGGCCTGGACGCTGCTCGCCTGCTGGGGGGCGTTCCACCTCGTCTCGTACCTGGGGTTCAAGTTCTTCCCCGAGAGCGACCGCGGGCAGTTCATCGTCAAGTACGAGCTCCCGCTGGGCTACAGCATCGAGGAGACGATCGCCGCCTCGAAGGTCATCACCGAGCCGCTCGAGCGCTGGCGACCGACCGGCATCCTGACGCACTACGTCACGTCGGCCGGGACTTCCGGGGCGCTCGCGATGCGCGTCGATGAGGACGCGGCGGCGGGCCCCGAGTTCGGCCAGGTCCAGGTCCAGCTCTTGCCGCCGATGGACCGCTCGATCAAGGAAGCCGAGGTCATCCAGTACCTGCGCAACAACATCAAGCCGGTCCCCGGCATGACGTTCATTATCGAGGAGGTCAAGGACGGGCCGCCGGGGGGCGCCGAGGTCGCGATCCGCTTCACCGGCAAGGACCTCGACCAGCTCGGGGCGATCGCCCAGCGTGTGACGGCACGGCTCGCCGAGCACCAGGGGACGGTCGATGTGTCGACCGACTACCGCCCCGACTCGCCGCAACTGATCGTCGAGCCGCGGTCCGACATCATCGGCGTCTTGGGCATGACCGACGCGCAGGTCGCCGAGGCGGTGCAGATCGCGATCGCCGGTGACAACCGCATCCAGGTGACGCTCGACGACGAGGACGTCGATCTGCGGATCCAGCTTGCCCCCGAGTTTCAGAAGACCCCCAAGGACCTGTCGCGGGTGATGCTTACGAGCGCCTCCGGGCAGAAGGCGACGATCGGCGAGGTCGCCGAGCTGCGGCGCGAGACGGGCCTGTTCAGCATCAACCGCTACGACCGCGAGCGCGCGGTGGTCGCCAAGTGCAACGTCAACGAGCCGACGACGCCGTCCGACGTGTTCAAGACGCTGGCGACGGAGATCCTGCCGGAGATGGGCTTCGTGCCGGTCGAGGGGGGGGAGAAGGCCCTCGAAGGATTCTCGACGTCGTACTTCGGCCAAGCGGCGACCGACGCCGAGGGGCTCAAGGCCGAATTCACCGGCGAGAACGACGAACGCGACAAGAACTTCGGCTATTTGCTGTGGAGCATGCTGCTCGCCGTGGTGCTGATCGCGGCGATCCTGGCGATCCAGTTCAACAGCTTCCGCCAGGCGGCGGTGGTGATGGTCACCGTGCCGCTGTCGTTCGTCGGCGTGGTGATCGGGATGTGGGCCGGGGACTTCCCGTTCAGCCTGGCGACGTTCATCGGCCTCGTGAGCCTGACCGGGGTCGTCGTTAACGACGCAACGGTGCTGGTGGACTTCGCCAACCAGGCGCGACGGCGCGGATTGCCGGTCCGTGCGGCGCTGCTCGAGGCCGGGATCAACCGCTCGCGGGCCGTCGTGCTGACGACCGTCACGACGGTGGGCGGCCTGATCCCATTGTTGTTCAACGTCACGGGGGGGGGCGAGTTCTGGCAACCGCTCACGGCCGCGATCGTCTTCGGGCTGTCGTTCTCGACGACGCTGACGCTAATCGTCGTCCCGTGCTGCTACAGCCTCGCTTACGAGCGACCGCGCCCGAGCGAGCTTGCGACGCTCGGCGGTTTCGCCGCGCTGCTGTTCGTCGGGTTCCCGATGCTCGAGCGGCTTCTCGGCCTGCACTAACGGGTCCGACGGTGTGCGTCGCAACCAGTTTGCCGGTTGCGCCGGCGCGGGGTCCGTCGGCAACCGGAGACTTTGTCTGCGGTCGGCCGTTTAGGCCGATCGCGACCTAGAGTTGCGAGAACGAATTGGCCGTTTTAGGACCGTCGTCGTCCTACCCCCTCGCTCATCGCAACCCCGACGCCCGCACCATGCCTTTGCTCACGCTCAGCCGTTTCTCGAAGCCCGCCGCAGCGGAGCGTCCGGCCACTCCGTCGATCGATCAGGCCGAGCTCGACTCGCTCCGCGGCGAGGCGGCCGCCATCCGCCGCTCGTACGCGGTGATCGAGTTCACGACCGACGGGACGATCCTCGGCGCCAACGACGCGTTCCTCGGTGCGATGGGTTACTCGCTCGACGAGGTCCAAGGCCGGCACCACCGCATGTTCTGCGACCCGACGTTCGCCGCGTCCCCCGAGTACGGCCAGTTCTGGCGCCGCCTCGCCCACGGGGAGTACTTCAGCGCCGAGTACCAACGCTTCGCCAAGGGGGGCCGCGGGGTCTGGATCCAGGCCTCGTACAACCCGGTGCTCGACGCCGCCGGCAAGCCGGTGAAGGTCGTCAAGTTCGCGACCGACATCACCCCTCAGAAGCAAGCGGCCGCCGAAGTCGCCGCCAAGATCGCCGCCATCGGCCGCTCGCAGGCGGTCATCGAGTTCGACCTCGACGGCACGATCCTGACCGCGAACGAAAACTTCTTAAAGACGGTCGGCTACACGCTCGACGAGGTCTGCGGCCGTCACCACCGGATGTTTGTCGAGAACGCCTACGCGTCGTCGGACGAGTACGCGCGGTTCTGGCAACGGCTCCGCGCCGGCGAGTATCAAGCCGGCGAGTTCCGCCGCCTCGGCAAGGGGGGGAACGAAGTCTGGATCCAGGCCTCGTACAACCCCGTGTTCGACGCCTCCGGTCGGCCCGTGAAGGTCGTGAAGTTCGCCTCGGACATCACGCAGCAGGTCGAAGCGCGGCACGCGTCGTCGATCGTCGGCCAGTCGGTCGCGACGAGCGTCACCGAGATGGTCGCCACGATCGACGAGATTGCGAAGAGCGTCTCGCGCACCGCGAGCCTGGCGAGCGAGGCCGAGGGCTTCTCCCGCTCGACGGTCGAGACGGTCGGCGCCCTCAGCGAGTCGAGCCGCAAGATCGGCGACGTCGTCGGCGTGATCCAGGAGCTGGCCGACCAGACGAACCTGCTCGCGCTGAACGCGACGATCGAGGCCGCCCGCGCCGGCGAGAGCGGCCGCAGCTTCGCCGTCGTCGCCAGCGAGGTGAAGGAGCTCGCCACCGCAACCGCCAAAGCCACCGGAGAGATCGAGCTGGCGATCCGCGAGATCCAGAGCCGCATCGACCAGGTCGTCGTCTCGAGCGGCCAGATCGGGACCAGCGTCTCTGAGGTGAGCGTCAACACGAACACGGTCGCCGCGGCGATCGAAGAGCAGTCCGCCACGATGGCCGAGCTCGGGCAAACCGCCGAGCGGCTGCTGGCGATCACCAACCGGGGCTGAGGTGGAGTACGCAGCAGGCAGAGGGCAGTGGGCAGTGGGCAGCAAGCGACAGCCTTTGGTCTTTGAGGCGTTGGTCATTGGTGCTTCCTGCACAGAGGACTTCGCCCGGGGGCGGGGGGAGACTAGGTTAGCCGCTCGCCGCCCCCCTTTTTTGGGGCCCGCCAGTCCCCTCCCCGCGCGAAGTCTGCCCCGATGATCTTGCTCCCCCCCGGAGTCCGGGGCCTCGTCTTCGACTGCGACGGCACGCTGGTCGATAGCATGCCGATCCACAAGCGGCTGTGGGACGAGGGGCTCGCGCCGTACGGGATCGAACTCCCCCTCGATTACATCGACACCCACGCCGGCAAGCCGACCGAGGTGATCGTCGGGCTCGTGAACCGCGACTGGGGGGTCTCGATCGACCCCGCCGAGTTCCACCTCGAGAAGGAACGCCGCTACCTGCTCGAGGTCGATACGGTCGGCCCGATCGCGCCGGTCGTCGCCACCGCGCGGCGCTGGTTAGGGACGTTGCCAATGGCGGTCGTCTCCGGCGGCGTGCGCGAGAACGTCGAGCGCTCGCTGCGCGCGATCGACGCCTGGGCTTGGTTCCCCGTCGTCCTGACGGCCGACGACCCGATCGCGCCGAAGCCCGCCCCCGACCTGTTCCTCGCCGCCGCCGAGCTCCTAGGAGTCGCCGCACACGAGTGCCACGCCTTCGAGGACGCCGACGCGGGGATCGCCGCCGCGCGAGCCGCGGGGATGACGGTCACCGACGTGCGTGAGTTGGGCGTCTGAAACGGCGCGCCTCGCCTAGTGCGAGGGCCGACCGTGGGGTTTCTCCAAACCTTTACGTCGCCTTCACCATCGGGTCCGCGACTGCCGCTAAGCTGTCTCACGACCAAGGGCGATGGATCGGCGGCCAGGCGAGCCGCCGAACGCCCGCGGTCGAGGCATCTTGACTCCCTGGAGGGACCTCATGCGACAGCCCAAGCAGTGCGCAGCGGCGGGTGGTTTGACGATTTGCCTGGCGGCGGGTTCGGCGTTCGCCGCGACCGGCCCCAGTTCGAGCCAGAGCCCCTACGTGGTCCCTACGGCCCCGGGGATCGCCGTCACGTCGATCCTGACGGTCGGCGACGCGGTCGGCGGCTACGCGATGGTCGGCATCCCCGACGGCCTGGGGGCGTACGACAACGGTGACGACACGTTCACCGTCCTCATGAACCACGAGCTCCCGCCGGCCGTCGGCGACGTCCGCGCACACGGCGCCCGTGGGGCGTTTGTCTCGGAGTGGGTCGTCCGCAAGAGCGACTTCGGCGTTGTCAGCGGCCGCGACCTGGCGACCTCGCACCTCGTCTGGAACGGCTCGTCGTATGTGGCCGCGACCGGACCGGCGAACGCCTTCGGGCGGCTCTGCTCGGCCGACCTCCCGGCAGTTTCTGCGTTCTTCAACTCGGCCTCGGGCCTGGGGACGCAGGACCGCCTCTTCATGAATGGCGAAGAGGTCGGCGCCGAAGGGCGTGGCTACGCGTTCGTCGCCACCGGCGCCTCCAAGGGGGTCGCCTACGAGTTGCCGGCGCTCGGCAAGTTCTCGTGGGAGAACTCGGTCGCCAACCCGCTGTCGGGTGACAAGACCGTCGTCATCGGCCTCGACGACAGCACCCCCGGCCAGGTCTACGTTTACGTCGGCGACAAGACCAACACCGGCAACATCGTTGACCGTGCCGGCCTCACCAACGGCGCGCTGTTCGGCGTGAAGACCCCGCAAGCGATCGAGGCTTCGCCGATCAACGGCGCGTTCACGCTCGAGCCGGTCAACGCCTTCCAGGCCGGGTCGGCCCTGCAGACGCAGAGCAACACGCTGGCGGTCACCAACTTCGCCCGTCCCGAGGACGGCCACTGGGCCGACGCCGATACGTTCTACTTCGTGACGACCGGCGCCGACCCGGACGGATCGGGCCCCACCGGGGGACCGATCCCGACGCAGTCTGGTCGTCTGTACAAGCTCGACTTCGACGCCAACTTCAGCGCCGGGCAGGTCTCGATGGTGCTCGACGCGGCGAGCCTCGTCGGGACCGACGGCGCCACGGCCCGGGCGTTCGACAACATGGTCGTCGCCGACGACGGGCTGATCTACATCCAGGAGGACCCGGGGAACACCTCGTACATCGCCAAGACCTGGCAGTACAACCCGGCCACCGGCGCCACGGTGCAAGTGCTGGAGTCCGACCGCTCGCGCTTCATAACCGGCGGGGCGAACTACCTGGGCACCCAGGACGAAGAGAGCTCCGGCGTGATCGACATCACCGCGGTGCTCGGCCGCAACGACGGGCTGCAGTACTTCCTCGGCGACATGCAGGCGCACTACCCCAACGGGCCGACGCTCATCGAAGGGGGCCAGTTGTACGTCTTCTCGGCGGCCGTTCCCGAGCCGACGAGCGCCGTGCTCGTCGCCCTCGCGGGGGTCGTCGCCGCCGGCGCCGCCCGCCAGCGTTGATCGACAACGTCTGACGCGCACCCAAGACCCGGGGCTCCCGCGCTGTTTGCGGGGGCTCCGGGTTGTTGTTTAGACTCGGGGATCAACTTGCCTTGGAGGGGACCGAAATGCGTTGTTGTATCGTCTCGGTAGTCGCCCTCGGTGCGGCGCCCTTGCTGTTGGCGTCCGCCGACGCGCGCGCCGCCACGGTCTGGAGCGGGTACGACCACGTCTTCTCGAAAGCCAACGGAGTCGATCCGATTTCGCCCGGGGCGCAGGACCTCGTAACGCCCGGGGTCGCGATCACGCGCCTCAACACGGGTCAGGGGCTAATCAACGCCGCGACCGAGACGTCCTTCATCGGGGCTGTCAGCCCCTCCGGCACGCTGTGGGCGTTCCCGGCGACGAATCAGGGGGTGACGGTTGCCGCTTCCAACTGGGCGAACCTGGTCTTCTTACCGTGGACCACAGCGTTCGGCGGCAACGGTGCGGGGGGGCCCCCCTCAACGGTGGGGCAGCCTTCGGTGATGAAGGTCGTCGCCAGCGACCTGTACGTCGATGTGCGCCTCACGGCCTGGACGGTGCGCCTCGGAGGGGGCTTCGCGTACGAGCGAGCCTCCGGTCCCGCGCGCGGCGACTACAACGGCGATGGCCTCGTCAACCAGGGTGACTACGCCGTGTGGTCGAGCGCCTACGGCGGCGCGGCCGGCCCCGCCGACGGCAACGCCGACGGCGCGGTCAACGCGGCTGACTACACGGTGTGGCGCGACGCGGCCACCGATCCGCCGCCGGCCCAAGTCCCCGAGCCCGTTGCGGCGTTGGTTTTCGCGACGGGACTGGCGGTAATGCCTGCGTGTCGGGCTTGGATTTATCGAAAATCGATCAATCGATCTTGCTAAACGATCGAGCACTCGCCATCCTTGGGGAATGGACCACGTCCCCGCGAAGGAACGCCCCGCCGAGTCGCTCCGCTGGTCGGCCGCAATCTTGTTCGCGCTGATCGGGCTCGGGTCCGCGGTCAACGCGGTCAACGTTGCCGTCGCGGCGGCCGGCTGGGACTTTCTCGTCACCGTGAGCTCGGTGTCCGGGCCGGTGGTCCTCGGCGCCGAGAGCTTCCAAACCGCCGAACGGCTCGCGCTGGTGGCGATTACTGCCTCCCCGTGCTTCTGCTGGATCATCGGGCTGCTTCAGCTCACGCCGATCGCGGTCACCGTGTGGCGGGGTGAACTCCTGACGACGACCGTCGTGCGGTGCATGCGGCGCTTTGGCTGGTCCCTGCTCGCGATGTCGGTGGCGAGCGCGCTGGTGCTGCCGCTCGCCGGCGGGCTGCTGGTTTACCTGGGAAAGTGCGACCCACTGAAGGACGTTCTTTGGTCGGTCCTGACGGGGGACTTTTGGGACACCCTGCTGGCGGGTTGCCTGGTGCTCGTGATCTCGCACCTGCTGCGTATCGGCCTCGAAGCCCGCGACGAGGCGCAGTGGACGGTATGAACGGGAGTGTCGGATCGCAATCGTAGTGAACCTCGACGTCATGCTGGCGAAACGCAAGATGCGCCTTGGCGAGCTCGCCGAGCGCGTCGGGATCAGCATTCAGAACCTGTCGGTCCTCAAGAGGGGCCGCGCGCGAGCGGTGCGCTTCAGCACCCTCGCGGCGATCTGCAAGGAACTCGACTGCCAGCCGGGGGACGTCCTTGAGTTTCGCCCCGACGAAGTGACTGCGCTACGAGTCGATGAAGAGCGCATTTCCGGCGGCGAAGGCGACGAAGCGTCGTCGGACTCCGCCGAAGGGTAGCGACCAGGTCGCACCGCTGGGTTTCGTCTTTTGTTGGCCCGCCGCGTTGTGGGCCTTGAATGGGGCACGCCCCTTAGTTCTCACGGAGGGTGAAGATGCGCGCGTTGAGAGAGCGTTTCGGAGTCGTCTTGCTAGTCGTCGCTGGTTCCGCCGCGAGTGTCGTGCGCGGCGGGCCGGTGGACGCCGACCAGTGGTTCCGTTCGCGGGTCGAGGCGGCTCGCGAGGCGACAGGAGTACCGGGGCTGGTTGTGGCGCTTGTCGACGCCAACCAGGTGGTGACGGCCGCGTCGGGGCTCCGCGCCGCGGCGCCCGCCGAGGTGTCGCCGATCCTCACGTCCGACCCGGTGCACATCGGGTCGAACTTCAAGGCGATGACGGCGACGGTAGTCGCCCGCATCGTCGAGCGTGGGTTGCTCCGTTGGGACACGTCCCTCGGCGAGCTCTACCCCGAGCTGAGCGCCTCGCCGCAAGCGGCGGCGATCACGATCGAGCAGTTGCTGACCCACCGCGGCGGCCTCGACGACCAACAAGCGGATTCGCTGTTGAGCGGATTGTCGATCGCTGAGTCGCCCCGCGCAGCACGGACGGCGGCCCTCCCTGTGCTGGTGGCGGCGACTCCCGCGCGGCCTGCGGGCGAGTTCCACTACGCGAACGTTGGTTACGGCCTAGCGGGGGCGATGCTCGAGCGCGTGCTGGACCGCGACTTCGATCAGATCCTCGCCGAGGAGCTCGCGACACCGCTGGGGATCACGTCGCTCGCGTTGGGCGCTCCCGGGGGCGAAGACCTCCAGGAGGTAATCGGCCCACTCGGCCACGACCCGGGCGGCGTGCCGGCTACGCCGCGCGAGCAGGCGGTCCTCGCCGCGCTGGGGATCGACCCGGCAGGGAACTACCAGGTGACGATCGAAGACTGGGCCAAGTTCGCACGGCTCCACCTGAACGTGCTCGCCGGGGCCGAAGGGGTGCTCTCGCGGCAGCTGGTCGAGCGGCTCCAGACGCCGGTGGGGCCCCCGGTCGCCGACCTGCTCGGCGCGTCGTACGCGCTCGGTTGGGTCGTTGGCGACGGGCCCACCCTGACGCATTCGGGGTCCAATGGCTTCTGGGGGTCGTACGCGGTCTTGAACGTGTCCGGCGGTCGGGCGCTGCTGCTCGCCGGCACTCAGACCGACCCCGCGCTCGCGGCCGCCGACGAGCTGGCCCAAGACCCCGTGATCCGCGAGTGGCTTCGCTCGGGGGGGGTGATCCCCGAACCGGGCGCCGCGCTCCTGGCGATCGTTGCGCTGGCGGGTCGCGTGCGGATTCGTGCCGCGGCGTAGCTTCTTGGCGTCGAGCCCGGCTGCTCGGCGGGGACGTGTTGAAGCGTTCTCGCCGGGCGCCGCGGCGCGGCGGTTGCCCGCGCGCTCAGTCGGCGAACGAGATCGACACGACCTCGAAGCGATTGACGCCGGCCGGGACTTGGATCTCGACTTGGTCGCCGACCTTCTTCCCGACCAGGCCCTGCGCCAGCGGGCTAGTGACGTTGATCTTCCCCTCGTCGAAGTCCTCCTCGCCGGCGCCGACGAGGGTGAACTCTTCGGTGTCGCCGAAGTCGAGGTCCTTGACCTTCACGGTGCAGCCGAAGACGACCTGGTCCTTCGGGAGCTTCGACGTATCGACCATGCTGGCCCGCGCGAGCTTGTCGCGCAGCACGTTGATCTTGGCCTGCATCAGCCCCTGCGACTCGCGGGCGCCGTGGTACTCGGCGTTCTCCTTGAGGTCCCCCTCGGCGCGCGCCTCGGCGATCCGCTTGGCGATCTCCGGCATCTTCTCGTTTTCGAGGTCGTCGAGTTCGGCGCGGAGCTTGTCGTACCCGGTGCGGGTCATCGGGATGACGTCGGACATGGCGGTCACTCGGTCGAAAACCAAAGAAGGGGGGACGGGTTTCGGGGCCCGTCGGGTGGCGGCAAAAGAAAACAGGGCTCCCCCCGGGGCGCCCTGTTCCACTGCGTATCTTCCACAACCCGCGAACCCGAGTAAAGGCCGGTCGCGACGGCCGGGGGGCCGCCGAAGCACAGGAGATGGGGGGATGACGGGGAGAAAAGGGGGGATGGTCTCTGCCGGCTACCCGCTCCAGCGGCTGGCGAAGCACCAACAGCCAGATCCCAATGACCAAAACCTGTCGCTCACCCCCACTGCTCGCTGCTCGCTGCTCGCTGCTCTCTGCCTACTGCTCTCTGCCTACTGCTCTCTGCCGCTCCCGGACGCCTCACTCGGGCAGGTAGAGCAGGCAGCCGCAGACCTTGCAGAACACGGGCTTCGACAGCCGCAGGTCGTTCTCCATGTTCGGCGTGACTTGTTGGCCGCACCCCTGGCACGTGTTGTCTTCGCAGGGGGCGAGGCCGTCGGCGCCCTTGTTGCGGACGACCCGACGGTAGTCGTCCTTGAACTCGCCGGGGAGCGCCTTCTCGGCGACCGCGAGGTCCGCTTCGAGCCGCTCGATCTCGCCGCGGAGTGCGGTGGCGGTCCGCTCGACTTGGGCATCGACCTTGGCCAGCTCGTCGCGCCCCGCGGCGAGCGTTGCGGCCGCTTCGACGCCCTTAGCGACGAGCTCGTCGACGCGCTCCATCAGCTCGAGCCCCTCGTCGGCGAGGACGCTGGCGGCCATCTCGGCGGCGGCGATCTGCTCGGAGAGGGCCTGGTACTCCTTGGGGCTCGTCGAGGAGTCGAGCTGCGACTTCCAGTTCTTGAGACGCGCGTCCGACGACCGCAGGTCGAGCTGCTTCTGGTCGGCCGCCACGCGAGTTTGCTTGACCCGTTCGTGGGCGTCGGCGAGCTCCTGTTCGAGCCGTTCCACGTTGCCGCGATGGGCCGCGACCTGCTTCGGCCCGCGCTCGAGCCGCGCGCGGAGATCGACGAGCTGCCCGTGCAGGCGGTGCAACTCGCGGAGCGCGGCCGCGGGGACGGTGGTTGGCATGGCGGAAAAGCCCAGAGGGAAGGCGCAGCGGAAAGGCCCGGCGGAAAAGCTCGCGGGGCGGGCGTGGCAACCGATCGGTTATCACGCCCGCCGCGCGTCGTGCCAAGGGCCAGGCTACGCAGGCCATCGGGGCCTGCCGCCGCCGATCAGGCCGCCGCGTCGAGCGTGTCGTCGGCCAGTGCATCGACTTCGTCGATCGCCGGCGGCAACTCGTCGAGTTCCGGCGCGTCGGGGACGAAGCTCGACAGCATCCGGCTGCGGACCGGGTTCTGCAGCTTGGCGACCGCCTTCGCCTCGATCTGCCGGACGCGCTCGCGGGTAACCTTAAAGATCCGGCCGACCTCTTCGAGGGTGTAGCTGTAGCCGTCGGCCAGCCCGTAGCGGAGGCGGATGATCTCGCGTTCGCGGAACGTGAGGGTCTTCAGCAGCTCTTCGATCCGCTCCCGCAACAAGCCGTTGTTGGCGAGCTTGCAAGGGTTGTCGGTCGCCTGGTCCTCGACGAACTCGCCGAACGAACAGTCGTCGCCGTCGCCGACCGGCCGGTCGAGGCTCACCGGGTGCCGACCGATGTCGAGGACGCGCTCCGTCTCCTCCAGCGTTACCCCCGACGCGATCGAGATCTCCTCGGTTGAGGGCTCGCGTCCCAAGACCTGCTGGAGCTCCTTCGCCGTGTTGCGCAGCTTGGTGAGCACGTCGATCATGTGGACCGGGATCCGGATCGTTCGCGCCTGGTCGGCGATCGCGCGGGTGATCGCCTGCCGGATCCACCACGTCGCGTAGGTGCTGAACTTGAAGCCGCGTCGGTACTCGTACTTATCGACCGCACGCATGAGGCCCGTGTTCCCTTCCTGGATCAGGTCGAGGAACGACAGCCCGCGGTTGCGGTACTTCTTGGCGATCGACACCACCAGCCGCAGGTTGCCGCTCGAGAGCTCGCGTTTGACGTTCTCGAACTCGCGGTACTGGGCGCGGGTCTCGGCCGCGCGGCGGCGCAGGCTCGACGGGCTCTCGAGCACGCGGCGGGTCAGCTGCTTGAGCTCCTCGCGCACCGAGTCGATCTTCTCCCGCGGGGCGTCCGACTCGCGGAGCTCGGCGATCTCGCGACGGACCGCGTCGATCCGCCGAGAGTAGTCCTCGAGCTCGCCGACGAGCGGGCTGACGCGCTTCGTGCGGAGGCTCAGCTCCTCGACCAGCGTCAGCATCTTCTCGCGCCGCCGCAGGTAACGACGACGGGCGTCGCGCTTCGCGTCGGCCGTCGCCCGGCGGTCCACCAGCGTGGCGTAGTCGGCCCGCTGCGCGACCATCAACGCCCGCAGCGTCGCCAGGTTGTGCGGCAGGCGAGCGGAGATCTGCTCTTTCGTGAGCCGCTCGGTCAGCGAGACCTTGATCGTGCGGTCGAAAGGCAGCTCGCCGGCGTGGACCCGCTCGATCGTCTTGACGGTCGCTTCGAGGGCGTAGAACGAGCGGAGCAGGTTCCGACGGAAGCGCTTCCGCGTGAGCTCGATCTTCTTCGCCAGAGCGATCTCTTCCTCGCGCGACAGCAGCGGGATCTCCGCCATCTGCGAGAGGTACATGCGGATCGGGTCGCTCGACGACGTCGGCATGCCGTCCCGCAGAAGGTGCGAGCGGTCCCCCTCGACGGGGGCCTCGATCGTCGGGCGCGGGGAGTTCGACTCGACGAGCGGGATCCCGGCCCGTTCGAGCGAGCCCAGCAGCGCTTCGACGCGGTCGGCGCCGTAGGCCTCGTCCGGCAAGTAGGAGTAGACCTGGTCGAACGTCAGGCGACCCTGACGGCGCCCGATCGCGACGAGCGCGCGGAGCTCGTCATCGACCCCGCCGGGGATCCCCTTAGGAGGAGTCGTCGGGATCGCCGAGCCGAGCGGTTCGCGCGAGGCGGCCGCGCCGTCTTCCTGAGTCGTCTCGACGTCGGCGGGGGCTTCGTACAGCTTGAGTGTGGCGGAAGCAGACATGGGTCACTCCTGGCGTGCGTCGTGCACGCGGTGCGAGGTGACGTGGATGGCCCTTCCGTGCGCGACGCTTGCGGGGGCGGCGTCGTGCGGGCCTCACCGAGAAACGCCTATCCGTCCGTGGACAGGGGACCCGTTTCGCGGTGTTTGCGCGCGGCGAACAAGGCGGCGACCGCCTCGTCTTCCGCGCCAGCGGAGAGCTCCTTTCTTCGCAACTGATCGACTTGGTGACGCTGGGTGACTTCGTCGTGCTTGCGCGTGCGGGCGCCGAGCAGGTCACGAAATCGCACGTGGGGGTCGGCTGCCCAGCGGCCGCGCCCCTGCTCGTCGAGCTCGACAATCTGGTTCTTCAAACGCTCGTCCTCCGTGGCGAGCATCAGCCGAGCGAACGTCGGCCCTTCGGATTCCTCGGAGCGGTCACGCCACTGGTCGGCGAGGTCACGCACCAAGCACAGCAGTTGGCGGGCTTCGTCGGAGGCGAAATCGACTTCGTCGAGCCGCTCGGCGAGTGTCGCGGCCATCGCCGGCCCCGTGAGCATCAGCTCGAGCGCTTCGCGCTCCCAGGCCGACAGCGGGGGGCCCGTCGGTTCGTCGTCGGTTGTGTCTGCGTCGCGGAGGGGGACCAGCGGCTTGAGCGGCGCCCCGCGACGCAGGTCGGCGAGTCGTGTGCGGAGCCCTTCTTCGGGCAAGTGGAACCGCCGGCTAAGGCGACCGAGGATCCCTTGTTCGCGGACCAGCGAGGTGCTCGATGCCTCCCCGAGCGCCGAACGCACACGGGCGAGCGTGCCGAGGACTTGCTCGACCGCGCGCGCCACTTCATGCGTGTTGTCCGCCGAGAGCATCATGCCGCTCGTCACGCTTTGCAGCTTGTGTTCGAGGGCGTCCGGAGCGCGGGTGAGCGACTCGCGGAACGCGTCGCCTCCATGCGACGATATAAAATCACACGGATCGAGCCCCCCCGGCAAGGTCAGAATCCGCAGATCGACCGGACTCGAGACGAACAACTCGAGCAGTTCGCCGGCGCGCTTGCGGCCGGCCTCGTCGCCGTCGAGCACCAGGGCGATGCTGTCAGTGAACCGCCGCAACAGCTTCAGGTGCCCCTCGCCCATCGCCGTGCCACAGGCCGCCACGGCGTTCTCGACGCCGTTTTGATGAGCGACGATGACGTCGGTGTAGCCCTCCATGACGATCGCCTGGCCCGACTGCTGGATCGCGTCGCGGGCCCGGTCGAGGGCGTACAGGGCGTGGCTCTTCGAGTAGACGGGGGTCTCGGTCGAGTTCACGTACTTCGCGGGGCGGTAGTCGTCGCGCGTCTCGGCGGCTGCTAGCTCGGGCAGCACGCGGCCGCCGAACGCCACGGGGCGCGAACGCACGTCACGGATCGGGAACATCAGCCGCGCGCGGAACTGGTCGTACCAGCCCTCGCCCCCCTTGCGCGGCGTGATCAGGTTCACCCGCTCGAGCACCGCGGGGCTGAACCCGGCTTGCGGGCCTTGGCGGAGCAGCCAATCCCAACCCGTGGGAGAGAACCCGATCCGGAACCGTGCGACGCTGTCGTCCGAGATGCCGCGCTCGGCGAGGTACTTGCGCGCCACGGACCCCTCGGCCGATTCGAGCAGGCAGCGATGGTAACGGTCTTCGGCCCAGGCGAGGGCGGCGAACAAGGTCTTCTTGTCGCCCGCCGACCCCGGGGCCGCGTCCGGGCCGGCGACCGCCGCTTCGAGCACTACCCCGGCGCGGTCGGCGAGCATCTCGAGCGCTTCGCGGAACTCGACGTTCTCCATCTTCATCGTGAAGCTGAAGACGTCGCCGCCGATGTCGCAGACCCAGCACTTGAACGACTGCCGGTCGGGGTTGACCTGCATGCTGGGACGCGAATCGTCGTGCCACGGGCAGAGGCCCACGTAGCCCCGTCCCTGCCGACGGAGCTGCAGGTAGCTCCCCACGAGATCGACGATGTCGATCGCCTGGCGAACGAGCTCCTTCGCGTCTTGCGACCCGGTGAACGACACGGTGGCGAACGGCTCCTTCCCTGGTGCGCGGGGCGGCTACTGGGCGCCGGCGAGCCCGTTGCGGCCGACGCGCACCGCCAAAGTCTTGTCGACGGGCTTTCCGTTCTCGTCCCGGCGGATCAGGACGCTGGCCGTCGAGCCGATCTCGGTCGAGGCGATCTCGCGGCTGAGCAGCGTCGGGTCCGCCGCCTCGTGGTCGTTCCACCGCAGGATCACGTCCCCGGGACGCAGCCCGGCGATCTCGGCGGGGGTCTTCTTGGTCACCTCGGCGACCAGCACCCCCTTGCCGGTGGTGAGCCCCATGCGCGACCGGACGACGTCCGACGGCGCCACGGGGCGGATTCCGAGGAACCCCCGTTCGACGTACCCCTTCGTGCGGAGCTGCTCGTACTTTTCGCGCGCCAGGTTGGCGGGGATTGCGAAGCTCACGCCGCGATAGCTGCGGCCGATGATCGCCGTGTTCACCCCGACCACCTGGCCCGCGAGGTTCACCAGCGGCCCCCCCGAGTTGCCGGGGTTCACCGCCGCGTCGGACTGCAAGAACTCTTGGTACAGGTTGTCGGTCAGGCCGCTTGCGCTGCGCCGCGCCTTGGCGCTGACGATCCCGAACGTGACGGTGCTCTCGAGCCCAAACGGGGTGCCGACCGCCCACACGAAGTCCCCGGGTTGGAGGCCGTCACTGTCCCCCCACTCGACGACGGGCAGGTTTCCCCCATCGACTTTTAGCAGGGCGAGGTCGAGCGGCGGGTCGGCGGCCACAACCGAGGCGTCCGACATCTCGCCCGACGTGAACTGGACCCACACGCGCTGCGCGTTCTCGATCAGGTGGAAGTTCGTCAGCACGTAGCCGTCGCGATCGACGACGAAGCCCGAGCCTTGCCCCTCGCCGCTCATCCGGCCGCTCCCTTGCAGCACCTGGATGCTCACCACGGCCGGGCCGACTTTCTTCACGACCATCCGCGAGGCCTGCTCGAACCCCGCCAGTCGCGGGGCCAGGTCGCCGAGCGCCTTGCTCGCCACCTCGACTTCGGCTTCCATTTGCCCGCGGCGCACGTGGTACGCGACGATCTTGGCGAGGAACGGCGCCGCCACCACGCACAGCAGCACGCTCGCTAGCAGCACGAGCTTGCGGATGCGGTTGGCGAACGCGTAGGGGTCGGGGTCTCGCAGTTGCAGGTTGGGCTTGTCGAACATCTGCCGCGGCACGGCGCCGGGCACGGGTGGCGGCGCGGGTGTCGATGCTTCGGCGTCGGCGACCCCCTGCGGCCGGTCGATTGGCGGTTCGTCCATAGCTACGCGGGTCCCGATCGACGAGGGGCGAATGGCGGCCGACGCGAGGCGGCTCGATCGCTACGCCGATTGTAGCAACACGGTTCGCCTCCCGGCACGCACCCGGCGCGATCGTTACAACCAGCGCCTGCGGGGCCGCTCCCCGCGAGGGGCCGACGTCGGACGCAATGCCTCGGCACGGGGGCCAACCTAAGTTCCCACGGGGGTCCAACGGCCCTTCCCAGCTCGGCCAAGCACCCGCCATCAAGCCCGACCGATCCGCCGTGTCACAAGCGACCGCTGAACCGCAAAACGTCGCCTCGCGCGCGAAGGACGACGACCTGGACCTGGGCCCCTGCTGCGAACGCTGCGGATTTCTGACGAAGTCCGCTGCTTGCCCGGCCTGCGGCTGGTACCCGAGCCTGGGGATCTACGTCGAGATCGACCCGCAGTTCGAGGCGATGAACGGGGTCAACGTGCCGCTGCCCGAGGGCGCCCCCGCCCCGGCCGAGGGGCTCGCGAAGCACCTGGCGGTTTGGAAGGGGCTGATCCCCGTCTGGGGCTGGGTGCTGCTGGGGACGACTCTCGCGTGCGTCGCGGGCTGCATCGCCGCCCGTGTGGCGACCGACGCGACGCCGTACGTGCGCTCGGTGTGGGGCGTTTCCATGCTGCTGGGCGGCATGGGCACAGCGCTCGTCGCGCACATCACTTGCTTCGTGCTAATGAGCGCCGACGACGCCGACCTGGGCCTCGCCGACATCCTCGTCAAACCACTCAAGGCGTGGGGCAAGCTGCTCACCCAGCTTCCGCAGCGTGTGACCGTGCTGAACGTCGCGAACGCGGGGGTCACCTCGGCCCTCGGCGCGGCGCTGATCGTCGGCGGGATCCCTTACGAGTCCCTGCTCGACTGGGGATTCAAGGCCCGCGCCAAGCCAAACCTGGTGGGGATGATCGCCGAACAAGCGCAGAAGATCGAAGGCAAGGACGAGTCGCTCGAGGACTCGGTGAACGACTTCGCCAACAAAGCGGCCGGCGACCTGACGGCGGACAAGCCCCGGGTCGAGAAGCCGCGCACGAACCTCGACTGCGTCGTGATCGGCTTCCTTGCCGGCGCCCATCCCGAGACGGGAGAGAAGCGGATCGAGGCGCTGCTGATCGCTGGCGACAACCGTGGCAAACTCAAGCACCTGGGGTCCGTGAGGCCGGTGCTCGACGCCAAGGACGCCAAGGACATGCTCAGCAAGTTCGAACGCTACAAGTCGAGCCGCCCCTTCGTGCAGACCAGCATCACGGCCCAATGGGTCCAGCCGCGGTTCACCTGTCGGGTCAGCTACACCGACTGGGCCGAGGGGGGGAAGCCGAAGGACCTCAAGTGGGTCTCGCTGCTCGAAGAGGTTCAGCTCCCCTGGTGAGCGTCTGGGCAACGGCGTGCGGTCGAGTAGCCTAGGGGGATGAGCCCCGACGCCGCTGAGAGCCGCTTCCCCGACCCGCGCGAGGCCGACTCCGAGGGGCTCGTCGGCTACGGCGGCTCCTTAGGGGTCGAGTGGCTCCTCGACGCGTACCGCCACGGCGTCTTCCCGTGGCCCGTCGCGGCCCACGAACCGATGCTGTGGTTCTCTCCCGACCCGCGCGGGGTGCTGCCGCTCGACGGGCTCCACGTCTCGCGCCGGCTGCGTCGCCGCCTTCGGAGCGGCGCGTTCTACGTCACGATCGACACGGCGTTCGGCGAAGTGATCGACGCGTGCGCGGAAGGGCCGGGCCGCGAAGGGGGGACCTGGATCACGCCGCGCATGCGCCGCGCTTACCGCCGCCTGCACGAGGCGGGGCACGCCCACAGCGTCGAGGTCTGGGACGCGCGAGCAGCTGAGTCAGCTCTAGTAGTCCCAGGCCACGGTGCCCCGACCCTTGTCGGCGGCGTGTACGGCGTGGCGATCGGCGGGCTGTTCGCTGCCGAGTCGATGTTCCACCGCCAGACCGACGCCTCGAAGGTGGCGGTCGCCAGCTTGGTCGCGCACCTCAACGCGCGGGGTTACCAGCTGCTCGACATCCAGCAGGTCACGGAACACACCGCGAGCCTCGGGGCGATCGAGGTCCCGCGCGACGAGTATGTTAGTCTGCTGGCCGAGGTCGTTGACCTACCGGTTACGTTCGGCCAGAAGATCGCCCCCGTCGCGTGGTGACCCGTCACCCCGGTGGCCACGCCAGCGGCCGGCCCCCCAGGACGTGCAGGTGTAGGTGGTCCACCGTCTGGCCGCCGTCGGGGCCGCAGTTGATCACCACGCGGTAGCCCGACTCGGCAACGCCCAACTGCCGCGCCACGTCGCGCACCGCGATCAGCAGCTTGCCCAGCAGCAGCGCGTCGTCGTCCGCGGCCCCCTCGGTCGAGACGATCGGCCGCTTGGGGACCACCAGCACGTGCGTCGGCGCCTGGGGGGCGATGTCGCGGATCGCCAGGCAGTCGTCGTCCTCGTAGAGGATCTCCGCGGGGATCTCGCGCTTCGCAATCTTGGTGAACAGCGTCTCGCGCTCGGGCATAATCGGCGACTCGCTAGCCAGGACTGGGGGAACGCTTACGAAAGGAGATCGGGCGATGACGGGGGAGACAACGAGCTACGTCCACGAGAGCGGTGGTTTTCAACCACCCCACGTCCACAGGGCCGGACAGCCATTGAAGTCCGCAGCGCCACGGACCATCTCCCCTCCATCTCCCGTATCTCCTTCTCCATCGACTTCGCCAGCGAGTCTACCGCGGCCCACAAACGACCGAAGCCCCCGGGGGGCTACCCGGGGGCTTCGGAAGGAATCGTAGGGGGTTCGGCGTCGAGAGCTAGTAGACGCGCTCGTCGCGCTGTTGCTGTTCGACGAACGGGTTGATGATCACCAGCGGCTTCACCACCGCCGGCTTGCGCGCCGAGATGGTCTTCTCCGTATGCTCCGGGGCCTTCTCGATCCCCTTGGACGACGAGCTCGGCGTCGCGTAGGGGTTCACGATCTCGATCGGCTGCGTGCCGCACTCGAGGTCCGGCGTGCGGAAGTGCGGCGGGTAGGCGAACGGGCTGTGCCCGTAGGTCCGCGGCACGGGGACGCTGTAGTAGACCGGCGGCCGCGAGGCGAAGTAGGGGACGCGGTTCTCGGTCGGGTAGTCGAGCGAGCGGTAGAGCCCGCCGATGCCGATCCCGTAGCCGTAACCGTACCCCCCGTCGAACGCCGAGGCGGCGCCGGGGGCGATCAGCGCTGCTGCCGAGAACAAAGCGGTGAGGATCGTGTTTCGCATGGCGCCGTCTCGTATGCTGGAAAGTCGGTCGTTGCGTCGGGGCCACGGTGTGGCGTCGGGTCCACCCCACAGGTTTCGCTTTCTCCACGCTAATCGCGGCCAAGGGGCACGCAAACGGTTTTTCCGGGGATCGCCGCGACCGGCGCTGGTCCCGTTTGCCCTCTCGTCGCGCCGTTTTCCCGGTAGTTTCTCCGTTGCCCACCCCCGACGACCTCGCCCGGCTCGCCAAGGCCGAAGCCCTCGCCCGGGGCTTTGACCTGGTAGGGGTTGCGCCGGCCGAGCGGCCGGCGGGGCTCGCCGACTTCGACGAGTGGCTGCGGCGGGGCTACGCCGGGCAGATGGGGTTCCTCGCCGAGCGCCGCGACGCTTACGAGCACCCGGACCGACTGTTGCCGGGGACGCGCAGCGTGGTGATCGTCGGCCTGGGCTACCGCACGGGCGAACCACGCGAGCCGTCGCCGTCCGAGGGGCGCGTCGCCCGCTTCGCCTGGGGCGACGCCGACTACCACGCGGTGGTTCGAGCGAAGCTCTACCGACTGGCCGACGCGCTGCGCGAGCACGCCCCGGGCTCGGAGACGCGCTGCGCGATCGACTCGGCGCCGCTCTTCGAGCGCGAGCTGGCAGAGCGCGCGGGGCTCGGCTGGATCGGCAAGAACACGCTGCTGCTCAATCGCGAGCAAGGGAGCTGGTTCTTCCTCGCGGCGGTGCTGACGACCGCCGAGCTTGCCCCCGACGAGCCGCAGGCGGTTGATCATTGCGGCACGTGTACGGCGTGCCTCGACGCCTGCCCGACGCGGGCCTTTGTCGCCCCGCGCGTGCTCGACGCATCGAAGTGCATCAGTTACCTGACGATCGAGCACGAGGGGCTCCCCGCCGAGGGGCTGCGCGCGGGGATCGGCGACTGGGCCTTCGGCTGCGACGTTTGCCAGGACGTGTGCCCTTGGAACCGCCGTGCCCCGACGGTCGAGACCGAGGGGCTCACCCCGCGCGACGACACCGACCCCATCGACCTCGTCGAGCTCGTGAACCTGACGGACGACGAGCACCGCCGTCGCTTCCGCAAGACGCCGCTCTGGCGCCCGCGGCACGAGGGGCTGGCACGGAACGCGGCGATCGCCCTGGGGAACAAACGACCCCCCGAGGGAGAAGCCGCGCTGCGCAAGGCCCGGGAGTCTGACTCACCCACGGTCCGCGCCGCGGCCGAGTGGGGGCTCGCTCAGTACGAGGCGAATCGGGAAGCGAACGACTGAGCAGGCAGCAGGCAGGGGACCATTGGCTTGGTCATCGGTGCTTGGAGATTGGTGCTTCTCGATCAGCTAGCCACTGCCAACCGACCACCCCCCTTCGTATGATCGCAGCAATGCACGCCTTGAAGGACCTCTCGATCGGCCCGCTGCGCGTCGGCTTCCCCGTCGTGCAGGCGGCGCTGTCGGGGTACAGCGACTCGGCGATGCGCGTGCTCGCGCGGCGGCACGGGGCGTCGTACTCGCTCTGCGAGGTGATGCTCGACAAGTTCCTGGTCGGCTTCAAGCCGCGGGCCCGGACCAGCCACCTGCTTCACATCGCGGACGAAGAGCACCCCGTTGGCGGCCAACTGATGGGCGCCGAGCCCGAGCAGTTCGCCGCCGCGGCCGGGCGCCTGAGCGACGCGGGCTTCGACGTGATCGACGTCAACTTCGGTTGCCCCGTACGCAAGGTCCTCGGCCGTTGCCGCGGTGGCTTCCACCTTAGTCAACCCGAAGTGGCGCTCGAAATCGTCCAGCGGGTGCGCGACGCCACGCCGGCCGACAAGCCGGTGACGCTTAAGATGCGGCGCGGCATCGACGACTCGGCCGAGTCGCGCGACAACTTCTACACCATCTTCGACCGCGCGTTCGAGCTCGGCGTGGCGGCGGTGACGGTGCACGGCCGCACGGTCGAGCAGCGCTACGACGGGCCGTCGCGCTGGGAGTTCCTGCGCGACCTCAAGCGGCACGCCGGCGTGCGCACGATCCTTGGGAGCGGCGACCTGTTCTCGGCCCAGGCGTGCCTCGACATGATCGCCTACACGGGGGTCGATGGGGTGACCGTCGCGCGCGGCGCGATCGGCAACCCGTGGATTTTCGAGCAAGCGCGGGCGCTCGCCGCCGGCGAGCCGCTCCCCGAGGCCCCGTCCCTGTGGCGGCAGCGCGAGGTGATCGCCGAGCACTATCGGCTGGCCGAGCAGCTCTACGGCGCCGACCGCTGCCTCCCCGACATGCGGAAGTTCGCGATCAAGTACTCGAAGCTCCACCCGCGCCACGTCGAAGTCCGCGAAGCGTTCTGCGCCGTGAAGCAGCCCGGCGCGTGGCGTGCGGTGCTCGACGCGTGGTACGCCGAGGACCTCCCCGGCGTCCACCCGGCGATCGACGAGCCGAACCCCCTCTCGAGCGAGGCCGTGTCGAGCGAAGCGGCGCTCACGCCGGCCTAGCGATCGCCCGCGACGACGGCGCCGACGCCCCAGCCCCCGTTGGCGGCTTCGCGGCACGCTTTGGCGCCGTCAACGATTGTGGCTTCGCGGTCGCGCGCCCAGCGGCCGGTCGGCCCCTCGACCGCCACGCGGACGCGGTCCCCGATCGGGTACCGCTCGGCCAGCCACGCGGCGAGTGCCAGCTTCACCCGATTCTGCGGATAGAGCGGGGCCCGTGTCTCGTCGAGCCCCCACAGATCAATCCGCACGCGGCGCCAGGGACCGGGGTCCTTAGCGTCTCGCGACAGGCTACGGAGCGCGGCCGGCAAGCGGTCGAGGACCGACTCGTGGACGAGGATGGTTGCGCGCTCGGCGCGGGGGGCGTAGAGGCCCCACGACGGCCACGCGTCCCACGCCCGTGCGTAGAGGGCGGCCGGCGCCGCGATCGCCAGGACCGCGATCGCGATCACCAAACGCTCGGCCAGCGTTGCGCGAGGCGCGTGCTCGGTCGCGGAATCCTCGGTCGTCGGCCAAAAGAGGGTCCACGTCTGCCACGCGAACCCCGCGTTCCAGACGAGCACCCCGAGGCTGTGCCCGAGGCCCCACGGGCCGAGCACCGCGATCGTCGCGCCGTGCATGACGACCGCGAGCACGCTACCGAAGCGGGCGATTCGTGGGCTCGACCACGACGCTGCGAGCAAGGCGGCGATCAGCAGTTCCCCCGCGGGGAGCGCGAGCGCCGCCGCGCGTCGCGCTCCGCCGGACCACGCCATCACGTTCCAGCCGAAAGGCGAGACGAGCGTCGCGGCCATGCGCGTGCCGATCGTGTCGGCGAACTCGAGGTCGAGCTTCGCGAGCGCCGACCACGCATAGACCGAGATGGCGAGCAGCCGAGCCCAGCTGTTCGCCCGTCGTGGTTCACACGCGAATAGCAGCGATCCAACGAGCAGTGCGTGGTACGCCCACGGCTGCCAGCGGAGCTGGTCGAGTGCGGCGAGCACCGCGAGGGCGGTTGTCGCCAGCGCTACGCGTGTGCGAAGAGTCCTGTCATCGCTCGCAAGAAGGCTGGCGACCGTCATCACGACGACGATCGCCAGCAGGGCGAAGTCGGTCCGCGGCGGGACCGTGGCGAGCCACTCGCTCGGCGCGACACGCGGTAGTTCGCGGAGCGGCGTCCACAGCGGCCACGTGGCGGCGACGCAGCCGAGCAGCGTGATCGCCCAAGGGCGCAGCAGCGGCCGATCAGAGGTCGTAGTGGGCGAGGGCATTGGGGCTCAGCGTAGCCGGCGGCAACCGCTAGCGCCACGGCCTCCATAGGAGCCGCTTCATCCGTTCGGTGATCGACGAAGGGCTCTCCGCGTCACCCGAAGGCGTCGGTTCGGCGGCGTCTGCCGTCTGCTCCACCGGTTGAGGATCGACCTTGGCGGCGACCTCGGCGGCACGCTCTTGCGGCGGGAAGTGCTCGGTGACGAACCGCGCCCAGTAGCCATCGACGATCCGCCGCGCGTCCCCCAGTCGCCCCTCGGCCAGCGCCGTCTCGGCTGCGAGCGAAAGCTTGACGAGCGCCAGCTTCTGCGTCCGCAGGTCCGCGGCGTACTCCTCGAGCGGCAGCATCAGGTCCTCGAGCCGCAGGTCATCGACCTCGACACTCCCCTCGCCGCGGACGGCGAACCGTAGGCGGATTTTGCCGGCCGCGTCGAGCGGCAGGTCGCCGACCGCGAACAGCACCGGCTGCCACGCGTCCCCGGATCCGGCCCCGATCTGCGCGGCCGGGACGCGCGTTTCCACGCGGTAGGGGCCGCCGTCTTGCTCGATCGAGAGTTGCAACTCGGCGTCGGGAGAGAGGTCGCGACCACGCGCCCAGAACGTCGCCGCGAGCTGGCCCGTCGCCGGCAGCGGGAACGGTTCGCACGCGATCCCCGCGCTCGACGTGGAGGGGACCACCAGGGTCCGCGTCCCCTCCTTGGCCGCTTTGTCTCCCGTCAGAGGGGGCTCGGTCGAGCCATCGACCCGCCAGCCGACGGGGCCCGCTAAGGCGTCGATCGACTCGAACGAGGGGTTCGGCGCCGCGTCGTAGGGGCGGCGGCGTGTGCGATCGCGTGACTTCACGTCGTCGATCCGGGCGCCGAGCTCGGCGCCCGCAGCCGCCGGGAAACGCTCGCGGACGCCGCCGGGCTCGATCCCCTTCGACGCGAACCGCCAGGCGATCGCCTGGTGGGGCGCCAGCGCCATCTGCACCGCGTGACTCCCGGCTTCGTACCACTCGCCATCGGCCGAAGCCGTAGCGGCGCCGATCGAAGTCGCCAGGCAGCGCTGCGGCGTGTTGATCGTGGCCTGCGCTTCGGCCGACCAGGGGGTGGTGTTCACGGCGACGATGAACGTCGCGTCGGGGGTCGAGTACGCCTCGATCGTCACGTCGCGTCCGCGCGAAGCGGGGGTCGTCAACCCCGGCGCATCGACGACGCCCCGCGTCAGCGACGCAAGAAGTCGTCGAGACTCGACGCAGCGCGCGTCGATCAACCCGGCCCGCGCCGCGGTCGCGTCGATCACCGTCGCGGGGCATCCGGCGGCGATCGTCTCGGCGAGTGCTTGCTGATCGGCCCCCATTGGCGCCGCGACGCAGGCCACCGTCAGGTCGGGCGCGTCGGCCGCACCGTCGATCAGCGGCCCCGAGCGCAGCAGGCGCACCTTGAGGGGGGTGGCGGTGAGCTCGACGGACGTGGACGGTCCGCGGGAGAAGGCCGCTTCGAGCTCTTGCCGGACCTCTTGGGCGAGCCACGGCCCGCGTGCGTAGTCGGCGAGGGGCGCCGCCAGGGCGACGGCCCGCGGCGCGGCGATTGGCAGCGAGCCCCCTCCCGCTTCCGCCGCGATGACGCCGCGCGATCGAAGCAGCTCCTCGACGCCGGACCCGCGGGCGAGCCGCGGCGTCGCGCCGCTGGCGAGCAGGTCCACGGCGCCGATAGCCAGGAGGCCGACACCGTCGGGGCGGGCCCCTTCGACGCGGCTCCGCCAAGGCGCCTGGACCGCTAGGCACTGCGCGTAGCGGTAGCGGGCCCACTCGTCTGCGGCGCCGGCGCGGATCGCTGCGGCGTGGGCGTCGGGGGACCGCGCGGCGCCTTCCGGCCAGCGCTTGGAGAGGGTCGCGAGGAACCGATCCACCGTCGCCGTGTCGTAGCCTTCGTCGTCGCCGCGAAGCAGCTCGTCCCCGCCGAGGCGCACGGCGACCCCGGCAAACGCGGGGCTCGACTCGCAGCGGGTGACGAGGCGGTCCATCGCCGCCGCGAGGTCCTGTTGCGCGGGCGGTTCGAGGACGGAGCGATCAGCTTCGAAGCGGATCACCGGAACAACGGCGAGCCCGCGGCGGTCGAACTCGGCGAGCGTGATCGCCAGCGGGTCGATTGCGGGGAGGTCGTCCCCCGCTGCCGACGTCGTCGCGTTGTTGGCGGGGTAACCGCAGCTCGCCGCGTCGATCGGGACGAGCGCCGTGGTCGCCCCCGCGAGCGCGACGCGTTCGGCGGCGATCGTCGCGGCCTCGAAGTGCGACGCGAGGTCGGGCTCGCCTGAGGGGTCGAGCGAAGCCCCCACGGCGGTCGGCAAGTCGTCGCCGCGCCAGTCGAGCGCGACGTGACGGCCAGCGCCCGTGGGGGTGGGGGACTCGGACGAGGCTTGCAGCACACGGACGGCGCCGTAGCGGAGCGCCGCGCGCACGTTGGGGTTGGCGACTACCAGCAGCGGCGTGTTGGTCCGCGGGCGGCAGGCGAGGCGCACCACGGTGGGGGAGCCTTGCGCATTCCATCGCGGCGCTTCGACGACGACCCCTTCGCCGAGCGGCCGCAGCGCGCCCCCCGTGTCGGCGTCGAACACCGCGAGGCAGGCCGTCGAGAGGGGCGCCGACGCCGAGCGCTGCGCGAAATCGAGCTCGACCTCGACGAGGCACGTCGCGCCCGGCTTGGTGACGGGGAGCGGGTACGCCTGCCAGTGAGCGTCGCCGGGCGTCGGCGCCGGGGGGAGTTCGACCAAGGGCGAGCCCGCGACGCGCGCCGGCCCCCCCGGCAGGCTCCCGGGGGCGCCCCCTTCGATCCACGACAGCCGACGCCAAGTGGTCCAAGTTGGCAACCGATCGCGCCATCGCGGCGACGCGGGGTTGAGGGCGTGCGACTCGCGCCACTCGCTCGGGACGCCGGGCCGCCGCGCCGGATCGACGACCAGCACCTGGAACGAACGCTCGGCCAGCGGTTTGCCGGCGGCGCTCGGCATGAAGCGCTTGGTGAAGCCGGCCGGTCGCGTTGCGCGGAGCACCACGCGGTAGACCCCTTCGTCGATCGGCAGCGGCACGACGACGTCGATCGACTGACGACCGTCGGGCGACAGCGTCTCGCGAGTCGTCTCGCCGCGCCACGTGAGCGCGCCGTCGCGTCCTGCGCCGAGGGCGACCTCGAAGTCGAACGCTCCGCCGGGTTCGACCCCCGGCGGCGTCGCGTCGATCGTCAGCTTGAGCGCGTCCCCCGGGGGATAGACCAACGTCGTGCGATCGAGCGCGACACGCAGCGGCTGGACTTCGGCGGCGTACGCCCCCAGGCGGAACGCCAACAGCGCGACCGCGGCGAGCGCGCAGCGCCAGCCCGGCTGCGATTGCTTCAGGGCAAGCGACGGCTGCCACCGCATCGGACGTCCTTGTCCGGCAGGCGCTGACGGGTTTGACTTGCGGCGGGTGCACGCGCCGCGGCGTCGGCTTCCTGCCGACTTCCGGGGCGGAGTCTAGAAGCTGGCGCCCGCCGCCGCCACGCCGGTCTGCGGGACGGCAACCCGAAGTAAGCGGCGCCGCTACTCGCCCGCTAGCAACCCGGCGAGCCCCTCGACGACCTCGGGCTTGAGCGAGGCGATGTTGTTTTGCTCCCAGCGGTCGTCGGGCTTCACGTAGAGCTCGTCCTCTGCGGTCGAAACACCCGAGGACAACTCGTCGGCGCCCGGCCGGCGGAGCATCCAGTCGTCGTCGCGGACGACCTGCGCGGACCCCGCCGGGCCGCAGACCAGCGGCGCCGCGCGGAGCGGGCGTGCTAGCAATGCCTGTGCGAGCGCTTCGGACAAGAGGGCAGCGCCCCCTCGGCGCATCATGCCGTCGCGCGGCTTAGCGCCACCGCGCCGCGACACAAAGAACGGGACCTGTATCGACTCGCTGAAGAGCCGCCGATCGCCGAGGCCCACCAACCCGTGCTCGCCGAGCGCGAAGCCGCGCAAGCCGAAGAGGACGAGGGTCCACGGGCGGTCGCCGAACAGCTCGTCGGCCAGCTCGAGCCAGCCGCCGAGACACGAGTCGAGCACCCGCACCTGCCCCGCGTAGCGCGTCGCCGCCGCGAACCGCGCGTCGCACGCCTCGGGCGCGTCGGCGTCGGCGTCGGCGGCGAAGCGCTCGTGGGGAACGGCAACGCTCGGCTCGACTTCCGGGTCTTCGTCGTCGATCAAGTCGTCGTAGGCCGCGACGGGGGCGTCCCAGGGACCCCCCAAACCACGGCTGTGGACCCATAGCGACAGGCGTTCCCCCGCTTCCAGCGTCGCCACAGCTTCCACGAGGCGCTCGGCGTAGCCGCTCCAGACCGTGGCGGCCGCCGTCGCGTCGAGGGCTTGGGCGATCGTCGTTGATTCGCTAACGGCAACCTCGAACCGCTCCGCGAAGCCTGCTGCGAAGCGCCCCGTGCGGGCCTCGGCGTCTTCCGAGACGAAGACGCTCGCCGGCACCTCGAAGCGACGCCCTACGGCTTCCGCGAACCGGTCGTAGATCTCGGCGAGGTCCGGCGCGTCCGACAGCCGCCACTCGCCGATCTCCCCTTCGGCCGCGAGCCGGTCGAAGGTCGGTGTGCTGTAGGTCGTCTGGCCGTAGGCGCCGAGCGCAGCGGCGCGCAGCCCGTCGATCGCGACGACCACTAGATGATCGTGCAAGCTGCTCTCGGGGGGCGACTCGTCGGGCATGCCGCGAGGGTAGCTGCTGCGCGCCAGCGCGCGTAGCCGCCGACGCACTAGCGGAACGAGCCGCGGAGCTCGCCCCACACCAGGCGCGGGAACTCCCACGCGTCGCGGGCGTAGCGCCGGGCGAGCCGCTTCGGCTCGCTCAGCAGCCGGTGGAGCCACTCCAGGCCCGAGCGCTGCATCCACACGGGCGAGCGCTTCTTCTCGCCGGCCAGGAAGTCGATCGTCGCCCCAGCGCAGAGCGCCACGCGGGCCGACAGCCTCTCCCGCCAGCGGCCGACCCACAGCTCTTGCTTGGGGGCGCCGAGGCCGACCAGCAGCACGTCGGGCGACGCGTCGTCGATCAGGGTGAGGATCCGCTCGTTCTCGGCGTCGTCCCGCTCGAACCCCAGCGGCGGGCTGTAGCAGCCCACGGGCTCGACTCCCGGCCAGCGCAGGCGGATCACCGTGGCGGCGCGCTGCGCGACCCCGGGACCGGCGCCCAAAAGGAACAGCCGCAGCCGACCGCGTTCGCCACGCTGGAAGGCCGCCGAGGCCTCGTCGAACAGTCGCGGCACGAGGTCGCTACCGGCGACGCGCTCGGGAAGGGCCTTGCCCAACAGCTTGGCGACAGCGACCAGCGGCGCGCCGTCGGCGGTCACCATCGCCGCGTTCTCGTACGCGCCGCGCAGGGCCGCGTCGTGTTGGTACATCACCGCGTGATCGACGTTCGGCGTCACGACGTAGCGGCAGGGGCCGGCGGGGAAGTCGTCACCCGCCCAGCGCAGCAGGCGCGACGCCGCCTCGTCGAGGTTGATCCGGTCGATCGTCATGCCGAACAAGCGGATGCGGTCGGCCGTTTCCCAGACCGCGCGGGGGAGCGGCGCCGGGGGCGCCGCCGGCTGCGTCGGGTGCTCGCTCAGCGCGCAAGCCGCCGACGGGATGAACTCGGGTGCGAACTTGACGTTCATCGGACGACTCGCGGGGAAGTGAACTGCGCGCCGAACGACGGCGCAGCGGGGCTTGCGATCGCGATCGCAAGCGAGGGGTTGGTCGA
>JBOFFC010000008.1:0-19717 GCA_051648405.1 Lacipirellulaceae bacterium
TGGCCGTCTCGCGGCTCGAGCGTCGCGCGGCCGAGCTGGCGGCCGAAGACTGGGAGTCGCCCGACGCGCGGCGGCTCGCCGACCGCTGCGCAAGACACGCCGGCGAGCTGTTCACGTTCTTGTGGCACGACGGCGTCGATCCGACCAACAACCTGGCCGAACGCGAGGTCCGCCCCGCCGTGCAGATCCGCAAGAACAGCTACCAGAACGCCAGCCCCTCCGGAGCGCAAACCCAGGCCGTGCTCATGACCCTCTTCCGCACCCTCAAGCGACGCGGACACAACCCCCTGGCCGCCCTCACCAAGGCCGTCTACCACTACGCCGCTACCGGCTCGCTACCGCCTCTCCCTACGACCAGCGCTTCAGGTGGGTGAGGGGTTACCAGCAACGTTCCTGGCAGCGACCGCCATGGCGGGCATAGGTTTTCATCGCCTCCGGCGGCTCTAGACGAAGAACACCTTTCCTTTGCGGGTCTTCACGCTTGAGAGCCGCGCAGCATCGGCGCTTGTGAGGCGTCTTGAAGAACCAGCAGTGCTTGAGCGGATCGTCGCTGGTTGGTGCGACCCAGGTCGGTCACACTCATCAGAGTGTGCAACAGCGACCCGAGTTTGCGGCCCTCGCGGCGTTGCGTTCGAGATTGAGTGCCGCCGGGCGAACAATGCAGCCCGCGCAAACCGTAACCTCCCTCACACAATTCGGACCTCGCTTCGCTTAGGATATGTGCACACCCCCCCGACTCCGCGGGGGCGACCCACCCGACGGCGGAGGACGGAGCGATGCGGTTCCTGGCAACCTGGTTCGTCGTGCTGCTTTGCGTCGGCAGTTTGGCTGCCCGCGCGCAGGACGCGGCGCCCGCCGAGGACCCGGCGCTCCACCTCGACCCCGTGCTGCTGAAGATTGCCCGCGACCCGCAGGTCCACGCCGAGCTGCGGCTCGACGGGCCGACGCGCGACCTGGTCCTCGCGGCCACCGACGCGGTCGATGGCGACTGGTGGCGGAGCCGCAACTTGGCCCCCGACGAGCGCCGCACGGTGATCGACGGGCTCACGAAAAACCTCCGCGGGGCGCTGCGCGAGGGGCTCGCCAAACAGGCGCGGAAGCGGCTGTTTCAACTCGAGCTCCGCGCCCAGGGGACGCGCGTCCTGCAGCGCGACGACCTAGCCCGGGCGCTGGGGCTCGACGACGCTGTGCGCACCAAGCTCGCGCAGGTCGCCACCGAGTCGAGCCGCTTGGCCACCGAGGCCGGGGCGCCGATCTCCGCCGGGACGGCGACCGACGACGAGCGCGCCGCGATTACCGAGCGGCTCACCGAGCTCCAGCGCGACGAGCAGCGCAAGGGGCTCGCCCTGCTCTCCCCCGAGCAGCAGCAGAAACTGATCGAATACCTCGGCGAGCCGTTCGACATGACGCGCCTCAAACGCCACTACCCGCGGGCGCCGGAGCTGGTCGATGCGGGGGGGGAGTGGCTGCAAGGGGGTCCGCAGCGTGTGTCCGACTTGCGCGGCAAGGTGGTGGCCGTCCACTTCTACGCGTTCCAGTGCATCAACTGCGTCCGCAACCTGCCGCACTACAAGCAATGGAGCGAGACGTTCGCCGCCGAGGACTTGGTGGTGATCGGCGTCCAAACCCCTGAAACGGCGACCGAGCGCGAGCCCGAGAGCGTGGCGGAGGCGATGCGCCGCGACGGCATCACCTACCCGGTGCTGCTCGACAGCGACTCGGCGACGTGGCGTGCGTGGGGCAACACGATGTGGCCGACGGTCTACCTCGTCGATCGCGACGGGTACCTGCGCAGCTGGTGGCAGGGGGAGATGAACTGGCAGGGGACGCCGGGCGAAGAGCGCATGCGGGGCTACATCCGCGAGCTCCTGGACGAGAAGCCCGCGTCGCTCGCGACGCGATAGACCGCGAGCAGCACTAAGCACGCGGTTCGCGGCGCGGGAGGACTACGTCCCAGGCGAGGCCGACGCGCTCGAGCGCGGCGATCACCAGGTACATCGGATCGACCTCCCACCAGCGCCGCCAGTTGGACGCGCTCGTTGGTTCGGCGTGGTGGTTGTTGTGCCAACCCTCGCCGCTGGTGAGCAGCGCGACGAGCCAGTTGTTGCGGCTGTTGTCGCGCGTCGCGTAGTTGCGGTAGCCGAACAGGTGGCTCAGCGAGTTGACGCTCCAACTAATGTGCCAGACGGCGACCGTGCGGAGGGCGACCCCCCACACGAGCAGGCTGGCGGCGAGCTGCACCCCGTCGCCCCAGGTCCCGCCGACGAACCGGCCGGCCAGCAAACCAGCGACCGTGTAGAGCGCGGCGTGCGCCGTGTAGACCAGCAGCACGTTGGCGCCACGTTGCAACCAGCGGTAGTACGGGTCTCGCAGCAGGTCGCGGGCGAAGCGGTCGTAGGCGGCGAGGCTGCGGACGTCTTCGTTCGGGCGGAGCAGCCAGCCCATGTGTCCCCACACGAAGCCGGCCAGCGGCGAGTGGGGGTCGGGCTCGCGGTCCGACTCCTTGTGGTGCATGCGGTGCGCGGCGACCCACGTGGCGGGGGCGTCCTCGGCGCAGCAGACGCCGATCGTCGCCAGGGTGTGCTCGAGCCATCGCGGGCAGGCGAAGCTGCGGTGCGTCAGCAGCCGGTGGTAGCCAATGTTGATCCCGACGCCGAAGACGTACACGCCGACGACAAACGCGACGACACCGGTCCAACTGAAGAACCAGGGCGCAGCGGCGAGGCACGCGACGACGTGCATCACGAGGATCGACCCCGCGTAACGCCAGTGGACCCCCCCCTTGGTCCCCGCCGGAAGGGGGAGCCGCGCTGGGGCGGCCTCGGCAGCGGGCCGACGGGTCGGTCGATTGCCTGCAACGGACCCCTCAACGGGGACGCTCTCCACGCCCAGCATTCCGAGGGCCCTTCTGCTCACGGTCGAAAGAGCAAGCGACGGCGTCGCGTGTCACAACGCCCGAGTGTACGGCTTCTTGTCCTTCGTCGCACGCCGATCGCTCGCAATGCGGCGAATCGGCGCGCCGTTTCGAGGAGGACACGCCGTCAGAAGCAGATCGTTCGCCAAAGTTTGTGGGTGGTCGCGCACGAACCGGAGCGGGGCCCGCGATGACGATTCGCCACGGGCCCCGACTACTCGGATCTTCGATCAACTTCGCTCAGCGGCAGCAGCGACGGCCGAAGAGGCGGCAACGCGGCGCGGGCTTGCAGCACGGCGCCGGCTCGCAGCACGCGGGGGCTTCGACGACAGTCGTGGCGCCGCAGCCGCAATCCGAGGCGACGGCCTCGGTGACGACGGGCGCAGACGACGACGCGCCGAAGTCCTCGACCGATGGGGCCGACTCGACAGCCGGGTCGGCCGGCGGCGCGGGGGCGGGTTCTTCGGCGGCGGCCTCTTCGTCGGCAGCGGTCGCGACGGCGTCGGCAGTCGCTTCGGCAGCGACATCCGCAGCGACGTCGGCGGCCTCGGTGGCGGCCTCGGTGGCAGCCGCGGCGGTGCCGGTGGCGGCGTCGGCGACGGCGGCCGTTGCGTCGGCCGCCACGTCGGCGGCGGCGCTAGCCGCGTCGGTTACGGCTGCGGCGGTCTCCGTGGCGACGTCCGCGGCAGCCGTAGCGGCGCCGTTGGGGGCGCCGGTCGCGGCAGGGGCGGCGTCGGCGACGGTGTCCGCGACTTGAGCAAAGGCGAGCGTGCCCATCGCAAGGGTGCAGCCGGCGAGCATCAATTTGGCGAGCATGGTAGTGGTCTCCGGTCAGTGAGGGCGGGGTCAGCGGGTCGCGTCACGCAACTTCAATAGTTCAAGCAGTTGGGAGTTTAGGCAATCGGGGCTGCGCGAGCACCCTCCCCCCACCCGGCGACCGGGGCGCCTGCGGATTCGGCCCGGATTCGGCCCGGATTCGCTTGCATTCGGGTGCAAAAGTCCCCTACCATCGAACCAGGTCCGCGTGAAAGGCGCAGTACGAGACATGAGCGAGAGTCCCCGCCGCCGCACGCAGTCGCATTTCCCCCGCCGGGGCGCCGCGCGGGTGGTTCTGCTGTTTGCCGTGGTGGCCTCGCTCGGCGTCGGGCCGTACGCCACGCCCCGCGATTGCTGCTGCGAGAACCGGGCCCGCCAGGGGGCGACCGCCAAGCTCGCTCCTTGCTGCGCGAAGCGGCTGGTGGCCAACGCACCTGCGGCTGCGCCACCGACGTGTTGCCAGCGACCCGACGCCGAGTCGCAAGGCTGCTGCGCCGACGGTTCGACGCCGTGCCAGTGCGCGGGCTGCCCGAGCGACGCTCCGGTCGAGCCGCTCGCCCCCGCGCCGCAGGACACCTCGTCTTCGATCGTCGAGTTCGCCACGTACTGCCCGACGCCGATCGCCCCGTTGGTTGTTCGCACCAACGCCCCTTCGCGGCTGGCCGATTGGCGCCGCGAGCGGGGCGAATCGCTCGGCCCCGCGGTCCGCGAGCTCTTCTGCGTGTGGGTCATCTGAGGGCATGCCGCTCCCCGTGCGCGCCCAGCGCGACGGGATTGCGTGACGAGCCCGATGTTTTCCAACCCACGGGTCCCCGCCGTAGGCCAGTTCGCCAGGGCGTCGGGACGAAACCAATAAGGAAGAGACCATGATCAACTCGATTGGATTGGCGGCGCTGCTCGTTGCAGGCGCTGTTGGATTGACCTGGACCGCGACCGCCAGCGACGCGGGGAGCGCGAACTCCGCACCCTGCTGCTGCGGCGAAGATTGCGCGTGCGAGGACTGCTCTTGCACGGGCGTGGCGGGCGAACCTTGCTGCTACGACGGCGAGTGCTGCGACGGGGGCTGCTGTGATGCCGACACGGCCGCGTGCCCCACGGCCGGCTGCTGCAAGGGCGCCAAGGCCGCCACAACGACGGCCGCTGACGGCGCCTGCTGCTGCGGCGAAGATTGCGCGTGCGAGGACTGCACTTGCACGGGCGTGGCGGGCGAGCCTTGCTGCTGCGACGGCGAGTGCTGCGACGGAGGTTGCTGCGACGCCGACGGCGAAGCGGCGATCTAGACCTGCGGCGCGACCTACGGACGTTGATTGACGACACGCCCCCCGAGCCCCTCGCGGCTCGGGGGGCGTTCTTTTTGTCGCACGCTGCGCTACAACGGGACGCATGACACCCGTCTCGCAAGCACTCCGGGGCCTCTGGCGACACCGCCGTGCGCACCTCGCGACGGCCCTGGGGATCGCCACGGCGACGGCCGTGCTCGTGGGGGCGCTGGTGGTCGGCGACACGGTCCGCAGCAGCCTGCGCGGGCTGACGCTCGAACGACTCGGCCGCATCACGCACGCCGTCACGCCGGGCCGTCCGCTCCGCGCGGCGCTCGCCGACGAGCTGCGCGCGCTCCCCGGCTTCGCCGAGCACGCGGCTGGGGCAGCGCCACTGTGGCTCGACCGGGGGTCGCTCGCGGCGCGTATCGACGGCGAGAACCGCCGCGCGAGCCGGGTCAACGTTGTCGGCTGCGACGATTCGTTCTGGCGGCTCGGCGACGACCCTCGCGCCGAACCCAACGCCAACGGGGCATGGCTTACCGAGCGCGTCGCCGCGGAGCTCGGCGTGAAGCCCGGCGACTACGTCGTGCTGCGACTCGCCGCCTGGGGGGCGATCCCCGCCGACAGCCCGCTCGGGGAGAAGGTCGATACGGTCGCCTCGCTGCGGATCAAGGTCGCCGGCGTGCTGCCGGCCCGCGGCCTCGCACGCTTCGGCCTCGAGCCGTCGCAGGGGGCGGCGCGGACCTTGTTCGCTCCCCTCGCCGCGATCCAGAGGGCGGTCGGCAAACCGCAGCACGCCAACACGCTGGTCGTCGCCGCGAAGCCGGGCGCCGACGGGTGGCTCGCCGAGAACCTGCGGCCGACGCTCGCCGACCTCGGCCTTACGCTCGACCAACCACGCGCGGGGGTCTGGCAGCTCGAAGCCGAGTCGCTCGTCTTGCCGGATGGCGTCTCGAGCGCCGCTCGCGAAGCGTGGGAGGGCGACGCGGGCGTTGTGACCTACCTCGCCAACACGATCCGCGTCGGGGATCGCTCGATCCCCTACTCGACCGTGGTCGGCGTCGAGTCGCTCGCCGACTTCGCCCCCGGCGAGCAGCCACTCGGCGCAGGGGACGTAGCGCTCAACCGCTGGGCCGCCGACGACCTAGCGGCGAAGGTCGGCGACGAGGTGACGCTCACCTACTACGAGCCCGAGAGCACGCACGGCGTGCTGGCCGAGGGGCCGCCGCTGCGGCTACGGCTCGCTGCGATCGTCGAGCTCGCCGGCGCAAACGGGGACCCAACCACCGCGGCCGACCCGCGCCTCGCGCCGCGGCTGCCGGGGGTCACCGACGCCGACTCGATCGCCGACTGGGACTTGCCGTTCGACCTGCTGGAGCCCGTCCGCGACGAGGACGAGGTCTACTGGGAAGATCGCAAGACGACCCCCAAGGCGTTCGTCGCGCACACGCTCGCTAAGCGACTGTGGGGGACACGTTGGGGGAGTGAGTCGATCGTCCGCGTCGCGGGGGATGCGTCGATGGGGCCAGAACTCAAGCGCCGGTTGCTCGACAAGCTCGACGCGGCGTCGCTCGGCTTCGTCGCGACGAACGTCCGCCAGCGCGACCTCGCGGCGTCGGCCGGCAGCACGCCGTTCGACGTGTTGTTCCTGCTCTTCAGCATGTTCCTGCTCGCGTCGGCCGCGCTGCTCGTGCTGCTGCTCGTGAGCCTGGCGGTCGATGCCCGGCGGAGCGAGATCGGCCTGCTTAGCGCCGTGGGGTTCGACAAGCGCGGTGTGCGCAAGTGGCTGCTGCGCGAGCAGCTCGGCGTCGCGCTCGTCGGCACGGCGGCGGGGCTCGTCGCGGGGATCGCCTACGCGGCGCTGTTGGTTTGGTTGTTACAAACCGTCTGGATCGACGCGATCGTCGAGCCGTTCCTGAGGCTCCGCATCGGCTGGGCGCCGCTGGCGATCGCCGCCGTCGGCGCGATGGCGATCGCGCACGTGACGGCGTACCGCGGCGTCGGCGCCGCGACGCGCGAGCCCCCCCGGGGGCTGCTCGCCG
Source organism: Lacipirellulaceae bacterium (assembly GCA_051648405.1). GTDB lineage: Bacteria > Planctomycetota > Planctomycetia > Pirellulales > Lacipirellulaceae > JBOFFC01. The sequence goes on from JBOFFC010000008.1 coordinate 7,035, forward strand.
AGGGGGCGTCGTCGGTCGGCGCGGCCAAGGGCGCCTTGCGCCGATCGCCCCGCGCGTGGCTCGCGGCGGCGGCCTGCCTGGCGCTGGCCGTCGCGGCCGCCGCGTGGGGCTCGACGCAGCGCGGCGACGCGGCGGCGGGGGGGTTCTTCGGCGCCGGCGCCGCGACCCTCGCCTCAGGGCTGCTCGCCGCGCGGACCCTGCTGCGCGGCGCGGCGCGATCGATCCCGCGGTCACTCTCGCTGCTCGGCCTGGCGATGAAGAACGTCGCGCGGAACGCGGGGCGGTCGCTGCTCACGGTCGCGCTCGTGGCCGCCGCCAGTTTCCTCGTGCTCGCCACGAGCGCGTTCCACCTCGCCCCGACGGGCGAAGGGACCGGCGGCTACGAACTCGTCGCGACGCTCGACCAGCCGCTGCACTTCGACCCCGGCACGCCGGAGGGACGACTCGAGCTGGGGTTCGACGACCGCGACGAGGGGGTGATCGCCAGCGCGACGGTCGTCTCGCTCCGCGCCCGGCCCGGCGAGGACGCTAGTTGCCGCAACCTGTACCAGGCGCGTCAGCCGCGCGTCCTCGGCGTGACACGGCCCTTTGTCGAGCGCGGCGGGTTCGCGTGGGCCGAGGTCGATCCGGCTCACGCCGATGCCCCGTGGCGGGTCCTTGCCAAAGACGCGGACAGCACGCAGGGTGAGCCGATCCCCGCGGTGCTCGACTTCAACACGGCCGTCTACGCGATGAAGCTCTACGGGGGGGTCGGCTCGACGTTCACGGTCCGCGACGAAGCGGGGCGCGACACGCCGTTGGTCGTCGCCGGGCTGCTGAAGAACAGCCTGCTGCAAGGGGTCGTCCTGGTTGGCGAGCGCGACTTCTTGCGACTGTTCCCCGGCGCCGGCGGGCACGGCGAGCTGCTGGTCGATTCAGCCGACGCCGACCGAGTCGGGGCGATCCTCGAAGAACGGCTGGCCGATTACGGCGCCGACGCCGAGCCGACGCTCGACCGCCTCGCTGGGTTCCTCGCCGTGCAGAACACGTACCTCTCCACGTTCCAGGCACTCGGCGGCCTAGGCCTGCTGCTGGGGGGGCTCGGCCTAGGCGTCGCCCAGCTCCGCAGCTTCGCCGAGCGGCGTGGCGAGCTCGCGCTGCTCCGCGCCACCGGCTACCCGCTCGCACGGTTGCGGCGGCTGCTGTTGGCCGAGAACCTGCTGCTGCTCGGCGGGGGCTTAGCGCTGGGAGGGATCGCGGCGGCGGTTGCCCTTGCGCCGTCGCTCGCGGCGGCCGGCGCTTCGGCCCCCTGGGGCGTGGCGCTCTGCTTGGTGACCGCGACGCTTGTCTTGGGGGTTGTGGCCGGGCGGTTCGCCGGCGGCGCGGCGCTCGCGGCGCCGATCACCCCCGCACTGCGTGGGCGCTGACGAGAACGAAGCACCAACGACCAAGCACCAATGACCAAAGGGCTACTGCCTGCTGCCTGCTGCCCGCTCGTGCGGTCATTGGTGCTTCCTTCGTCTGCGGCCTACACTGAGGCCACCTCCCGCAACCACACCTCGACGGGCCCGTGATGCGTCAACTGCTGCTGGTGCTCGCTTCGTTCTCGGCCACGATCCTGGCCTGGGGTCTGTACGGCCCGATGCTGCACGAGGGGCAGCACGCGATGGCGACCGACGGGGGCGCCGCGCGGCTGCGGCCGCTGGTCTGCGTGGGGCTCGCCTACTTCTTGATCGGCGTGCTGGTGCCGACGGCGATCCTGGTGTGGAAGGGAGAGAAAGGGGCGTGGACGTTCCGCGGCGCGCTGATGAGCCTGTTCGCCGGCGCGCTGGGGGCGCTGGGGGCGCTGGGGATCGTGCTGGCGTTCACCTTCGGCGGGCGACCGGAGTACGTGATGCCCCTCGTGTTCGGCGGGGCGCCGGTGGTCAACGCGTTCCTGACGATCTATCTGTCGAAGCGCTTCAAGGAGATCGGCCCGGTCTTCCTCGCCGGGCTGGTGATGGTCCTGATGGGGTCGATGACCGTGCTGGTGTTCAAGCCTTCCCCCCCGGCCAAGGGGGCGGTAGCCGGCTCGATCGCGGCGGTCGCCCAAGCCGAGCCGGCCGCGGACGCGACCACAACCCAAACGCCGGATCCCCCCGCAATTGAGACCGAAGCCCCCGCCGCGACTACGCCCACTCCGGAAGCCACGCCCGCTCCGGAAACGTCGCCGGCGTCGACAACCGACGCCGACGCCCCCCCCGAGAAGCCCGCACAGGAGCCCGGGGCGATGCGGCGCGAGCTCGCAAAGGCAAAATCGGCCGGCGCGAACTTCCTGCTGCAAGTGCTGTCGATCGCGCTGGTGGTAGTCTGCTGGGGCGCCTACGGACCCGTGCTGCACATCGGTCAGAGCGCGATGCAGCAGAGCCGCTTCCGCCCGCTGCTGTGCGTCGGGCTGGCGTATTTCGTGATCGCCGTGCTCGCCCCCAACGCGCTGCTCGCCGGACCGGTGCCCGAGGCGAGCGCCTACAACTTCAGCGGCACGCTCTGGAGCCTCGCCGCCGGCGCCGCGGGGGCGATCGGCGCGCTGGGGATCATCCTCGCCTTCAACTTCGGAGGCAAACCGGTGTACGTGATGCCGCTGGTGTTCGGCGGGGCGCCGGTCGTGACGACGTTCGCCACGATCATCGCCAAGGGGCAACTGGCGAACGTTTCGCCGATGTTCCTCGCCGGGCTGATCCTGGTGATTTGCGGGGCGGTGATGGTGCTGGTGTTCGCACCAAAGGGGGCGCCCCCGAAGCCGGCGGAGAAGGCGACTGCGGCGCCGGCGTCTTGACGCCGCCGGCTCGCCTTGCGTGCAACCGTTCACGTCCCGCGCACCGAGCCGTACCACTCGATCTGCTTGCGCGGGCAGTAGACGAACCCGCGCTCCGTGCAGTGCGGGCGCAGCCAAGCGGCGCGCTGGTCGAGCTCGTCGGTTGTCACCCCCTGCGGCATCAGCAGCACACGCTCGGGGTCGATCCCCGGCAGGTCGGCGAGGTACGCATCGACCTCGGCGAGGTCCGTGAAGCGATCGACGACGAACTTGAGTTGGTAGCTGTGCTCGGCGACGAGTCGCCGCACGACGTCGGTCCGCCGGCGTGAGCGCTCGTGGCGCCGCGCCCAGTGGGGGCTCGAGTCGATCGCGGGACCCGACCCCGCGAGCTTCGGGCTGATGGACATCAGGTTGCACGACACGGGGAGGTAGAGCGTCCCGGCGGTCTCGATCGTCACGTGCCGCCGCGCCTGACGCAGCCGCTCGCACAGGGGGATCGTCTCGGCGAACAGCATCGGCTCGCCGCCGGTGAGGACCACGTGCCGACAGTCCCACTCCTCGACGAGCGCGACGATCTCATCGACCGACAGGTCGTTCCCCTCGGGCTTCCACGACGCGTGGGGCGTGTCGCAGAACCAGCACCGCAGGTTGCAACCGCTGGCGCGCACGAAAACGCTCGGCGAGCCGGTTAGCAGCCCCTCGCCTTGGACCGAGCGGTAAACTTCGGCGATCTTCACGGACGTAAGTTAGACCGGATTACAAGATGAAGAAACAGATTGACAGGAACAGAGTAAACGAGTGAGGAGAAGGTGAAACGGTCATCCTGTAAATCCGCATTCATCCTGCAATCCTGTCAAGCTTCTCTTCAAGCGTAAGCGACCGGATCGACGAGCCCCGCTTCCTCGAAGCCCTTCAGCCGCAGGTGGCAGGCGTCGCAGCGGCCGCACGGCTTGCCACACGCATCGGGGGCGTAGCAGGTGTGCGTGAGCGAGTAGTCGATCCCCAGCTCGACGCCACGGCGGATGATCTGCGACTTGGTCATCGTAATCAGCGGCGCGTGGACGCGCAGGGCCGGGGCGCCCGAGGCGTGCGCCTCGACGCCCGCTTTGGTCGCCAGGTTGGCCAACCGCTCGAAGGCGGCGACGAACTCCGGCCGGCAGTCGGGGTAGCCGCTGTAATCGACCGCGTTGACCCCCAGGAACAAGTCGTTCGCCTGCACGACCTCGGCGTAGGCGAGCGCCAGGGAGAGCATCACGGTGTTCCGCGCGGGGACGTACGTGACGGGGATCTCCCCCGCCATCTGCTCCGCCGTGCGGTCGAGCGGAACGTCGATTGCGGCGGTAAGGGCGCTCCCCCCGAACTGCGCCAGGTCGATCGCGACGACGCGGTGCTCGACGGCGCCCACGGCGGTCGCGACGCGCCGGGCCGATTCAAGCTCCCAGCGGTGCCGCTGGCCGTAGTCGATGCTCAGTGCGTAGACGGCGAAGCCTTCGTTGCGGGCGATCGCCGCGACCGTCGCCGAATCGAGCCCCCCCGAAAGCAGCACCACTGCGCGGAGTAGCGTGGTGTCGGAGGGCATCGTCGGATCGTGGGTCGGGGGTCCAGGGGTCACGCCGAGCCCCTTTAGGCGGCGGGGCGATCATGCCAGAATCAGCGGGCGACTTGTAGCGCCCCGCCACGTTCCCCCGCCGGCTACTCCCCCTGCCCTCTCCTCCCCTGGCCTGCCCCGCACACCGATGTCCGAAGCCCGCACGCTGCTCGAAGTCTTCGACAACCAGTTCCCCGAGCGAGAGTACAAGATCGAGATCCGCCAGCCGGAGTTCACGTCGCTCTGCCCCAAGACGGGGCAGCCCGACTTCGGCACGATCACGATCACCTACACGCCCAAGCGGAAGTGCGTCGAGCTGAAGAGCCTGAAGTTCTACCTGCAGGACTACCGGACGCGCGGCATCTTCTACGAGCACGTCACGAACACGATCCTCGACGACCTGGTGGCCGTCACCGAGCCGCAGTGGATGAAGGTCGAGGCGATGTTCAACGCCCGCGGCGGGATCACCGAGACGGTGACCGCCATGTACACGGCCTTGATCTGAGCTTCGCGGAGCGTGCGAGCGCTGGTCAGAGCGTGACCTTGCGCTTCGGCGCGCGGAGCGACTTCAGGACCCGCATCCACACGGCTCCACCGAACGCGACTCCGATCAGGCCGCCGAAGAACTGCTCGGAGAGCACTTCGGGCGCCATCATCGACGCGAACGCGCCGCACACGAGCGCCACGCCGGCGACCACCAGCCCGAGCGTCGAACGCTCTTTCCGCGTGTTGACGTCGGCCACGTCGATGTGGTCCCGGGCCGACTGGTTCGCGAGCTGCCGCAGCGCGGTCATGTCGGTGCCACGCTCCGCGGCGGTCGCGCCGCGCAGCTCTTCGAGGTTCGTCAGCGGCGCCACCGGCGGGGCCACAGTCGGCGTGGGGGCTTCGACGCTGGCCTCTTCCGTGGCGAGTGCAACGTCGATGGGGACCGCCGCGACGGGAATCGCCGTCGCGGGTTTCGGCGCGTCGGCGCGCGGCGCGGGCGCGGGTCCGTCCCCACGGATCCGCTCCATCATCTTCTTCATGTAGTCGTCGATGGAGTCGTCGTCGCCGTGGTCCGTGGCCCGCGGGGGGGCGTCGAAAACCGGCGGGGCTTCGACCCGTTGCGCCTCGGGAAGCGGCTGCTGCTCGTCGGGCACGAGGTGCGCGAAGCGCTCGATGAACGACCCGGTCGGCGGCCGGAACGCGGGCTTGTCGGCGGGCTCCGCGTCAAACAGCGTCGTCGGCGGGGCAGCGGTTGGTGCGACGTCCATCGCGGGGGCGGCCACGCTCGCTGCCGTCGCCGCGACCTCTGCGTCCTCGTCCCTGGCTTCCACTCCGACCAGCGCCGCGAGCTGCTCGGCCACACGCGCGGGGGGGGAGTACGATTCTCCCTCGCCGTCAGCGAGCTCGATCGAAGGGGCGGCGACTTCGCGAGCCGGCGCGGTCGTGGCGGCCGGCTCTTCGGCGAGCGGCGCGGCCGGGTCGCGGCCCCACAACGGGTCGCCCCCCTGAGTCGCGGCGCCCTGGAGCTCGATCTCCCACGGCTCGTCGGCCTGCTGAAGATTGGCCTCCGCGGCATTCTCGGCGGAGACCGCAATCGCTGGGGCTTCGCTCGCGCTGGGGCCCGCGAACGGGTCCTCGTCACGGGACGATTCAGGATCGGCCGCGAACGGGTCCGGCCCCGTCTCGTCGAGAGCCCCCCACGCGACCGGCGCGTCGTCGATCGCCTCGGGGGTGTCCCAAGCCACCTGCGCTTCCGTCGCCGGCGCAGCCGGTTCCACGAACTCGTTCTCTGGTGTGTCCAAAGCCCCCGCGAACGGATCGAGCGACGCCTCCATCGACTCGCGAGCCGGGGAAGCGATCGCCGTCGGCAGCGCGTCGGTCCGACGATCGGCGCCCGCGAGCGACTTCTCGAGCTCCGCGACGCGCTGTTGCAGCACGACGAGGTCGGCTTGCGTCTGGCTCGCGATGGCGTCCGCTTCGTTGCGGCCGAGCTCGGTCGCGGCGAGTCGCTCGGCGAGCGCCGCGAGCTGCGAGGCGGCTTGCTCGGCGGCCAGGATCGCGGCGTCGCGAGCCGTTGTGAGCGCGTCCGAACGCTCGCCCAGTGTGCGGGCCTCGGCACGCGCGAGCCGCAGCGCGGCGACGAGCGCCGCCACGCGCCGGCGGCCCGAGGCGACGCGCGCCGCGAGCGAGTCGGGATCGGTAGCGGGCGACGCGTTCGCGGGCACACCGTCGGTCTTGGGATCGTTCGGCGTCGCGCGTTCGTTCGCCGTCGCCATGGGCGCGGGCGCGAACTCGGTCGGAGGGACCGCCTTGGCAGGCGCGGTGTGATGCGATGGTTCAACGTCGATCAACGTCGTTTCGGGGAGCCCCCAGTCGATCGAGGCTTCGGTGGACGCCGATGCGTCGTCGTGCGGCGCAGGGCTCGGCGAACACGGGGTCCACGGGCGGAGCAAGCGACTTGGCACGGCCGGGTCGAACGAGTCGTCGTCGCCCCTGTTGGGAGCGAACTCGCCGCGTGTCGGCTCCGATTCGGGCTGGCGAACGAGCCCGGCCAGAGCCGGCGACGCCTCGATCGCTTCGATTGCCGCGCCGACTTCTTCTTGCTGGATCGGCTGCGCTTGCTGGACGGGTGCTGCGCTCGATACGGTTCGCGGCTCGCGGTCCAACGCACCAGCCGGTACCTCCACCTTCGCCCGGGGCGCGGGGGGGGTAGGAGGAGCGGCGTTTGGCGACTCGAGCAGCGCCAATCGGATCGAACGCCCCGCGACTTCGAGCCTGTCGCCGATGGCGAGCACCGCCTCGGTAAACGGCGACCCGTTGAGGAGCGTCCCCTCGGCCCAGCGGCGGGCGATGGGGCCCTCGTCGGTCGCGGTTACGACGCAGTGCAGCGGGCGGACCCCCACCCCTTGGAGCCGGAGGTCACACTTCGGACCGCCGCCAATCGTGAGCTTCGCGCCGGTGGCCAAGGGGACACGCTTCGACGTTACCGATCCCCCCTCCTCACACAGCTCCAGCGCAAAGGCTGCCGACGCTCCACCTGGGGGGGTGCTCGTCGTAGTGACCGGCGGGGATTTGAGCGTTGTTGTCATTACGTGGTGCGGTTTCAGTCGGGGCTCGGCTGACAACCGCCGACGCCGCCCAAGGGGAGCGGGCGCGCAGCGATCAAGGGGATGTAGCTCGCAACGGGGGGCGGGTCAAAGCACCGCCTGGTGGAAACTCCCCCTTGGTCCCGGTCGATCGAATCGACACAAATCGATACCTCGTCAAACGTTACGTCGATCCGAAAGATCGGGAGTCCGCGATCGCGTGAAATCCACGCGAATTCTCGGTGACCGAACAACCGACGCGGGCCTCGATGCGTACTATGTTTGCGATGCTCGCCAGTTCGGGGGGGCGTAGATCGGGGAGAGAGGCGCCCCGAGACCCGTCCTGCGCCGCACAGACGTGCGCCCCGGCGGTGAGCGAAGCACCCGGAACAGACTTTTCACCGCGGCTCCAACCGCGGCTCGACCTGCGGTCCCGTCGGACCGTTGGGTGCGGGCCGACCGGGCGGACGCTCTGACGAGGCGCAAGGCACCCATGGCACGCAACGACTCGATCCTCAAGATGCGCGACCTTCTGGTGAAGCGTCGCGACGCTCTGCGCAAGGCCCTCACGGGGGACCTGAGCCTGCTCAACCAACTGCGCGAGCAGACCGGCAGCGACGTCGTTGATGCGGCGCTCGACGCGGCCCAGGACGAGATCAGCTCGCAGTTGGCCGAAGTCGAGAGCCGCGAGCTGATCAGCATCGAGCACGCCCTGGACCGCATTAAGCAAGGGGTCTACGGCTCGTGCGAGGTCTGCTCGAACAAGATCCCGCTGCTGCGGCTGAACGCCCTCCCTTACGCCACGATGTGCATCGAGTGCCAACAGGCGGAAGAGAACGGGACGCTCGACGACCGCCGAGGCGAGGACTGGAGCCGCGTCGCTGACACCGGTTATTCCGACGCCGACGTGTCGATGGTCGATCTCGAGCTCCAGTAAGCGGCAATCAGCGGCGACAGCGGCGGGCGATCCCCTAGACTACGGGCATGCCGCTCGCCCCTTGCCGGGGCCCGCGTCCAGCCCGATGCGCACGCAAGCGTTACGCCCGCCCATGCCGAAATTCGTCCGCCGTCCGCCGCGTCCGCTGACGCTCTCGTGCGCTCTAGCGCTCGGCGTGTCGGCGCCGAGCTTCGCGCAGCAGGCGTTCGCCCCCGCGGCGGCGCCCCCCGCGCTCGAAGCGCCGCTGGCGCCGGTCCCGAGCGCGTCCCGCGTGGTGCCGGTCTCGGCCGAGGCGCCCCCCAGCGACGCCTCCCGCCGGGCCGAGTTCGAGTCGCTTGACCGCGAGGTCGCGGCGCTCGAGCCGCAACTGGGGCTGATCAAACGCGTGGTGCGCCTGGTGACCCCCAGCGTTGTGCACATCGAGGCGCGGCCCGTGCGCGAGCACCGCATCCGCAGCGACGCGCAAGAGGCGGGCTCGGGAGTCGTCGTCCGCTTCGGGGGCCGCGACTACGTGCTGACCAATCGGCACGTGATCCGCTACTCGTCGGCGCCGAACATCCGCATCCACCTCGCCGACGGCAGCCCGCTGGTTCCGACGCGCGTCTGGAGCGACGCCGACACGGACGTGGCGGTGATGGCGCTCGACGCGGCCGCCTCGACCTCGCTGGCGGGGGTCGTCGCGCCGGCGCGGCTCGGGGACAGCGACTCGCTCGAAATCGGCGAGCAGGTGCTCGCCTTCGGGAGCCCCTTTGGGCTCAGCCACAGCGTCACGCGCGGGATCGTCAGCGCAAAGGGTCGCTACAACCTCGACCTCGGGGACGGCGACGTCAAGCTGCAGAACTTCTTGCAGACCGACGCCGCGATCAATCCGGGGAACTCGGGGGGGCCGCTCGTGAACTTCCGCGGCGAGGTGATCGGCCTCAACACGGCGATCGCCAGCAGCTCCGGCGGCAACGAGGGGATCGGCTTCTCGATCCCGATCAACCTCGCCGTGCGGATCGCCGGGCAGCTCGTCGCCAGCGGCGAGCCTTCGCGGGGGTTCCTAGGGGTCGGGTTGGAGAGCGACTTCTCGGCCGGCTCGGCACGCGCCCGCGGCCTCAGTCGTCCGGTCGGGGCGCTCGTTACCCGCGTCGAAGAGGACTCGCCGGCGCAGCTCGCTTCGATCAAGACCGACGACGTGATCCTGGCGTTCGACGGCGTGCGGGTTGAGGACGACGAGCACCTGATCAACCTCGTGCAGCTCACCGAGAGCGGCCGCAAGGTCGAGCTCGAGCTGTTCCGCGCCGGCGCTCGGCTGCGGACCGAAGTGGAGATCGGCCGGCTGGGCGCGATCAGCGAGTGAACGCGTGGATCGCCGGCTCAGTGCGTGGCGCCCAGCAGCACGTATTGCGCGATGTACACCGCGATCCCCGCCAGATAGCCCAGCAAAGCCAGGAAGCTGACGTTCCGCAGGTACCAAAGGAAGGGAATCTTCTCGAGCCCCATCACGGCCACGCCGGCGGCCGAGCCGATGATCAGGATGCTCCCCCCCGTCCCGGCGCAGTACGCCAGGTACTCCCAGAAGAGCCCGTCTTGGGCGAAGAAGCCGGCCTCTTCGGTGATCGGGTACATCCCCATCGCGGCGGCCACCAGCGGGACGTTGTCGATCACCGCCGACAGCAACCCGATGAGGCCCCCCACGGCGTAGACCCCAGCGGCGGTCGAGGTGCCAATCGCGCCGTCGAGCGCGGTGGCGAGGTCCTTCAGGTGGCCCCCCGATTGCAAGCCGGCGACGGCGAGCAAGATCCCTAGGAAAAACAGCACGCTCGGGACGTCCACCCGCCTCAACGTGCTGACGACGCCGAGGCTCTTACGGACCTCGTGGTCCTTACGGCGGTGCAGCAGGTCGGTCAGCAACCACAGCACACCGAGGCTGAGCAGCATCCCCATGAACGGGGGGAGGTGCGTGTAGGTCTTGAAGAGCGGCACGAACAGCAGGCCGCCGATCCCCGCCAGCAAGATCAACTTCTTGTCGAACCCCGGCACGCCGTCGCCGTGCCCCCCTGTCGCCGGCGCCGCGGGGCGCTCGACCTGGCCGCGGAGGACGAACGTCAGGCCCAGTAGCGGCGCCAATAGCGACACGGCCGACGGCAGGAAGACGTTCTTGATGACCTCGCCGGTGGTGATCTGCCCCTTGATCCACAGCATGGTGGTCGTCACGTCGCCGATCGGCGACCAGGCGCCCCCGGCGTTCGCCGCGATGATCACCATCCCGCAGAACAGCCAGCGCTGCTTCTGGTCGGCGACGAGCTTCCGCAGCAGCGAGACCATGACGATCGCGGTCGTCAAGTTGTCGAGCACCGCCGACAAGAAGAACGCGAGCCAAGAGACGACCCACAGCAGCGTGCGGGCGTCGCGGGTCTTGATCCGGTCGGTGATGACCGAGAACCCGCCGTGGCCATCGACCACTTCGACGATGGTCATCGCGCCGAGCAGGAAGAACAGGATCCCGGCGATCTCCGAGAAGTGGTGCAGCAACGCGGCCTCGGCGCCGTGGCCCGTTCCGCCGGGCGTTTGGCCGCCAACGGCGTAGACCGTCCAGCAGAGGACCCCGGTCAGCAGGGCCGCGGCCGCCTTGTCGATGCCGAGCTGATGCTCGAACACGATGGCGAGGTAGCCGACCACAAACACCAGCGTCATCAGCTCGTACATCGTCTTCGTGCCGTCGCGTGAGAGGCTGCCCGGGTGTTCTAGCGCGACGCGTTCGCAGGGCGTGTCGGGCAACCGCGCGGGGTTCGCGCATCGACCCCGGACGGGAGGCCGAGTCGCGAGAGTACCTGCCTGGGTGGTTGGCGCTAAGGCGACCTACCCCCCACACGGGGGGCCGTCGCGTGCGCAATCCGTGGGGTTCGCCTACGCATTCGCCCCCAATGTGAAGCCCCGATCAAGCCCGCGTGAATCCTTCGTGCAGGACCGCACGTCACCGCGACAGTAGGCATATAACGCCCGCATCGACGACGGCCAACGAGTGCGCCGCAACCAAGAAATTCCCCCCCCTCCGAGGAGACCGCATGGGCGCGATCACGAAGCGATTTCTTGCCGCGGCTTGTCCACTTGCCCTTTGCGGTGTGATGGCGGCGCCGGCGCTCGGGCAAACCGGGTTCCGCGAGCTCGGACGCACCAAGTACGCGGGAACCGGCAACCTCTACGTCCTCGTCTCGCTGAGCAACGGGGCGCCGATGAACGCCTTCCGGGCCCGCGAAGCGGCGACCGCTTTCGACGGCTGGCTGTTCGACGTGCAGGACCGGGCCGAGGAGGTGTTCGTGGTCGAGGCGCTGCGCGGCAAGCGGACCGCCGGCCCGTGGGACGGCGACTTTTGGATCGGCCTCAACGACCGCGCGGTCGAGAACACGTTCGTTTGGGACAGCGGCGCCACGTTCTCCTACCGCAACTGGGCGGAAGGGGAGCCCAACGACAGCTCCGGCGAAGACTGGGCGGAGATTTGGCGGCTCGACGGCGAGATCTCGTGGAACGACGAGACCGACGGCCACAACTCGAACTTCGCGGTGATCGAGAAGCTCGCGACCCCCGACCAGTTCCGCCTCGAGATCGACCCGAACACCGGCTACGCACGGATCGTGTCGCTGGTGCAGCAGCTCGACCTGTCGAAGCTCCGTTCGTACGAGATCACTTCGGCGACCGGCGCCCTCAACGCCGCGGCATGGTCGGCCACGAACCTCGCGACGCGCGCGCTCGACTCGATTGGGGCCGCAGGTTCCGGTCAGAAATGGGAAGTCCTCAACGACAGCACCGGCCAACTGTCCGAGGCGTTCCTGCTCGGCGGCTCGGTGCTCGAGCGGGGCGAGTCGCTGGTGCTCGGCAAGATTCTGCCGACCGGCGCCGGCCAAGTCCCGGTCACGTTCAACTACTCGGTCGACGTCGATTTCGAAGCGGCCAACCGCGGGAACGTCTCCAACGAAGCGTTCTTCTCGGCTCTGGTGCAGTACGTGTCGTTCGCAGCCCCGCGCACGCCGGGCGACTACAACGGCGACGGCGCCGTGAACGCCGGTGACTACACCGTGTGGCGTGACGCGCTCGGCTCGACGACGAACCTCGCGGCCGACGGCAACCAGAACGGCACGGTTGATCAGGCCGACTACGCCGTTTGGGCCGGCAACTACGGGGCCAGCTCGGCGGCGGCGACCGCGGTCCCCGAGCCGATCGCATCGCTCCTGTTGCTCGTTGCCGCCGCCTGCCCCGCCGCGCGGCGCCGCTGAACGAGCGATCGCGCCAACGTCTCTCGAACGAGGGGGCCGGGGCCCTTAGCCCCGGCCC
>JBOFFC010000009.1:0-14562 GCA_051648405.1 Lacipirellulaceae bacterium
TTGTCGGTTTGCTACCCGCTCGAACGGCCCGACGCAGCGACTACTTCGACCGCGGATCGTTGAGGATCGTCTCGCCGTCCGAGCGGTGGCAGAGCTGGTTCATCGTCTCACGGTTGGTGTCGTAGTTGATGAGCGTCACGGAGCCATCGGCGAACGCCGCGTTGATACCAGCCGAGTGGGCCGAGCCGAAGTGGTAGTTCGCAACGATCGAAGAGTTGTTCAGCGGCTGGTCACCCTGGCCGTCTCCTCGAAGCGCCGCGCAAGCCAGACGAAGCTGATCGTAGTCCCACCCGTCGGCCCATCCGCGATCATCGGCAACCATCGATTGAGCGGCGTTGTACTGCGTAACATGGACGAATTTCTCTCCGATAACCATTGTCTTGCTAGTGCCGTCCGTGATCTTGTTGGCGGACATCTTGACCTGATAGCCCGCGTGTTGACCTCTCCCAGTGGCGCCAATACCTACGATGTACCAGTCTCCGCGCTGTATTACGCCCCGAAACACAGGCTGCTTTCCCTCAAGCTCTTGTGGTGTCCGCCCCGTGTTCGACCCGGTGCCACCGGGCAATCCCCAAAACGCTTCGACCCAGTTCGTTTCCTGACCAGCGTAGGGCCCACTTGTCGGGGTCTTGTCGGCTACAAACGCCATGAAGGCAGCATCACCCACCTCGGATCGCGACGGCGCCGCGGTAGCTGCGGCATAGTCGGTCAACGACGCGCCATCACCTGGTGCGAAAGTCACACCTCGCCGTGAAGGGCAGTTGTACAGCGCAACAGCGATCGTCTGCAGCTGGTCCTGCCTTACAATCGACTTGGCGCTGACCTCTTCGATGTACGGCAATATTTGGTACATCCACCCAAGCCCCTGCTTCAGAGGCCCGTTTGCCGGCCCGCGCTTCGCGTTCAACGGCCCGGGCGTAAATGTGTCCTGCAGGTAGAGCTCGATCGACGGCCGAGGTATTGTCCCGCCGGTGGGAAAGATCTTTTGCTGATCGGCGTGGTTGAGCACCGCGAGCATGATGTTCTTTAGATTGGTAACGCACTGCGTGCGACGCGCCGCCTCGCGCGCCGCCTGCACCGCCGGCAGCAGCAGCGCCACCAAGATCCCGATGATCGCGATCACCACCAATAGCTCGACGAGCGTGAACGCGCGTCGCTCTTTGGTCGTCTGACTTGTCGTTGCCTGATTCTTGTTCCGGTCCATTGCCTGCCTCGGCTCCTGTACAGCGGGCCTCGAAACGCCGGGGGGAGGACCGGCTAACCACCGCTACGCTTGCTTCGCTTCCCTGCAACGACCGCCCCCGCGACGAAGCGGCCCAGCAGCCGCGTAGCGTGGGAACCCTTGCATCGACCGATCGCCAGGAGGCGATCGGCGGTCCGCGGGTGATGAACTACCTCGATGAGCTCGGTGAATCAGCGGAAGAGGTGTTGAGCCCGCCCGATAACGCGAAGCGTGCGGACTCGCCACTAACCTGATCCTAACAGCGGCCGCCGATTCTGCAAGCGCTTTCAAGTCGGTTTTTCTGCGGCGCTAACGGGTTCCGGCCACGCCGCGACCGACGGCCTCGGTAGGTCGCGGCCAGAGAAGCCGTCGCGACTAGCAGGGCGTTGGCGGCGGAAGGCTCGGGGACCGCGTTGGCGGTCGCCGCCGCCCCGTCTCGCCAGACGACGTAGTCGGCGGAGTTGACCACCCCGTCGCCGTTGCCGTCGGCCGACAGGTCGCGGACCGAGCCGTAGGTGTCGGCCCAGATCGCGTAGTCGGCCGCGTTCACCAGGCCGTTCCGGTCGTAGTCCCCGGCCAGAAACGGCAGGAAGACCGTGTCGAGGGCCGCCGCGACCTCGGGGAGCTCGGCGAAGAACCGGCTCCCCTTCTGGGCGCCGTCCAGGTAGTCGAGCAGGGCCATCGTCGAGAGGGCCACGTTCCAGTTGTCGGCCCAGGCGGGGACGCTGGTCGGCCCCGCGGCGCCGGTCACCCAGCGGGCCGAGTCGGCCAGCCCGTACGGCCCCTGCAGGCCCGCCCCCAGCAGCAGTCGCAGGGCCTCCTCGGCGCCCGGGCCCCCGGCCATCAGGGCGAATGCGGCGCTCCACGGCATCAGCAGCGTTGGCTGCCCGCGGTCGTTGTACAGGCTGTACGGCTGGTACCCGGGGGCGCCCCCCCCCTGCCCCGCGTCGGGCTGCAGCAGGCCGTCGCGCCCGAGTTGGTCGAGCTTCGCGGCGATCTCCTCCTGGTACTCGACAAAGTTCCGCCACGGGTTCACACGCAGCCCCGCCACCGAGTAGTTGTCGAGGCCGCGGTCGGAGGTGTCGGCAAACAGATTCAGCAGCGCCTGCGTGAAGGGCGCCCGGAACTGCGAGTCGGAGTGCAGCACGTGCCGCTTTGCCGAATCGACCAGGAAGACCGACGTGCGGAAGCGGTCGGCGTTCCACTGGTCGGCCAGCGGCACGTTGTGCGAGTCGGAGAGCGCCGCGGCGAGGCTGATCGTCTTCCCCTCCTGCGTGTATCCGTCGTACGTCCCGCCGGTGAAACCCGTGGAGGGGAAGTAGGCCAGGCGGAACCCGAGCGCGGCCTCGAACGAGGCGAAGTCGAAGCGGTTCTGCACGGCGTCGATCTGCGCGGCGAGCGTGGGGCTCGTCGTAGGCTCGGACTTGTAGCGGTGCAGCGCCAGCGCGACGAACGCCGCGTCGATCGACGACTCCTCGCGATTTCCGAATGGCTGCGCGTTCGACCAGTTCACGAACCGCGTCGGTAGGAAGGTCGAACGCGTCCGGACCCCGTCGAGGGTCGTCGCCACCTGCGCGACGTAGGCGTCGGCGGTCGGCTGATCGACCCACCCGCGACGCACGGCCGACGGCAACGACCAGAGCACGCCGGCCGTTGTGTTGAGGGCCGCCACGTTGACGTCCTTGGACGTGTTGGGGATCAGCCCGTGGTTTCGGCTGCGCGAGTCCCAGAGGGCGTCGAACTGGCGATGAGCGACTCGCTCGGCGATCGTGGCGATCGGCGCCGTCGCGACGTCGAGCGGCCCCCCCGGCTCGACCAAGCTGACGTCGTCCAGGTAGATCGAGCCGCTCGCCGCCGCGCCATTGGGCTGGGCGAGGAACGACATCGCGTAGGTCCGATCGAGCTGCGGCGACCCCACGACTTGCAGGTCGGTCCCCGGGTTCAGGCCGGTCTCGATCTTCGTCCACCCCGCGCCGGCCGGGACCGCGAACGTGCGGAACGCCTGATGGCTACTCGAGTCCCGGTAGTCCTTCAGCTCGAGCGTGAAGCTCAGCGGCGCCCCCGTGTCGTTGCGGACGTACGCCTCGAACCGCTCGTAGCGGGTGAGGTCGCGGGTCTGGCGAGCCGGCTCGCTCGCCAACGCGCTGGAGAAGGTCTGAAAGAACTTCGTCGCGCCATCGGGCGTCGATCCCAAGTCCACGCGGTAAGCCCCGGCCCCCGAACGCACGACCGACGACTGGAGCGAGACCCCCGACGTGCTGCCACCCAGGAACACGCCCCCCCAGTTGTTGCGGAGGCCCTCGCCGACGATGGCGGTCCGCTCGCCGTTGAACAGTGGGACGATCGACAGGTCGCCGCCACGCGCGCAGCTAGCCGAACTGGTCGCGAGCGCGACGCACCAAGCCGATATCAGAAGAGAATGCCGCCCCATCGCCCCGCCTTGTGCCTGCTGCCTACGTCGAGTTGTGCGTCCCACAAGACTCGCGCACGACGAGGTCGGTCTTGAGCGTCACTTTGGTGGACTCGCGCTCGGGATCCGCCAACCGCTTACAGACGAGGTCGATCGCGGTCGCCCCCATCTCGGCCATCGGGACGTGGACCGTCGTGAGCCGCGGCCGCGTGAGCTGCGCGATGCGTGTGTCGTCGAACCCGACCACGCGCAGGTCCTCGGGGACGCGAAGGGTCGCCGCGATCGCCGCATCGACGACGCCGGCCGCCATCTCGTCGTTCGCCGCGAAGACCGTGGCCCGGGACCGTGACCAATCGATAACGTGCTCGACGGCAAAGTCAAACGCGGTTTGGTAGCGGTAGTCGAGGTGCCACACGTCCTGCGGCCCCGCGGGGCGGCCGACATCGGCCAGCACTTTGCGGTAGGCGTGCAGGCGGTCGATCGTGTCGAGGTTTGTCTCGTGCCCGCCGATGAACACGATCCTCCCGCCGGGGCGGGTCGCCACGAGGTGGCGGACCATCGCCTCGGCACCGCGGTGCTGGTCGATCACGACGCTGTCGTGCGCGACCCCCTCGACGTCCCCGTCGAGCACCACCAGCGGCATGTCGGTGCTCGCGAGCGACGTGCGGATCCGCGAGTTCATCTCCGAGACCATCACGATGATCCCATCGACCAGCCCCGCCGTGCCGACCGTCGAGAGCACGTCGTGGCCGTCGTCGTCGGCGGTCACCGCGGAGACCAGCAGGTGGTAACCCAACTCGCGGGTTTTGAGGTTCGCCCCGCGGATGATCTCGGAGTAGAACTCGCCGTGCAGGTCGGGGAGCACCAGCCCGAGGATGTTGCTCTTACGCAGCATCAAACCTCGAGCGAAGACGTTGGGGCGGTACCCGAGGTCGCGGATCGCCTCTTCGACGCGGGCCGCGGTCTCGGAATTGACCACGTTGCGTCGATTCAGCACTCGCGAAACCGTGCTGATCGACACGTTGGCGCGGCGTGCGACGTCCTCGATCGATGCGGCCATAAGTCCTGTTGCCGGCGAATGCCGTGCGCTGCCGGAGTTTAGAGGCGGTCCGTGCCATAGGAGCCGGCGCGATGCCCGCCATCCCTGGCCGCACGCGCGCCGCTCACGCAATCGACTCTACTCTCGGCGACCGCCGCCAACAACGGCGATCTTCGCGTTATCTCGTTTGTGCGTCAGCACTTGCAGACGCCGCCGACTTCGCGATCGCCGGGTCGCGGAGCACGAACTCGCCGCCGAGGGGCGCCGACGCGCTGCCGCCAATCCCGACGCGGAACTTGCCCGGCTCGAGGACCCGACGGGCGTTGTTGTCGAAGTACGCGAGCTGATCGGTGCTGAGGGCGAACTCGACGACCGTGGACTCGCCGGGCTCGAGCGTGATCCGGCGGTGGTCCTTCAGCTCGCGAACCGGACGGACGATCCGCGCGGCCACGTCCTGCACGTAGAGCTGGGCGACCTCGGTCGCGGCGCGGGCGCCTCGGTTGGTGAGACGGGCGCGGACCGCGAGCGTTTGCCCGGGCTCGATCGTCGCCGTGGAGACCTCGAGGCCCTCGTAGACGAAGTCGCCGTAGGTCAGGCCGTAGCCGAACGGGAACAGCGGGAACGGATCGACGTCAACGTAGTGCGAGCGGTACTTCTGCTCTTCGGGGAAGTCCGCCAGGCCCGTCTCCACGAGCCCCCGCGTCCCCGGCAGCGGCGGACGGCCGGTGCTGGGGTGGTTGTAGTACAGCGGGGCCTGCCCAACCTGCTTCGGGAAGGTCACCGGGAGCCGCCCCGACGGCGACTCAACCCCCAGCAGCAGGTCGGCGAGCGCCGGCCCCCCCTGGCTACCGGGGTGCCAGGCGAACAGGGCGGCGTCTGCGGACTGGACCTCGGCGCCGATCGTCAACGGCCGACCGGCAAGGAACACCACGACGGTCGGCGTGCCGGTCTCGGCCACGCGCTCGACGAGCTCCGACTGAAGCCCCGGGAGCGTTAGGTCGGCTCGGCTCCGCGCCTCGCCCGACCAGAGCCAACCCTCTCCAACGCAAACGATCGCGACGTCCGCCCCGTGCGCGGCGGCGACCGCCTTGGCGATCCCGTCGCGCGAAGCGTCGAGGGGGTCCTTGAGGGCCCCCTCGAACGACACCTCGACTTTGCCGCGGAACGCCTCGACGAGCCCTCCGCGCGGCGTTACCGACTCCTCGACTTTGCCGTCGAGCATCCAGCACCCCAGTTGGTCGCGCGCCGCGTCGGCCAGCGGGCCGACGATCGCCACCCGCTTGAGCTTCATCGAGTCGAGCGGGAGGACCCCCCCGTCGTTCTTTAGCAGCACCATGCTCTCGCGGGCGATGCGTCGCGCCAGCGAAATCGATTCCTTGGTCGGAGCGAGACCCGCGTCGTCGCCGCGCGCAGGGATCGGGACAAGCGCGTACTCGAACTTCACTCGCAAGACGCGGCGGACCGCGTCGTCGATCAGCTCGACCGGGACGCGGCCCGCTTCGACGTGCGATCGCAGGTGGTCGCGGTAGGTGGAGCTCGCCATCTCCATATCGACGCCGGCGAGCAGCGCCAGCTCGGCCGCCTCGGACGGGCCGTCGGCGAAACCGTGCTCGACGAGCTCGAGCACCGAGCCCCAGTCGCTGACGACCAGCCCGTCGAAGCCCCAGCGGCGCTTCAGGACTTGCCGAACGAGCTCCTCGTGCCCGCTAGCGGGGACACCGTTGACGGTGCTGAAGCCGGTCATCACCGTGTCGCACCCCGCGTCGATGGCGGCCCGGAAGGGCGCCAAGAAGACGCTGTGCAGCTCGCTGGTGCTGAGCTCGGCTCGGTTGTAGTCGCGGCCCCCTTCGGAGAGGCCGTACCCCACGAAGTGCTTCGCGCAGGCAGCGATCCCCGGCGACCCGTCGGCGAGCGGCCGCTGGTATCCGCGGACCATCGCCGCCGCGAACTGGCTGGCGACGAGCGGGTCTTCGCCGAGCGATTCGGCGATCCGTCCCCAGCGGGCGTCGCGCGTTACGTCCATCATCGGAGCGAATGTCCAGTTCACGCCGCGGCTTCGGGCTTCGGCAGCGGCGACCGTGGCGGCCTGCTCGGCGAGCTCCGGCGACCACGCGGCTGCCTGCCCAAGCGGGATCGGGAAGACGGTCCGGAACCCATGGATCACGTCGCGCGGCACGAGTAGCGGCAGGCCGAGTCGCGACTCCTTGGTCGCGATCCGCTGTGCCTCGCGCACGTGGGCCGTGCTCCCGGTGTAGAACAACGACCCGATCCGACCTTGGCGGACGTCGGCGGCGATCTCCGACGGGAGGGTCTCGCCCGCCGACGCGACCTGGACAAGCTGGCCGATCTTCTCCGAGAGCGTCATCAGGCCGAGCGCCCGCTCGACGCGTTCGTCGATCGTGCCCTCGGTCCAGTCGATCCCCAGGGGCACGACGGGGCCCTCTTCGGACCGCGTCTCCGGCTTAGCACCGGCCTTCGGCAACGCGGGGTTGAAATCGACGAGGCCCTCGGCCGCCGCCGCGAGTCGGCCTGCGCAACACAGCGGCGCCGCTAAGGCCGCAACAGCGACCAGCGAACCGACGTGTCGAGTGAAGGGAGTCGAGCAGAGAAGAGCGTGCATCCCCGCATGAAAACCCATCGGGGCGGGAAATGCAAACGCTTTCACCCGAGAATCCGGCCTGTTCGACCGCGAGATTCCCGCACCGAGCCGCACAGCGAACGCCGCCATCGCGCCGCGCGGTCGCCGGCGGCGGCGTCACGACCAGGCTGTCGAGGCGCCGCGGGCGCACGTGAGTTGTCGCTACACTGGCTTCGCTCAGGCTCGCCAGTTCCCCGGTTTCTCGCTCTCCTATGAAACGCCTCCACTCGTCGGCTCGGATGCTCTCGGCTGCCGCGATCGCGGCCTCCCTTAGCGGCTCGCCGGTAAACGCAGCTCCGGCAGCCGGTCCGACGATCGTCGTCCCCTACAACGCCGACGACGATGGGTACGACGGCCAGCGTGATTTCGAGTCGGCGACCCTGTCGGCCGCGGAGGACGACTGCCCGAGGCTGGCGCCTCCCACGGGCGAGGGGCCCGTGGAAAGCCGCGTGGGGGGCGCGCCCGAAGGCGCAGTCCGGGTTCACGCGACGGGGCACGAAGTGCGCGTCGAGTCGTTGCGTCCTCGCGGCCCGGATTGGGACGGCCGGTTCCGCGTCGAGTTGCGGCGTGGCGCCGAGTCCGTCACGCACGAGTGCCACGTAGCGCCGCTGGTGGTCCGTTCGGGGCTCTCCCCCGCGACGACGGTGCTCGTGCGTGCGTTCCCGGGCCGCAACGACCGGTTCGTCGAGCAGCTCGGCGAACTGTGCAGCGCAGCGGACGCGAAGCTCCACGTCGTTCCTGCCGGGGAACCCTACGCCCCGCACCACATCTGGCTGCAGGACGCCGTCGAGTTCTGCTCGACCGCCGGTGCTGCCCCGCCGCTCTGCGTCGCGCTCAGCGCGAACCGCGACCAAGCGATCGACCTCGTGGCGCGCGACCGGCTCCTGGGCCCGGGAATCGGCTACCTGCAAGTCGGCGCGTACCGCGAGGAGTTCGCCAAGGGAGAAGGAGGCTGCTCGTGGATCGACTGGTACGGGAACCTCGAGGCGTCTCCCCCAACGAAGGACTACCCCACAGGCCGTATCTTCTACGGCGTCGATGCGGAGCGCGGGGCGCAGCTGCACCCCGACGTGGTGGCGTTCTTTGCGGCGCAAGGCGTCCAGGCGCCGCTAGGGCTCGACGTCGGTTGGCTGACGATCAAGCACGTGGACGAGATGGTTACGTTCCTGCCGTCCAAGGGCGCCGACGGCAAGCCGGACGGCGACTACTGGGTAGTGGTCCCCGACCCGACGCTCGGCGTCGAGCTCCTTGAGCGCCTGCGCGAGCAAGGGGACGGCGCGGCGCCGATGCTCGGGCTGTTCGAGCCCGACGAGACGATCGAATCGATCCTCAGCGACGACGCCTTTGTCGCGACCAATCGGCGAATGTGGAGCGAACGGATCGAGCCGATGACGCGCGTGCTGCTCGAAGGGATCGGGCTGCCGCCGAGCCGACTCAAGCGCTTGCCGGTGCTGTTCCAGGCGACCGGCCTGCCTCGGACGCCGAACGTCGTCAACTGCCTTGTGCTGCCGATGGCGGACGGCACGGCGAAGGTCGGCATGGCGGCGCCCGACGGCCCACGGATCGACGGCGCCGACGCCTGGGAGGCAGAGGTCCTTCGGCTGCTCGCCGACGCGGCCGTCGAGGTCTCGTTCCTCGACGATCGGCAGTACCACAAGTGGAGCGGCAACGTTCACTGCGCCACCAACGCGATTCGCAGCGGCGAGTAACCGCCGCCCGTCGCCGCCATTCGCCAGCGACAGAGTGTCACTGGGCGAGCGCCCGGTGGGCGGCCGCGACGTCCTTCTCGCCGAGCGCCTCGTAGGCCTGCGCCAGCGTCGCATGGACCGGCGCCGACTGCGGCATGCCGTTGAGGGCGAACTCCAGGTCGTCGATCGCCTTGCGCCACTCCCCCCCGAGCGCCAGCAACTGGCCGCGGGTCTCGCGGAACCCGTACGTGCGGGGCTCGGCTTCGAGCGCCCGGTTCACGGCGTCGAGCGCCTCGGCGTAGACCTCGGCGGGGAGTCCCTCCCCCTCCGCGGCGCGAGACTTGCCGAGCTCCATCAGGACGTAGGCGTGGTTGTTGAGCGCCGCAGGGGTGGGGTCGGGGCGCGACGCCACCTTGCGCAGGCTGGTCGATGCGCGCTCGTAGTCGCCGCGGAGCGCGTACTGCGCACCGAGCGTTTCGAGCAGCGCCGAAGGAGTCTCGTCCGAGTTCGCCAGTTCCTCGGCGGCGCGCTCGCCGACCCGATCCGGCGAGTCCGATCGCAACAGCAGCGCCACGGCGCTCGCCATCCACTGCGGCGGGCTGTCGAGCCGCGTCGCTTCCGACAGCAGGCGGGCGACCTCGGTCGAGCTTGCACTCGCCGAGCGGGCGAGCGTCTCGAACTGTCGGCGGCGGAACCCCGCGAGCAAGCGCCGCGCCGCGTCGCTCTCGGGGAAGTCGTTGAGCCAACTGACGGCGACCCCCTCGAGCACGGCGTCGTCCCCACGCAATTGGGCCGCGACGGCCCACAACGTGTATTCCTCCTCGGTGACCTTGGCCTCGGTCCGTCGGCGGACGGCCACCTGCGACGCCACGAACGAAGCCTGATCGCGCGCGGCCTCGGTGTCGCCCGCCGCCATCAGCAACCGCATCCTCTCCGCGGCCGCGGCGAAGTCGGTCTTCGCGTAGGGCTCGAGCAGTTTCGCGGCGGGGCCGAACTCCTTCGCGTCCGCTAGGACCAGCGCCCGGACCAGCGCGGTCGGCATGTTCTCGATCCCGAGGTCCTTGAGGCGATCGAGGTGATCGACCATCAGCGGTCCCCGCGCACCGTCTTCGATCGCAACGAGCCGCCGCAGCGCGTGATCGACGATCCACCAGTGGGCCGGCGCGTAGCCGACCTCGGCGCGCGGCGCGAGCGCTTGCATCCGCTCGAAGGCGCCGGCGACGTCGCCATCCTCCTCGAACCGCTCGGCGACTCGGAACGCGGTCGCGCGGCTATCGACCCCCAACTGCGCCAGCTTGCGCTCGAACAGATCGACCCGTTTGTAGTCCTGCTCGGCGGTCGCCTCTTGGACCGCTTTGCGGTAGGGATCGGCCCGCGCGTCGTCCGACTGCCGCAGCTCTTGCACGGCGATCGCCAGCAGCGGCGCGGCGACGACGATCGCCGGGACCCCGCCGACGAGCGTCCGCCACGAGCGTGTGCGGATGTACGCGTTGGCGAACGCGACGAGGCCGGCGACCGGGCGCCACAACGGCCACGTGACCCACGCGACCCCCCGCGCGACGGCGTCGAACGGCCCCGCTTCGTCGGCCGTCGCGACGCGCCCGGCGACGCGTCGCAGGTTCTCTGCGCTCTGGTCGATCGACTCGGCGACCCCCCGCGGCACGGCCGAGCGCAGCAGGCGCCCGACGGCCCGCACCGGCCACGTCAGCCAGCGCAGCAGCGCCACGAAGAAGCGCTCCAGCATCTCCATCGCGTCGCCGGTGCGCGTCACGCCGCGGAACAGCGCAGCGAAGAACCGCTCGACCGGGCTGACAACGGCCTGGAACGCGTCGCCAATCGCGTTGAAGAACTTGCCGAAGGCGCGGCGCACGCGAACGGCGAGCGGCGGCCTGTAGTCGTCGCGGCGAGAGCTCACGGCGCGGCCTCCCGCTTGATCTCAGGCTTGGCCTCGGGAGCGGTCGCCACGGCGGGGGGCGCTGTTCCCTCGACGACCGCCGAGCGCAGCCGCTCGCGACACGCGAGCAGCAGCTCGGTCGCGACACGCACCTGCTCGGCGCTTTGCTTGCCGTCGGCGCGCTTCGGCAGCCAGACCTGGACTTGGTACGAGCGACGCACCGCGCTCACGCGCCGTCGCTCGAGCGTTTGCAGCACGGTCTCGACAAGCGTCGCCCCGGACAACCACGTCGATCGGCCCGCCTCATCGAAGCCGCAGAACAGCACGGCCGCCTTCTCCCCGTTCTCGCGATCGAGCAGCAGCTCGGTGTAGCGCCACGGCTCGTCGCTCGCGGAATCATCGACGCCCGTCTCCGCTCGAGGCGTCATGTTGCGGCGGTGCTCCCGGCGCCACCCCGACCCGCTGTAGCAGACCTCAAGGTCGTGCGCCACGTCGGTCGCGAACGGGAAATCGACGCTCACCAGGAACTCGTCACCGGCGTCGGTGCGATAACGGGCAATGTGCGAGAAGGCGCCGAAGATGTCATCGACCTCGCGTTCCTCCTCCCAGGTGTCGGCGCGTCGGGCCCCGGCGACTTCGGCGGGGAGCGTCTTCGGGTCGAACGCGTGGGCGCGGGCCAAGACCTCCTCGACGGGAGCGACGTCCTCGTACTCGAGGAGCTCGTTCGCCGCGAACTGGCCGGCGCCGAGGCCGCCGAAGGCCACGAGCGGCACAATCCCCAGCGAAAGGTACGGGAGCCGCTGTGCGAGACTCCCGCGATCGGCGCCGGCGCCGACCGCGGCCTCCTCCGACGCGCCCCACTTCACAACGGCGTCCCACAACGAAGCGAGCCCCGACCCGTAGCCCGACTTAGCCGCCGTGACGTCACGCCACGCGTCGGCCACCGGCTCGAGTGCCCAGCGCACCGCGTGCTCGCTCGACACCAGCAGCCCGAACGTCACGGAGAAGAGCGCCAGGCCCAACCACGTGTGCGGCGTCCCTTCCGACCAGTCGATCCCGAAGCGTTCGAGCAAGTAGGCGATCAGCGTGATCCGGACCGCGTTGAGCAGGACGGCCCAGCCGATGCCGAGCGCCATCAGCATCAGCACCTGCGCCGGCGGGCGTCGCCGCCAAACGCCGTAGATGGCGGCCGCGGCGAGGATCGACATCACCGACACGATTCCGCTGCACGCCTCATCGACGAACAGTCGCTTGCCGCCGAGCGTCAGCGTGTTCCCCTCCATGAGGTGCAGGACCCCCAGCAGGTCGAGCAGCCGGCTGCTGATCGCGCTGCTGGCCCGCTGCAGCAACGCGATGAACCACACGTCGCGCCCCATCGGCGGCGGTATCACCAGCCACAGCAGCAGCCACACGCCGAGCAGGTAGGGGAACCGCCAACCGCCGGCGACGCGCACGAACGCGGCCCCGATCACCAGCGTCAGCGAGACCGCGGCGAGCCACGGGCTCGTGCAGAGGTGGGCCGCGACCAGCGTCAGCCAGCCGGCCACGTTCAGCAGCGCGCTCGGCCACCGCGCCGGATGCGCGTCGGCTCGTGGCCGCGCAGTTTGGTAGCCCGTCCAGAACAACCAGCCAAAGGCCGCCACGACAAACGGGTAATGCTGGTAGTGCGGTCGCTGCCACAGGAAACCGCCGAACTCCCACAGCATCGGCCCGTACGCCAGCGCTAGCACGGCCGCGGTCGCGGCGAGCGCGAGCGGCAGGCCGCGCCAGCGGCCGATCGTGTTGTTGGGGGAGTCGGGATTCATGCAGGCCTGTAGTTTAACCCGAGTCGCCCGGTCTCGACACGATTTCAGAACACGTCCACTAGGTCGGCCGGGATCTGCACCGTGATGCCGGTCCCTAGGGCGCTGACGCCGATCCACAGCTTGCGCTTGTCACCGGCGTCGAGGACCACCCCCTCGATCCCCCGCATCGGCCCCGATTTCACGATCACCCGCGCCCCGACGACCACCCGGGCGTGGAGCTCGATCGACCGCGGCGCGGTCCGGACCGAGACCTCGAGGCTCGCCAGCTCGCGGCGCAGCAGGGGCTGCTGCGTCTCGGTCACCGGCACGCCGCCGACGGTCCGCTGGGTCCTGAGGACGCGGACACGCTGCTCTTCGCCGCCGCCGAAGAAAAAGTACGACGGGAAAATCGGGTAGAGGTTGTGCCGCCGCCGTCCCCCCGACGACGTCTCGCGCTCGAGCATCGGCAGGAAGTACGTCACCCCCAAGGTCCGCAGGTCCCAGGCGAGGGCCTTCTCTTGCCGCGGCTTGGTGTAGGCGATGTGCCACGTCTGGTCCCAGTCGGCGGCGCCGAGCGCGTCCTCCCCGGACAGCGACGAGTACCCAAGCGGCGGGTTGTCTTCGAGCTTCAGCATGCGGGTGGCGGATCGAGGGGCGGAACCGAGCGCCAAACGAGGCAGATTTCCGTGGCCGAGAAGCAAGCCAGTCTAACCGCCACAAGGGGGGCGGTGCGTCCCCACCCGGCAGGAAAAGCAGGCCGAGTCGCAGCGTCGCGAAGGCCGCACCCGGCGGGCCGGGGCCGCAAGCCGTGGGAGTGATCGCGCGAGGGTTGAGTCTGGCGTTCCGGGATCACGCCCACGGCTGGCGCCGCCGACTCGCCTTTGCGCGGCCGCCGACTACGTCGCCGGCGAGTTCAAGAACACCGTCAAGACGTTCGAGCTGGTCGCCAAGGACCCCGAACAGGCCTTCAAGTCGCTCGCCGGCAACCCCCTGTTCTGGAGCACCCTGGTGCTCGGCCCGCTCTTCTCGGCGAGCGCCTCGTGGGGGTTCTTCAACGTCAACTTCGGCCTCGGGGGGGTAGGGACCGGGATCGACTTCCTCGGCATCGGACGGCAGGCCCTCAACTTTGCCACCGGTGGCGGCCTCAACTTCGCCGGCCCGACCTTCGACGTCGCCAGCCCGCTCTTCAACTTCACCCGCTCCATCGACGTCGGGGCGTTCGCGTCGAGTGCGAGGAACGGGGGGGCGTACGCGGCGAGTGGGGGGGACTACGGGATTCAGCGAGTCGGGTACGCGGAGGACCAGCGGAATAGAACACCCGACAAGTACGACCTCTGGAACAATCGCCATCCGCTTGCTCCACACGACATCCGGACACTGGACGCTGCTCGACATCGTCAGGAGGCCGCGAGCCTGCCGCTTCCGATTCGCGTCATGGGAGCGCTCGGAACCGTACAACGCGGAGTCGAAGACGCCGTTTTGTGGGGCCTAACAGGACGAACCCGACAGGAGGTTGCTCTCGGCGTCACCACGGGGACAGTCTCGTCCGCCTACCGGCTGGGGCTCGTCGAACGCGATGTCTATCGCAACGATGAGTGGTTCACGCAGCAGCCCGGCTTCGCCTACGTCGAAGACGGTGTCGGCGCGGCGTTCAACCCGCTAAACTGGTCGGCTGCAACTGGAGTCGCCGGCCGCGTTGCTAGGACTACGCTGCCAACAGCCGGCCCAAGAGGGGCGATTGTTTCGTACGATACAGCACTTTCTAGGTGAGTGTGCCGCAGTAGTTGCAGTGATAGAAGTATCCGAAGCAGTCTTGTGGGGTGATCCGAGAGAGGGCCTGACCGACGCAGTGGATCAGTCGTCGGAAGGTGGGTGGCGAGTGGCGCC
>JBOFFC010000010.1:0-25847 GCA_051648405.1 Lacipirellulaceae bacterium
TTGTCCAACCAAGGAGGACGGTGATGCAAGCGATTTCGATGGACCTGCGAGAGCGGATCGTTGCGGCGTACGACCGTGGCGAGGGGAAGAGCCCGCAGTTGGCCTTGCGGTTTGATGTCAGTGCTTCGTTCGTCCGCGGCCTGCTGCGGCGACGCGAGAAAACCGGCTCGCTGGCGCCGACCGAGTACAAGCCGGGACCCAAGCGGAAGCTCACCCCCGAGCAGTGCGACCGGCTGATCGAGCTCGCCGGGGCCGAGCAGGACCTGACGCTCGAAGAACTGCGTCGCCGCTGCCGCCTGAAGGTCGCGATCTCGACCATCTGGCGAGAGCTGGACGAGGCGGGCTTCACGCGAAAAAAAAGTCGTTCACGGCCAGCCAGCAAGAGCGGCCCGACGTCCAAGCCAAACGCCGCGAGTGGCAAGAGCGTCTCAAAGATGTCGACCCCAAGCGGCTGATCTTCGTCGACGAGAGCGGCATTCAGACCCACATGAAGCGGCGTTACGGCCGGGCCGACAGCAGCCTGCGGGTGATCGACCACGCGCCGGCCGGCCGCCAGGAAACGCGGACGATCGTCGCCGCGATCAACCTCGCCGGCGTGGTCACGGCGATGGTCACCCCCGAGGCAGTCAACGGCGTGACCTTCCTGGGCTTCGTCCAGCAGTTCCTCGCCCCGCGGCTCAAACCGGGCGACATCGTGGTCATGGACAACCTGAAGGTCCACAAGGTGGCCGGCGTCCGCGAGGCGGTCGAGGCCACCGGCGCCCAGCTCTGGTACCAGCCACCGTACTCGCCCGACCTCAACCCCATCGAGATGGCCTGGTCGAAGGTCAAGGCGTGGCTCAGGCGTCACTCGCCACCCACCTTCCGACGACTCGTCAACTGCGTCGGAAAGGCACTCTCACGAATCACACCACAAGACTGCCTCGGGTTCTTCCTCCACTGCAACTACTGCGACACACTCACTTAGAAAGTGCTGTAATGGCGGATTCCCGTCCGCAAAACCACGCACTCCCGTGGCCAGCTGGGCGAGCCGGACCGTCAGTGGGAAGTTTGCGCCCGTCGATGGGTTGTTGTCGTTGTCGATGTCCTGATCGAGCACGACGCTGTTCCAGTCGGCGATCGCCCGCTTGACGACTGCTCGCATGGACATCTCTGATTCCGCAGTGACGACCGACTCTGGAAGACCCGCGCGAAATCCGCTAAGGGTCGTGTCAGACTCGTTCGCCCAAACGATTGCCATCATGCGACGGTGTTCAAGTGACTCGACACCCAGGCGCTTCTTCATGGTTGCCTCAGTTCTGTATGGAGAGTCTCGCTGAACAACGGGGCGATCAACTCAGCGACGCGGCCGGCGCCTGCACAGCCCTGTGCAAGTTGCGGCCGCAGCGGCAGCTACCGCGCTCGACGGTTCCGGGACGAGACGGAGGTCGCCGATGTTGGCTTCGATCTGGATGCCTTCAAACGCTGGTGTAGTAGTTGCAGGCCCCAAGCTCAGGACAACTCTGCGCAGATATCGAAGAGCGTTCCATCTCGTCGGGTCTGACGGAAAACCTGGCGTGTCAAGGATCGGCTGCCCTATGCCGAAGCGACTGTGGTAGTCGAGACCCCACAAATCGACGCGCAACTGCGAAGACCTCGAATTGATAGCTGCAGCGACCGACGGTGAATCGACCGACAGGTCCTTTGAGATCAAGGCAATGCGATCATACGGACCCGTCGGCACGTCAGTCACTGAGTCAAAAATGAACGACGCGTCGTTCTGCACGGTCGCACGATACGGATTCGATGCAAACCGCACGCCCGCCACCACCACGGATAATCTGTTCGGCTGGTCTGAGGCGAACTCCGTGTAGGGCGGGGCGTCGGTGAACTGATACGGCGTGAAGGTGAACTCCCCAGAGATCACGTCACCAGCCTTTACGTCGAAACCCAACGAGAGCGTCGAGACGATGGGTGGCGTTGAGGAAACGGATGTCGGAGGAAATAGATTCGTCACCGTCGCCTCGAACGCCATGGTCACGTGTTCCACGGCGTAGGCCATCGAGTGAAAGGCGACCACGGCGACAACCGCGGCGAGTGTTCGGAGCGTTTGCATGGCGGCACCGTAACGTAACGGGGGGGGGGGCGTCAAGCACCCTTCATCGTAACCACACAGTGCGGAAACGCGTGCGCAGGGGCTACAGAAGGTTGGCCGAGATGAACTCGCCCCGTCACGCTTGGAGAGAAAATGCACCGGATTCGGCGAGCCGGCGGCGCCAGCCGTCGGAGTGATCGAAGCACGGCTGCGTCAACCGTCGCGCACCGACTCCGACGACTGACGTCGCCGGCTCGCCTTCGCGCGTCCTCTGCGTCTTTGCGCCTCCGCGTGAGACTTCTCTTTGAGGCCCTGCGGCGCGCGGTGGCTACTCCAGCGCCGCGAGCAGCTCGTCCGGCGCCCCTTCGATTCGCCACGCTTCGCCCAGCGGCGCGGCGACGCTCACGCTCTCGTCCTTCATCGGGTGGCGGAAGGCGAGCGTCCGCGCGTGGAGCGCGATCTGCGCTTCGCGCTCGGCCGCCGTCGGCCCGAACAGCGCCTCGGCGCCGTACTGCGCGTCGCCGAGCACCGCGTGGCCGCGCGAGGCGGCTTGCACGCGGATCTGGTGCGTGCGCCCCGTCTCGAGTTCGATCTCGAGCCACGTCCAGCCTCGCGAGCCGTCTGCCAACTCGCTGCGCCAGCGGACGCGGTAGTGCAGCACGGCCTGCTTGCCGCGCGGGTCGTCCTCGGGGACGACGATCGCCGCCGCCATGCCGTGGCGTTTGTGCAGTTGGTCGCGCCAAGTCCCCTCGTCGGGCTCGACGCGCCCCTCGACGAGCGCCCAGTACGTCTTGCTAACGGTCCGCTCTTCGAATTGCTTGGCGAGCCGCTGCGTCGCGCGGAGGTTGCGGCCGAAGACGATCGCGCCGGTCACGGGGCGGTCGATGCGGTGCACGAGGCCGAGGTAGAAGTTCCCCTCGTTCCGCTCCTTCGCGCGGTAGTAGTCGCGGACCCACAGCTCGAGGCTGTCGATGCCGCGCGGCGCCTGCGTGAGCAACCCGGCCGGCTTGTTCACAACCAGCACCGGGCCGTCGTCGTAGAGAACGTGGAGCAAGGGGGAGGGGGGATTGCGGAATGCGGAGTTCGGAATGCGGAGTACAGGGAGCTCTCAGCGAACGTGCGTTGGCGAGAGGTTCGCGGGTGTTGATCGGAAGCAGTTCGCCCTCGGTATCCCCCTCCTCCTTCAGGAGGAGGGGTTAGGGGAGGTGGTGAACTGGGTGCCCGGCGCGACCCCCTCCCCTAGCCCCTCCCCCGTCCCGGGGGAGGGGGATACGAGAAGTACCCGCCACGGCAATTGGTGGACTCGTGTCGTTCATCGGCTCACTACGGAGAGCCGATAGCTGACAGCCGATCGCCGACCGCCGAAAGCCCCGCCCTCAGGCCGCGACGCGCAGCGGCTCGGTGCGGAGCTCGCGCAGGAGCGTGCGGAGTTGCTCGCGCAGGTCGTTCCGCTCGGCGGCCCACTGGGCTTCGAGCTCCTCGTACGAGCGCTGCTGGCGGTCGAGCTCGTGCTCGCGGCACTCGAGCCGCTGAGCGGCGGCGCCGAGCTCTTCGTGACGCCGATTGGCCCACTCCTCGAGCGCGGCGCGGCGCTCGGCGAGGCGGCGGAACTCCTGCGAGACCTGCGTCGCCGCGTCGCGCAGTGCGCCACGCCCCTCGGCCATCTCCTTGAGTGACGTCGCGTAGTAGTCGGCGAGCTGCCCGCGGACCCGCGCGATCGACCGCGAGAGGGCCGCCGGCGCGAGGGCCCCGGTGAGCTGGGCCCAGGTCTCTTCGGTCGCCAGGCGCATATCGAGCACCTCGCGCTGTGTGACCTGCAGCTCGGCTTGCAAGCGCTTGAGCGACTCCTCACGGCGGTCGAGCTCCTCTTCGCGGCGCCGCTGGTCGTCCCCCTGGCGCTTCGCCTCGGCGACGCGCGAGGCGCTCCCCGACTCGAACGCGCGGCGCTCCGCTTCGAGCGTCGCTTGCCCCTCGGCGAGGTGGCGTTCGAAGTGCTCGCGCCGTGCCGCGAGCGCCGCCCGGTCTTGGGCGACGAGCCCCTCGGCGTCGGCCAGGTTCCGCCCCCGCGCGGCGGCGTCGGCCAGTCGCTCCTCGAGCTCGGCGAGGCGTTGCTCGGTAATCCCCAGGCGCTCGTAGCGTTGCAGGGCGGTTTGGATCTCGACGCCACGGGCTTCGAGGCGGCGCTCGCGGCCGTCGAGCTCGACCGCCGCGTCGCGGGCCGCTTCGACCTGCGCGAGCGCCTCGGTGGCGCGGGCCTCGGCCTCGGCGGCGGTGCGGCGCGCCTCGCGACGCTCGTCGGCCAGCAGCGCGGCGGTCGCTTCGACCTGTCGCGCGCGCTCGGCGAGCGCGGCGGCCTGCGCGTCGAGGTGGTCTTGGCGCCCAGCGAGTCGCGCCCGTTCGGCGACCAGCCCCAGCGACCCTTCGTCGAGCTGCGCCTGCCGCGCGTCGAGCTCGCGGTGCCGCTCGGCCAGTTGTTCGGCCCGCTCCCCGGCCAGTTGCTCGGTGAGCCGGGGGTCGGCGGCCGGGCGGTCGAGCAGCGTCTCGCGGGCCTCGAGCGCGCTCTGGCGCGATTCGACCGAGCGGCGCTGCTCGTCGAGCCACGCCTTGGCCGCGTCGAGCTTTTGGGCGAGGTCCTCTTCCTGGGTGACGACGGCGCGTTCGCGGTCGGCGAGCTCGGCGAGCTGCTGCTGCAGCCACTCGGCGAGCTGCTGCGCGTGCCCCTGCACGGGGGGGGCGTGGGCGAGCGCCAGCGGCGGGACCGACGGCAGGTCGATGACGCGCTCGCGGAGCTCGGCGGCGCCGTTCGCCCCGCGGTGGAGTGGAGCGATCGGTTGCGGCGCCGTGGCGGGCGCCTTCGCCGTGGCGGGTCGAACCCCGTGCGGCGGGTCGATCCGTGCTTGCTCAGTGACCGACTCGACGAGTGGCGCGTCGGCGCTGCGCCGTCGGTGACGCTGACTCTTCGGCAGGGTTTCGTCGTCGTGCATCGGCGCGCCGCGTCCGTGCGAGGCAGGGCAAGCTGCGCGAGGCGACCGACGCCCCGGCGCGACCCTCCCAATCGGCAAAGTCCACCACGGTCGTATTCGACCTTCGGCGGGCGTCACTTCAACGAAAAAGCCGGCAGTGGGCGGGGGGCGCCGGCAGCGCATGCTGCTGGCTCCGCTCCGTCCGCTGCCGGCTTGGGATTGCTATCGATCCCCGTGGAGGGTCAGACCTTCGCCGCGTCGAGGGCTTCTTGCAGGCGGTTCTTCGCCTGGACGCCGACGAAGCGATCGACCACCTCGCCGTTCTTGAAGACCATGATCGTCGGGATGCTGCTGACGCCGTAGTTCTGTGCCGCGTTGGGGGCGTCGTCCACGTTCAGCTTGGCGACCTTCGCCGAGCCGCGGTTCTCACCCGCCAGCTCCTCGACGACGGGGGCGATCTGGCGGCACGGGCCGCACCAGGGGGCCCAGAAGTCGAGCAGGACCGGTTCGGTGCTCTTAAGCACCTCGGCGTCGAAGTTGTTGTCGTCGATTTCGAGCACGCCCATGGCTGCACTCCGGTGTTTGGGGACTTGAGTGTTAGTTCGCTTGAGTATTCGGTCGCGGAGCTTGCCGAGCCCCGTCGATGGACGATCGAGGGACCGCCGCGGGCTAGCCAGGGCGCCGTAACGCCTTGGCCCTCAAGATTTTAGGCGGACCACGCCAGGTGTCAACGCGAGCGGCGGCGGGGCGCTCGTTGTCGGCAGGGGCCGAAGCGGGCGATACTTGCGTCGGCCCGCCCATCGGTGGCGCGCCGAGCGCGCTGGTCACACCCCTACAACGCAAGCAGGCCCCCGATGGTTCGAACCCCCAGCACGATGCAGCCCCTGGGACTCCCTGCGCCCGACTTCTCGCTGGTGAACGTCGATGGCCGGGAGGTGTCGCTCCGCGATTTCGACGGCGCGCCGGCCTTGCTGGTGGTCTTCATGTGCAACCATTGCCCGTTCGTGATCCACCTCGCCGACGCCCTCGCGCAGTTCGCCCGCGAGTACACGCCGCGCGGCCTGGCAATGGTCGGGATCAGCTCGAACGACGTCGGCGGCTACCCGGCCGACTCCCCCGAGCGGATGGTCGCCGAGGCGGAGAACCGCGGTTACGTCTTCCCTTACCTGTACGACGAGACGCAGGAGGTCGCGAAGGCGTACCGCGCGGCGTGCACCCCCGACTTCTTCCTCTACGACCAGAATCGACGACTCGTTTACCGCGGGCAGTTCGACGGCGCCCGACCCGGCGCCGCCGAGGCCCCAACCGGCGCGGACCTGCGTGCGGCGTGCGACGCGGTGCTGGCCGGCGCAGCGCCCTCGGCGGAGCAGCGCGCCAGCCTCGGCTGCAACATCAAGTGGCGCGCGGGGAACGAGCCCGACTACTTCGGCTGATAGGCGTCGCGTTCGCGACAGAGTGA
Organism: Lacipirellulaceae bacterium; assembly: GCA_051648405.1. GTDB lineage: Bacteria > Planctomycetota > Planctomycetia > Pirellulales > Lacipirellulaceae > JBOFFC01. Next base: position 6,497 of record JBOFFC010000010.1, read on the forward strand.
CGCTGCGCTCAGCGCGGGGCGTCGGTCGGTAGTTCTGCGACGCGCGCCGACGGCGAACCGCTCGGAGCCACCGGCCGCAGCACGAGCGGGGCGATCGGGTCGCGCACCGCGGCGGTCGCCGCGTGTTGCTGCGTCGTCGGCCCGGGCGTCCGCTCGGACGACACACGCGGCGAGCCGACGCCGAGCTGACGGATGATCGTCACGCCGATCGTCAGCACCAGGCAGGTCACGCCCGTCAGGGCCCAGCCGACCGCTTCGTAACCGCGGCGCGGCGCAACGGTCGGCTCGTCGCGTTCGGCGGCCGCGAGCGGGCCCTGCGAGCGCATCGCGTTGCGACGCGCAAGACGCTCCACGCGGTCGTTCCGCGGAGGATCAGTCGAGGGGAGATTTTCGCTAGGCGCCCACATTCGGCCGCTTCTCGCAGGGGGGGCCGGCAGCGTCAAGGCGTCTAGCAACCCGTTGATAAACCCCGTCGTGGCGTTTTTCAACGTCGCCAAGCTCACGGCCAAGCCGCTCGCGGCTCGCGAAACCGCGGCGAAAGCGCCACCGTTTCGACGTCCCCTCCCTGCGACGACGCAGCCTGTCGAAAAATCAACAGGCTGCTAGCGCCGCGGTCGCTTGCGACGCTAGGCAAGACGCTGCGCCACGCGGAGCTTCGCGCTCCGAGCCCGGGGGTTGGCGGCCACTTCGGCTTCGGTCGGCGTGAGGGGCTTCGTGGTGAGGACCTCCAGCCGGGCGTCGTTGCGGAACGCCTCCTTCACCAGGCGGTCTTCGAGCGAGTGGAAGCTGATCACCACGAACCGTCCCCCCGGCGCCAGCAGCGCCGCCAATCGCGTGAGGCCGCGCTCGACGTGGCCGAGCTCGTCGTTCACCGCGATGCGCAGCGCCTGGAATGTCCGCGTCGCCGGGTCGAGCCGCGGGTCGTAGTCACGCGGAACGGCGCGGCGGACGATCGCCGCCAGGTCCTCGGCCGTCTCGACCGGGCGCTCGCGACGACGCTCGGTGATCGCCCGGGCGATCCGGCGGCTGCAGCGTTCTTCCCCGTAGCGGTAGATCACATCGGCCAGGTGCTCGGCGCTCAGGCGGGCGATCATCCGCGAGGCGGGTTCGCCCTGCGTCGGATCGAACCGCAGGTCGAGCGGACCCGTCGCGTGGAAGCTGAAGCCGCGCGCGCCGTCGGCGAGCTGGTCGCTCGACAGGCCGAGGTCCAGCAGAGCGCCGTTCAGCGGCCCGACACCTGCCTCTTCGAGCACCTCGGGGGCGTCGATGTAGCTCGCGTGGGCGACCATCACGGCGAGGCCGCGGAGCGCCTCGGCAGCCGCATCGACCGCCGCCGGGTCGCGGTCGATCGCCACGACAACCCCACCCGGCGCAACCCGCTCGGCCAGCAGCCGGGTGTGCCCCCCGCCGCCGAGCGTGCCGTCGAGCAGCCGGTCCCCCGGCTTCGGCGCGAGCCACTCGAGCACCTCGGCCGGCATCACGGGGACGTGGACGGGCATGCGTGCCGAGGGCGTAGGAGGGAAGCGAGACGACGAGGGTAGAGGGGCTCGCTCCGCGAGGCCATGGGCCAACGCCGGCGCGGGACGTCACCGCGAGCTTCCCTGCTCGGGTGAACGCCGACGAGTCATCCGCTCGCGCGGTGAGTGCAACCGACGAAGGGGCGTGTGTGGCGCACGCCCCCGTGACGAACGACCCGTAGAACGAACCGCCCGCCGAAGGGCTTCGGGGGGCGGAGATCGGCTGGCCAACTGGCGAACCCTAGGCTGGGGAGGTCGGCCGAGCGATCCGGCCGGCTCCGAGCCGGGCATGCGAAGCTACGGATTCCGCAGCAGGATTCAACGGGCGCCCCCCAAACGGGGGCTGTAGAGCTGTGCAGCGATAGCGGTCCCGATCATGAACGTAGCGGCCGGCAGGGCTCGTCGGCAACTATTTATCGGGTCGAAGTTTTCGTTTTTTGTTGCGCCGACGGCGCCCCTCAAACAGGGGGCAAGCCGAAGGCTGGGGCGACGGCGCAGGTCGCCGCGGGAGCCTCAGGCCGCTACGATACCGGGCCACCCCCACTCCGATCCGAGAGACGCCCCGTCGCGCGCGGGTGAGCGATGGCGACCGACGACCCGCTACTGTTCGACTACGACCTGCCGCGCGAGCTGATCGCCCAGGAGCCGCCGCGGAACCGCGCCGACGCCCGCCTGATGGTGGTCGATCGGGCCAGCCAGTCGCTCGAACACCGCCACTTCCGCGACCTGCCAGAGCTCCTAGTCCGCGGCGACCGGCTGGTGCTGAACGACACGCAGGTCGTCCCCGCGCAGCTCGTCGGCCGAAGGTCGAAGACCGGCGGCGCTTGGCGTGGACTGTTCATCGCGGCCGACCCGACCGGCGCCTGGCGGACCCTGTGCAAGACGCGCGGGACGCTCACTGCCGGCGAGTCGGTTCAGCTCGTCGATCGCGACGGACGCGAGGGGCTCACGCTGCGGCTGGTCGAGAAGCGCCCCGGCGGGGAGTGGGTGGCGTTTCCCGAGGGAGAGGGGACGACCGACGAGCTGCTCGCCCGCTACGGCAGGGTCCCGTTGCCGCACTACATCCGCGACGGCGTGATGGTCGATTCGGACCTGGCCGACTACCAGACCGTTTACGCGCGACGCCCCGGCGCCGTGGCCGCCCCAACGGCCGGCCTGCACTTCACCAAGCCGCTGATGCGTTCGTGCCACGACCGCGGGATCGATTTCACGGCCGTCACGCTGCACGTCGGCCTCGGCACGTTCCGCCCGATCCAGGGGGACGCGATCGACGAGCACCCGATGCACGCCGAGTGGTGCGAGCTGTCGAGCGAAGCGGCGGCGCAGGTCAACGCCACGCGCTCTGCGGGGGGGCGCGTGATCGCCGTCGGGACGACTTCGGTGCGGACGCTCGAAACGGCTGCGCGCCTCGCAACCGGGGCCGACGCGGTCACCCCCTACTGCGGCGAGACCGACCTGTTCCTACGCCCCGGGCACGCCTTCCGAGCGGTCGATGCCATGATCACCAACTTCCACTTCCCGCGCACCACGCTGCTGCTGTTGGTGCAAGCTCTCGCGGGGGCGACGCTGGTGAAGCGGGCCTACGAAGAGGCCGTGCGCGAGCGATACCGCTTCTACAGCTACGGCGACGCTATGCTGGTGACTTGACGCTCACTATGCGCGGAACGAAAAACGCGCGACCCCCGCGATCGAGAATCTGGGGGCAGGCAGATCCGCGAAACGCATGGGGTCGCGCGCAAGACGCGACACACGCGTGATGCAGTGGCGCAGAGTGGCGGTCCCGACGCCCGCTCAATCCGACCCCTCCAGTATGTCGGAATGCGGGCGCCCCAAGCTAGAGGGGGGTGCGTGCGACCGCTATGGATTCGCGCTATGGGACGAGTGCGCTGCGCGGGACGGACCAGCGTCCTTTGCGGGTTTTTGCACGCGTGGTGCGCGAAACCGCGTTTTTGGGGTGGCGAGCGCTACGACCCGCCACCCATCGCGCCCGAGAGCAAGGTCGCGGAGTTGTCGAAATTGGTCGCCGTCGCGTTCGACATCGCGAGCACCGAACCGATCGTGACGCCGGCGATCATCGCCAGCATGACGGCGTACTCGACCGAAGTCGGCCCGTCCTCATCGCGGAGGAACCGCAGAATTGCGCCGACCATCGCTCGCTCCCCTCGCGGGCCACTCCGGGACAAGTCGGCCAGCGCCTGCCAAAGGCGGAGTGGCCAGTGCCTGGGGCCCCCACTCACCTAAACCCTACTCCGCTCCCGCGAAGGTGGCGGCCCGAACGGGATCGCCAAAGCCGCAGCGCGAACCCGCCTTCTGCCGGTTGCAGCGGCGATGCGGGTCGTGCGAGCTTGGTTTGAGAAATCCGCGCGTTCGGCCGGTTCAGGCCTGAAACGAGCTGCCGCAGCCGCAGGACTTCACGGCCTGTGGGTTGTTGAACGTGAAGCCGCGGCGCTCGATGCCGTCGTAAAAATCGACCGTCGTCCCATCGAGGTAGAGGGCGCTCTTACGATCGACAACGACCGACACCCCGTGGCAATCGAACTTGCTGTCTGCCTTCTCGTCCCAGGCGGTGTCGAAGCCCAGGGCGTACGAGAAACCGCTGCAACCCCCGCCGGTCACGCCGACGCGGAGCACCGCGTTGCTGTCGAGCTGCTGCTGCTCGACGATTCGCTTGACCTCTTCAGCGGCACGCTCGGTAAGGACGACGCTCATGGCAAACCCTTCGGGAAAACGCTGCTGCTACGGGGTGGGGCTCGCCGGCTACCACGGCCGGCTGGTGCGGAGCGATCGTTCCCGCTCTTGCTGTACGCCCGCAGTATAGCAATCGGTTCGCGGGCGGGAACGCGAATACCAATCTGGCAGCGGCGGTGATTCGCAAAAAACTATGAACAGCGGTTGGTTTTCTCAATGCCCGCCGAGCCCATGCACTGCTATCGGGCGCCCCGACGCAAGTCCGCAATTGCGGCCGCGATCAGCTCCGCGGCCGTCTCGACCTGGTCCGCAATATTGAACCGCCCGAGTCCGACTCGCAGCGACGCCCGTGCGGCGTCGGCCGAAAGCCCCAGGGCCCGCAGGACGTGGCTCGGCTCGGGGTCGGTCGCCGAGCAGGCGGCCCCGCTGCTCAGGGCCACGCGCGGCAGGCGCAGCATGACCGCCTCGCCGTCCAGGTCCCCCAGGGCGACGTTCAGGTTGTTCGGTAGCCGCAGGGGCGCCCCCGAGCCGTCCATTGCGTCGAGCGCCGGCCCGACCAGCTCGATCCCCGGCACGCCGTCCCCCAGGAGGCGCCACAGCCGGTCGCGAAGGCCGGCCAGCCGCACCCCTTCGGCGGGCTGCTCGGCCACACACAGGTCGAGCGCCGCGGCGAAGCCGACGATCCCCGGCACGTTCGTCGTCCCGCTCCGACGGCCGCGCTCTTGGCCGCCGCCGGTGACCTGCGGCTCGAGCCGCACGATCGGGTCGCGCCCCCGCACGTAGAGGGCGCCGATCCCTTTCGGGCCGTAGATTTTGTGGGCTGTGAAGCTCATCAGGTCGACGCCGAGCATTCGCACGTCAACGGGGACCTTGCCGACGGCCTGGGTCGCGTCGCAGTGCAGCAGAACGCCCCGTGCGTGGCAGACCGCGGCGACGTCGGCGAGCGGCTGGATCACCCCCACCTCGTTGTTGGCGAGCATCACCGAGACGAGGCAAGTTCTGTCCGTGATCGCGTCGGCGACGCGCTGCGGGTCGAGGAGCCCGGCTTGCGGTGAACCGAGCCGCTCGACGCCAAGCAGCGCCACCTCGAAGCCCCGCGCCGCGAGCCGTTCCAGCGGGTCGAGCACCGCACGGTGTTCGGTCTCAACGCTCACGATATGGTCGCCGCGTCGCTTCGCCCGCTCGGCGACCCCGCGGATCGCTAGGTTATTGCTCTCCGTCGCGCCGCTCGTGAAGACGACCTCGTTCGGCTCGGCGCCGATCGCCCGGGCGATCCGCCGGCGGGCGTCGTCGAGCGCCTGGCGCGCCTCTTCGCCGAACGCGTGGATCATGCTCGCGGCGTTGCCGTACGACTCGCCGAACCAGGGGAGCATCGCCTCGACGACGCGCGGGTCGCAGCGTGTCGTGGCGTGGTTGTCGAGGTAGAGGACGCCCGACGGCATGGGGGGGCTCGTGGTGACGGGCCGGGGCGGTGGCGGGCAGGGGTGGATCGAAGCCGTCAGCCGCCGAACAGCGCCCGCACGGCGATCTGCGACCACGACTCGTAGTCTTCGATGGTCGCCAGAACCTCGGCGACGGGCAAGAACCGCGGGTCGGTCAGGTCCGCCTCGCGGGGGGTCACGCGGGGGGCTTCGAGGTCCAGAACGTGGACAACCCCCAGGTGAACGCGGCCGACCGGCGTCTCGTCGTCGTTGAGGATCCCGACGACGCGTTCGGTGTACGGGGTGTGGACCTCGATCTCTTCGGCGAGCTCGCGCTCGAGCCCACGCCGGTAGGCGTCGTGTCCGCTCGCCAGGTGCGAATCGAGGGTCGAGACGTGCCCGCCGACCCCGACCGATCGCTTCTTGCGGAGCCGCGTCTCGCCCCCCCCGCCGCCGCGCTGGTAGGTGAACAGCGTCTGGGCCCCGTCCGCCGCGACGTGCCGCAGCAGCACGTAGGGGATCAACTGTTTATACGACGGGTCTTCTTCCATCGCCGCCCGCGGCTCGTACGACAGTTGGTCGCTCGCGAGCAGTGGCCCCAAGTAGCGCTCGACGTCGGTCGATAGCCCCTGGAAACGCCCGAGCCCGTCGAGCACCGCTGCGGGGACCACGAGGACTCGTTCCTCGGCGACTTCGGGGGCGACGCTCACGGCGGGACCTGCGGGCGAAAGACTCAAGGCGAATTCAGTTTGCCCGCGGAGCTTACCTTGGCGCCCGCGCTGGAACGAGGCCCAGGGGAGGCAGAAAGCACCAATCACCAAGAGAGCTTTCAGCGATCAGCGTTCAGCCGTCAGCGACTCAAGATCGATGGACAACTGAAGAATCCCCCGCCCCCTTCAGGGGGAGGGGTTAGGGGAGGGGGTGAAGCGGGTACCGACACCAACTTCATTGACGTGAAACGACCCAAGCCAGAGTGAGGTTGAGTTACCTGGAGGGTTCGCCCCCTCCCCCGGCCCCTCCCCCAAAAGGAGGAGGGGGGAAAATCACTGCCTTCTGCCTACTCCATCTGGTCATTGGTCATTGGCGTCTCTGTCACTTCAACCTTGATCTCGTCGCTGTTGCCACGCAGATCGACCGCGTACATGCCGCTGACCTGCGTCGGCAATGCCGAGAAGACGCCGGGGGTTTCTGCCCGCAAGCGGTAGCGGAGCGTGTGCTCGCCGCGTGGCAGGTTCGCGACGAAGAACAGCACGCGGGCGTCGCGGTACTCGACGTACGCGCTGAGGCCGGGTCCGCCGCCGTAACCGCTGCGGGCCTCGACCGGCTCGAAGCCGGCGGCCTTGGGGTCTTCGATCAGCACGTACTCGTAGTCGTTCTTGCTGGTGATCGTCAGCTCGACTTCGACCAAGTCCCCCGACTCCACGGCGCCGAGGTTCGGGACCTCGACCCGGCGGAGCTTCTCGACTCGCTGGTCGAACGCCGCGCCGCGCGGATCGACCGAGGCGCCGGTCTGCGTTTCGCGCTCGAGCTTGACGACTCGGCGCGAGGCCTTCACCTCGAGCCCCGCTGCCCGGAGCTGGTCTTCGAGCGAGAAGGTCCGCAGGAAGGCCCCGACGTACAGCCGGCCCGGGCCGCGCTTGCGGACCTCGACCGTGTGCTCGCCCGCCGCCAGCGCCTCCCCTTCGACGACGAACTTGCCGTCGGAGACGAGCGCCTCGGCGGCGCGGACGTCGAGGCTCTGGCGGCGCTCGCCGTCGAGCCACACCTCGACCGACACGTCGGCCGCCGTCTCGTCGCTCGCCAGCGCGTACTCGGCCAGCCCCTCGACCACCAGCGCCGTGTCACGCGTGCTGTCCCACCGCGCGCCGTGCGTGCGGCTGGCGAGCAGGTGCTTGACGATCCGCGGCGCCAGGTCGCCACGCGGCTCGGCCGCACTCAGCAGCCGCAGGAAGTAGGCGTGCGCCTCGTGGTCGCTGCCGTACCAGGTCCACCACGACGTCTCGCCGAGGTTCAAGTAGGCCGACTGGTTCTCGTCGTCGGTGACGACGAACTGGCGGAGGTTCGTGACGACGCGGTCGCGGAGTTTGGTGAGCTTAGCCCGGTCGGCGGGGGACTGCTTCGCCTCGAGGTCGAGCGCCAGGCCGACCATCGCCAGCGAGTAGGCCGACAGCGTTAGGCGGTCGGAGAACAACCGGTCGCGCATTGTCGCGCTCGGGCGCTGCGACTCGGCGAGCACCAGGTGCACCAGCGCGTCGAGGTTGTCGGCGTGCGACTTCGTGGGCTTCGTGTCGTTGATCGGCTTCCCGTCGTTGTCGAGGTTCGCGAGCGCCGCGAGCTCCGCTTCGCGGTGCGCCGCGAGCCAATCGAGTCCGCGCTCGAGCACGCCGTCGGGGATCGCCACGGCGGCGCGCTTCGCCACGGCCAGGCCGCGCACCACCGTCGCGGTGGTGTGGGGCGAGCTCGTCTCGCCGTACCCGGTGAACCAGCCCCAGCCGCCGTCCCCCAGCTGCATCTCGGCTAGGCGGCGCACGCCGGCCTTCACCACCTGGTCGAGCTCCGCCGGCTGGAACACGGGGCTCTGCTTGCGCTGCCCTGGGTTCGGCTCGCCCGGCGCGGCGCCCGCTTCGAGCTTCGCCAGGTCGAGCCCCAGCTTCCGCAGCGTGTCGCGGGTGACGACCGCCGGCAGGAAGCGGTTGAGCGTCTGCTCGGTGCAGCCGTGCGGGTACTCGATCAGGTAAGGGAGGGCGTCGAGCATCGCCCCCACGAGCGAGGGGGTGAATCGCACTTCGAGCCGCGTCTGCTCGGCCCGTCGCTTCTCGGGGACGGTGAACGTGAGCGTCGTCGAGTCCTCGTCCGGGCCGATCACGGCGCTGTGCGATTCGACGATCTCGGCGCCGTGGATCAGCACCGGCAGCGGGAGCTGCATCGCGTCGGAGACGCTCGCGACCTCGGCCCCGTCGGCAGTCGCCTCGGCGACGACGCGCACCGTTGCGGCGCCTTCGGCGCGGGCCTTCACACGCCAGTCGATGCGCGCCTCCCCCCCGGCCTCGATATTGACCGTCTGCTCAGAGTCCTGCGGGGGGTCGAGTCGGTCGCCGTCGAGCTCGAGCCGCACGCGGACGCGCTGCGCGGCCGGCAGGTAGTTGTTGATGATTGCCGAGAGGACGGCCTCGTCGGTCTCGACGAGGAACCGCGGGGTCTGCAAGCGGGCCATCAGGTCCTTGCGCGTGACGACCTCGGCGTCACCTTGCCCGACGCGCGCGCCGGGGCCGATGCCCCACACCTTCACGCGCCAAGCCGTGAGGCTGTCGGGGAGTTTCACGGGGATCGTCGCCAAGCCCGCCTCGTCGGTCGTCACCGAGCCGACCCACAGCGCCGTGTCGGCGAAGTTCGAGCGGACCACGGGCGCTACGCCCGCAGCACCCTCACCCCCCGTAGCTTTGTCCATGGCGCCGTCGCTTTCGGCCGCGCGGGCCATCGCCAGCGGCGCGGCGGCCGGCGCCCCCGCCGCATCGACCGCCCTGCCGAGCATCGCCCTCTGACCGCCGAACGCGAAGTTCATCGCCTCGTTCGCGCCGAAGACCCCCAGCGGCTGCATCGTCGGTTCGTTCGGGGGGCTCACGCCGCTCTCGCTGCGCGACAGGTTGTGCGACATCGCCGGCGAGTGGCCGCGGCGCCAACTCCAGAACCGTTCGCGGATGTCCCCCGGCAGCACGTCGGCGGCGATCGCCTCGACGCTCTTGTCGTAGACCGCGACCGTCGCCTCGCCGACCAGCGGCTTACCGTCGGCGGTCGCCAGCCGGACCTTGATCGTCCCCTCCTGGCCGGGCTGGAAGGCGCTCGCCGAAGGGGCCGCCTCGACCGTGAGCACGCGCGACTCGGGGGGGACGGCGAGCTGCCGCACCACGGTGTGGACCTTGCCGTCGCTGACCGTCGTCGCCTCGACGAACAGGTTCGGCAGGTCGCGCGACTCGATCGGGACCTCGATCACCGTGCTCTTGCCGGTCAGGCGCAGCAGCTTGGGGTTCGTGTAGACGCCGCTCGTTGGTCGAACGAACACGGCGACCGCCGAGCCGACGCGGTTGGTGTTGACGAGCAGCCGGGCGGTCTCGCCGACGCGGTACTCGGCCCTGTCGGCGAGCAGTTCGAGGTCGCCGAACTCGAACCCGCTGCCGTCGAAGCCGGGGCCGCGGATCGTGAACAACGCGCCCCCGTCGATGGTCTCGTCGCCGCTCTTCGCCTCGTAGACCAGGCGGTATCGACCCTCGGTCGAGGCCTTGACCTTGAGGTCCGCGCGACCCTCGGCGTCGGCGGCGAGGTCCCACGCCTGGACTTCGGTTTCGGTGAACGCGGGGAGGTCCTTGGCGCCGGGCTCCCCCTCGGGCGCAGGACCCGCGGGGGGGCCGATCGACAGCAGCCTCAGCCGGCCGTCGCCGGCGACCGGCTTGCCGTCGGGGGTACGCACCGACACGCTCGCCGTCACGGTGTCGCCGACCTCGTAGTGTCCGCGGTCGAGCCACAGCGTGACCTCGAGCGGGCGCCGCGCGGCGAGCACCCTCCCCGTGCCGACGATCGTGCGACGCGAGGCGTCGGTCACCTCGGCGGTCACCTCGTACTCGTGGTCCGTGTTGGGGCGACGCTCGAGCGCGGGGCGCGTCTCGATCGGGATGCGGAGCGTCCCGTCGGCGTCGAGCGCGGCCTCCCCTTCGGCGATCACCTCGGGGGGGCCCTGCGGCATCGGGAACCACGGCGGGCGCGGGCCGGGGCAGCCCCAGCGCGGCCAGTCGCTCCGCCATGGGGCGTCCTGCCCGAGCCACCCGTAGCCCACGCCGTACAGCCAGTCCCACGGCCCCGGCGGGGCCCATCGCGACGAACGCTCGGTGCGCAGCACGCGGTACTTAACCCGCGCCTTGGCGACCGGCGAGCCGAAAAAGTAGTCGGCCCGGACGACCGCCTCGAACGGCTCGCCGAGCCGCGTCGGCTTCTCGGGGCCCTCGACACGGACCTCGTACTCGGGTTTGCGGTACTCCTCGACGCGGAACGTCCCGCCGCCGAACCCGACCACGTCGATCCGGTAGACGCCAAGCGACGCGTCGTCGGCGAGCGTCGTGCTGCCGGTGAGCGCGCCGTAGGGCCCCGCGGTGAGGCTCTCGGCCCACACCTTCTCGCCGCGCGCGTCGTAGATTTCGACCTGGAACGCCTGGTGGGCGTACGGCGACTTGTTCCCGTCCTCGGCGCCGTCGTCGGAGTAGTCGGGCCGCGCAACCCAGGCGCGGAACTCGACCTTGCTCGCCGGCCGATAGATCGGGCGGTCGGTGACGACGAAGGTGCTCGGTTGATTCGGGGGGCGATCGTCCCCCGGGTAGCGCCACATCGACTCGAATCCTAGGTGCGCGAGACGCCCCTGGTCGCTGGTCGCCACCGCGAGCCACTCGTAAGGTTGGCGGTTGTCGAGCGGTCCCTCGACCGCGTCGAGGTCGAACTCGGCGAAGCCGTCATCGTCGGTCGTCTCGGCGAGCCTCGTCGATTCGACACGCGCGGCGCGACGGCCGTCCGCGTCGTGCTTCCAGCGGTAACCGAACAGGTCAATCTGTGCGCCGGCGATCGGCCGTCCGTGGAACGCATCGACGACCGCGTAGAGGGCGCCGTCGGCCGTCGGCCGTCGCACGAGCGCCGTGTCGGCGACCCACACCACGACGGTCGATGTGTTCCCCCCCTCGGCGGTGGCGGTCACCAGGTACGCGCCGGCTTCGACGAGCGGCGTCGCGACGCTGCTCAGTGTGTCGGCGTGCGCGTCGGGGGAGGTGGTGGCCGGGGGGGTCGCCTTCAGATTCCAGCGACCCGCCTCCTCGCCGACGTACTCGTCTTGTCCCTCTTGCAGCAACCTCCAGCCGAGCGCATCGACCTGCAGCGACACGTGATCGATGCGCTGCGCGCTGTCGCGGAGCGCGTCGCGGACGTCGTCGAGCAGCTTCTTGACGTCGATCCGCCGCGCGACGAAGTCCAGCCGCTTGGCGTTGCGGTGCGAAACGCGCAGCAGCGCCCCCTCGCCGGCGACGCGGGTCTCGACGCTCTCCATCCGCACCCAGGGGCGCACCACTTGGTCGAGTTGCAGTTTGAGGCCGTCACGTACCCGCGCGTCCCCAGCGGCGGCGATCGCCTTGCGCAGGGCTTCGGCGGCTTGTCCGCGCTGGCGGCGGTTGAGGCGGGCCTCGGCGACGCGCTGCCAGAGGCCGTGCCCCTCGTAGAGGGCGAGGTAGCGGTGCCCCTCGGGGAGTCGGAAGCGCTTCACGCCGGTCGCCAGGCGTGCGATCGACTCGTCGTCGCCGAGCGACTGGACCTGGAGCGCGGCGGCAACGTCGTCCCCTTCGCTTTGAGGATTGAAGAAGCCCCAGCGGGCGAGCGTCGAGACGTCGAACTGGTCGTAGAGGAAGTCGGCGTACGTGACCTCGCACTCGGCCTTGGCGGCCGGCGCCACGCGCGCCCGCTCGGCGAGGGCCCAGCGCCAGCGCTCGCCGTCGTTCTTGGCGTCGGCCCAACTCGCCGGGACCTCGTGCAGCAGCGGCGCTCCGTCGGCGGCGACCGGCGGGTCGCTCGGTGGGGCGCCCCCCCAGCCCTCTTCGGGGTCGGGGAGGACCGCGATATCGGTCTTTAATTGCAGTCGCCACGACGCCCGGCCGAGCCGGTTCGACGCAACGGAGTTCGCGAGCGCGCGGAGGGCTTCGGCCTTGGCCACGCGGTCGTCTCCCGCCGCGTCGAGCGCCCGCTCCAAGAGCCGCAGCGCGCGGACGCGGTCGGCCTCGATCACGTTCAGCGGGACGCCGCCGCCGCGCTCTTCGCCGCGGCGGAACTCGCCGCGAACGGTGTGGCCGTAGCTGGGAACGCACGAGTACGCCTCGGCGAGCGCCACCATCAGCCGAGCGCGGGGAGCGCCCTGCGGGAGCGAGCCGTCGTCTTCAAGCCGGGTCGCGCAGCGCTCGATCAAGGCGTCGAGCTCGACGACCCGCCCCAGGCGACCCAGGCAATCGACGGCGTTCTCAATGTCCCCCGGGACCGCATCCTCCGACCCGAGCCGTTCGACTGCCGCGTCGAGCGCGTCCTTCCAGTTCCCTTCCTTCATCGCGTCCTCGACGACGGATTGCGTGGGGGGGGCGGCCGCCGCCGGCGGCGCGACGGCCGCTAGCAGGGCCACGAGGCCCAGCACTGCGACCGCGGCCGGCGTTGTGGCGGCCGAGGAGCGTGATCGAACGAAGCAGCTCATGGCGTGGGGTCTCCGATGCAACTGCCCGAACCGTCAGAACCGGCGCTCGCGGCGCGGGGACACAGCAGGCGCCCCTGATCGGACGCCGCCAATCGAGGCCGAGTTTCCCGCCGAGCGGCCTAAGTTTCAGGGCTCAATCTACGCCCTCGGCGACCCCCGGTCTCGGGTCCCACGGTCCGACGCCCCCCCGCTTCGCACGCCATGTCCACGATCCAGCGCGGGATCCGCCCCGCTCACTCGCTGCTGAGCAGCTTGCACCGCCTAGTCGATGCCGCGGCGATCGCCGCCGTGGCATACGCCGCGGCGCGGCTCACCCCGGTGGGGGGGGGCGCCGGGATGTCGCTCGTCAACGAGTGGATCGGGGTCTCCGCGGCCGCCGCCGTGGTGTTCCACGCCCTCGCCGAGGCGACGGGGCTGTACCGCAGTTGGCGCGGCGCGCGGTTGCGGGGCGAGCTCGCCTGCATCGCCAGCACCTGGGCGTACACGGTCGCGACGCTGCTCGGGCTGGGGCTCGCGCTCGGCTACAACGCCCGCTTCAGCTACGAGACCAAGCTCGCCTGGATCGTCGGAACGCCGCTGGCGATGTCGGCGCTGCGAGTCGTGCTCCGTTTGGTCCAGCGCCGCCTGCAAGCGGCAGGATACAACCTGCGCCGCGTGGTGATCGTCGGCGTCAACGAGCTCGGCGTGCAGCTCGCGCGAAACCTCGCGGCGTCACCGGATCTGGGGCTGAAGCTGGTCGGATTCTACGACGACCGCTACGGTGACCGTCGGCAGCGGGGCGAGCGGGCGGAGGGCTCATCGACCCGAAAGGTGGAGCTCCCTACCGACCTCGCGTCGTTCGCCGGCGGGATCGACGAGCTCGTAGCCGCCGCGCGGTCGGGCGAAATCGACTCGGTCTACTTGACGTTCCCTATGCGCGCCGAGGCGCGCCTCAAAGCGGTCCTCGCGCGGCTCGCCGACACGACGGCCGACGTCTACATCGTCCCCGACTTCTTCGTCTTCGAGCTGCTCCACGCGCGCCTCACGAACGTCGGGGGCCTTCCGGCAGTCAGCATCCACGAGAACCCGCTGTACGGGGTCGATGGCCTGGTGAAGCGCGCGGCGGACCTCGTGCTCGGCTCGCTGATCCTGCTGATGCTCGCCGTCCCGATGCTTGTGGTGGCGCTGGCCGTCAAGCTGACCAGCAAGGGCCCGGTCTTCTTCCGCCAGAAGCGGTACGGCCTCGACGGTCGCGAGATCCTCGTCTGGAAGTTCCGCAGCATGCGCACCGAGCAGTGCTCGGCCGGCGACGCGGGGACGGTGGTCAATCAGGCCACCAAGGGGGACTCGCGGATCACCTCCGTGGGGGCCTTCCTGCGCAAGTCGAGCCTCGACGAGCTGCCGCAACTCTTCAACGTGCTGGGGGGCTCGATGAGCCTCGTCGGTCCGCGGCCGCACGCCTCGGCACACAACGAGCAGTACCGCACGCTGATCGACGGCTACATGCTGCGCCACAAGGTGAAGCCCGGCATCACGGGGCTCGCCCAGGTGATGGGCTTCCGCGGCGAGACCGACACGCTCGACAAGATGGAAGGCCGCGTCGCCTACGACCACGAGTACATCCGCACCTGGAGCCTGGCGATGGACCTCGAGATCCTCGCCCGCACAGTGCTGGTGGTGCTGAAGCGCGAGAACGCGTACTGACTCAGAGGGTAGGTGGCAGAGGGTAGATGGTAGAGAGCAGCGGCGGGTCCGCGCTCTTTCTTCTCTATCATCTATCCTCTGCCATCTATCATCTTCCCGTCACGCCGCCTCGCGGCCGAGTTGCTCCATCAGCCGATCGAGTCGCTTCGTGCTCTTGCCCCAGTCGAACATCTGACCGGGGATCACCGTGCGCGCGTCGACCCGCGCTTGGGCCCCGTCGCGCCGGACGTAGACCATCAGCGACCCCTCGAGCGCCCACAGGTCCGACGGCAAGGTCGCCTCGATCTCGCAGCCGTCGTCGTGCTGCGTGACACCGCGGAGCGCCTCGCCGCTGGCGGCGAAGGAGCAGAGCGCGCGGACCACGACGCGGGCGACGGTCGCGGGCACGCGGGCCGACCGCTCTTTGCCGGTCCTGACCCCCATCGACGCGTAGAGCGGTTGCACAACGCCGGCCAGCTTTTCGAGCGGCACGGGGACCAGCGCCTCGGCGAGGGCGAGGAACTGCTCGCCGCTAACGCGCTTCTTCGATTCGCGCGCCGAGCGATCGATCGTGGCGCGCACGCCGGGGAAGGCCAGGATCGCCTCGTAGCGGACCTCGTTGTCCCAGTCGCACGGCGTGGCGATGGCGCCTCCCTGCTTCGCCCCCGCGGTCGAGCCGAGCCTCGACCCGCAGCCCGTGCAGAACTTGCCGGCGGCGCGCTCACCACACTCCGAGCAGAACATGGCGGGGGTCCTCGATCGATTCGTCGGCCCGGCGTCGCGCCGAACACGCCCGAAGACTCGATCGGCAATCGGGTCCGTCGGCGCTGACCGAATCGCGCGCGACGCCCGGCGAGGCCCCCCGCGACCGTGCTAGCACGGTCGCGGGGGGTACGGGGTCGCGAGTCTCTTGGGCGCCTCGAACGTAGCCGTTAGCTGCCCGTTGAAGAACGCCGTCGTGGCGTTTCTCAACTTCGCCAAGCTCACAGCCGAGCCGTTCGCGGCTCGGGAAACCGCGGCGAAAGCGCCACGGTTTCGACGTTGCCTCGGTGTGACGACGCAGCCTGTCGAATCGTCAACAGGCTGCTAGCGGCCCGACCGGTGCCCACCGTGCCTGCCGCCGCGAGTCGAAGAGCGATGACCGTTCGAGCAGCCCCCCCCGCCCGAGAGGCGTCCGTTCCTACGCTGGCCGCTGGAAAGGCCTCCGCAGCCGCAGTGGTCGCCCTGCGTCCCCTGGGCGCCGTAGTATCCGCCACCGTGGCTCCCACCACTTTGTTGCCCGCCACCGTAGTGACCGCCACCGTAGCTTCCGCCGCTGTGTTGCCGGCTGTCGTAGTTTCCGCCACCGTAGCTTCCACCGCTGTGCTGCACTCCGCCGTACTGCCGGCCACCGTAGTAACCGCCCCCGTGGCTCCCACCACTGTGTTGCCCACCGCCGTACTGCCCGCCACCGTAGTTTCCGCCACCGTAGTTTCCGCCACCGTAGTTTCCGCCACCGTGGCTCCCACCGCTGTGTTGCACTCCGCTGTAGTTTCCGGCGCTGTGGCTCTCGCCCCCGTCGTGCTCCGTCCGACCTTCAGCGGCATGGTTGCCGATCGAGTTGGCACTGCCGAGTTGGTGGTCACCGGCTTGCGAGGTTGGTGCGGCGCAGAACACCGCGTAAGCGGCAGAAATCAAGATTGCGTATGACTTAGCCATGGTCTGATCCTTTTAATCGCTCATAGACGAAATGTGCGTCGCCCGGGGTCGGGCGATTCGCTAACGTGGACGCGCGGGCGGAGCCCTTGGCCGCAGAGCGTGCGTCCTGGAAACGAAAAAAGCCGGCCCGCACCGCCGCCAAAAGAGGCTTCGGTCCGAGTCGGCTTACCGTTCAACGAGGTCCTCGGCGCGCCGAGTTCCTCTTCAACAGGTCTTCCGAGTTGTGAGTCCCTCGCAAAAGTCTCCGCCGATGCGGGGCTTTTGAGCTCAAGCTACGGAACTCTACGCACAGGGCGGGGCGAGTCAACTATAAAATTGCTTACTTCCCCAATAAAGCTTGGCGAGCGAGAACCGGACTGCCCGACTCACTTTAACAGCGCCGAGGCGAGGGTCAGGTAGACCATCAGGGTCACCATGTCGGTCGCTGCCAGGGTAATCGGGCCGGCGGCGATGCGGGGGTCGGTGCGCAGCACGCTCAGCGTCAGCGGCACCAGCACGCCGAACGTCGTGGCGATCGTCACGGTCGAGGCGATCGTCGTCAGCAAGCAGAGGGCGAGCGGCGCGTCGCCACGCCACGCGAACGCCGCCGCGGCGACGACCGAAGCGCAGCCGACGCCGAGCATCCCCCCCACCGGGAGCTCGCGCCGCAGCGAGCGGAAGACGCGCCCCGGCCCGATCGACCCGCGGGCGTGGTGCTCCTGCAGCGTCAGCGTGAGCGCCTGGATGCTCACGCTCTCGGCGAGCGCGAGGACCACGGGGATGAACACGCTGACCAACACGGCGCGGGCCAGCACCCCCTCGAACATCCCGGCCAGGAACGCGGCCGCCAGCCCCCCCGCGACGTTGCACAGCAGCCACGGGAAGCGCCGCGAGAACGCCCCCAGCGAAGTGGCCCGTCGCACCTCCGCCAGGCGGACGCCGATCAACTGGAAGAAGTCGTCCGCTTCTTCCTGCGCAGCGAGGCCCGTGAGCTCGTTGGTGAAGACCTGCACATCGACCACGCCGACGATCCGTTTCTCGGAATCCACGACCGGGAACGCCAGGTACCGGTGCAGCAGGAACAGGTCGCACGCGTCGGCGAGCGTGGCCAGCTCGTGGACGCAGACGACGCCGCGCTGCATGATCGAGAGGACCGGCGCGTGGGGATCGGCGAACAGCAACGACCTCGTCGGGAGCACGCCGACGAGCTTGCCGTCGGCGTTCACGACGTAGAAGTAGAGGAACTGCGAGTCCCCTTTTTGCTCGCGCGCCTGCGCCATCGCGTCGGCGACCGACTGGTCGACATCGACGCGGATGAAGTCGCGCCGCGCGTGCTTCAGCACGGGCTCGTCGAGGTGGGCTTGGACCAAGAAGCGGCGGGAGGGTACGCGGGGGGCGGGGGGCGTCAGTCGTCGTCGGTGGCCGGCGGGCGGAAGCCGCGGTGCGTCTCGACCGTGATGCGGTTGCCGCGGTCGTTGAACGACACTTTCTCCATGTACGCTTGGATCAGCAACATCCCGCGGCCGCCGAAGCTTTCGAGGTTCTCGTCGGCCGTGCAGTCCGGGACGGCGTCGAGCCGGAACCCGGCGCCCTCGTCTTCGACGGACAGGTAGAACCGCTCGGCGCTCGCCCGGGCGTCGGCGCGCACCAGCTTCGAGGCGTCCTCGAGGTTGCCGTGGCGGATGGCGTTGGTGAGCACCTCCTCGAGCGTCATGAGCACGCCGAAGTGGTCGCGGCCGCTCCACCCCAGGCGTTCGACGGCGCCCACGACCTCGTCCAGGAACGGCAGGTGCTCGCCCAGGCGGCTAGGGAACTCGACGCGCCGCTCCCACTGCCACTCACCGCTCATATTCCGGCGCCTCGGGGGGCGAGGGGGTGTCGTGGCGCCGGGCTCAGAGGATGGCGAGGGCGTCGCTCTCGTCGTCCTTGATCGTGAACAATTTAGTCAACTTTGTGATGGCGAACACCTCGTAGATTTCCGGCCGGATGTTCGTGAGCATAAGGGCCGTTTTCTTGCCCTTCGCCTTCTTCTCGAAGTTGATCAGCTTCCCGAGCGCGGCGCTCGACAGGAACTCGACGGCCCCGAAGTTCAGCACGATCTTCGGCCGGTTGTCGCGCTCGACCAGGGCGTAAAGCTCTTGCCCGAGCTCCTGGATCTCTTGGTCGTCGATGATCTTCGAGTCGTTGAACGTGACGACCGACACCCCCTTCGACTCCGTGACGGTGATCCTCTGTGGCGTGCTCATCGGCGGCTTCGTGTTCCCGGTGACGGGCCCCGCCGGCGCCGGCGCGCGTGCGCCAGACTCGGCCAAGCCTTCTAGGGCGATCCTACCGAGGGGGCGCGGGGTGTCAACCAGCCCGGGTAACGGGAAAGGGCCCGCGGGCGTGGGTGAATCCAGCGCACCGACCGGCGAGGTCGCGGCTGGTCGCTCGAATCGGCGGAGAAGCGGCCGCTTCAGCCGTCTGTTGATCTTACAGCAGGCTGCGTCGTCGCGCGGAGGCGACGTCGAAACCGAGGCGCTTACGCCGCGGTTTTGCGAGCCGCGAGCGGCCCGGCCGTGAGCTTGGCGAGGTTGAAAAGCGCCGCGACGGCGTTCTTCAACAGGCGGTTAGCCCCCGGGCTTCTTCATCGCCAGGCTGTGGAAGAACAGCACCGCCCCGATCGAGATCAAGCACCACCCCAGCCAGTCCGGGGGGGTGATCACCTTGGCCGGCAGGTTCGTGGGGATCGGCGGCGTGGCCCCGGCGATCGCCCCCACGGGGTCGGCGCTCGCCTGGGCGCGCTCCGCCAGGAACCGCGTGGCCTCGGGGGTCAGCACGTAGGCGCTCACCAGGCGGAGCTGCATCCCCAGGAGCACCAGGAAGATCGCCAGGAAGAAGAACTGGTTGCGATTCATCTCCACGGCGGCGCTCCCTCGACACTCGGGCGACTGGCTAGAGCGAGGGACGCGCGCCGGACCGCGCTCGGCCGGACCTTCCCTCCTCGATCTCCACGATCGGCGCCGGCGCCGGGGCGCCTGCACTCCCGCCGCGTTGTGGTCAGAGGCTGACGATCGTCCCGGTTGCAGCGCCACCCCCGTGACGCCTCGGCAGAAACAAAAAGAGCGGCGGCGCCCCGGGAGTGA
>JBOFFC010000011.1:0-25317 GCA_051648405.1 Lacipirellulaceae bacterium
TCCCCTCGCCACGGTCGTACGCCGCAACGATCCGCTCTCGCAGGTCCATCGAAATCGCTTGCATCACCGTCCTCCTTGGTTGGAGAACGGTCTACCCAAACTCCACTCCTGGCGCTATACCAAGTTCGAAAGTGCTGTAGCAGGTCACTTGGCCAACGGGCGGTACGAGCGGCGGGGTCCGCATCGCGGACCCTGCTGATCCAATCACTCGATGGGGACGCGGTAGCTGAGCGCGCCGATTGCGGCGCCGGGCTTTACATCTGCGTAGTGTGGATGGCACATCACGCACTTCGGCATCACAACGGGGATTGCCGTAGCGGCTTGGAGGTAACGCTTGCCGTCCTCGACGACCTCCTCGTCGAAGTAGGCGTCGCCCTGCTTGAGCTTGGCGGCCGCACGCGTCTCAAAACCTTCGGCGGGCGAGTTCTCGTCGTTGTACGGATCGCCGGTGATGTCGAGCAAGCGGACTTCGTGCCACCCGTTCGTCTTTGCCGCGGCGAAGAGCTCCTTGAAAGCCACGCCAGCTGGCATGTCCGAGTCCTCAGTAACGTAGTTCTTCGTGATCACGATGATTCCACCCTTGTAGAGGTCATCGATCATGCGCACCTGCTTGCGTGTCCGCTCAAGAGCCGCGTCTTCGGCGAAGATCGGCGAGGCGACGACAACAAGCAACAGTGCAGTAGTGAATCGCAGGGAGCGCATGGGTCGATGCCTGTCAGGGTTCGAGTGGTAGCAGGTTCGCCATCCCGCCGCGTCGCTGGTGGAGGCACAGGTCCGCGATCGTCGTCCCCGCGAGCGTCTTATAGAACGCGTCTTCGGCTTGGATCAACAGGCGGCGGAGTCGGCAGCCGGGCTCAAGCGGGCAAGTCTCGGGATGGGTGACGCAATCTAATACGGTGTGGCGCGATTCGATCCGCTCGATCACCTCGCCCACGTCGATCAGCTCTGGTGACATCGCCAACGACACGCCACCACCGCGGCCGGGTGTGGTTCGCACGTACCCCCACTTGGCGAGCAGCTGGATCACCTTCACCAGGTGATCTTTCGAGATGACGAACTGACTAGCGATCTCCTCGGCGCGGGCTGACTGGCCCTTGTACCCGAGGTACATCAGGGTTCGCAGGGCGTAATCGGTCTGGATGCGTAGCTTCATTGATGAACTGGAGTAAAAAGTACCACATACCGTGCGGGGCGCGCAATTGTGGCGCCAGAATGCTACTTATGACGAGGAGCCCAACGGCCTGTTGAAAAACGCCTTCGTGGCGTCCTTCAACCTCGCCAAGCTCGCGGCCGAGCCGCTCGCGACTCGCGAAACGGCGGCGACAACACCGTGGTTTCGACGTCGCCTCCGTGCGACGAAGCAGCCTTGGACACGCAGATCGTTTGCAACGTGGTCACCACGACACCCAAGCTCGGCGTGTTTGGGTGACGAACGACGAACAACGAGCCGCGGATGAACACCGATAACGGCGATCCGTCATTCGCGCTTCTTCGCGCGTATTCGCGGTTCGCTGTCTACGGCGGCGCCGGCGAGACCTGCGTCAGGTAGCGCAGGATGTCGCGGATCGAGACCACGCTCACCACGCGTTCTCCTTCCATCACCGGCAGGTGGCGGTAGCCGCCGATGTCCATCCTGTGCAGCGCGAAGGCGATCCGCGCCGCGCCGTCGATCCGCGCCGGGTTGGGGCTCATGTAGCGTGAGATCGGCTCGGCGAGCTTCGTCTGCGCCTCGGCCCCCAGACGCCGTAGGGCGTCGCGTTCGCTGAACAGACCGACCATCTGGCCCGGGTCGCCGGCCGAGCGATCGACGACGATCACGCAGCCGATCTTCGCCCCCATCATCTGCCGCAGCGCTTCGGCAATCGACGTCTCGGGGGAGACCTCGACCGGCGGGTGGGCCGGCAGCGAGCCGACCGTGTCGCGCAGCAAGCGCCACTCGACGCTCCGGTTGGCCACCCGGATGAACAGGTCGGTGAGCGGCTGCTCGCAGTGGTCGCACGCCTCGACCCCTTCGATCAGGTCGTCGGCGCCGCACGAGGGACAGACGAGCATGGGGCGAAGGGGGAAGGCGGAATGCGGAAGGGGGATTTCGGAAGGCCGGCGGAGCGCGGTCTGCGGGGGCTTTTCTGGGGAGGAGGAGGGAGGTTGTTGAGCGTGTACCCGGGGCGCCCCCGCACCAAACCTCTCCCCTTACAGGGGGAGAGGGACTACGCAAGAAGCACCAATGACCAAGCAGCAATGACCAAAGAGCTGTCAGCGGTCAGCGATCAGCGATCAGCACTCAGCGATCAGCACTCAGCGACGGAAAACTGACCGCCGTCCAACCTCTATCGTCTAGCTTCTATCATCTACCCTCTAACCTCTATCATCTACCTTCCGTCCTCTCGCCTCTAACATCTATCCTCTATCCTCTCACCTCTTGGCCGTCAGGCCACCACCCACGTCTCGCCCGCGTTGTAGAGGGCGTCGAGGTCGCCGGGGCCCTTCTCTTTGATCGACAGGTCGATCTGCTGGTTCACGAGCTCGTCGTACTTGGGCGCCTGCACCGCGCGGAACACGCCGATCGGTTCGGGGAAGCCGTCCTCGTAGCGCATCCGGCTGAGGAGGTAGGCGAGGCTCGGTTCGGTCGCCTTCTCGTCGTGGAACAGCAGGTCGTCCTCGCTGATCCCCTTGCCGAGCTGGACCACCTCGGGGTTCATGCCGTTGAGGCGGATCCCCTTGTCGCGTTCCTTGCCGAAGATCAGCGGCTTGCCGTGCTCGAGCTCGATCGTGGTGTCGGCCTTGGTGTCGCGGTCCTTGGCGTAGTCCCAGGCGCCGTCGTTGAAGACGTTGCAGTTTTGGTAGACCTCAACGAACGACGTCCCCGCGTGGGCGGCGGCGCGCTTGAGCGTCTCTCCCAGGTGCTGGACGTGCGTGTCGATCGTCCGCGCGACGAACGTCGCCTCGGCGCCGATCGCGATCGACAGCGGGTGGAGCGGGTTGTCGATGGCGCCCATCGGCGTGCTCTTGGTGCGCTGCCCGAGGGGCGAGGTCGGCGAGTACTGCCCCTTGGTGAGGCCGTAGATGCGGTTGTTGAACAGGATGATGTTCAGGTCCACGTTCCGCCGGATGCAGTGCATCAGGTGATTGCCGCCGATCGACAGTCCGTCGCCGTCGCCGGTGATGACCCACACGGTAAGGTCGGGCCGGACGCTCTTGAGGCCGGTCGCGACGGCCGTCGCGCGGCCGTGGATCGTGTGCAGGCCGAACGTATTCATGTAGTACGGGAAGCGGCTCGAGCAGCCGATGCCCGACACGAACACGATCTTCTCGCGCGGGATGCCGAGCGTCGGCATCACCTTCTTCATCTGCGCTAGGATCGAGTAGTCGCCGCACCCGGGGCACCAGCGGACGTCCTGGTCGCTGGCGAAGTCGGTCGGCTTGAGAACGGGGAGCGAGAGATCGACGGACATGGGTCGGGAGAGGGTAGATGACAGAGGATAGATGATAGAGGACGGACGTCAGCGGAAAGAAATCAGATGTTAGATGTTAGAGAACGCACGGCGGAGAGTTAGGGTTGATCGACTATTCGGCGGAGTGATCGTTGGAGGCCACGGAGCATTCGGCCCTCCTCTTCGATCAGCCCCAGCAACGTGGAAATCTGCTCTGTATTGGTGATGCTTACTCGGCTCGTGATCCTCAACACGGTGTCAGCTTCGCACAGAGACCCAACAGCGATCGCCAGGTGACGCAAGTAGTCTTTCGCGCTGTCGCGTCCGTTCCCCTCGGCAATGTTCGCCGGGACCGAAGTGGCCGCTCGACGCAGTTGACTCGTCAGCCCAAACACTTCTTCGCGCGGGAACGAGCTCGTCAGCCGGTACACGCTCTCGGCGATCTCCATTCCCAACTGCCAGACCTTCAGGTCGTGATGGCTCTGAACCTTCTCGCCCATCACCTACTCCGGCCTAGTCTTCTGCCTGAAATCTACCATCTATCCTCTACCATCTGCTCGCTGCTAAGCGAGCTCGCCGATGCGATGCACCAGCTCGGCGACGCTGAACGGCTTGCCTTGGACCTTGTTGTAGCCGAGGCAATCGACCAAGTAGGTGCTCCGCAGGATCACGTTGAGCTGGCCCGAGTTGAGCTCGGGGACCAGCACACGCTTGTAACTGCGGAGCAAGTCGCCGAGGTTCTTCGGCAGCGGGTTGATGTAGCGCAGGTGGGCGTGGGCCACCGACTTGCCCTGCTCTTGCGCCGTGTGGACCGCCGTCGCGCAGGCGCCGTAGGTGCCGCCCCAGCTCACGACGAGCAAATCCCCCGACTCGGGACCATCGACCGTTTGCAGCGGGATGTCGTCGGCGATCAGCGAGACCTTGCGGGCCCGCGTGTGGATCATGTGCTCGTGGTTCGCCGGGTCGTAGCTGACGTTGCCGGTAACGTCTTGCTTCTCGAGGCCCCCCAGGCGGTGCTCGAGAGTCGGCGTGCCGGGGAGCGCCCAGGGGCGCGCGAGGCGCTCGTCGCGCTTGTAGGGGAGGAACTTCTCTCCTTCGGCGATCGGGCCCGGGTGCTCGACCGGGATCTTCGCCAAGTCGTCGAACTTCGGGATCCGCCACGGCTCGGAGCCGTTGGCGATGTAGCCGTCGGTCATCAGAAAGACGGGGGTCATGTAACGTACGGCGAGCCGCCACGCCTCTTGCGCGACGTCGAAGCAGTCCCCGGGGCTGCGGGCGGCGATCACCGGGATCGGGCACTCGCCGTTGCGGCCGAAGATCGCTTGGCCGAGGTCTGATTGCTCGGTCTTCGTCGGCAGGCCGGTCGAGGGTCCGCCCCGCTGCACGTTGATGACGATCATCGGCAGCTCCATCATCACGGCTAGGCCGAGCCCCTCCCCCTTCAGCGCGATGCCGGGGCCGCTGCTGGCGGTGACGGCCATTGTGCCGCCGAACGAAGCGCCGATCGTTGCGGTCATCGCCGCGATCTCGTCCTCGGCCTGGAACGTCATCACGTCGTACTGCTTGTGGCGGCACAGCTCGTGGAGGATGTCGCTCGCCGGGGTGATCGGGTAGGCGCCGAGGAACAGCCGCTTGTTCGACAGCTTCGCGGCGGTCATCAGGCCCCAGGCGAGGGCCGTGTTCCCCATGATGCTGCGGTACTTGCCGGGCGAGAGCTCGGCCTTGGCGACGTGGTACTGGGTGTCGATCGCCTCGATCGTCTCGCCGTAGTTGAAGCCCGCGCGAAGGGCGGCCGTGTTCGCGCCGGCAACCTCGGGCTTCTTGCCGAACTTCGACTCGATGAACCGCAGCGTCGGGTCGAGCGACCGGCCGTAGAGCCAGAACACCAGCCCCATCGCGAAGAAGTTGCGGCAGCGGTCGGCTTCCTTGGTCCCCAGGCCGAACGGCTTGACCGCCTCGCGGACGATCGACGTCATGTTGACCTTGTAGACCTTGTAACGCTCTTCGAGCGCCAGGTCGTTCAGGGGGTTCTCTTTGTAACCCGCCAGGTCGAGGTCTTTCTTCTCGAACTCGCTCTCGTTGACGATCAGGATGCCGCCGTCGCGCAGGTCGCACAGGTTGGTCGCAAGCGCCGCGGCGTTCATTGCCACGAGGGCATCGACCGTGTCGCCGGGGGTGAAGATCTGGTGGCTCGAGAAGTGAACCTGGAAGCCCGACACGCCGGCCTTTGTGCCGCGCGGGGCGCGGATCTCGGCCGGGAAGTCCGGGAACGTCGCCACGTCGTTCCCGGCCAGGGCCGAGGTCGTCGTGAACTGGGTCCCGGCGAGCTGCATGCCGTCCCCCGAGTCGCCGCAGAACCGGACCGTGGCTTCGGGCAGGTGCTGGACGTTCTTTTTCGACCCGGCGGGCGACTGTTCGGCAACGGCAGACATGGCGATCGAGAGAGGGAACTAGCGAGGAAAGGGATGGGCGATGACGGAGGGGCTGGCAACCACGCCGAACCCGGGCGCGGCGCCGGGCTACGCCCCTTCGCGTTCGGCGTGCGAGTCCGAGGGCGTGGGGGGCAGGTTGTAGATGGTGTTCGGGAAGTGCTCAACCAGGTACCGGACGATGCCGCGAACCGTCACGACCCCGGTCGGCTTCATCGACTCGGGCGAGTCCACCAGCGGCAGGTGGCGGTACCCCCCGGCGCTCATGCGGCGGATCGCTTCGCCAACCGTCGTCGTGGAATCGACGGTCACGGGGTTGTGCGACATGACCGACGCGATCGGCCCCACGAACTCGCCCCCCGCGGCCATCAGTCGCAGGACGTCGCGCTCGGTGAAGACCCCCACCAGTCGGTCGCCGTCGCACACGAGGGCCGCGGGAACCTTCGAGGCCTGCATCAGGCGCACGACGTCCGCGACCGACGCGTCCGACTCGACAGCCACGGGGGCTTCGGGGTACGCGGAGCGAACGCTCTCGGTCGCCAGGCTGAGCTGAAAGTCCACCGGGCTCGGTGCGGGTTCGGGCGTACGCGCGAGAGCCGAGCAGCGCTCGGAACCGCACCCGCCGGTTGACAAAAACTTGCCTCGGCAGCACCCCCAGGGGCCCCGCCGAGAGGGAACTCCTCCGCGTCCGACCTAGCGGATGCTGGCGCTGCCATGAACCACGTGCTTTGCACTTGGTCGGCGGCGAACGTTGTCGTCTAGGCAAAGTGTAGCAGCGTCTATCCGAAGGCATAACCGCAATCCGCGACGAAAAGTCTCGCAATTCGGCCGGTTCCGCCGGAAACCGCCCAGCGCCCCACCGGCGGAGCCGCCGCGCGCCGGCGCGACTCTAGTCCTCCGCGGGGCGCGCCGGCTTGGCGTAGAACTGCGTCAGGTCGAGCCCCCCGCGCTGCTCCTCCTCCAGCATCTTGATCCGCTTCTCGAGCTGCTCGACCCGCCGCGCAACGTGCGGCAACATCGAACCCTCGGGGTCGGCCGGCCGGGGGCGGGGCGCCTCGGGATACCCCAACTGGCGGTGCAACGAACCAAACAGGTAGAGCGGGTCCTTTTTGCGGTTCGCCAGCGCGATCCGCCCCTCGCGCTCGCCGAACAGCGGTTCATCGCTCTCCCCCGACCGCCCGCCGCGCATCGCCGCGTACGCGCTCTGGACGTAGATCAAGTCGGCGATATCGACCATCCCCACCTGCCGGCGGATCGCCAGCACCCACTCCCGCCACGGCGGCGGGAACGCCGGGTCGGCCGCGATCGCCGTCAGGCCCGCGTCGTAGCCCAGCCGGTTGCGGCACAGGACCTCGAACTCGTAGAGGAACAGCCCCTGGAGCGTCGGCGCCCCCCCGGAACCCGCGCCCGAGCGGTACGCGGCCTCGTGCTGCAGGACCTCGAGCGCGACCCGCAGGTCGAACCGCCCCCGGTCGTTCTCGGCTTCGGCCATCACGTAGGCCTGGAACGGCGTGAAGTAGTGCGACAGCTTGGCCATCGCCACGTGCATCGACCCGCTGTGCCGGAGCTCGGCCAGCAAGAAGTCGATCGCCATCGGCAGCTTGGTCGTCGCGAGCGCTTCCTCGCGGGCCGTGCGGAGGACCTCTTGCGCCGGAGAGTTCTCCCCCAACCGCTCGCGAAGGGTCCGGAACAGGTGGGCCTGCTCGACGTACTCCTCGACCCCCAGCGGGGCTACGTCAGTGGGGCCGTCGGTTGGCAAGCGGACACTCCAGGAAAGGAGATCGGGGGGACAAGTGGGGATCAAGGGGAGAGAAGCCAGCGAGGGGCGGTCTCGCCGGCGTGGGTGGTGTTCGGCGAAGCCCCAATGACCAATTCCCCAATGACCAAAGCTGTCGCTAACTGCCCGCTGCCGTCTGCCGTCTGCCCGCTTCCACAGGACCATCCCCCCTTATCACCCGTCATCTCCCTATCCGCTTTACGGCAGCGCCTGTCGCAGGGGGTGAATCGTCCGCGGAAACCGCAGGCTCTATAGTACGGGCTTCGCGACTCCCTGCGGAGTCGGCCTACGTCCCCCGCTCCCCCCCCGCAGCCCGCCGTGCCGACCCGCTTCTCCACAATCGACGCCGCCGTCGAGGCAATCGCAGCGGGCCGGGTCGTGATCGTCGTCGATGCCGAGGACCGCGAGAACGAGGGGGATTTCATCGCCGCCGCCGAGAAGACGACCGCCGAGACGGTCAACTTCATGATCACCCACGGCCGGGGGCAGCTCTGCATGCCACTGCTCCCCGACGTGGCCGATCGCCTGCGGCTGCCGCCGATGGTCGATCAGACGGTGAACGACGCCCCCCTGCAGACGAACTACACGGTGTCGGTCGATCACCGCTCGGCCCGCACGGGGATCACCGCCGAAGAACGGGCGACGACGATCCGCGCGCTGTGCGACCCGGCGAGCGGCCCCTCCGACTTCGTCCGACCGGGGCACATGTTCCCGCTGGTCGCCAAGGAGGGGGGCGTCCTGCGTCGGGCCGGCCACACCGAGGCGGCGGTCGATCTCGCGCGGCTCGCGGGACTGCGTCCCGCAGGGGTGCTGTGCGAGGTCCTCAACGAGAGCGGCGACCGTGCGGACCGCAATCAGCTCCACGCGCTCGCGCGACAGTTTGAGTTGCCGATCATCTCGATCGAGCAACTGATCGCCTACCGGCGCGTGCGCGAGAAGCTCGTCGAGCGCGCCGCCGAGGCGACGCTCCCCACCAAGCACGGTGACGCGCGGATCATCGTCTACAAGGTGAAGTTCGAGACGATGGAGCCGGTGGCGATCGTTTTCGGCGAACCCCAGTCCGTTCCCGCGGCCCTGGTGCGCCTGCACTCGAGCTGCTTCACAGGGGACGTCCTCGGCTCGCTCCGCTGCGATTGCGGCGACCAACTGCAGATCGCGCTCGATCGGATCGGTGCGGAGGGCGCCGGCGCGGTGGTCTACCTGCCGCAGGAGGGACGCGGGATCGGCCTGGCGGCGAAGATCAAGGCCTACGCCCTCCAGGACCAGGGGATGGACACCGTCGAGGCGAACCTCGCCCTGGGGTTTAAGGCCGACGCCCGCGACTACGGCGTGGGGATCCAGGTGCTGAAGGACCTCGGCCTCACGAAGATTCGTCTGCTAACGAACAACCCCAAGAAGCTCGACGCGGTCGTCTACGGCGGCTTCGACCTCGAGGTGGTCGGCCAGGAGCCGATCGTCCCGCCGGTGACCGAGGTCAACGCCGGCTACCTGGCGACGAAGCGCGACAAGATGGGGCACTCGCTCCCCGGCGAGTGAGCGCGCCATGCTCGTGTTGCAAGCCAACGTCTACGCGGCCCCCGCGACAGCCCTGGAGGGGCCACGCCGCCCGCTGCGCGGCCTCGACTTGCCGACGGTCGTCGGCGAAGCGGGGGGGCCCCCGCGGTTCCTCAACACGCTCGTTCCGTCGTTCGAGGAGGTGCAATCGGCACTGGGGGAACTACCTCGCTGCGACTGCGAGCCCGACGGCTTCTTCCTCGTCACCGGCCACACCACGGACGGGCCCACTCCCGAGGGCACGTTTTGGCGGCTGAACGGCCACATGCACGAGTTCCAGGCCGACGGAGCCCTCGAACCCCATATGCATCGCGTCGAGCTCTCGGGGGAGTGCCCCGTCGAGTCGCTGGACGCGGTCCTGCGAACGCTTGGCTGGCCGCAGGACGAGCTCGTGTTCGAGCTCGTGCAAGAAGGGGTGACGCTCCGCGAGGGGGATTTTCGGAGGTGGGCAGCGGCGTAGGACGGGACCCGCACCGACACGATGCGACGCGCGGGGGTCGCTCACTTCGCCCCCGCCCCCTCCCGCGTTGCGATCGCCGTGTCGTCCGCCGCCTCGACCGCTTCCACGTGGCGGCGGTGCAGCTCTTGCATCACCAGTCGCAGTTCGGCGCTGCCGAGCTTGCTCAGGCTCGACCGCTCGACGAGCGGGTTCACCACCGAAGCGATACGGTTGATCGACGGCTCGAGCAACACCAAGTCGGCGAGCAGCCGCTCGACCGAGCGGAAGACGGCCGACGCCTGGCGGTAGTCGCGGCCGAGCTGGGCCATCATCTCGAGTGTCTCGAACGCCGCGGGAAGGTCCTGGGTCTGGGCGATCACCTGGTCCTTGAGCCGCATCAACTCGTCGAGTCGTTCGTGCGAGGCCGTGACCGCCATCAGCGGGGCGTTGAGGCGTTCTTCGAGCTTGGCGAGCCCTTCGAGCGTGACGGTTGCCGACTCCAGGTCCTCCGCCCCCCGCACCAGCCCCTGCTGCGTGACCAGCAGCGCATCGATCCGGCCCAGCGTCTCCGCGGAGACCTCCTGGGCATCGGCGAGGCGGTCACGCAGCCCGCGGACCTGAGCAACCGAGGGGGCAACTCGGCTCGCTTGGTCGATCGCCTGCTGCAAGTCGTTCGGCACGCCGGCAAGCGTCGCGAGCGCCGCGCTGGCCTGGCCGAGCTGGTTCCCTTGCAGCGCGATGCGGTCGCGCAGGTCGTCGAGCCGGTCGAGCGTCTTCGCGGCGTGCTCGGCACGGGCCACCCCCTCCGCGAGCCGCTGCTCGACGAGGGCCAGCCGCTCGAGCGCCGACTCGGCGCCCTCGATCACGCCCTGCTGGTCGGCGAGCGCGCCAAGCAGGCCGGCGGCCGCTGCGGCGGCGGGCGCCTTGCCGCGGAGCTCGAGGACGGTCGCTTCGAGCTGCGCGACTTGGTCCCGCATTCCCCGCAGTTGCAGCGTGGTCGGCTGGACCACGCAGAAGTGGACGATCAAGATCGGCGCGACGATCGCGACGCCGAGCGCTGTCCAGTCGGTACGCGACGCCGCCGGGGCGTGGGCAGCTACTTGGGCCGCGGGGTAAGCGTAGTCGTTCGCCACAGCTCGATCTCCTATCGGAGCCTGGGGGATCCGGCGCGGGGGCTGACGCGCCGGCCCGAGTATTCCGCAAAGCCTCGCTGCTTTGCCTGAAGCTAGCTATCGACGCCCCTTGCCCACCTTGCCCAGGCGAAACGAGCCCGTTTGCGACCCCCCAGCGGCGTCGATCCCCCGCGGCGCTGCCCCGAGTGGAGCGACCCCCAAAGGCCGAACCCCCCGTGTGGCGGACGTCGTCCGAGTCGGGTCGTTGAAGCCGGTACTTCACACGGCGGCGCGGCGTCGCGCGCTCACTTCAGGGCGGCTGCGTAGCTCTGGAACTGCGCGTCGAGGAGCTCGAGGTCGTCGCCGAAGGCTGCCCGGAAGTCGGCCACCCGCTCGGCGGCCGGGTACTCCTCGAACACCGGACGCCCGGCGATAGTCGCCAGGTACTCGGCGTACTCGCGACCGCGCGTTTCGCTCAGGAAGTACGTGAGGGCCCAGGCCTGGGCGTAGGCCGGGATCGCGGCCCGCTCGAACGCGTCGTCCGACGCGACATAGGTCGCGAGGTTCCCCAGCGGCCGCGACGGCGCTACGAGCTCTCGGTAGTCGTAGAGCCGTTCGCGGTTCAACCGGTCGTCGCCGCGGTCGTAGCTCCGCGAGTCGTGGACGCCGCGGGCCTCGAACATCGTGGCGAGCCCCTCACTCAGCCACCGCGGCCCGGGGACGAAGCGGTTGTGGACCCCCACGTTGTAGGCGGTCTGGTGCGTCGCCTCGTGGACGATCGTCGATGCCGTCTGGTCCCAGCGGTCGTCGCCGCCGGCCGACGACTGGTCGAACAGGTAGACGCGGTTGCTGCGCGGCTCGTAGTGCCCCAGCGCGCCGGTCGGGGCCCCCGCCGACGAGGCCGTGACGTACCGCTGGTACTGCGAGCGGTTGCCGAACACGACCGCCACCAGCGGGTAGGGGGGATCGACGGGGTCGAAGCCGCGGACGCGGAAATAGTTGGCGAACGAGCGGTAGAGGCGCTCGAACCGCTCGGCCCACTCGTGGCGCTCGCCGCGCGGGTGGGCGACCAAGTAGTGATTGGTGGCGGTGAACTCGAAGGCGCCGCCGAACTCCTCGGCGAGGACCGCGCGCATCTCTTCGCTGGAGTAGCCCTGGAACGTGGGCGAGGTGCGGGTCGCCTCCTGCGCAAGGCTCGGGGGGAACTCGTGGAGCTGGCCGTCGCGAGCCAGGAGCGCGAGCGACGCGTCGGTCCAGGCGACCGGCCGCCCTTCGAGCGTCTCGCCCCGGACCACCGCGCGGAACATGAAATCGGCGCCCTGCCCCGCGACGGGCGCGGGCGCAAACGCGGCCAACCACGCCGCGAGCGCGGCGAAGAGCGAGTGCTTCATCGGAGTCGGATCAAGGGTGCAAGTCAGCGATGTCTCCACGCCCGCAGACGCGGTCGTAAAGAGCGGCGCAAAACCCTACGTCACTCCGGCCCCCGAGGACGTGGCGCTCGTCGTCGGCGCCGTACAATCGTCAGGGACGATCCGGCCCCACCCCGCAGAGACGACGCGATGCCCGGGCGATTGGTACTCACGCTTTCGGTGATGCTCACTCTCGCGGCGCTGGACCCGTGGGCCCGCGCCGCGGAGGACGACCGGAAGCAAGCGATGTTCGATCGGGCGGCGCCCCTCGCGGCGGGGCTCGACGCCGACTCGGCCCCCGAGCGCGCCGCCGCCGAACGCGGCCTCGTCGAGCTCGCCGGCTCGGGCCGCGACGCCGAGCGGTTGCTCAGCGTCTGGCCGCGACTCGAGGAGGGCGCCCCCGCGGCGGTCCGCGCGGGGCTCGACCGTGCGCGGTCGGTCGTCGAGCAGCGGATGGCGCTCGCGGTGCTCGGCCCGTCGCGCGTGAAGCTCGACGCGCGGGCGATGCCGATCGCCGAGGCGCTCGAGTCGATCGCCGAGCAGACCGGCAACGACGTCTCCCTGGGCGACGGCGCGGAGGGAGTCGCAACACGGGTGACGATCGACCTCGCCGACAAGCCGTTCTGGGAGGGGCTCGACGCGCTGCTCGACTCGGCGATGTGTGCGCTCGAACCTTACGCGGGCAACGGCCTGCGCGTCACGCCGCGACCGGACGGCTGGGCGCCGCGGACCGGGAAGGCCACCTACGCCGGGCCACTGCGGATCGAACCGCTGCGATTGAAGACGTCGGCCGGCGTCCGCGCTGCCGACGAGCGGGCCCTCGACGTGGTGATCGAAGTCGCTTGGGAGCCGCGGCTCCGCCCGATCGCCATCGCCCACGCGATGAGCGACCTCCGTGCGACAGCGAGCCGCGACACCCCCGTCGCGCCACGCCAGCCGAAGCAGCAGATCGACATCGAGGCCCCGGCCGACGAGACGAGCGTCGAAGTCACGCTGCCACTGGTGCTCCCCGAACGCTCGCTGAAGCGGGTCGAGCGGATCGAGGGGACGTTCGAGGTGCTCGCCCCCACGCGGCGCAGCGTGTTCCGCTTCGACCGCGCCGGGGGATCGACCAAGAAGCGGAGCGAGACGCGGTCGGGGGCTGCCGTCACGCTCGAGGGCTTCGCCCTGCGCGGCGAGCTGTGGGAGCTGCGCATGAAGCTCGAGCTCGCTAGCGCGGGGGACGCCCTCGCCTCGCACCGCGGCTGGGTGTTCGACAACCCGTCGCACCTCGAAGGACCCAAAGGGGTCCGCTTCGAGCACTCCGGGTTCGAGACGGTCCTGCAGACCGAGTCGGCCGTGGGGCTCGTCTACTACTTCGAGTTCGGCGACCCGGAAGACCAGCCCAAGGGCTTCGACCCCCGCGACCTAACGTGGGTCTACGAGACGCCAGTGGGAGTCGTGCAAACGCGGCTCAGATACACGCTGGGGCCGCTCGACCTGCCGTGACCCGACGCTGACGGGCGGTACCCATCCACCGGGGGCGCCTTCTATACTGCCGCCTCCCCCCAACTGCTCCCGCCATCGACCTGGAAAGCCCGCCCCGTGTCCGACAGCGCCCCCGAACACGTCGTGATTATCGGTAGCGGCCCCGCCGGCTGGACCGCCGCCGTCTACGCCGCCCGCGCCAACCTGAAGCCGCTCGTCTTCGAGGGGGCGATCAGCGAGGTCAACCGCCAGAACGGCACCTTGCCGCTGGGGCAGCTCGCGCTGACGACCGAGGTCGAGAACTTCCCCGGCTGGCCGGCCGGGGACCTGACGGAGTACCTGAAGACGTCGCTCGACAAAGAGCACCACTGGCTCGCCGAAATCCACCAGAAGGAGGGGGTCAGCGGGCCCGAGCTGATGCACCTGATGCGTCAGCAGGCGAAGAACTTCGGCACGCGGATCGTGACCGACGACATCGCCGAGGTCGATTTCTCGAAGCGCCCGTTCCGCCTCCGCAGCGCGGGGGGCGGCGAGGCGAAGGCCATGGAGGTCTTCGCTCACAGCGTGATCGTCGCCACGGGGGCGAGCGCCAACTACCTGGGGCTCCCGTCGGAAGAGAAGTACAAGAACCGCGGCGTCAGCGCCTGCGCGGTGTGCGACGGCGCCCTGCCGCGGTTCCGGAACAAGCCGGTGGTTGTGGTCGGCGGCGGCGACTCGGCGGTTGAGGAGGCGGACTACCTCTCGAAGTTCGCCAGCACCGTGCTGCTGATCCACCGCCGCGAAACACTGCGGGCGTCGAAGATCATGGCCGACCGGGCGATCGCCAACCCCAAGATCGACATCCAGTGGAACTCGGCGGTCGAAGAGGTCCTGGGTGACGACACGAAGGGCCTCACCGGCGTGCGGCTGAAGTCGACTGTCGATGGCTCGATGCGCGACCTCGAGGCGGCCGGCATGTTCCTGGCGATCGGCCACACGCCGAACACCAAGTTCCTGAACGGGCAACTGACGACGAACGACAAGGGCTACGTCGATTGGACGGTCCCCTTCCGCACCAACACCAGCGTCGAAGGGGTGTTCGCCGCGGGGGACGTCTCGGACGACTACTACCGCCAGGCCTGCACCGCCGGCGGCACCGGTTGCATGGCGGCGCTCGACGCCGAGCGCTGGTTGGCGTCGAAGGGGCTGTGAGAGAAGGGGGATTGCGGATTGCGGAATGCGGAAGGGGCGAACCGTTCACCTTCTCTGGTTCCGCATTCCGAACTCCGCATTCCTCTTCAGTCTTCTGGTAGCGGCTTCCCCTTCGTCTCCGGCGCGAACGG
The DNA here is from genome assembly GCA_051648405.1 of Lacipirellulaceae bacterium. Lineage (GTDB taxonomy): Bacteria > Planctomycetota > Planctomycetia > Pirellulales > Lacipirellulaceae > JBOFFC01. The sequence continues at coordinate 14,941 of JBOFFC010000011.1, forward strand.
CAGGATCGCCAGGCCGGCGAGGAAGATCGAGCACATCGCGATCGCCGCGTAGCGCTCCTTCATCGGCGACGCCATGTCGCCGAACATCCCCGTGGCGAGCGCCGCCGAGAAGAAGCTCCCCCCCGCCGCGGCGAAGCGGCCGATGTTGTAACAAAAGCTGGTCCCCGTGCTCCGCATGCGGCTGGGGAACAGCTCGGGGAGGTAGATCGCGAAGCCGGCGAACAAGCCGAGCTGCGTGGCGCCCATCAACGGCATCATCCAGTACGCGTCGGCCGGCGACGACATCTTCCAGTAGCTGTAGGCGGTGACCAGCAGCGCGAGCGAGAAGCCGATCGCGAACGCCTGACGCCGGCCCAGCCGCGTCGCTACCTGCGTGAACAGCCACATGCCGGCCGCGGCGCCGAGCATCTGGAGCGTGAACGCCCAGTTCTTCGCCGAGCTGACCGCGAGCTTCAGCTCCCCTTCGGCGAGTCCCTCTGCCGTGTAGTGCTGCGTGAAGACGATGGTCTGCAAGTCGATCGCGTACTCGCCGATCGCCCACAGGCCGACGACGCCGGCCGAGCTCAGCACGGCGCCGACCACCAGGTTCCGGCGCCAGCGCGTGTCCGCGAGCAGCGCGGCGTAGGGGGTCAGGATCGATCCCGTGGGGGTCCGCCCCTCGGCCCGCGCGCGAAGCCACGCATCGGGCTCCTTGAGCCGCGTCTGGATCAGCACGACCAGCAGCGCCGGCAGCGCGCCGACCAGGAACACCCATCGCCAGCCCGCGCCAGCGGTAATCGTGCCGCTGTGCTCGAGCGCGTCGATCCCCTGCTTGACGAACCCCGCGCTGACGTTGCCGACTGTCGACAGGATCTGCAGCATCCCCAGCGCGCCGGCCCGCGCGCCGTCGGGGACCGTCTCGGCGATCAGCGCCACGGCGAGCCCGAACACCCCCCCGACCCCCACGCCGGTGAGGAACCGGAACAGGGCGAAGTCCCACGGAGTCTGGCTGAAGAAGTTGAGCCCCGTGCAGGCCGAGTACAGCAGCACCGTGACGGTCAGCATCTTGGCCCGGCCGTAGCGATCCCCCAGCGCGCCGAACACCAGGCCGCCAATCCCCCAGCCGACGAGGAACACGGCCGTGACCGTCTTGCCCATCGCCTGGACGTCGGCGCCCGGCTCGGCGAGCGAAGTCAGGGCCGGGTTCCGCGCCAGCGAGAAGAGCCGCTGGTCGAGGCAGTCGAAGAACCAAGCCGCCGACGCCACGGCGAACACGAACCACTGGTAGTGGTTGAGCTGTCGCCACCAGGGGCGCGAGTCGGTTTCCATCGGCAGAACCGCCCTGGGGAGAAAAGAGACGCGGGGACGCTGTAGGGGTTATCCCCCGCCGCCGCGAGCCGTTCAACCCGATCGACCCCGCCTTCGCGCTCGGGCGGCGGTGGTGTCCGATGGGCGGTTGACGCCCAGGAAGGGAGAGAGGGGGAGGAGGGGGGATGATCTCGGGCCACGACAAGCTCAATGGAGTGGGCGCAGAGATGTTGGAACTGGGCAAAGCACCAATGACCAAACCCCAATGACCAAAGGCCGTAGCGTGCCGCCCTCTGCCTGCTGCCCTCTGCCCGCTTCCGAGGGACCATCTCCCTATCTCCCCTTCATCCCCCTATCTCCCTTCCTGGACGCTCAACTCGCACCCCCGACCGGACTCGCGCACGCCATGGAAGAGCTGTTCGTCAAGCAGGCCCGACTCGCGACGGCGATCGGCAAACGGGCCGTCGTCCGCGGCTGGGTCCGCACGCGCCGCGACTCGAAGGGGGGCTTTAGCTTCCTCGAGGTGAACGACGGCTCGTCCCTCGGGAACCTGCAGGTGGTCGCCCCCGGCGAGCTGGCCAACTACCACGACGAGGTCCTCCACTTAACGGCGGGATGCAGCGTCCGCGTTGCGGGGGAGGTCGTCCCCTCAGCAGGCGCCGGGCAGGCGACCGAGCTGCGGGCCGACTCGGTCACGGTCCTCGGCCTAGCGGACCCCGACGAGTACCCGCTTCAGAAGAAGCGGCACACGCTCGAGAAGCTCCGCGAGTGGGCCCACCTGCGGCCGCGCACCAACGCGATGGGCGCCGTGATGCGGGTCCGCAGCGAGGTCTGCCGCGCGGTGCACGGGTTCTTCCACGACGAGTCGTTCCTGTACGTCCACACGCCGATCATCACCACCAGCGACTGCGAGGGGGCGGGAGCGATGTTCCGCGTCTCGACGCTCGACCCGGCCGCCCCGCCGCGCGACGCGCACGGCGCGATCGATTACGCCCAGGACTTCTTCGGCCGCGCGGCGTACTTGACCGTCTCGGGGCAGCTCGAGGCCGAGACCTACGCCTGCGCCCTGGGACGCGTCTACACGTTCGGCCCGACGTTCCGCGCCGAGAACTCGAACACCTCGCGGCACCTGGCCGAGTTCTGGATGGTCGAGCCCGAGGCGGCGTTCTTCGACCTCGACGACGACGTGGCCCTCGCCGAGCGGTTCCTACGCCGAATCGCCGCCAATGTCCTCGCGAACTGCGACGAAGACCTTGGCCTGTTCCGCGAGCACGTCGATGCGACCGTCGTCGATCGCCTTACCGCCGTCCGCGACCGGCCGTTCGAGCGGATGAGTTACACCGAGGCGGTCGCGCTGCTCGAGAAATCGGGCGAGGCGTTCAACTACCCCGTGGCCTGGGGCGCCGACCTGCAAGCCGAGCACGAGCGCTGGCTCACCGAGAAGCACTGCAAGGCGCCGGTGGTGCTGACCGACTACCCGCGCACGCTGAAGCCTTTCTACATGCGTGTGAACGACGACGACCGGACCGTCAGGGCGATGGACGTCCTTGTGCCGGGTGTCGGCGAGATCATCGGCGGCAGCCAGCGCGAGGAACGGCTCGACGTGCTCCTAGCGCGGATGGCCGAGCAACAGCTCGACCCGCAGGCCTACTGGTGGTACACGGACCTCCGCCGCTTCGGAACCGTTCCGCACGCCGGCTTCGGCCTGGGGCTCGAGCGGATGGTGCAGTACGCCACCGGCATGGCGAACATCCGCGACGTGATCCCCTTCCCGCGGACGCCGGGGAGCGCGGAGTTTTAGGGGAGTGGGCAGCAGGCAGAGGGCAGTAGGCAGGGGGCTGCTAGCCTAAAACTAATCGCGGTGACCGCCGCGCGCAATCCCTCACCCCCTTCGGGGGGAGTGGTTTGCAGCCCGTTGATTTTTCGACAGGCTGCGTCGTCGCAGGGAGGCGACGTCGAAACCGTGGCGCTTTCGCCGCGGTTTCGCGAGCCGCGAGCGGCGAGCGGCTCGGCCGTGAGCTTGGCGACGTTGATAAACGCCACGACGGCGTTTTTCAACCGGCTGTTAGGTGAGGGGGGTTCGAAGCGGCCGCGCCGTCGGCTTGCTCGGCGTGTCTCCCCTCCCCGCAAAGGCGCTGGGGTGACACACGGCGGAGCGCCGATTCGGCTGGGAAAGCGCTTCACTCCTCGGGGTTGACCCACGCCTCGAACGCTTCTTCGAGGAAGCCCTCGCCGTGGACCAGCTCCCCGCCGAGGTGCCCTTCGAACGCGACCCCGAGCGCGAGCGCGATCAGGCCGGCGCGCCACGCGAAGCCCCAGACACGGCTCTGCTTCCGCGCGGCGACGATCGAAAGGACGCACAGCACCATCGACGCGAGCACGAGCGCCACCCCCAGCCAGCGGTGCTGCACGGTGACCGACTCCCAGTCCCACTCGCGCCAGCCCTCGTAGCCGTTCTCGTCGGCGAACCACCAACCGGTGAGGACCGACGGGATGCTGGTGATCATCCCCAACCACAAGCAGACGACCGGGACCTGGTAGGACCACGACGGGACGACGAGCCCCACGAACAGCCAAACCGCGCCGACGAGCCACAGCGCGATCGGCAGGTGGACCACCGCCGGGTGGAGCACGCCGAAGAAGGCCGGCGCCCGCTCGGCGACGCCCCCCCAGTCGGTCGCGGCGGGGGCTTCCTCGTCGGCTTCCTCTTCGGTCGCTTCGTCGTCGTCCGTCGCGTCTTCGTCAGGCGCCGCGTCGGCGGCGGCTTCGTCGTCCGTCGCTTCGCCGTCAGTCGCCTCGTCGGCGGGTTCCGTTTCCGCGGACTTCGGCTCGGCCGGCGCCGCTGCGGGCGCTTCGCCTGCGGGGGCGGCCTCGTCGGGGCGTTCAGCAGCAGGCGGAGTTGGCTCGGCAGCTGACGAGCTCGGCTCGGTGGCTGGCGAGCTCGGCTCGGTGGCTGGCGAGCTCGGATCGGCCGTCGCGGCCTCGACCGACTGCTCAACCGCCGCGGCCGGCGGCGCCGTCGCGGGCTCTTGAGCCGGCGTGGCGCCCGCCAGCAGGGCCATCGCCCCGCAGGCTGCGACGCGGAACCAAGGGGACGATCGACGAATCGTCATAGCAACCTCCCAACACAAAGAACGAGCGGAACCCGGCCCCTATCGTAGTCCGCTGCCCCCCTGCGGGGGGAGTCCGGCGGGACGCGGATCGGCCCCGGTCGGCGGCGCGATCGCGTGGTAGGCTTTTCGGTCGTTCCGCAACGGGGGCCCGCGCCCCTCCGTGCGCACCCCGCCACTCGAAATGGCCCGCGACGCCACGATGCCGACCGCCACGATGCGCAGGTTCGCCGAGTTCGCCAAGAACACCGCCGTTGGTGGCGTGTTCTTCCTGCTGCCGTTCGCCGTGGCGCTGTGGCTGCTGGGGCAGGGGGTGGCGATCGTGCTGTCAATCGTCGGCGTCGTCGATGACTGGCTCCCCCCACCCGAGCCGATCGACCCGCACGCGTGGCACGGGCTGCTGTTTGTCGCCGCGACGGGGGCGCTCGTCGGCGCCGCGTTCTTCGCGGGGCTGGTCGCACGGCGCTCGATCGGCAAGCGGTTTGCCGAGGGGGTCGAGCGCCGGCTGTCGCTCCTCTTCCCTCGCTACGCGATCTTCAAGGACCAGCTCGCGGGGAACCTGGGGGACCGCGAAGGGGAGGGGCGCCTGAAGCCGGTGCTGCTGAGCGTCGGCGGCGTGACGCGGATTGGCCTCGAAGTCGAGCGGTCCGACGAGCACGGCGTGACGGTCTACCTCCCCAGCGCCCCCGACCCGTGGACCGGCGCCGTGGTGGTCACACCCCCCGACGGCGTCCGCCCGCTCGACGCCGACTACGCCGAGGTGCTGAAGGTCTTTGAGCGCCTCGGCCGCGGGACCGACGGGGTGCTGCGGTCGAAGGGAACCGCAAATCCGGGCGACGACGTGTGAAAGACGAAGCGGGAAGCAACCACAGATGAACTCAGATAGACGCGGATAGGGAGGCGCCAAGCACCAATGACCAATAGAAGTAGGCAGTAGGCAGTATGCGATAGCCCTTGGTCATTGGTGCTTGGTCATTGGTCATTCCCCGCGTCCATCTGAGTTCATCTGTGGTTCCTTCCCTTCGTCGTTTCGTCCGTCACCGCGGCATCACCCGCGCCAGCAGCTTCACGTACGCCCCCTGGTAAGTGTTCGACGGTTCGGTGATCTCCCAACTCGCGGCAGGCCAGCCCGTGTTGAACTGGTGAAACGCCTTCTCGGGGGGTTGGCGTTTGATCCACAGGGCGTCGCCGGCGTAGTCCTTGTTGGGTCCGCCGACGAGATACCCCGGAGCCGGCCGGCGGTCGAGGGGCGTCCCCTCGTTGAACCAACAGTGGAACATCTCGCCGACGCTGCGTTCGGCCCCCTCGCGCTCCATCGACGTCAGGTAGCAGAGCGACATCGGGTTCACCCCGTGCACGTAGTGCAGGTGCCCGGTCGCCAGGCGGCGGTGCTCCACGGCCTGAGCGGCGTTCTTTGTCAGGCGGACCAGCTCGGCGTTCGAGGCGCCGACCTCCGAACGCGGCCGCATTGAGCCCCAGTGCAACAGGTACGACTCGACCGGCGCGCGGTAGAGGCTCTTTGTGTCGGACCAGCGGAGCATCGTCCAATCGGCCGCGGCCCCTTCGCGCCGCGCGGCGAGCACCGCGTCGCGCACCGCCGGGTCGGCGCCGTTGCGGCGCGCGTAGGCGATCAGGGCGTCGGCCGCCTCGGGCCGGCCGAAGCCCCAGTTCGCGCCGCGCTGCTTCATGCAATCGAGCCCCTCGTAGTGCGCACGGACGTACGCGTGGTACGACTCGTCGCCGGTCGTGATCCACAGCCACACGGCGGCTGTCAGGGCGAGCGAGTCCTGCCCTTCGAGCGGCTCGTCGGCGTTGCCGGCCTTGACCGTGCCGTCGTCGCAGTCCGTTTGTCGGTCGTGCGCGTGGTAGTGCTCCCACGAGCGGCGGGCCTCGGCGAGCATCTCGTCGGCCTCGTCCTTGAGCGATGGGAACAGCCGCCACACGGCCGCCGCGTGGGCCAGCATCCCGCTGTGGGCGATCGTGCTGCTGCTGCACGGGCCGACGTAGAACCGCGGCCGCGTGTCGGACGACGGGGGGCTGGGGCTGTCGTGATCGACCTCGCCGACCTTCAGGCAGACCGAGCCCTCCTCGGTCTGCATCCGCCGCACCCACGCGACGTTGACGCGGACCTCGTCGATCAAGTCCGGCACGCCGTTGCCGCTCTCGGGGATGCCGAAGTCGTCGGTGAAGACGCGCGGGTTGTCGGTGTAGGCGGTGAGTAGGTCGTGTACGGGGCCGACGCTGAAGGTGACGTACTTGTTGTAGTCGCCCGCGTCGAACCACCCGCCGCGCAGGTCTCGCGCGGTAGAGGGGTCGTCGCGGCGCGTGCAGTCGCGGGCCTCGCCGTCCTGGCCGGGCCCCAGCATCGCGGCGGCATCGGTCCAAGGCGCCTCGGCGTAGGGCTCTTCCTTGGCGAGTCCCGAGCGCTGGTAGAAGAACATCCGGCAAGCCGCACGCAGCACGGGGTCGTACACGTCCCGCGCGATGCGGAATGGCCCCGACGTGACGCGCCGCGACTCGTCGATCAGCAGGTACTCCCCTTCGTCGTGAACGTCGCTGAAATCGACCCACCAGCCGCGGTCGCCGCTCGACGACTCAACCGCCCCGCCGTTCCACGGCTTTGCGGCGTAGCGGCCGACGACGTCGTGCGGCAAACGCAGGAGCAGCAGCTTCGCCGGCGGTGCGTACTCGGCCGCGGCGTTCTTCCCCTTCACGGGGTCACTGAGGACGGCGACCTTCGCGTCGTCCGGCAGATAGCCGAACTGATCGACGACGACCCGCGGCGACACGGGCCACGCGGCGTAGTCGGTGGACTGTTCAGCCGCTACCGCCGAATACGAAACCAGGAGTACGAGGAGGAGCCGCATCGCACACCTCGAAGAAGGGAACCGCGAATACGCGCGAAGAGACGCGAATGAAGGGAAGGGAACCACGGATGGACACAGACTAACACGGATAAGCCAGGTGCGGGCCTATCCGCGTTTACCTGCGTCCATCGGCGGCTAAGTCCTATTCTTCGCGTTTCTTCGCGGCCTTCGCGGTTCCGCCCGTCGGCGTCACTTCAGCGAGACCGTCACGGTCTTCGTTTCGAGGTAATTGTCGAGGCCCGCTTCGCCCAGTTCGCGGCCGTGGCCCGACTGCTTGAAGCCGCCGAACGGCGCCGCCGCGTCGAAGGCGTCGTAGCAGTTGACCCACACTGTCCCCGCGCGGAGCTTCGACGCAAGGCGGTGGGCCTTCGACACGTCGCGCGTCCAGACGGCCGCCGCGAGCCCGAAATCGGTGTCGTTCGCGCGGCGGGCGATGTCGTCGGTGTCCGAAAAGCGCAGCACGCTCATCACCGGGCCGAAGATCTCTTCCCGCGCGATCCGCATGTCATCCGTCACGCCGGCGAACAGCGTCGGCTCGATGAAATAGCCCTTGTCGCCGAACCGCTCGCCGCCGGAGACGCACTGCGCGCCGTCCTCTTTGCCGTAATCGACGTACTTCAGGACCTTGTCGAACTGCGCCTTATCGACCTGCGGGCCTTGCTCGGTCTCGGGGTCGAACGGGTCGCCGATCTTGCGATCGCGATTCATGTCGGCGAGGCGCTCGACGAACTCGTCGTGGATCGCGTCCTCGACGTAGACGCGGCTCCCCGCACAGCAGCACTGACCCTGATTGAAGTACAGCCCGAAGTGAGCGCCGGCGATCGCCGCGTCGAGGTCGGCGTCGGCGTAGATCACGTTGGGGCTTTTGCCGCCGAGCTCGAAGGTGAGCCGCTTGAAGGTGTCCACCGCCTCGCGGGCGATGATCTTGGCGGTCGAGCCCTCGCCGGTGAAGGCGATCTTGTCGATGCCGCGGTGCTTCACGAGCGCCGCGCCGGCCGTCGGACCGTACCCTGGGACGACGTTGATCACGCCGTCGGGGAAGCCCGCCTCTTGGGCCAGCTTCGCCATCCGCAGGCACGACAACGGGGTCTGCTCGGCCGGCTTTATGACGATCGTGCAGCCGGCGGCGAGCGCCGGTCCCCACTTCCACGACACCATCATCGCCGGGAAGTTCCAGGGGATGATCTGCCCGACGACCCCCACCGGTTCGCGCTTCGTGTAGCAGAAGAAGTCGCCGCGCACCGGGATCGTCGCCCCCTTGAGCTTGTCGGCCCAGCCGGCGTAGTAGCGCAGCGTGTCGATCACCATCGGGATGTCGGCCGCGCGGGCGTCGCGGATCGGCTTGCCGTTGTCGAGCGTCTCGAGTGCCGCGAGGTACTCGGCCTCCTCTTCGATCAGGTCCGCCAGGCGGAACATCAGCTTGCCGCGGTCGCGGGCGTCCATCCTCGACCAGGGGCCGTCGTCGAACGCCTTGCGGGCGGCCTTCACGGCGAGATCAACGTCGGCGGCGTCCCCCTCGGCGACGCGCGCGACGACCTCTTCGGTCGCCGGGTGGATCGTGTCGAACGTCTTGCCGCTGGCGGCATCGAGCCATTTGCCGCCGATGAAACACTGCGTGTCACGGACCTGGGGGCGAGCGACGGGTTTGCTGACGGTGGCCATGGGGGAGAGGCGAGAGGTTGGAGGAGAGATGCGAGAAAACAGATGGCGGATGCTAGATGGCAGAAAGGAGAGGCGCGGGGGCGGGGCCCTACGCGGCGACCGATTCTACTGCTGGGCCGGGGGCGTTGTCACGCGCGTTTCGTGCTCGTCCTTCGGGGCGCGACGCGGGAGAGGTGCGCGGGCCGTGGTACACTTTAGGGGGACTCCTCTGTCAGCCTACCACTGGGTTGCTAGCCGTGATCAGCCGCGACGCAGTCGATTCGATGCATCAGCAGCGGCCGTTCGAGCCGTTCGTCATCCGGCTTCCCGGGGGCGAGCGCCACGAAGTCCGCCACCCCGAGAACATGGCGGTCGGCAAGCAGCGGCTCGTCGTCATCGACCCCGAGAGCGACCGCATGGCGATCCTCGGGCTGCTGCACGTTACGAGCCTTGAAACCGCCGCGCCTCATTAGCAGGCTGTTGAAAAACGCCGTCGTGGCGTTTTTCAACGTCGCCAAGCTTACGGCCGAGCCGCTCGCGGCTCGCGAAACCGCGGCGAAAGCGCCACGGTTTCGACGTCGCCTCTCTGCGACGACGCAGCCTGTCGAAAAATCAACAGGCTGCTCGGCGGCACGCGCCAGCCGATCTTGTCCGAGGACTCAATGGGCACTTCGTTCCAGACCAGCCTCGAAAACCTGATCTAGGGGGGATGACGGGCTCACCCGCCCCACCGCAACCCCCAAAAACCCCGCGCCCCTTCGACGCGCTCGACTCCCGGTTGGCGGGCGAGGCGGCGGCGCATCGCGGCGCTGATTTGTGTGTCGCGGAGGTCGATCCGCTTGAGCGACGTGAGCTGCGCGAGGCGCATCGCGCCGTCGTCGGTGACCCTCGTGCCGGCGAGCGACAGCGACTCCAGGAATTGGAGTCCTTCGGACTGCTCGAGCAGTGCGCGGAGCTCGGCGTCACCGAACGTCGCGTTCGTGATGTCGATCGCCACCAGCCGGTCGGCGAGGTGGGCGAAGTCTTCCCCCACGGTGTCGTTGAGCCAGTCGAGTTGCTCGACGGTCGCCCGGCCTCCGCAACGCTCGACCAGCTCGACCGCCTCGCGCGTCGCGAGGTAAGGCGCCATCTGCGAGCCGAGCCACGGCATCCGCTTGCCGCGCTTCTTGGCGTACTCGAGGGCTTCCTGGTAGGCGGCCTGGACCTCGACGAACGCAGCGGCCGACCCGCCGTGGTCGGGGTGCGTCTCGCGCGCCCTAGCAAAGTAGGCCTGCTTTACGTCGGCCTCGGTCACCGGCAGCGACAGGCCGAGCTTCGCGAGGAACTCCCGGCCGCGGCCGGGACGGCGGGACGACGGGGGGTCGGACACGGTCGGGCGCTCCGGCGACTTCTCGGCGAGCCGGCGGCGCAAGCCGGCGGAGTCTCTACGACGTCGCTGAGTCTACCCTATCGCAGCAACTCCGACGGCTTTC
>JBOFFC010000012.1:0-57165 GCA_051648405.1 Lacipirellulaceae bacterium
GGGTCACGGCGACGAGCTCGGCGATCGGCCGGTCCGTCGTCCGGCTGCTGGGGCTCGCCCCCGTCGGGTCGCCGGCCGGGGCAGGGGAGGGCGCCCTCGCACGGCGCCCCAGGCTCGCCGCGATCAGCCCCCTCACCGCGGCGGCCCTGGCGGAAGTCGGCGCCCCGGCCGACGCCGTGGCGAGCGAGTACACGGCCGACGGGGTCGTCGCGGCGATCCTCGCCGCGGAACAGCGGGCCGGCTGACGTCCACCCACGGGAATCGGCGAATCTGCCGTTTGCGTAAGGGGGGATGGCGGGCTGCGAAACGCTGTCGGCTCGCGACGCTAGCAGCCGATCGCTGTGGATGAGTCGGTTCCTGCCAAAGGGCGGGAGCCGATTCGCGTCCCGGCGGGAGTCGTCGGGCGTCCTCCCCACCGCTCCCGCCGAGGCCACGGAGGTCCTCCCCGGGCGACTCGACCGCTGCGCCCTCGCCGGTGCGGCGACGATCGCCATGCCCCTCCATCGCCTCGCGCCGCGCCACGGCCTGTCGGCCGGCGTACGCGTTCCCGCGGGGTTCGCCCCGCTCGCTGACGACGGCGACGCGCCGCACTCCGGCGGTCCCCACGGCCCCGCCGCGGCCGGCGCCGCGCCGCGCCGAGCGCTCCGCGAGCGGCTGCTGCACTACATCCTCGACAGCCACCGGCGGCGAGCGCTGCGGCAGCAGCGCGGGTTCGCGCCGTCTTGCGGCGAGGAGCGCTAAACAATGCACGCTCCGCGAATGATCCGATTGCGATTCGTTAGCGCGGCGATCGCCGCGATCCTTTCCTCTGCTGATTCTTTCGCCGACACGCCCCATCCCGCGGTGTGCCGCGTGATCGTCACCGAGCGCGACGGCACGGCGTTCGGCAGCGGGACGCTGGTCGATGCCCGCGACCAGTACGGACTCGTGGTCACCAACTGGCACGTGGTGCGCGACGCCACGGGACCGATCCACGTCGTGTTCCCCGACGGGTTCCGCAGCGAGGGGCGGCCGCTGAAGGTGGACGAGCACTGGGACCTGGCGGCGCTGTTGGTCTGGCGGCCCGCGACCGAGCCGGCGCCGATCGCCCCCGCGGCGCCGCAGCCGGGCGAGCCGCTGGTGATCTGCGGCTACGGCCAAGGGGACTACCGCGCGGCGGCCGGGCGCTGCACGCAGTACTTCGCCCCCGAGGAAGGGATGCCGCACGAGCTGGTCGAGCTCTCGGTCGAGGCCCGGCAGGGGGACTCGGGGGGGCCGATCTTCAACTCCCGCGGCCAGGTGGCGGGGGTGCTGTTCGGCGCGGGGCGCGGGACGACCCTCGGGAGTTTCGGGGGACGGGTGCAGTCCTTCCTGGCGACGCTCGCCCCGGACATCGGCCGCAGTGGCCCCGCGCCGGTTGTCGTGGCCCGGCCGGCGACGCGCCCCTCCAGCGCGGCGATCGACCCGTTTCAGCTCGCCGACGCCCGTGGCGGCGCGGCGCCCGCCAAACCGCTCGCGCCCGTGGAGCGACCACGGGCGACCACGGCCAGCGTCACGCCGCCGGTCGCGTGGCAGACGGCGAGTCACGAGGCGCGCCCCTCGCTGGCGGCGAGCACGCCGCTGATCGACTTTGGGCTCCCCTCTGCCGCGAGCACCGCTACGGCGGGGGCGATCGACTTGTCGGAAGACTCGCGGACGCTGCTCGCGCTGGCGGGCCTCGCGGCGGTCGCGGTCCAGGCGATGAAGCTGGTCGGCTGAGCCTCCTCCAGCGCCGTTCAGCCTTCTTCGGGGCCGCCGCGCCACTCGGGGAGCTTCTCGCGCAGCGCGGGGATGATCTCGCGCGGGACGAACTTCGCGAGCTCGTCGTCGCTCGCCAACGGCGTGATCTGCTTGATGAGCGTGCTCGAGACGTGCGAGAACTCGTCGCCGGCCATGAAGAAGACCGTCTCGATCTCGGGGTCGAGCTTGCGGTTGGCGAGGATCATCGTGAACTCGGCCTCCATGTCGGTCACGCTGCGAACGCCGCGGACGATCAGCCTGGCGCCGCACTCTCGGACGAACCGCACCGCCAGCCCGTTGAACGGCCGGACGTGGACGTGGTCGAGCCCCGCCGTGGCGACCGCCGCCTCGACCAGCGCGACACGCTCTTCGATCGAGAAGGTCGCCGCCTTGTGGGCGTTCATGCCGACCCCCACGACGAGCTCGTCGGCGACCAGCCGAGCGCGCTGGATGACGTTCAGGTGCCCCAGCGTCACGGGGTCGAACGAACCGGTGTAGACGGCGCAGCGCTTCATGGCGGGGGGCGAGACCGGCGCGGTCCGGGCTGGGGGAGAGCAAGGGGTAGTCACGGCCGAGCCGCGGGATGCCATACTAGAGCTCGCCGCGAGCGACTGGAGTCTAATCCGGAACGCCGGGCGAAGCAGCGCAGGACCCGAGCGCAGCTCGCGGCGTCGCTAGTCGTTTAGGTCGAGAGGCGAACTTCCGATGGGTTGGCGTGCCGCCGTACTGGCCTGGATCGCGCTCGGGGCCTCGGCCGAGGGCCTGGCGCAGTCGTCGCGCGTGGTGTGGGACAAACTCCGCCAACGGATGGTCGATGACGAGATCGTCGGCGCGGGGATCACCGATAAACGCGTGATCGCGGCAATGCGATCGACGCCGCGCCACGAGTTCGTGCCGCTCGGCGACCGGCGGCTGGCGTACTTCGACATGGCCCTGCCGATCGGGTCGCAGCAGACGATCTCGCCGCCGTACGTCGTCGCCTTCATGACGCAGGCGCTCGAGCCGAAGGGGACCGACCGCGTGCTCGAGATCGGCACCGGCTCGGGCTACCAAGCGGCCGTCCTGGCGCCACTGGTGCGCGACGTGTACACGATCGAGATCGTCCCCGACCTGGGGCGTAAGGCGGAGAAGACGCTCCGCAGGCTCAAGTACGGGAACGTCCACACGCGGGTCGGCGACGGCTTCGCCGGTTGGCCCGAAGCCGCGCCCTTCGACAAGATCATCGTCACGTGCTCCCCCGAGTCCCCCCCCAAGCCGCTCGTCGAACAGCTCGCCGAGGGGGGCCGGATGGTGATCCCGGTTGGCGAGCGTCACCAGCAGAACCTGTGCCTGATGCGCAAGGTCGATGGCGAGCTCGAGCGCGAGTCGCTGACCGCCACGCTGTTCGTGCCGATGACCGGCCAGGCCGAAGAGCGCCGCCAGAAGCTCCCCGACGCGTCCAATCCCCGCGTCAACAACGGCGGCTTCGAAGAGGAGGGGCCCAAGGAACGCGACCAGCGTCGCCCCGCCGGGTGGCACTACGTGCGTCAAGCGAACCTGGTCGATGACAGCGACGCGCCGCAGGGGACCCGCTTTCTTCGCTTCGAGAACAGCGACCCGGGGCGCGGTTCGCAGGCGCTGCAAGGCTTCGCGATCGACGGCCGCAAGGTGTCCCGTCTGAAGGTCTCGTTCCGGGCCCGCGGCGAGGGGCTCCGCAGCGGGCTCACGCCGGCCGACACGCCGCGCGTGCTGGTGACGTTCTACGACGACCGCCGGGGGGCGATCGCCGACGAGCCGATCGGGCCACTGCGGGGCTGGTTCCCTTGGACGCCGTTCGAGCGGACCGTCGCGATCCCGCTCAAGGCCCGCGAGGGGATCGTGCGGATCGGCCTGCTGGGGGGAGTCGGGCGGCTCGACCTCGACGCGGTCAGTGTGGCGGTCGAGCCGTGACGTGACCGGCCGCTGCGGCCGGGGCTCGCGGGCCCGTTTGGCGACGCGGTGGCCTTCAATCGACCCCAACCCCCCACGCACCCGGCACGACCCCCCCGGCCCGAAATGCCGCGGGTGGTACAGTCGGCGTGGCCGCTACTATTTGCCCAGGTTGCTTGAATCATCGGTCAAGGAAGCTATCTTACACGCTCCGGACCTAACCCCGGGGCGACCACCTGGCGCCCACCCCCCGAGTTTTGCATTGCAGGAGTCAGCAGTAACATGAAGTCACGCAATTGGTTTTCGAGCGTCGCCGTCGCTGGAGTAGCGGTCGCGATTGCCTTGGTAGCGGGTGGTTCGACCGCCGACGCCTTCTGGGCGAGCCACGGCGGGATGGGTTCCTTCGGCGGCCGTGGTAGCCACGGCTCGGCTGGCGGCTACGGCTCGGCCGGCGGCTACGGGTCAGCCGGCGGATACGCCTCGGCTGGCAGCTATGGGTCTGCCGGCAGCCACGGCGGCTTCGGTGGCCGTCGCCACGTCACCGCCTACGTCAGCGTCGGTTCGCACGGCAGCACGGGGTCGGCTGGTAGCTACGGCTCGGCTGGCGGCTATGCATCGTCGGGCAGCTACGGTTCGGCCGGCAGCGCTGGCTCGCACGGCGTTGGTCCGCTGCGTCGCCTCGCCGCCCACATCCGCGCCAAGCACGCTTCGCACGGCAGCTCCGGTTCGTACGGTTCGTCTGGCTCCTACGGCAGCTCGGGCTCGCACGGCGGCTACGCCGTGGGCAGCTCGTCGCACGGCAGCTCGGGTTCGTACGGGGGCGCCGTCTCGTACGAAACCTCGTACGGCAGCACCGGCTCGTTCGGCAGCTCTGGCAGCCACGGCAGCACCGGTGGCGTGATCTACGAGAGCGCCGGCAGCGCCGGTTCGCATGGTGGTTACTCGTCGGTCGTGACCGGCGAGACCGTCGTCGCTTCGACCGAGTCGGCCGCGGGCTCGCTGATGGTGAACGTCCCCGCCGACGCCAAGGTGTTCGTGAACGACCACCTGACGACCAGCACGGGCACGGCCCGCAGCTTCGTCTCGAACGGGCTGAAGGTTGGGCAGAGCTACACCTACCGCGTGCGTGTCGAGTACACCCGCGACGGCAAGCCGGTCACCGAGAACAAGGTCGCCACACTGCGCGGTGGCGCGTCGGCCTCGCTGGCGTTCGGCGACCAGCCGACGCTGGCCGAGGAAGTGGCCCCCGTCGCGACGAAGCTGACGCTTTCCGTCCCGGCAGAGGCCAAGGTGACCCTCGCCGGAGCGACCACGTCGCAGACCGGCGCCGAGCGTGAGTTCACGACTACTCGCCTGGCCGACGGCCAGACGTGGGACGGCTACAAGGTCGTCGTCGAGCTCAACGGCGAGACCCAGGAGCGCACGATTGCCCTCCGCGGCGGCGATGCGCAGCACCTGGAGTTCGACTTCGAAGCCGCCAAGGTCGAGACGGTCGCTTCGCTGAACTGACGCCGCGAACTGGGAGCGCCCCCGAGCGGCTGGCGCCTGCTAGCAAGTTCGGGCGATTCGCTAGCGGAACGCGAGACACCCCCCGCATCGGCATTGCCCGATGCGGGGGTTTTTCGTTTGCTACGCGTTCGATAGGGGAGGGCGTTCGAAAGGGCAGGGGAGTCGCCCCCGCCCGCGGCCCTTCCCCCGCTACGGACGGCTTGCGGAACCGATGGCAGCCCCGACCCCTCCGCCCCCGGCGGACAAGAAAAAGCAGACGCCCCCCGCGCCGACTCCCAAAAAGGAGCCGGTCCCCAAGCGGCCGCTCGCGCCGGGGGAGCTCTCGGGGTGGTTCAAGACCATGCTGAGCGTCGGGGCCGCGTGGCACGTTGTGGCGGTGTTCCTGCCGCCACTCTCGATCACGGCGAGCTCGGAGCTAACGACCGGCGTTGCGCAGAGCCCCTGGCTCCGCTGGTACACCGACCCGCTCTACCTGAACCAGGGCTACAGCTTCTTCGCTCCCGACCCGCCGATCAACAACCTGGTCCGCTACACGGTCACCGACGCCTCGGGGGGAACGCTCGCCGAGGGGGAGTTCCCCAACCGCGCGCAGCAGTGGCCGCGTCTGTACTACCACCGGCACATGATGCTCGCCGACCAGGCCCCCAACGGCCCCGGCGGTCAGGGGTCGCTGGAGTGGTTACAACTCTCGCTGCGCGGCTACGCGCGGGTGCTGCTGCGTCGCCACGAGGGCGCCGCCGAGGCGCGGCTCGACTACGTGCGGCACGACCCTTTGCTGCCGGCCGAAGTACAACGGGGAGATGACGCGAACGCGCCCGAGAAGTTCGTCGCGCTGACGAGCGTCGTCGAGCGCGCGAGCGACCTGGCGACGCCCCTCTGGACGGCGCCCCCCGAGCCCGACCCGATCGGCGAGCCTCTCCCCTCAGGAGAGCCGCAATGACCAACGTTTGGACCGCCATACGCGGGCACTTCGCCGCCTGGGGCCGCGCGTGGGACCGGTTCTGGTTCACGGCGGTGGACCCCGCTCCCCTGTGCGCCATCCGCGTCGTCACGGGGCTGCTGCTCCTGTGGACCCACCTGGTGTGGTCGATCGGCCTCGCCGACTTCTTCGGCCCCAACGGCTGGCTGCCGGCCGACCTCTACGAGGCCGCGCACCAAGGCCGCATGACGACCAGCGTGTTCGACTACCTGGGGTCGGGATGGTTGCTGTGGACCGTCCACGTGCTGAACCTGATCGCGTTCTTGATGCTGACCATCGGCTGGTGGACGCGCTTCGCCGCGGTCTGGTCGTTCGTCGCGGCGGTCGAGTACGCCACGCGGGTCACGGGGGGGGCGTTCTTCGGGCTCGACAAGATCAATTGCCTGTTGGCGATGTACGTGATGCTCGGCCCGAGCGGCGCGCGGTACTCGGTGGACGCACTGCGTCGCGGCGGCGCCGAAGCGGCCAAGAGCGTGATGGCAAACTTCGCCCTCCGCCTGCTGCAGCTCCACCTGTGCGTCGTCTACTTGTTCTCGGGGCTTGGCAAGCTCCAAGGGGATCGCTGGTGGGACGGGACGGCGACTTGGTTCTCGGTCGCCAATCCCGAATACCGCTCGCTCGACATGACGTGGATGGCCAACCACCTGTGGCTGATCGACCTGCTGACCCACGGCACGGTCTTCTTCGAGCTGTTCTACGCGGCGCTCATCTGGCCGCTGCTGACGCGCCCCTGGATGCTGCTGGGGGCGATCAGCGTCCACGGCTTTATTGGCCTAGCGATGGGGATGCCCGAGTTCGCGCTGGCGATGCTGACGGCGAACATGGCGTTCCTGTCGGCGGGCTTCGTGCGGGGGTTGCTCGACCCGGTGACGAACCGCCTCGCGGCGCCGTTCGCGAAGCGGGCCCCGAAGGCCGAGCCGACGCCCAGCCGCGAACGGTAGAGGGCAGGGCAGGGGGGGGGCGGTCCGAGGGCTTGCGCCCGGCGGCTCACGCGGGACGGTCAGGCAGCGCGGTGCGCTGGCCCGGGGCCCACGGGCCGTCTAAACTACGGGACCACCGTGCGAGGGTAAGCCCGCGCCGTCGATCCCACTCCTTCAGCCTCTGCCTTTCCGACGTGTTCGAGACCATCGCAATCGTGGGCGCTACCGGCGCCGTGGGCCGCTTGATCCGCCAAATGCTCGAAGAGCGCGACTTCCCTGCGAAGCGGGTGAAGATGCTCGCCTCGGCCCGCTCGGCGGGGACGACGGTCCGCTTCCGTGGCGGGGACGTGCTGGTCGAAGAGATGACCCCCGAGGCGTTCATCGGCGTGGACCTGGCGATCGGCAGCACCCCCGACGCCGTGGCGAAGGAATTCGTCCCCTGGGCCAAAGCGGCCGGCTGCGTCGTCGTCGATGAGAGCGGCTTCTGGCGGATGGACCCCACCGTGCCGCTGGTGATCCCCGAGGTAAACCCCGAGGCGGCTTTCACGCACCAAGGCCTGATCGCGAGCCCCAACTGCAGCACCACGCAGATGGTGCAGGCGCTCAAGCCGCTGCACGACGCGGGTCGGGTGCGGCGCGTCGTCGTGAGCACTTACCAGGCGACAAGCGGCGCCGGGGTAGGGGGGCAGCAAGAGCTGATCGACGCCTCGCGCGCTGCGCTCGACGGCGCCAGCTTCGCCCCCGCGACGTTCGCCCACTCGATCGCCTTCAACCTGATCCCGCAGATCGGCTCGTCGAAGCACGCCGGCTACACGTCGGAAGAGATGAAGATGGTCTTCGAGACCCGCAAGATCCTCGGCGACGAGTCGATCCAGGTCTGCCCGACCTGCGTACGCGTGCCGGTGAGCAACTGCCACAGCGAGAGCATCCTCGTCGAGACCGAGCGCAAGATCACGGCCGACGAGGCCCGCAAGCTGTTCGCGGCGACCCCCGGGCTGAAGGTCCTCGACGACCTACCCAGCGGCAAGTACCCGATGCCCAAGGACTGCGACGGCGACGACGCGACCTACATCGGCCGCATCCGCGAGGACCTGTCGAGCCCCAACGGCCTGGCGTTCTGGTGCGTGAGCGACAACCTGCGCAAGGGCGCCGCCACCAACGCGGTGCAGATCGCCGAGTTGCTGGCCTCGCGCAGCGCCGCGGTTTGACGCGTGGACACGCCGGTCGCCACGCGCTGGCTGAAGCTCACCGTCGCCTATGACGGCGCGGCGTACGCCGGGTGGCAGCGCCAGCCGGACCGGCCGACGGTTCAAGGGACGCTCGAAGCGGCCTGGCAGCGGATCACCGGTGACGCGCCGTCCTTCACCGCGAGCGGGCGCACCGACGCCGGCGTCCACGCGCTGGGTCAAGTCGTCGGCGTCGCGACGTCTTGCCGTACGACCGCCGAGCGACTGCGGCGGGGCCTGAACGCGGTGCTCCCGGAAGACGTCGTCGTCGTCGCGATCGACGACGCGCCGGTCGGCTTCCACGCGACTCACGACGCGCTCCGCAAGACGTACCGCTACCAGGTCCACGACGGGCCCGTGCCGCCGCTGTTCGATCGCCGGTACGTGTGGCGCGTCCGCAGCCGCGGGCTCGACGCGGCGGCGATGGGGCAGGGGGGTGCGCGCCTGGTCGGCCGGCACGACTTCGCGTCGTTCGAGACCACCGGCTCCGAGCGCGCGAGCACGGTGCGGACCGTTATCGACCTCTCCGTGACGCGCGTCGGCCCGCGCATCGACATCGAGGTGACCGGCGACGGCTTCCTCTACAACATGGTCCGCTCGATCGCCGGCACGCTGGTCGAGGTCGGCCGAGGGGCGAAGCCGGCCGAGTGGGTCGCCGAGGTCGTCGCGGGCCGCAACCGCGCGGCGGCGGGCCCCACGGCGCCGGCGCAAGGCCTGGTGCTGGTGCGCGTCGAGTACTGAACGGCATTGCTGTCATGCGGCGCGCTCGTCTTTCGTCGTCCGCGGCCGGGCGATAAGATGGAAGGGCTAGGCGGACTTTGGTTTATGGCGAAACAGCACGGGCGGTAGCGCGTGGCGAGCAAGAACGAAATCATCGGCGCGTACCGGATGTACCACCTCATCCGGGCGGGCGCCGTGTTCGAGATCTGGGCGGTCCGTCCCGTCTCGGGGACCGACGTGTTCGCCATGAAGTGGCTCCCCAAGGACAGCAAGAAGTACGACCGCGAGGCGGTCGCTGACCTGAAGCACGAGTACGAAGTCGGCCGCTCGCTCGACCACAAGGCGGTGATCAAGACGTTTGAGTTCGGCACGGGCTCGAACGGCGCGTTCCTGATCATGGAGCTGTTCAAGACGCCGAACCTCAAGCAGCAGATCATCGCCGACGTCCGCGCTCTGCAGTGGCGTGTGAAGGACGTCCTCACGAACGCCGCCGCCGGCCTCGCCCACATGCACGATCGCGGCTGGGTCCACCGCGACATCAAGCCCGACAACTACCTGATCAACGACGCCAACGAGGTCCGGCTGATCGACTTCACGATCGCCGCCAAGAAGACCGGCACGCTCGGCAAGCTGCTGGGGGCGAAGACCAAGGTCCAGGGGACCTACAGCTACATGTCGCCCGAGCAGATCCGCGGCCAGGGGGTCGATCCACGGGACGACGTTTACAGCTTCGGCTGCCTGGCCTACGAGCTGCTCGCCGGCAAACTGCCGTTCACCGCGACAAGCCCCGCGGAGCTGTTGCAGCGGCACCTGAAGTCGCGCCCGCCGTCGCTGACGGTCGTCGATCCGAACGTCCACCCCGACTTCGCGTCGTTCGTGCTGCGGATGCTCGCCAAGACGCGCGACGAGCGGCCGTCGTCGATGAAAGAAGTGATGGTGAAGGTCAAGAGCGAGCCGATCTTCTACGTTCCCCCGAAGAAACCCGTCGCCCAAGCGTAGGTGAAGTTGTCATGGCCGGAGCGCTGCAACTCGAGTTCGAGCAACCGATCCAAGAGGCCGAGCTTTCGGTGCGCGGCCTCGAAGCGGTCGCGAACAAAACTCCCGAACAGCACGACGAGCTGCGCGCCGCGCGCCGCCGACTGGCCGAGGTCACGCGCGAGGCGTACTCGTCGCTCGACGCCTGGGACACGGTCCGAGTCGCGCGCCTGCAAGACCGCCCGAAGTTCACCGACTACGTCGATCTGGTGTTCGACGAGTTCGTCGAGCTGCACGGCGACAAGTTCTTCGGCGACGACCGCGCGCTGCGCACGGGCTTCGCGAAGCTGGACGGCATGAAGGTCATGGTGGTCGGCCACCACAAGGGGAAGACCTTCAAGGAACGCACCGAGTGCTTCTTCGGCTGCGCCCACCCCGAGGGGTACCGCAAGGCGATGAGCAAGATGAAGCTAGCCGCCAAGTACGGCATGCCGATCGTCTGCCTGATCGACACGCCGGGCGCCTACCCGGGGATCGGCGCCGAGGAGCGCGGTCAGGCCCAGGTGATCGCGCAGAGCATGCTCGAGATGTCGCGCCTGCCGACGCCGATCGTCTGCGTGGTGATCGGCGAAGGGGGCTCGGGGGGCGCGCTGGGGATCGGCGTCGGCGACCGCGTGGCGGTCCTCGAGCACGCGTACTACTCGGTCATCAGCCCCGAGGGGTGTGCCGGCATCCTCTGGAAGAGCCACGACTACGCCGACCAGGCGGCCCGAGCGCTGCGGCTCACGTCGAAGGACCTCAAGCGCTTGGGGGCGATCGACGACGTGATCGACGAGCCGCTTGGAGGCGCCCACCGCGACCACTACCAGATGGCCGCACGACTGAAGCAGTACCTGGTCCGCCAACTGCGCGAGCTGGCCGACAAACCGAAGGACAAGCTCGTCGCCGAGCGCTACGAGAAATTCCGCCGCATCGGCGAGTTCCTGGAGGGTGGCGATGCGAGTTGAGCTCAGCCCCCAGGCGCAGCAAGTCGCGCAATCGCTCGTCGATACCGGCGCCTACGCGTCGATCGACGAGGCGGTGAACGCCCTTGTTCAGCAAGCGTCACCAGGCCAAGCGCGCGGCGCCACCGACGATCCCGAGGTCGCTCGTAGGCAGTACGAGGCGCACCTGCAGCTGATGGAGAAAGTCGCCAAGTTGACGGACCCCAGGTTGGACGACGGGCTTTCCAATCGTGACCACGACGCCATCCTCTACAGGTAGTCTACCGTGGTCTTCGTTGATTCGGGCGCTTGGTTCGCGCTCTATGTGGTCTCCGACGTGGACCACTTGGCTGCTACAGCGTGGCGCGCCGCGAATCCGTCGGCGGAACTGGTCACCACCGCGTACGTGGTCTCCGAGACGTTGACGTTGATGCGTGCCCGCAGGCAACTGCAGCTCGCCATGACTTTCGGGGACGACGCCATGCGCGGTGCGATCGGCCAAGTCTCACACCTCGGCGAAACGGACTTCGAAGCCGCCTGGGAGGTCTTCAGGTCTTTCGAGGACAAGGAGTGGAGCTTCGTCGACTGTCTCAGCTACGTCGCGATCGAGCGGTCTGGAATCCGGACGGCGTTCGCGTTCGACCATCACTTCCGACAGTTCGGGACCGTTGACGTTGTCCCCGAGTGACGAGTCGATCCCGGCGAAACGAACCCCACGCCAACGTCCGATAATCTCTGTTATGTTCGTTTCCGGTCGCGGGAACGGCCTGGAAACGGCGTTCTCCGTCGCCGACGCCCCGTCCCCTACTTAGCGATCGAGCAGCCATGTGCGGTGCGACTCCGGGGCCGGTTGAGGTCGATATCCGACGCGCAGACCTCGCCCGCGACGACCACGCTCGCGACGTCGTCGCGATGGTCGATGCCTACGCGTCGGACGTGATGGGGGGGGGCCAGCGCCTCGCCGACGGCGTCCGCGCGCGACTCGCCGAGGGGCTCAGGAGTCACCCGACGACGCTGGCGTGGCTCGCCTACCGCGGGCCCGAGCCGGTCGGCGTCGCCGTCGCGTTCCTCGGCTTCTCAACTTTTGCCGCCCTGCCCCTCCTCAATGTTCACGACCTGGCGGTCGTCCCGAGCGTGCGGGGTTTGGGGGTTGGCCGGCGGCTGCTCGAAGCGGTCGAAGCGGAAGCCCGCGCGCTCGGCTGCTGCAAGGTCACCCTCGAAGTGCTCGAAGGGAACGACGCCGCGCGCGGCCTCTACGAACGCATGGGCTTCCGACACGTCCACTACGCCGACG
Source organism: Lacipirellulaceae bacterium (assembly GCA_051648405.1). Lineage (GTDB taxonomy): Bacteria > Planctomycetota > Planctomycetia > Pirellulales > Lacipirellulaceae > JBOFFC01. The sequence continues at coordinate 12,273 of JBOFFC010000012.1, forward strand.
GAGCGGGGGGCGCGCTCTTCTACGCGAAGAGCTGGTCGGCGGCCCAAGGCTGACCGCCCGCTGCCCACTCGTCTCACCGCCAATTGGGATTCGGCGCCGGCCACTGGTTTGCGCTCGGTTGCTGCGCGGTGGGGCCGGGCGACTGCGGGAAGCTCACGGGGGCCGCGGGGGGCTGCGAGGCCGGCGTCTGTTGGAACCACGAAGGGGACGCAGCCGGGGGCGCGGCGCCCGTGGGCTGCGGCCACCCCTGCGCGGCGGGTTGCTGACCGGCCGGCGCTTGGCGACCCCACGCGTCCGCGGCGCCGCTCACAGCGCCGCTCAACAGTTGGTTGAACCCTGAGGGTTGCTGCGGCGCGGTCTGCGGCGCGGCCTGGCCGAACCCCGGGAGGGCGGGGAGCGGCGCGTTCTGGCTTCCGTTTCCTTGCAACTCGTTGCCGAGCCGGTTCAGGTAGGGGCCCACCACTTGATGAACCTCGGGGGGGAACAGCGAGTCGGTCTCGTCCACCAGCCGCGCGATGTAGTGCCCGGAGCGCGAGGCGATGATCTGCTGCTTCTGCGCGGCGGGGAGCAGGGTGACGGCGAAGAACGTCACCCCGACGCACCACAGCACGCCGCGGAAGAAGCCGATCAGCGCCCCCATCTGGTGGTCGAAGCCTTCCATCTTCACGCTGTCGATCATCTTGCTCACTAGGCGGAAAAGCGTCCACACGGCGAACGAGCAGGCGATGTAGATCAGCAGCATCGCGACGAACTTGTTCGCCGGCGGGTTCACGAACGTGATGCTCGGCGCGATGCGGTCGGCGAACCGCGTCGCGACGAAGTAGCTGACGACGAACGACGCGATGTACGCGATCTGCCAGGCCATCCCCTTGAAGTACCCGTACAGCGTGAGCCCGACGAGGATCGCGAGCATCAGTAGGTCGTAGGTGGCCATGGTGGAGAGGTGAGAGGACAGAGGCGAGAGGCGAGGGTAGGGCGGGGAGAGGATAGCCGTCGCCTGGCGGCGTGCGAAGACGAACGCGCGCGAGCCATCGGGGTGATAGCGGTGCTGTCGCGCGGGCGCGAAGTTGGTGGTGAGCTAGCTCTGGGTTCGCTCCGGGGGCTGACGCCGCCCGGCTCAAGTCCCGCGCCTTCCGCCTTCCGCCTTCCGCCTTCCGCCTTCCGCCACTACTCTCCGCACGCTCTCGCCTCTCGCCTCTGTCCTCTCGCCTCTGTCCTCTCGCCTCTCCGTTCATGGCCGACTTCCGCACGCACGTCACGGTCTCGGGCGCGCTAGGGGCCGGCTACACGGTCATCGGCTCGGCGATGGGCTTTCCGCTCGACACGGCGCTCGTTGGTGGCGGGCTGTGCGGCGTGGCCGGAATGCTGCCGGACGTTGATAGCGACTCGGGGGTGCCGCGACGCGAGTCGCTCGGGTTCGCCGCGGCCATCGTCCCGATGCTGATGATGGACCGCTGGAAGCAGATCGGCCTGGGGCACGACCAGATGGTCGTCCTTGCGGTCGCGATGTACGTCTTCATCCGATTCGTCCTCTCGGAGCTAATCGGCAAGTGGAGCGTCCACCGCGGCATGTGGCACAGCCTCCCGGCGGTGGCGATCTTCGCCGGCCTCGCGTTCCTCATCAGCGGCTCGCCCGACATCATGGTGCGGTACTTCAAGGGGGCCGCCGTTGGGCTGGGCGCTCTAAGCCACCTGGTGCTCGACGAGGTCTACAGCATCAACACGAGCGGCCTCGTGCCGAGGTTGAAGAAGTCATTCGGCACCGCCGTGAAGCTGTGGGGTCCCGAGCCGTGGGCGAACTTCTCGTGCTACGTCAAGCTTGCGCTCGTCGCGGGGGCGATCGCGATCGAGCCGTCGTTCATCGAGCGCGTCGAGCTCCGCAACCCGCAACTCGCCGAGCGGCTCCGCGAGACGCGCGGCAAGCTCGACGGCTTCGAGCAACGATTCGGGCTCGACGGCCAAGGGGCGCCGCAACCGCCCGCGGGTGGCTTCGCGCCGAGTCCCCTCGTGACCCCGTACGCGCAACAGGGCCCGGCGCAACCGGGCGCCTTCACGCAGCAAGGGGCCTGGCAGCCGCCGGCGCCGCTGCGGCAGCTCCCGCCGCAACAGGCCTGGGCGCCCCCTCCCCCCTACCCCGCCCCCGCGTTTCAAGGGCCGCCGTCGGGACCCCCGGCCGGGTTCGCCCCCAACAGCGCCGTCCCCGCGGCGTCGGTCGGCTACCCCACGCCCCCCCCCGGCTACTTCGCTCGCTGAGCGACGTGGCGTGCCCGCTAGCAGCACGGTTTCGACGTCGCCTCCCTGCGACCACGCAGCCTGTCGAAAAGTCAGCAAGCTGCTAGGGCGTCTCGACGATCAGCGTCACGGGCCCGTCGTTCACGAGTGCGACAGCCATCGTCGTCCGGAATCGGCCGGTCGCCACGCGGAGGCCCTGCCCCATCGCATCGATCGTCGCGCGGGCTTCGGCGACAAAGCGCTCGTAGAGCGGCTCGGCGAGCTCCGGGGGGGCAGCCCGCACGAAGCTCGGGCGTTTTCCTTTGCGGCTGTCCCCCAGCAGCGTGAACTGGCTGACGACCAGCATCTCGCCCCCCGTGTCGAACAGTGAGAGGTTCATCTTGCCTTCGGCGTCGTCGAACACCCGGAGGCCGGTGAGCTTCTCGGCCATCCACTGCGCTTGGGCCTCGGTGTCGTCGATCGCTACTCCTAGCAGAACGACTGCCCCGGCGCCGATCTGGCCGACGACCTCCCCGTCGATCGACACGCTCGCCGACGAGACCCGCTGAAAGACTGCGCGCACGACGCCCTCGTTCGGTTGTTGATAGGGCGGCGGTTGTGACGCGGGGCTCGGCCGAAGATACTGGCCGATCGTCCCGAGGCAACCCGAGTCTACCCCTCCGCCGACCTGGCGCGTGGCCGATCCGGGGCGCCCCCCCCTGCCCCGCCGCCCCTCGCACAACGCGCGCCGTTTGGTCCTGCTCGCCTACTACAGCGTCGGCATCGTGCTGATGTCGGTCCTCGGCGGGTTGATCCCCGACTGGGTCCGGCTGACGCACCGCCGCACCGAGCTCGCGGTGAGTTTCGTCGCCGGGACGATGCTCGGCGTGGCGATGCTGCAGCTCCTGCCGCACGCGCTCGCCGGCGTGCCGCCGACCGACGGCGCCGCGATGGGGGTCGGCGGCTCGCAGTACGCGCCGACACTGTACTGGGTGACGTTCGGCTTCCTGGCGATGTTCTTCATCGAGCGATTCTTCTGCTTCCACCACCACGAAGCGGCCCCCGACCACGACGAGCACGGCGGTGGTGCTCACGACGAGCACAGTCACGCCGGCCACGATCATCACTGCGGCGCACACCACGACCACGGCAACCACGCAACCAGCGACCACACGGCCGGCCTCACCTGGAGCGGCGCGGCGATGGGGCTCACGCTCCACAGCATGCTCGGCGGGGTCGCGCTCGGGGCCAGCGTGCTGCACGCCCCCCCGGGGACGTGGCTCGCGGGGTTCGGGGCGTTCCTCGCCACCGCGCTCCACAAGCCGCTCGACGCGATGACGATTGCCGTGCTGATGGAGCGCGGCGGCTGGTCGGCCCTGGCGCGGTGCGTGGTGAACGGGCTGTTCGCGCTCGCTGTGCCCCTGGGGATGGTCGTCTTCTACGTCGGGATGGCGCCGCTGGGGGACGAACGGGCCGACGGCGCGCTCGCCCTGGCGATGGCGTTCTCGGCCGGCGTCTTCCTGTGCGTCAGCCTGAGCGACCTATTGCCCGAGCTGCACTTCCACCACCACGACCGGCTCAAGTTGAGCCTGGCGCTGCTCGCGGGCCTGGCGGTCGCCGACGTCGCGGGGCGCTTCGAGGCGCACACGCACGCCCCACCGGCGGCCACGCCTAGCGGCGACGCTCCGTCCGCGGTGGACTAGCAGCCTGTTGATTTTTCGACAGGCTGCTTCGTCGCACGGAGGCGACGTCGAAACCACGGCGCTTTCGCCGCGGTTTCGCGAGCCGCGAGCGGCTCGGCCGTGAGCTTGGCGAAGTTGAAAAACGCCACGACGGCGTTCTTCAACAGGCTGCTAGCGCGCCGGGCACGCCTCAGGCCGCCGACCGGAAGGCGTTGAACCCGAGGTAGCCGAGGATCGCCCCGCTGGTGGCGAACAGGATGTCCATCAGCGGGTCCCCCCCGCCGAAGACGGAGTTCGTAGCGGCGTCAGCACCGAAGGCGAGGGCGACGAGCAGCCCCACGGCTAAGCCAAAGATCGACATCGCTTTGGCCATAACGGGGATTCGGCAGCGGGAGGGCGTCGCGGCGGGGATTGGCCGCTTGGTGGGCCGAGACTCGCTAGTATAGTCGGCCGATTTTGCCTGTCACGGCCAGGCCCCCCAAGCTCGCGCCGCAGGAGCTACGGACGTTCCTCGGCGGTTCCGATCGCGCCGGTCGTGTCGAAGGGGCACCCTGCCCTGCCGCTGACGGCAGCCGATGGAGGCGTTTCCGCCTAGAATACCCACCCCCCTGCCCTCCCCTTCCCCGCGAACCGGCGCCGGATGCCCCCCTCGACCGACCACGAAGCGGACCCGCGTCCGCGCGTCGCGATCACCATGGGGGACCCGGCCGGCGTAGGGCCCGAGGTTATCGCGGCCGCTTGGGCGGAAGACGTCGTCCACGGTTTTGCGCGGCCGGTCGTCTGGGGGGATGCCGCCGTGATGCAGCGGGCCCTCGACCTGCGGGGAGTTAGGGCTCGGGCCGAGCCGATGGCGACCGCCGACGCCTTCTCACAGGCCTCCCCCAACCTGATGCCTTGCGTCGAGGGCCCGACCCCCTGCCCCGCCTTCACTCCCGGAGTCGTCGACGGCGCGAGCGGCCGCGCCGCCTACCAGGCGATCCTGGGGGCGACGAAGCTCGCGCTCGACGGCGGCTGCGACGGCGTCGTCACCGCGCCGATCAGCAAGGCCGCCCTCCACGCCGCGGGACTCCCCTACCCCGGCCACACCGAACTGCTGGCCGAGCTGTGCGGCGTGCGCGACTTCGCGATGATGCTCTACCTGCCGCAACGCCTGGCGCCGCGGACCCGAGCGGGCCTTGGCGTCGTCCACGTCACGCTGCACGCGTCGGTCCGCGAAGCGATCGACCGGATCACGACCGAAGGGGTGCTCGCGAAGTGCCACCTCGCGCACCGGGCGGCGGAAGCCTACGGCGCCGCGAGTCCACGGATAGGCGTCGCCGCGCTGAACCCCCACGCCGGCGAGGGGGGCTTGTTCGGCGACGAGGAGGCCCGCTTGATCGCCCCGGCCGTCGCCCTCGCGCGGTCCGCGGGCCTCGACGCCAGCGGCCCCCACCCGGCCGACACGCTGATGCACCGCGCCGCTGCGGGGGAGTTTGACGTCGTCGTCGCGATGCTGCACGACCAGGGGCACATCGCGCTGAAGCTGCTGGGGATGCACGGCGCGGTGAACGTCACGCTCGGCCTGCCGATCGTCCGCACCAGCGTCGCTCACGGCACGGCGAGCGACCTCGCCTGGAAGGGGGTCGCCGAGACGAGCGGCATGGTCGCTGCGATCGAGTGCGCCGCGTCACTGTCGAAGTTACGAAACCGCCAAGACGCCACGAGCGCCAAGGACGCCACGCAACGATAAGAATAGCCGCTGATGAACGCGGATTGCTTCAAGTCGTAGAGCGGCTCCCGCGCCATCTGCGTCGATCTGCGTTCATCGGCGGCTAAGTTTTCTTCCGTGGCGTTTCTTGGCGCTCGTGGCGTAGTGGCGGTTCCCGTTTCTTTCCGGAGGCTCAACGCAACGATGAACGTCTCCCCCGAGTACGCAACGCCCGACTGCTGCCTGATGCACCTGGTGCGGCACGGGGCGACGCCGCCGAATCTGATTGAACCGCCGATCATGCAGGGGGACGGCATCGACGAGCCCCTCGCGCCGGTCGGGATCGACCAAGCGCGGCGTGTGGCCGAGCGGCTCGCAGGCGTGCCGATCGCGGCGGTCTACTCGAGCCCGATGAAGCGCTCGATGGAGACCGCCGCGCTGATCGCCGAGCGGCACGCCCTGGTCGTCGAGCCGGTCGAGGCGCTGCGCGAGGTGCGCGTCGGCGTGTGGGAGGGGCTCACCTGGCCGACCGTCGAACGCGACGATCCCCAGCGCTATCACCTGTTCCGCGACGACCCCGAGCGCCACGGCTACCCCGGCGGCGAGACGCTCCGCGAGCTCTACGAGCGCACCGCCCCAGCCCTCGCCGAGCTGATGCAGCGGCACGTCGGACAGCAGATCGCCGTGGTGGCCCACAGCGTCGTGAACCGGGTCTACCTGGGAGAGGTGCTCGGCGTTTCGCTGGCGAAGGGCCGCGACATCGCGCAGGCGAACTGCTCGATCAGCCAAGTCCGCTGGCAGGGCCGCCAGCCGCGCGTGCTAACGCTCAACGAGGTGGGGCACCTCGCGTAGCCCGGAATCACGGCATCACGATCAGGGGGGCGTCGCACAGCAGGCTGACCCACTCGTCGATCCGCTCGCCGTAGTCGGCCTCCAGCCGCGTGGCGACCGCTTTGCGGGCCGCGGCGGGGAACACGTCGGGGCCGTACAGCGCGCCGTAGAAGGCGCCCAGGAGCTGCGCGTACGAGTCGGTGTCGTGGCCCCACTCGAGGCACAACTGCATCGACGCGAGCGGGTCGTACTGGCCCAGCTCGGCGAAGGCGAGCATCGCGACGACGCAGACGTGGGCCTCCCACTTGGTGGTCTCGGCGAACTCGGCGTCGAGTGACGCGATCAGCGCCGCGGGGCAGCCGTCGGCAGCGGCGACGTGCTCGCGCGCCGCGCGCGACCAGCGGTCGATCGCCCTCTCGGTCCACGGCACGTCGCGGTACCGGTAAGGGTCGGTTGCGCTCATCGTCTGGGCGAGCGACTCCCAGGCTGCGCCAGGGTTGTCGCCCGGGGTTGGCGTCGCGAGTGCGGCGGCGAGCCCAGCAACGAGGCACGCGTTGAGGTCCCGACCCCAGCCGTTGTCGATGAACGCGACGTCGTGCGCGGCTAGGTACGCCTCGTTCGGCTTGCCGGCGAACGCGCAGGCCAGCGGCGGCAGGGCCATCTGCCCGCAGCAAGTGGTGAGCCCAACCCACAGCCGTGCGGGGGGGAGCGCCTTGGCCACGTCGCGCTCGCCGAGCACCCACCGCGCCGCGTAGCGCATCTCGCGCAGCCACTCGTCGTTGATCGCGTCGTACGCGGCGGCGCCCTTCGCGAACGGCCGCGTCGGCCAATCGAGGTACGCCTGGGCGAAGTCGCGTTCGCGGAGGAGGTCGTCGCCGCGTTCCCGCGCGCGACGGACCGCCGCCATCAGGATCATCTTGTGACGGCTGTCGTCGGTCACCGTTCCCGGCGCGGCGTCGGATTCCCAGTGGCCGTAGGGCTCGGGGATCGGGCGCAGCGGAGAGTACCCGCGCAGCCGCCAGCGGCGCCTCGCGGCCTCAACCGCCGCGTCGTCGAGGCGCTCCCCCGCGCGCCACTCCTTTGTGCCGTTGGGGAGTGCCCACGCCGCCTCGCGCGACTGGAACTCGATCGGGCCGCCGAGTGCGTCACCGATCAGCGACCCCAGCAGTAACCCTTCGGCGCGCCGCCGTGTGTCGATCGGCCCTGCCCCCGTCGCTGTCCCCGACGCGGCGCTCGTCGAAGTGGCTGCGCTCGTCGCGGCCAGCCCGAGGCCGACCGCGGTGTTCTCTAGAAAAGTGCGGCGCGTGATCATCGGGGGAAGCTCGCTTGTGAAGAGTGGCGCGAAGCGCGACGCGGCCGGTCAGTCCTTGACCACGCCGTACGCGGCGCGGTACGCGGCGGGGGTCATCCCGGTCGCCAGGCGGAACCGCTTGGTGAAGTGGCTTTGGTCGAAGAACCCCACGCCGACCGCGATGGACGAGATCGACTCGCTGGTCGTCGCGAGCCGCGTGCGGGCCTCCTGCAATCGTAACGAGTGGACGTAGTCGCTGGGAGAAAGCTTCAGCAGCTTCCGGAACAACCGGTGGACGTGTGTCGGCGAGATCTGGCAGCACTCGCCGAGGTCGGCCAGCAGCACCGGCTCGCGGAACCGCTGCTCAATCATCCGAACCGCCGGGGCGACGCGCTGGAAGCGGCTGAGCTGGTCCTCCGGGGTGGCGATCGGGTGCATGACCCCGGCGACGCCGACGCACTCCCCCTCGGCCGAGAAGAGGGGCGTCTTCGACGAGACGAACCACCGCAGCGGGCCGTTGAGGAACGGCACCAGCCACGTCTGGTTGAGCAGCGGCTTCTTTGCGCGGATCACGCGCTGGTCTTCGGCGATGTACGCCTCGGCGAGCGACGGGGGGTGGAGGTCGCGATCCGACTTGCCCAGCAGCGGCTCTTCGCTCGCCTCGTCGTACAACGAGGCGTTCGCGGGGTTAAGTCGGACGAAGCGGCTGTCGGCGTCCTTGGCGTAGAAGTACGCCCCCGGGGTGAGGTCGAACAGGTCCATCAAGCTTCGCAGCGACGGGTGCGCGGCGAAGAAGCGATCTTGAAACGGGGCGCCAACGAGCGGTTGCATTCGGCCGTCACGGTGTTCGGGTGGCCGTAGGTTGAGAGGTAACGACGAGCGACTCCGTTTCGCACTGCCGCAAGGCAGAGCGGCGGCACGAAATGTCAAGATTGTACCATGAAGCTTGCGCGAACTTCCTAGAGAAAGCGCTTTCCATAGCGCTTAATAGGTGAATCGGCAGTTCGTTTCGGGGGACCCTAACCGGGCGTTTGCCCCGTCTCCCGGCTTGAGCCGTACGCGACAGACCCCGGCAGGTCGGTCGCTCTTTTCTTCAGCGGATCGCTACTGAACGCTTCGATTCGCGACGGCCCCGTTACGCCGGGGGGGATCCACCCCGGTCGGAGGGCTTCGCCGACGTCTACGTGTGCTCGGCAAACCGCTGGCTCGCCGTGGTTTGCGACTTCGGACGTTCGACTTGATCGAAGCGTGCAACGGACACCACTCGACTGCCTCTACTCCACCCCCTTCTCACCCGCGTTGAATCCCTGGAGCCCTTCGATGTTCTCTTCTCTGATGCGCCGCGCGGCGCTTTCGGTCGCCGCACTGACTCCTATGACCGGCGTTTCGTTCGGCCAACAACTGCTGCTGAACCCCGACGTCGAAGTCGCGAACGCCCCCCCCGGATGGACGCTCCTCGAGGTCGGCGGAAACCCCCCGTCGCCGCGTGAGTCGGCCACTTTGGCTGGCTTCGCCAACCAAGAAGCCGGGGGCGTCTCGGGGCTTTGGCTCGAGGCGTTCCAGGGCTTGTTCTTCGGCAACGGCGCCGAACCCACGACCGCGGTCCTCAGCCAGACCGTCCCCGGCGTCGCCGGCGAGAACTACACCTTCAGCGGCTACTCGCTGTGGGAAGGCAACTACTCGGGGGGCGTGACCACGCTCGACGCCGGTTCGCCTAGCGGCGCAATTCCGTCGCCGACGCAGTCGAGCTTCGAGCTCGCGTTCCTCAACGGCAGCGGCGGCGTGATCGGCGCCCCGGTGGCGCTCGACCTCCGCACGGTGCAGACAAACGGCGGGGGCTGGGCCCAGCACACACTCAACGGGCTCGCCCCGGCCGGGACGGCGAACGTCCGCGTCACCGCGTCGGCGATCAACATGGTCCCCAACATCGACCCGCAGCAATCGGGCTTCTACGACACGTTCTCGCTCCGCGGCGCCAGCAGCCCCGCGGTCGAGGCCCTCACGAACGCGGACCTCAACATCGGGCCAGACCCCAACGCCCCCAACTGGGTCGGCACGGGGCCCCACTCGTACCAAGGTTTCTCGGCCCACTCCGGCGGGTCGGGCTTCTGGCTCGAGTCGTACCAGGCGAGCGTGACTCCGCTTGACGGCTCGCTGCTGCAGACGGTCGCCGCGACCGCCGGCACGACGTACGAGCTCAAGGGCTGGTCGCTCTTCGAAGGGGGATACTCCGGCGGCGTCACGACGCTCGACCCGAACTCGCCGTACGGGGCGGTCCCGTCGCTGACCGACACGCTGTTCGTGCTCGAGTTCCTCGACAGCACGGGGACGCAGGTCGGCGGCCAAACGTTCGACCTCCGCACCGAGCAGACCAACGGCGGCGGCTGGAAGCAGCACACCGTCACGGGGGTTGCCCCCGCGGGGACGACCCAGCTGCGCGCCGGTGTCCGCGTCGATGACATGATGGCGAACATCGACATGCCGTTCCAAACGGCGAACTTCGACGACTTCTCGCTGCGGGCGGTGCCCGCCGGTGTTCTCGGGGACACTAACAGCGACGGCATCGTTAATCTGCAGGACCTCAACAACGTCAAGAACAACTTCGGGCTCACGGGTTCCCCGGTGTTGGGGGACGCCCGCGGCGCCATTGACGGTGTCGTCAACCTGGGAGACCTGAACGCCGTCAAGAACAACTTTGGTCAGACCAACCCGGGGGCGACCGCGATCCCCGAGCCCTCGACGGCACTCGGGATGCTGATGGCTTGTGGAGCGTGCGGGCTCGTGGCCCGAAAGCGCGGTTAAGCGTGTGCTCTGTACGCAGATGACGACAACGGCGCGGCGCCCCGGTCTTAGGACTCGGCCGGGGCGCCGGACGCCGTCGCGTGGTGTGTTCGATACTTTTCTGCTCTTCGGGGAATGGGTATGGATAACTTGGCTTCGCGGCGCCGCCCCGGCTTTACGCTCGTCGAGCTGCTGGTGGTGATCGCGATTATCGGCATCCTTGTCGCGCTACTGCTCCCCGCCGTGCAGTCGGCGCGCGAGGCGGCCCGCCGTTCGCAGTGCGTCAACAACCTCAAGAACATCGGCCTTGCGACGCTGAACTTCGAGGGATCGTATGGCGTCTACCCGACTGGCGGCTCTCAGTTCCTTACGGCCGCTTACGGCATCGAGCAGAACGTAAAAAATGGCAAGCCGATCGGAGTTGAGAAGCAAGGGATCGGCTGGGGCTTCCAGATCTTGCCGTACCTTGAGGAAGGTGCGGTCCAGTCGGTTACCACAACGATTGCGCTTTCGTCGGCGGTGATACCGGTGTACGCGTGCCCGTCACGACGGAATGCGGCCACTTCTTATAGCGTTGCCTTTGAAGGAATCATTGCGGTCATGGACTACGCGGGGGCTGTGCCTGCAACTTTTACAAACTTCTCCCGAAGTACCCCGTTGCGCCCGGCATTACCCACAGACCCTCTCGAGACATTGGATAAGGCGTATCGTCGCCTCGGCGTAGCGTTTTACGGAGGAAATTACAATCGATCTGACCCGCGTGGCAACGCGGTTTACGATGGCGTCATTACGCGCTGTGCATGGCGCTGGAACGCGACCACAATGATGCACGAGCGGCTCCCCCGCATGTCGTCGCTAGTGAAAGTCGCTCAGGTAACTGACGGAACCAGTAACACGATGTTGTATGCAGAGAAGTACGTGCGGTCTGACAACTACCGGGGTGGCGAATCGTTCAAGTCCGACGACCGCGGGTGGTCCGACGGTTGGGACGGCGACATCATGAGATGCACGGCGTTCTCGCCGATGAGCGACAGCGACGGACGTGGTTGGGAGCCGACGTACAACTCGTTATTCGCGGACTCGGGGGGGCTCGGGTTCGACAACATCTTCCTGTTCGGTTCGGCTCACCCAGGCGGGATCAACGCCGTATTCGCGGACGGTTCGGTTCGCTCGATCGCGTTCGACGTGCCCGCGGAGTTGTTCAACAACATGGGGACTCGGAACGGCGAAGATTCGATCCAGTGAACGTAGTTAGGATGTAAAGCGATGGTCGCGTGGACGGCGAGCCACGGGCCGATCGACGGAAGCAGCCGAGAACGAGAATGGAGCGGGCATTGCGTAGCGGACTTTGGAGCGGCGCGCTGCTGTTGGGATTGTGGTCGGTTGTTGGGCAGGCTTCTGCCGAGACCGTCAAGCCCGTCGATTTCCAGCGCGAGGTGCTGCCGATCCTCGCCAACCACTGCTTCGCCTGCCACGGCCCCGACGCGGGCTCGCGCCAGGCGGGGCTGCGGCTCGACCAGCGGGACGAGTTGCTCCGCGAACTAGAGAGCGGCGCCACGGCGGTTGTCCCGGGGGACTACGGGGCGTCGGAGATCCTCGTCCGGGCGACCTCCGACGACCCCGACGCGGTGATGCCACCGCCATCGATTGGCAAGCAACTGTCGGCAACCCAGATCGACACGCTCCGCAAGTGGGTCGAGCAAGGCGCCCCCTACGAGAGGCACTGGGGGTTCGTCGCGCCGACGCGCCCCGCGGTTCCCGAGGCGCCAGGCGCCGCGAACCCGATCGACGCGTTCGTACGCGACCGCTTGCAGCGCGAGGGGCTTGTCTCGTCGGAGCGCGCGGCGAAGGAGACCTTGCTGCGGCGCCTGTCGCTCGACCTAATCGGGCTGCCACCGACGATCGACGAGCTCGACGCGTTCCTCAACGACACCAGCCCCGACGCTTTCGAGCGTCAGGTCGAGCGATTGCTCGCTTCGCCGCACTACGGCGAGCGCTGGGGCCGGATGTGGCTCGACGCGACCCGCTACGCCGACAGCGACGGCTACGAGAAGGACCTCAAGCGGAGCGTCTGGCCCTACCGCGACTGGGTCGTCCGCGCGCTGAACGACGACACGCCGTACGACCGCTTCGTGAAGCTGCAAGTGGCGGGGGACCTGATCCCCGGCGCCGGGGACGACGGCCAGATCGCGACGGGGTTCCTGCGGAACTCGACGATTAACGAGGAGGGGGGCGCCGACCCCGAGCAGTTCCGCGTCGAGGGGAACTTCGAGCGAGTCGATATTCTGAGCAAGTCGGTGCTCGGCCTGACCGTCAACTGCAGCCAGTGCCACGACCACAAGTACGACCCCCTCTCGCAGCGCGAGTACTACGGCCTGTTCGCCTACCTGAACGACGCCGAAGAGAAGACGATCGCCACCTACTCTCCCGCCGAGCGCGTGCAACGCCGCGACGTTCTCGACGAGGTAGCCCGCCTGGAGGCCCAGCTCAAGGTGAGCAAGCCGAGCTGGGAGCGGCACTTCCGCAACTGGGTCGGCGGGCTCGCGCGCGAGGCGTTCCCGTGGGAAGTCGTTCCCGTGCAGAACGCGGCCGACCACGCCCAGCGCTACCTTTACAACGACGACCTGTCGGTCACCAGTTGGGGCTACAACCCGCCGAACACGACGACCGATGTCGCCGGCGTCCCGCCGCTGAAGCGTGTGACAGCGATCCGGCTCGAAGCGATCCGCGACCCACTCCTTCCGCAGGAGGGACCGGGGCGCTCGCCGCGGGGGCAGTTCGCGCTCACGCAGATGGCGGTCCGGGTCTTCCCCGCCAGCGGCGAGCCGCGCGACGTGAAGATCGCGTCGGCGACCGCCGACTTCGGCTGCAAGACGCAGTTGATTGAACCGACGTGGGAGGACCCGACGGCCAACCGGCACCGGGTCGCGGGACCGATCGAGTACGCGATCGATGGCGACCCCGTGACGGCCTGGGGAGTCGATAACGGCCCCGCCCCGGAGCGCAGCAACGTCGATCACGAAGCGGTCTTCGTCTTCGCCGAGCCGATCGAGCTCGCCGAGGGGGACAAGCTCCGCTTCTACCTCGAGCACAGCCACGGCGGGTACCTCCCCGACGAGCGGATGGCCAACACGCTGGGGAGGTTCCGGCTGTCGGTCACCGACGCCGCCGACCCGGTCGCCAACCCGATCCCGCGTTCGATCCGGAGGCTCGTCGGCACGCCACTTGAGGACTGGACTCCGCGGCAATTGGCCGAAGCGTTCAGCTACTGGCGGACGATCCAGCCCGATTGGCTCGAGACGAACCAACGGATCGACGCCGCTTGGGCTCGGCACCCGCTGGGGACAACGCAGTTGGTTCTTGCGCCGCGGCCGGAGCACCGCCCGACGCACCTGCTGCACCGCGGCGAATTCCTGCAGAAGCGCGATGTTGTCTCGAAGGGGGTTCCCGGGGCGCTGCACCCGCTCCCCAGCGGCGCGCCGCTCGATCGACGCGGGCTGGCCGACTGGCTCGTCGCGCGCGCGGCGCCGACCACCGCCCGGTCGATCGTCAACCGCGTGTGGCAGGCGTACTTCGGGACGGGCCTCGTGAACACGCCCGACGATTTCGGCACACAGGGGGAACGCCCCTCGCACCCCGAGCTGCTCGACTGGTTGTCGGTCGAGCTGATGGACCGCGATTGGCGCCTGAAGGACCTGCACCGCTTGATCGTTGGTTCGGACACCTACCAGCAGTCGTCGCGCATCTCCGCCGAGCTGCTCGAGCGCGACCCGCAGAATCGGCTGCTGGCGCGCGGGCCGCGGGCCCGACTCGACGGCGAGGTCGTGCGCGACGTGGCGCTGGCGGCGAGCGGCTTGTTGAACCGTGAAGTCGGCGGGCCCCCGGTTTTCCCCGCCGCCCCCGCGTTTTTGTTCCTGCCACCGGCGAGCTTCGGCCAGAAGGTCTGGCCCGAGTCGATCGGCGCCGAGGCACACCGTCGCGGCCTGTACACGTTCCGCTGGCGTTCGGTCCCGCACCCCGTGCTGGGGGTCTTCGACACCCCTCCCGGGGACGCGACGTGCGTGCGCCGCAACCGCTCGAATACCCCGCTTCAGTCGCTGACGACCCTCAACGAACCGAGCTTCCTAGAGTGCTCGCGCGCCCTGGCGATGGACGTCGTCGATGCGCCGCGTGACGACCGGGCGCAGATCGAGCTCGCCTTCCGGCGCTGCGTCGGCCGCGTGCCAACCGACGCGGAACGCGGCGTGCTCGAGCAGATGCTGAGGGACCAAGAAGCGAGCTTCGCGAACGACGAGTCTCGCGCTTGGCAGCTCGCCGCCAAGGACCCGTCGCGGCCCCCGATGCTCCCCGACGGGGTCACCCCCGCGCGCGCCGCGGCGTGGACCGCGCTGAGCCGCGTGCTGCTGAGCCTCGACGAAACCATCACGAAGGAATAACCGTGCCGTCACCCCAACCAACAGCCGCCGAACAGCTCTCGCAGGTCGCGGCGCGGCGGTTCTTCTTGCAGCAGTGCGGCCTGGGGATCGGTTCGTTCGCACTCGCCGAGCTGCTCGGGGCAACCACCGCGAACGCGGCCGCCACGTCGATCGACCCGCTGGCACCGAAGGCGCCCCCGCTGCCGGCCAAGATCGAGCGGATCATCTACCTCTTCATGGGGGGAGGCCCGAGCCACCTCGAGCTGTTCGACAACAAGCCCGAGCTCACCAAGTGGAACGGCAAGCTCCCCCCTGCGGAGCTGCTGAAGGACTACCGCGCTGCGTTCATCAACCCCAATTCGGTGCTGTTCGGCTCGCGGTTCAACTACGCCAAGCACGGGCAGTCGGGCGCCGAGCTGTCAGAGCTGCTGCCGCACACGGCGTCGATCGCCGACGAGATCTGCATCGTCAAGTCGATGGTCACCGACGCGTTCAACCACGCCCCCGCGCAGTTGATGATCAACACGGGGTCGATGTTGTTCGGCCGGCCCACGCTGGGGGCGTGGAGCGTCTACGGGCTGGGGTCGCAGACGCGCGACCTGCCGGCGTACGTCGTCTTCTCGACCGGGACCAAGGGCCCTAGCGCTGGGGCTTCGAACTGGGGGAGCGGCTTCTTGCCGTCGGTCTACCAAGGGGTGCAGTTCAGCCCGGGGGCCTCCCCCGTGCTCTACCTGGACGACCCCGCGGGGGTCGATGCCCAGCTCCGCCGGCAGACGGTCGATAGCGTCGTGGCCCTCAACAAGATGCGGCACGACGCGACGAACGACCCCGAGATCCTCACGCGGATCAACTCGTTCGAGATGGCCTACCGCATGCAGTCCGCCGCCCCGGAGGCGGTCGATCTGACTCAAGAGCCGCAGCACGTGCTCGACATGTACGGAGCAAAGCCGGGCGAGCCGAACTTCGCCAGCGCGTGCCTGCTCGCGCGGCGGCTGGTCGAGCGCGGCGTGCGGTTCGTGCAGATCCACCACGAGGCGTGGGACCAGCACGGCGGCCTGGTGGGGGACCTGAAGAAGAACTGCCTTAACACCGACCAAGCCTCGGCGGCGCTCGTCAAGGACCTCAAGCAGCGCGGCATGCTCGAGAACACCCTTGTGATCTGGGGGGGCGAGTTCGGACGCACGCCGATGGTCCAGGGGGACGCCGGCGCGCTCGACGGACGCGACCACCACCCCAACTGCTTCGCCCTGTGGATGGCGGGGGGGGGCGTGAAGAAGGGGGTCACGATCGGCGAGTCGGACGACTTCGGCTTCAACGCCGTCAAGGACCGCGTGCACGTCCACGACCTGAACGCGACGATCCTGCACCTCCTGGGCTTCGACCACACGAAGCTCACCTACCGCGCGCAGGGCCGCGACTTCCGCCTGACCGACGTCTTCGGGCGCGTCGTCCCCGAGCTGCTGGCCTGAGGCCCCGGGGCGCTATCGACCCTTTCAACGCGCGAGCCGGGCGGACTGCTAGACGCCCGTGGCGGGACCGGGGACGATACGGGCCTCGTCTCCCGCCCCGTGCCGAGGTCTACGCCCTGTGCTCGTTCGTCCTTCGGGTCTTGTCTTCTGCCGCGTGTCGCTCCTTGTCGTCGGCATGACGGCCGCGGTTGCCGCGGCGAGCGAACCCTTTCCACAGCGCTCGCTGGTCTTCGACCGACCGGCGGACCACTTCACGCAGTCGTGCGTGCTCGGCAACGGGCGGCTCGGGGCGATGGTCTTCGGCCGTGTCGTGGACGAGCGCGTGGTGCTCAACGAATCGGGGATGTGGTCGGGGTCGCCGCAGCAAGCCGACCGGGCCGACGCGCACCAGGCGCTCCCGGCGATCCGGCGGTTGCTTGTCGAAGGGAAAGAACACGAGGCTCAGGCGCTGCTCAACCAGCGGTTCGTCTGCGACGGACCGGGCACCGGCGCCGGCGCCGGCAAGAGCGTCCGCTTCGGGTGCTACCAGACGCTCGGGGAGTTGCGGCTCGAAACGCTGCTTCGCGAAGGCGGGCCCAGCGACTACCGTCGTGAGTTGAACTTGGCGACGGGCATTGCGACCACGGCCTACACGCTCGACGGCGTTCGTCACCGACGCGAGGCGTTCGTCTCGAAGCCCGACGAGGTGATCGCGATCCGCGTTTCGGCGGACCGGCCGGGGGGGGTCTCGTTCGACGCGTGGCTCGAACGCCCCGAGCGCGCGACGGTCTCGTCCCCTTCGCCGCATACCGCGCAGATGTCGGGGCAGCTCGAAGACGGCGGCGACGGTAAAGGGGGGGTCCGCTTCGGCGCTTTGTTGAGCGTGCGCACGACGGGAGGATCGGTCGCCTCGCACGACGGGCGGGTCGCCGTTCGCGACGCCGACGAGGCGCTGCTGTTTGTCGCGGCCGCGACCGACATCAAATCCTTCGCGGGCAGGCGCGTTGACGACGCACTGCGCGCGGCGAGCGACGACCTCGCCCGCGTGGAGTCGGACGACTTCGACGCGCTCCGCGAGCGCCACACGGCCGATCACGCGGCGCTGTACGACCGGGTGTCACTGCGACTCGGGAATCATCCGCCGGCGACCGAGTCGCTCCCCGAGCGCCTGGCCGAGCGCGACCCTGACGACGCGGACCTCGTCGCCACGCTGTTCGACTACGGCCGCTACTTGCTGGTCGGCTCGTCGCGTCCGGGAGGGTTCCCGGCGAACCTGCAAGGCGTTTGGGCCGAGGAGTTGCAGACCCCCTGGAACGGCGACTGGCACACCGACATCAACGTGCAGATGAACTACTGGCCCGCGGGGGTCGGCGCGCTGAGCGAGCTTCAAGAGCCGCTCGCGTCGCTCGTCGAGTCGGCCGTCGAACCGGGTGGCCGAACCGCCCGGGCCTACTACGGGGCGCGGGGCTGGGTGTCGCACGTCGTGATGAACCCGTGGGGTTTCACTTCGCCCGGCGAGTCGGCGGCCTGGGGATCGACGCCGACCTGCGCCGCGTGGCTCTGCCAGCAACTTTGGGAGCAGTACCTGTTTACCGGCGACCGCGCTTACCTCCAGCGCGTCTACCCGCTGCTGCGCGGGTCCGCGCGGTTCTACGCCGACGTCCTGGTGGAAGAGCCGGCAGGGGGCTGGCTCGTCACCGCGCCGTCGAACTCCCCGGAGAACGCCTTCCGCGACGCGGCGGGACGCGAGACCCACACCTGCATGGGGCCCACGATCGACCAGCAACTTGTCCGCCACCTGTTCCGAGCGACGATCGCCGCGGCAAAGGTGCTCGGCAAGGACGCTCCCTTCGTAGGCGAACTCGAGTCGATCCTCCCGCGGCTCGCGCCGACGCGCGTCGGGAGCGACGGGCGGGTCCTCGAGTGGCTCACCGAGCGCCCCGAGGTCGAGCCGCAGCACCGCCACGTGTCGCACCTGTGGGGCCTCTACCCGGGTGTCGAGATCGACCGCCGCGCTACTCCCGAGCTGGCGCAGGGCGCCCGGCGTTCGCTCGAAACGCGCGGCGACGGGGGCACCGGTTGGGCGATCGCCCACAAGGCATGCCTGTGGGCCCGACTCGGCGACGGCGACCACGCGCTGCTGCTGCTTCGCAGGTTACTCGAGCCGGTCGATGCGAAGGGTGCGGAGGTCAACTACTCGGTAGGTGGCGTGTACTCGAACCTGTTGGTGGCCCACCCGCCATTCCAGATCGACGGCAACTTCGGGGCCGCGGCCGCGATCGGCGAGCTGCTCCTCCAGAGCCGCTACGACACGCCCGACGGAGTAGCCCCGGTCGATGTCGAGCTGCTCCCCGCACTCCCCTCCGCCTGGCCCAACGGCGCGGTGCGAGGGCTGAGGACCCGAGGGAACGTCGAGGTCGATCTGGTCTGGGACGAGGGTCGCCTCGTCCGCGCCACCCTCACGCCGCACTGGGCGCACGTCGCGCGAGTGCGCTATGGCGACACTGTCAAAGAAGTACACATGGCGCCGGGGGTCGCGACGGAGTTGACGTGGGCTTCGTTCTCGACGCCCTAGTCGCTCGCCGTTAGCACGCAGGGCGCCCCTCAGCGAGCCGTCCCCCCAGGCGTCGCCGCCACCACCGGCCTGCGTTCGCGCAGGAGCCTTAGCTCGCGCTCCGTGTCGTCCTGCCAGCGGACGTCGGCCGGGGGGGAGTAGGCGAAGGCGTCGGCCTCGAGCGGTTCGTCGAAGCGCGGGTTCAGGTAGTCGATCTTTAGCATCGGGCGTCGGCTCCCCACGAGCCGCGCCTCGTCCGGCAGGCCGCGGGCCGAGAGCGGGTCGTCCTTCGCCCGGTACTCGACGAGCAGCGGGAAGAGCGTCTCCTCGTCGAGGGCAACCACGGCGTGGTGCGGGGCGCGGCTGGGAAGCGGGGCGTCGCCGAAAAGCGCGACGCGTTTCGCCTTGTCCCAGCGGCCGACCATCGCCGCGACACGCCTGCCGCGGAGCTCCATCAGGCGTGGCGGGCCGAAGTCGAAGCGCTCTTCGAGCGACGCGAGGACCGTCGGCAGGCCGCCGAGGCGGGCCCACTCGGACGCGTCGGCGAGCGTCGCCGACGCCTCGCCCGGCTCGGGGTCGTCCTCGACTCGTCCGGTGACGAGCTCCTTACGCAGGCGGCGTAGATCGACGCGCGTGACGCTGTGCGACGCGTCCTGGGGGTTCTCACCCCACCACAGATCGGTCCAAAGGAAGCGCCCGTCGGAGACACGCACCAAGCGGGCCGCGCGGTCGGCGAGCCTCCCCTGGGCGAGGGAGTAGAAGCGGCGGTCGGGCCCCGAGCCGGCCTGGCGGTAGTCCCCCTGGGTCTCGACCACGCGGCCGTCGTTCCACCCGACCTGGACGACCTGGGCGACGACGCTCTGCCGCTGCTCGAGTCGGACCATCGCCTCGGCGAGCAGGGCGTTGCCGCGCCGGTCGCTAGCGAGGGGGTCGCCGCCGGGTTGCTCGACGAGGGGGAGGGCTTCGGCCGGGATCGGCCTCGGGGGGCGCAGCCGCGCCACGAGCAGCTCGTCGGCGACGTCGAGGGCGAAGAACGCCCCGACCCCCAGCCCCAGCAGGAGCATGCCCTTCAGCACCCAACCCCGGGCGCGGTTGTGACGGCTGGTCCTCATGCGCGGAGTTTGTCGCTTTTGCCAAAGAAACCCGTTGTGCGGGGCCGAATCCTAAGCCAGGGAAAGGGCG
Source organism: Lacipirellulaceae bacterium (assembly GCA_051648405.1). Taxonomy (GTDB): domain Bacteria; phylum Planctomycetota; class Planctomycetia; order Pirellulales; family Lacipirellulaceae; genus JBOFFC01. The sequence goes on from JBOFFC010000012.1 coordinate 32,355, forward strand.
CTCTTTAGGCGTCCGGCTGTCCGTTCGACGCGCTGGTCGAAAAGCGGCGGGGAAACGCCCCGCGCGGGGGAGTGCTGGCGCGACGGACTATACGGCTGGTCGGGCTCGGGCGTCCACGGCACTTCGCCTTCCCTCGGGAGGCGTCGGCGTCGAACCGCGTCACGCTAGCAAACGCTAGCGTCGCGAAGCTCGGCGACCCGGCGGCAATCGCGAGACACAAAGCAGCGCCAACGCTCACGACGGCCTTCGTCGTGTGGCGGAGCGCCGATCACGCCCTTGGGGGGGATAAGTCCATGCGCGTCCGTAGTTACTTCACGATGTCGCTGGTGGCGGCGTCGGCCGTGAGCGCCGGCTGCGCCGGCCGACTGGCTTACAACCTGCCCCCCGCACAGCAAATGATGCACCCGGGTCCCGGCGTCGGCGGACCCGGCCCGGGGGTGATCCCGGTGGGGAACCAAATGACGGGTCCCCCGTCGCCCGAGATGTACGGGCCCGGCGGGACTCCCGGCGCGGGCCAGTGCGCGACGACGCGCGCCGGGTCCAGCGACGTCCGCCAGGTGCAGTACTGCGAAGGTGGTAGCTGCTCGATCGGCGGGGGTGGTGGTTGCGCGCCGGGGGCTGGTGGCCCCGCGACGTCGCAGATCGCGTTCGTCGGCGAAGAGGGGATCCAGGTCGCTTGGGACGTCGCCAGCCAGGGGCAGTTCGACTCGGCCCCGCTGTACGTCCCCGGTCGGCAGGACTTCCCGCAAGGGGCGATCTACCGCCTTAAGGTCTCGAACATCCCCGGCCGCGCCGGCGTGACGCTCTACCCGACGCTCGAAGTGGCGCCGGTCACGCCGCGGACCGACGCGTACCTCGCGCACGCCCCGATCCCGGTGCAGTTCACCGAGGAAGACTTCGACCAAGTCGTCGGTGGCAACTTTGTGACCAAGGTCATCTACCTGCCGGACCCCGAGTTCCAAGAGCTCGCCCTGTCGGGGGTCGAGACCCTCGTCAGCACGCGGCTCGACCCGGGGGTCGATCCGATCGAAGAAGCCGACCGCCGCGGTTCGATCCTCGCCATCCTGCGGATGGGGAGCAAGGACCTCGGCACGTCGGGAGGCCTCGCGGGGATCGTCCCCGCGGGCTACGGCGCCGGCTGCGATTCGTGTGGCCCCGGCGGCGTGTCGGGTGGCTACGAGGGGGCGCCCTACGGGGGCGGCCCGATGTACGGCGAAGGGGCGCCGATGATGCAGGGACCCGGCGGCGATGGGATGATGCCGATGGGCGCCCCGACCGCGGGCTTCGCTCCCAACGTCATGCCGCCGCACATGATGGCCGGCATGCAACCGCAGTACGGCATGCCCTACACGGGGACGCCGATCGGCCTGCCCGGTCCTCCGCACATCCCGCTGGGTTCGCCCGCCGGCCTGCGGAGCCACGTCATGAAGAACCGCACGCGCGTTGTGATGCCGCCACCGACCAACCAGATGACGATCTCGGTGAAGCAGCGTCCGGGGATGAACTACCCGCGTCCGGCGACCCACGTCCACGTGGACGAGGTGCATCGGGCGCCGTTCCGCCCCTTCGGCGGCACCGTGCCAAACCCGGTCAGCGCCGCGGCTCAACGGTTGCAAGCGGCCGGGCAGTCGATGGACGGCGCGTCGATGAGTGGCGAGTGCCCGTGAGCGGGCGAAGAATCGCCAACGGCTCGACGCCCGAGGCTAGCGCGACATCTCTTGTGAAACGATCCATGACAACGGTCCGCCCTCTTAGTAGCGCCCCACGCAGGTGGGGCCATGCCGCGGGCCAGGTGCTGTTGGCGATCTCTGCTGTCGTCGCGGCGAGCGTGCCTAGCTCGTCCTCGGCGCAGCAGAAACACTGGCTTCATGCCGGCGCCATACCTCCGGGAGCGATTGGCGGCCAGCGGCTCCTAAGAGGCGGACCGTTGTTGGGTTACACGCAGCCCGTGGAGGTCCGTGTCCCCACGGGGATCACGGTCTCCACGGCCGACGGGGGGGGGGTACTCGACACCCCACGAGACGAAGCTGCTCGTCGGAGTCCAGGCCGGTTGCGTCTACCGCTTCCGCGCCGAAGGGGTCCCGGGGTTCCCGGGGGTCGCGGTCTACCCGACGGTCGAACTGCTCGACCGCCTCTACGCGCCGGTCGGCAAGGCGGACGAGTTCCCGGTTCCGATCGAGCTGACGCTCGACGACCTCCGCATCGCGGCCCAGGGGGGCCTGGTGACGCGTGTCGTGTACGTCGAGGACCCGCGGACCGCGTTGCCGATCGACGAGCAGCGTGGCGGGCAGCAGTGGTTCGAGGCGCCCCTTGGGGACGACCCGCTGGTGCTCGCCGACGAGCTCGGCCGCCCGATCGCGATCGTCCGCATCGGCAGCCGCGAGACGCTCGCTCCGAACGAGACGCGCTTCGCGACCGCGATCGAGCGTGCGGCGCCCACGCCCTGATGTTCTTTCCCTGCCTGAGCACGCAATGCGACGAGCCCCCCACAGCGTGACGCGACGCGCGAGCCAGCTATCGAGTTGGCCTGCGCTGCTCGTGTGCGGCGTGGCGGCCTTCGCGCCCCTCACGGCCGCCGCGCAGTGCGCCTGCGAGTCGTGCTCGCCTCGCGCCGCATCGGACGGTGCGGGCTGTGACGACGGCTGCCAGGTGTGCTCGGCCGACGGCCTGCGCGGCCCTTGGGACGAGTACCTGTGCGACGGCGGCGATGGCGCGCCACGCGCCCACACGGTGACGGACGGCGCCCTGCGAGGCCTCGAACAAGAGGACACGGTCGCCACCTACCAAACACGCCAGGGGGAGACGCTCGTCACCCCCAGCAGCCGGGTCTGCATCTACGCCCCGCGCTTCGCCTCGGTCCGCCAGGTCGTGCAGCCGATGGGCGCCGAGCAGCGGATGTTCGTCGACGCCCTCGGGGACACGTTCACGCCGGCCCTTGCCGCGGACCGGCAGCCGCCGTCAACCGGCCTGCAGAACATCGCGCTGCACGAACGCGTGCTGCCGCTGCCGCCGGGGCTGCTACTCGACCGCGAGCAGCCCGGCGCCGCGATCCGGCTGCAACAAACGGCCGACGCGATCGGCCTCGTCGGTCCCTACGCGAACCTGTCGATCCTCAGCGTCGGCCAATACATCAACGCCGAGAAAGCAGTCATCGCCAACCACTCGATCGCCGCCATCACCTGGACCGGCGAGCAGGCGGTGCAGGTGACTCTTTCGAGCCAGATGGCCTCGGCCGTCTACCTGCCGACGCAGCCGGGCGTTCTGTACGGGACGCTGGAGCCCAGCTCGCCGCGGTTGCGGCTGGTGAAGCTCGCCTCGACCGACTCGGCCCACCCGGGGGACGAGGTCGAGTTCGCCCTGCGGTACGACAACGTGGGGGACACCCAGATCGACGCCGTGACGATCACCGACAACCTGACGACCCGCCTGGAGTACGTCGAGGGCTCCGCGAAGTCGACGCGCGAGGCGGACTTCGCCTCGTCGCGCAGCGCGAGTGGCTCGCTCGTGCTCCGGTGGGAGCTCAAGGCCCCGCTGAAGCCCAAGGACGGCGGCGTGCTGACCTTTAAGGCGCGCGTCCTCTGAGTCTGGCTCACCAGGTGTAGAAGATCCGAGCGAGTAGGACTGCGCACACGTTGGCCAACAGCGCGACGTAGAACCGCCAGTCGTTTCCACCGCGGTCCGCGCGCCACAACTGGTGTCGGCAGGTCAAGTAGACCGAGTAGGCGGTCGGAAGCACGAAAAACGGCGAGCACACGCCGATGACCGCTCCACGGAAGGCGTACTTGAGGGCGGGGTGCGAACCAGCGACTGGCGCGGGTTCGAAGTCGCCGAGTTCGTCTCCGTCCGACCTCTCGTGGTCTTCATCGACCGAGTCGCAGTCGGAGTCGGTTGCGAGGCTTCGGTCGTCGGCGCCGTCGCCAGCAGACCTGAGGACGTCGAGCGCCTGCTCTTGGTCTTTCTCGTTGACGTAGAGCCGAACGCCCCCCAGCGCGCTACCGACGTACCCGATCGCCGTATTGACCGTGTCGTGGCCGACGGTGGCCTGCACCCCCTGCTGTTCGAGCACGCCGCGCGCAATCGCGGCTCGCATGGGGTCCGCGTAGGTCGCCAGGTGGACCAGTCGGTCGTCGGGGACAGGGATTTGCACGGCGAACCCTCGAGAGCGAGATCCGGTTTGTCGGTCGCGTCGCGAACGGGATGCTACCAGTCGCCTGCAACGTCGGAAACCTTGGCGCAGAGTCGCCACTGAACCTGGGGCGACGCCGGGCGGTCCTTGTCGGCGACCGCCGCCCTCGGGTGGGACGGCGGCGCCGGGGGGCTTAGACTGGCCGATCCAGCCCCTGGATCCCCCCTGCCCTCCCCCGCCGCCGCCGGGCGCTCCGACCGATGGACTACGCCCGCTTCGCGTTCGTTTGCGTGTTCTTTGGGTCGAACTTCGTCCTGATGCACCGCGCCCTGCACTGGTTCACGCCGGTCGAGGTGGCCGTGGGGCGTTTGATCGGCGCCACGCTGCTGCTGGCTGTGATCTGGGCGTTCTGGGAGCCGGCGACTCGGTTGCGCCGGCGCGACTGGCTCAACGCGGCGCTAGTCGGGCTCATCGTCCACGGCTATCCCTACGTCGCCCAGCCGATCTTGTTGGGCCAGGGGTTCGGGCACAGCTTCTTCGGCATGACCGTGGCGTTCACGCCGCTGCTGACGATCTTGTCGTCGGCCCTCATCATGGGGCTGCGCCCTTCGTGGCGCGAACTGGTCGGCGTCGTCACGGGCCTGGGGTTTATCGGCCTGTTGATGTTCGACGGCAACCAGCGCGGCATCGCCCCGTGGATGCTGGTGATGGCGTTCACCGTGCCGCTGAGCTACGCGATTGGCAACGTCTGGCTCCGCAAGACGCTCAACGACGCCGACCCCACGCCGCTGTCGGCCGTCATGACCGCCCTCCCGGCGCTGCTGCTGGCCCCGCTGATGGCCTCCCCGGCGACGCAGCGGGCCCTCGGGTTGCCCTCTGCCGAGCCACGGCAAGACGCGCTCGTCGCGTGCGGTGCGATCACCGTCCTGGGGATCGTTGGGACCGGCGCCTGCATGTGGCTGTTCGTGAAGATGATCCAGTCGCGCGGCCCGCTGTTCGCGGGGATGGTCACCTACGTCGTGCCGCTGGTGGCGCTGACTTGGGGCCTGGTGGACCGCGAGACGATCACTACGCGGCAGGTGATCGCGATGCTCGGCATCCTGGGGACCGTGGCCCTGGTCCAGTCCGCCTCACGCCGCCACCTGCGCAAGCCAGCCCCGCGCGAAGCGACCCCCGAGCCTCTCGAAGAGCTCGCCCAAGCCGTCTCCCCCGAGCCCACGCCCCGGGTAGGATAGCGCCCGCCCCCAAAAAAACCTCGTCGCGCAGCGAAGCTTCTTCCCTCTAGCATCTAGCCTCTAGCCTCTCAGCGTAAGCGCATGCACCCCTGGCTCGCCGACCGCACCGCCAAGTTCGACAGCTCCGGCATCCGCAAGGTGTTCAACCTGGCGGCGAAGATGAAGGACCCGATCAACCTGTCGATCGGCCAGCCCGACTTCCCGGTGCCGGACGTGCTCAAGGAGGCGGCCCTCCAGGCGATCCGCGACGACAAGAACGGCTACAGCCAGACGCAGGGCGCCGCGGCCTTGCGCGACCGCCTGCAAGCGCGCGTCGATGCCGAGTGGGGCCACCCCGAGCGCAAGCTGCTCGTCACCAGCGGCACCAGTGGCGCGTTGAACCTGGCGATGTGGACGCTGGTGAACCCCGGTGACGAGGTGATCGTTTTCGACCCCTACTTCGTCATGTACCCGACGCTCTCCGAGATGGTCGGCGGGGTCCCCGTGGTGATCGACACGTACCCCGATTTCCGGATCGACCCCGCGAAGGTCGCAGCAGCGATCACCCCCCGTACGAAGCTCATCCTGCTCAACAGCCCCGCGAACCCGACCGGCGTCGTCGCCTCGCGCGAGGAGGTGAAGGCGCTCGCCGAGCTCGCGCAGCGGCACAACGTCGCGCTGCTCTCCGACGAGATCTACCGCGAGTTCTGTTACGACGGCGCCCTCGAGAGCCCCGCGCGGTGGAACGAGCAGACGATCGTCGTCGATGGGTTCAGCAAGAGCTACGGCATGACGGGCTGGCGGATCGGCTGGGTCCACGGCCCGGCGGCGGTGATCGACAAGATGACGGCGCTCCAGCAGTACACGTTTGTTTGCGCACCGCACCCGCTGCAGTGGGCCGCGTGCGGGGCGCACGAAGTCGACATGACGCCGCTGGTCGAGGGGTACCGCCAGCGGCGGGACTTTGTTGTCGGAGGGCTGCGCGAAGCGGGCTACGAGGTGGCTGACACCGGCGGGGCGTTCTACGTGTTCCCACGGATCCCGGCGGGCGCTACATCCGCCGGCGAGTTCGTCGGCCGTTGCCTCGAGCGCGAGCTGCTGGTGATCCCCGGCTCGATCTTCAGCCGCCGCGACACCCACTTCCGGATCAGCTACGCGGCCACGCAGGCGACGCTCGAGCGCGGGCTGGCGGTGCTGCGCGATCTGGCCCGAGCGTAGCAAACCTACAAAACGCCCGCGGGCCCGGGAGAGGCACGCCCTCCCGGGCCCGCGGTCTGTAAGAGGGGCGACTGGACCCCCGACGGCGGCAGCGTCCAGCGCCCCCGCCTCGAGATTGAACGTCGCCCCGTGAATCACGCGCCGGCTGTCACGCCGACTTCTGCACCGGAGGCTCGCTGAACAGCTTCTCGCGCCCATCGACCACCGCGTCGGTCACCGTGTAACGGTTGCCGCGGGGCTGGTCGGGGAGCTCGAACATGATGTCGAGCATCACCGTCTCGATGATCGAGCGGAGGCCACGGGCGCCGGTCTCGCGCTCGTGAGCCCGCTTGGCGATCGCCCTCAGGGCCGTGTCCGTGAACTGCAGGTCGGCCTCTTCCATCGAGAACAGCCGCTGGTACTGCTTCGTGAGCGCGTTGTTGGGCTCGGTCAGCACCCGGACCAGGGCGTCTTCGTCCAGCGGACGCAGCGAGCTGACGACCGGCAGACGACCGACCAACTCGGGGATCATGCCGTAAGAAATCAGGTCGTCCGCGTTCACTTGGCTGATCGCCTCGGCGAAGCTGAGCTCCTCGTTCTGGCTGATGTCCTGGGTGAACCCGATCGACTTCTTCCCGAGCCGCTTGCGGACGATGTCCTCGACGCCGGCGAAGGTGCCGCCGCAGATGAACAGGATGTTGGTGGTGTCGATCTGGATGTACTGCTGCTCGGGGTGCTTACGCCCACCTTGCGGGGGGACGTTCGCCATCGTTCCTTCGAGCATCTTGAGGAGCGCCTGCTGGACCCCCTCGCCGGAGACGTCGCGGGTGATCGAGACGTTTTGGCTCGTCTTGCCGATCTTATCGATCTCGTCGATGTAGAGGATCCCGCGCTGGGCCGACTCGACGTCGAAGTCCGCGGCGTGCAGCAGCTTCAGCAGCAGGTTCTCGACGTCCTCGCCGACGTACCCGGCCTCGGTCAGCGTGGTGGCGTCGCCGATCGCGAACGGCACGTTGAGCCGCCGGGCCATCGTCTTCGCCAGCAGGGTCTTGCCGCAGCCGGTGGGGCCGACCAGCAAGATGTTCGACTTGTCGATATCAACGTCCGACTCGTCTTCGGCCGCCACGAGCCGCTTGTAGTGGCTGTGGACGGCGACCGCCAGGACGCGCTTCGCCGAGTCCTGGCCGATCACGTAGTTGTCGAGCTCGGCGACGATCTCGCGCGGCGACGGGATCTTCGTGAAGAGCTGCTTGCTCGCGCCGCGGCGCTTCCGCTCTTGGTCGAGGATCGACTGGCAGAGCTCGATGCACTCGCCGCAAATGTAAACGTCGCCGGGCCCTTCGACGAGCGGGCCGACGTCGCGATAGCTCTTGCGACAGAACGAACAGAACGCGTTCTTTTTGGTTGCGCTACCACGCCGCGTGCCGGCGATCTCCTTACCCGAAGGCATGCTCACTCCTTACCCGTCTTGCGTGGCGGACCAACCGCGGCGCCCGCCGCCCCGATGGAGGGGCGTCGAACTGGCCGAGTCGCGTCTGCCTCCTGTGGTGCCGCTCGATGTCGGTGAGCAACGAAACGGACAACCACGGCCCGCGTCAGGGTCGCGCGGGTCCCCGTCCAGGGCCCCCACGCGTCTGCCGCCTCACCGGCCGTCACTCCGTCTCGCCGCTCCGCCTCCTCCACGCCAGGCGGGCCTTCCCTAGTCCACGCTCATGTTCGAGCAGTGTTCGCCCCGTTACGCCGTTGTCACGGCTTTCGTTCATCGGCCGCTGCGGATTGTCGGCGACAGCACTCGGCGCCGTCGCCGCACAACCCTCTCTCACCGCACAGGGGACCAGGATCGACGGCGAGTCAATCTCGCCGCGCGTCCCTCAGTCCCCCTCACTCAATCCCCTGCGCCGTATCCACTTGAGCGTTGTCGGTCTCCCCGCTTTGGGCGGAGAGGACCGCGCTCGCTTCCCGAGATCGCGCCACTTGCTCGGCCGCCGCGACTGCCAGCGACAACTGCGGCGCCAGCTTCGTTTGGATGTTTCGGTACTCCGTGTCGCTGAGCCCACCCCGAGCGTGCAGTTCTCGGAACTTGGCGAGCGTCTCGTCGGCGTCTTGCCCCCCCGCGCCGGCGCGGACGGACCACCTTCGCGCGGCGACCGCCACGCCGGCGATCACCAGCAGCAGGATCGCCAGCCCCGTCGATGCCCACGCGAGTTGCGGGATCAGCGCGAGAGTCATCCGGTCGATCCTCGGCCCGTCGATCGTCGGCCCGTCGATTGCCGGGCCCCTGCCCCGCCCCGCGATTATTACGGTCGCCGGCGCGGGCGTCCAACAATTCCCACCGCGAGCTTCCCCCAATCGGCCCCACCCGAGGAAATCGCGTTGCTTTCGAGACCGGTCGCCGGCCGGTCGATAACCCCCGGCGAGGCCCCCAGGTGCGCGAGCCGGCCGCGGCGACGCCGTGTTGGCGGCCCCCCGTTTGCCGAGTCCCCCGTGTCGAACCTCCCCAACTCTCGCCGGCGCGTGCTGCGGGTGTTGCTCGGGTGTTGGCTCGCCCTCGCCGCGACCGTGGCGCCTGGGCAGTCAGAATTCGCCCCTGCCCCGGCCGCTGCGCCGGTCGCCGCGGCGGCTGTGCCTGCGAGCACCCCCGCGCTCGCCCCCGCGCCGATCTTCTGGGGTCGGCACGGCTTGGTCGTTCCGTACCGCTGGTCTGGCAAGGGAGCGGCGCAGTCCGCAAGCGAGGTGGTCCTCTACGTGTCGCAGGACCGGGGGCAACACTGGCAAAAGGTCGCGTCCGCGGCGCCGCACGTCCGCTCGTTCCACTATCAGGCGCCCGCCGACGGGGAGTTCGCCTTCGCGATCCGCACCTACGACCGGGCCGGCGGCTTTCAGCCCCCGGGCCCGGTGCGCCCCGAGATGCGGGTGATCGTCGATACGGCGCTCCCCGAGGTCACGCGATTCGAAGCGACCGACGACGGTGTAGCGGTGCGCGTCACCCTTGCCGCGCGCGACCGGGTGGCCCTCGACCCGTCGAGCGTGCGGCTCTACTCGCAGGCCGATGGCCGCGGCGGTTGGTCCCCCGTGTCGATGGAGCTCGTCGGCGGGCGGGGGGACATCGAGCTCGAAGCCCGCGCCCTGTGGGCCCCCCCGGCGGACGCGCAACGCGTCGTGCTGCGGGTCGCGATCGTCGATCGCGCCGGGAATCGGGCCGAGTCGTCGTGCGTAGCGCAGTCGGCGGCGCCGAGCGACCCGCGGCTGCAGTCCAATCCGTACGTCGCCGCCGCCCCCCCCACGCCGTGGGCGCCGCTCTCCACGGCTGATCCCACATCACACGCCATCGAAGCCCCTCTGACCGGGGGCGCGCCGCAACCAACCGCGCCGCAACTGGGTAGTCCGTGGGGGATGTCCCTAAGCGTCGTTGCTCCGCCGAGCGCGCTCGCGGTGGCGCGCGACCCGTTTGCTTCTGGCAATGGCCCGACCCTCCCCGCGTCGTCGTCCGATGCCAGCCCCGCGCCTCCACTAATGGCCGGGGCAGAAATCGGCTCCGGGTCGGCGACCGGGGGCGGACCGTCAGATACCGCGGGCGTAGTGCCCGTGACGAGCGGCCAACAGTCTGGCTGGCGCTCCGACGTCCTCGCCCGCGCCGAGGGGCCGATCGAACCCCAAGCGTGGCCGGCCGACGCCGCACGGCGGCTGCCACTCGTCTCGGCCGCTGCGCCGATCGACTCTCCGGTTTCCCGGTTGCCAGTCGGCAGCTCGCCACCCGTCGCCCGTGGCGCTGAGCCCGCGGAGGGACGATCGGGGCCGTTCAGCACGGCAAGCTTTGGCGACCGACCGAACGAGAGCCAGGCGCGACTGCAAGACGGCGCCCCCGGCCCGAACCATGCCAACCCTTGGGGCAACCGCGACAGCCTGTGGGGCGACGCCGCGCGCACAACGCCGCCCCGCGAAGCCCAGCGCGGCGAGCAATCGCCGTGGGGCGACTTTGGCCGGCCCACGCTCGCCCGGAGCGTGAACTCGACCGAGTTCGAGCTCGACTACGAGCTGACGCAAACAGGCCGCTGGGGGGTCGCCAGCGTCGAGCTGTGGGGGACCGAGGACGGGGGCGCCACGTGGCGGCGCTTCGCGATCGACAGCGACCGCCAAAGCCCGATCCACGTCACGGTTCCCGGCGAGGGGAACTACGGCTTCCGCGTTCTGGTCGAGTCGGTCGGTGGCCTCGAGGCCGAGCGGCCGCGCGGCGGCGACAAGCCCGAGGTGCAGGTCCGCGTTGACCTGGCCGCGCCACGCGTAACGCTGGCGCGGGTCGAGCAAGGCCAGGGGTACTTCGCCGACCAGCTCCGCATCGACTGGCGCGTCGAGGAGGAACACGCAACGCGGGCGCCGATCGACCTGTACTACAGCAACCGCGCGAGCGGGCCGTGGCTCCCGGTGGCGACGGCGCTCGACGACTCGGGGAGCCACACCTGGCGGTTGCAGCGGCACCTACCGCAACGGCTCTACCTGCGGCTCGAGGCCCGCGACGCGGCCGGCAACGTCGGCTCGGCGACCACCCCCGAACCGATCACGCTCGAGCTGGCGCAAGCGGCGGCGAACCTCAGCGGCGTGCGTCCTGTGGGGCCGTAACGCAGCGACGCGGGTCGGGTCGCGTGGTATCGTGGGATCGCCGCTGATCCTCGCCGCTCGCCCCGATCACCAGTCGCCGTGAACGTGACTCTCGTCTTGCGTCGCGACGCTACGCGTTTGCCGCTGCTCGTCGTGGCGGCGCTCCTGTGGTCCTCGGGCGGCCCGCTCGCGCTCTGCGCCGAGGGGGGCGCCGCTGACGAGACGACCCACGACGTCGTCGTGTACGGGGGCACGTCGGCGGGGGTGGCCGCCGCGGTCGAGGCGAAACGGCTCGGGCGGACGGTCGTCGTTGTCTCGCCCGATCAGCATCTTGGGGGCTTGTCGTCGGGGGGCCTCGGCTTCACCGACACGGGCGACAAGCCGGTCATCGGCGGCGTGGCGCACGAGTTCTACCACCGCGTGTGGCGCCACTACCAAGGCGACGCGGCGTGGCGTTGGCAGAAGCGATCGGAGTTCGGCAACCGCGGCCAGGGGACCGCCGCGATCGACGCGTCGCTGCGCACGATGTGGGTCTTCGAGCCCCACGTCGCGGAGGGCGTCTTCGAGGGCCTCGTCGCCGAGCACGGCGTGACGGTCGTGCGCGGCGAGTGGCTCGACCGAGGGCCGGGGGGCGTCGTCCAGGGCGACGGCCGCATCGAGTTGATCCGCACGCTGTCGGGCGCCCTCTACCGTGGCAAGGTGTTCGTCGATGCGACGTACGAGGGGGACCTGATGGCCGCCGCAGGCGTTGCCTACCACGTCGGCCGCGAGCCGGCGAGCCAGTACGACGAGGAATGGAACGGCGTGCAGCAAGGGGTCGTCCACCATCACCACTACTTCCCCACCCCGGTGGACCCCTACGTGGTCCCCGGCGACCCGGCGAGCGGGCTCGTCGCCGGGGTGTCGAGCGATCCCCCAGGTCAGCGCGGGGACGGCGACCGCCGCGTACAAGCCTACTGCTTCCGGATGTGCCTCTCGAACCACCCCTACAACCGCCTGCCGTTCGCCAAGCCCGACGGCTACGACCCGGCCGACTACGAGCTGCTCGCCCGCGTGCTGGCCACCGGCTGGCGCGAGGTGTTCGCGAAGTTCGACGCGATCCCCAATCGCAAGACCGACACCAACAACACTGGCCCGGTCAGCACGGACCACATCGGCGCCAACTACGACTACCCGGAGGCGAGCTACGACCGCCGTCGCGAGATCGTGGCCGACCACGAGCGCTACCAGAAGGGGCTGATGTACTTCTTGGCGAACGACCCGCGCGTCCCCGAGGGCATCCGTGCCGAGATGGCTGCGTGGGGGCTCGCGGCCGACGAGTTCCGCGACAACGGCGGCTGGCCCCACCAGCTCTACGTGCGCGAGGCGCGGCGGATGGTCGGTTCGTACGTGATGACCGAACACGAGTGCCTGTCGCGCCACGTGACCCCCGAGCCGATCGGCATGGGTTCCTACGCGCTCGACTCGCACAACGTGCAGCGCTACGTCACCCCCGAGGGGACCGTGCAGAACGAGGGGGACGTCGGCGTTCCGCCCCCCGGTCCCTACGCGATCGCGTACGGGTCGATCGTGCCGCGTCGCGGCGAGGCGGGCAACCTGCTCGTGCCGGTCTGCGTGTCGTCTTCGCACATCGCCTACGGGTCGATCCGCATGGAGCCGGTGTTCATGGTCCTGGGGCAATCGGCCGCGGTGGCCGCAGACCTGGCGATCGAGCTGGGCGTCGCCGTGCAGGATGTCCCCTACGCGGAGCTGGCAAAGCGGCTGCGGGAGCGTGGCCAAGTGCTCGCCAAGCCGGAGTGACAGCGCGGCCGGGTCGTGAGCGGCGGGAGGCTGCGGTATCCTAAAGCACCGGCGCCCGCGGCCCTGGACCATCAACGCCCCTGCCCCGGCGAACGCGTTGGCGAAACGCTCGAACAACGACGAGAACTTCACCGGCCTCGGCTTTCTGCTCGAGCCCCCTCCCCTGCCGCCGGCGGGGGTCGTCGCCGTCGTTGGCGACGAGGCGTTCCTCAAGCACGAGGTGATCGCCGCGCTGCGGTCGGGGCTGCTCGGGAGCGGCGACGCCGAGGTCGGGTGGCGGGTGTTCGCCGGGCCGCAGGCCGAGTGGCGTGACGTCGCCGACGCGGTCGGGTCGCGGTCGCTGTTCGGCGGCGGGCGGGTTGTCGCGCTGATCGAGGAGGCCGACCAGTTCGTGACGCGCTACCGCGACTCGCTCGAGCGCCACGCCGAGTCGGGCGCCGGCCTTGTGCTGCTCGACGTTTCGACGCTCCCCGGCAACACACGGCTCGCCAAGGCGGTCGCGCAGCACGGGCTGGCCGTCCGCTGCTCGACACCCGACAAGGGATCCGAGGTCGCCCAGCACCGGCGCGAAACGATCACGTGGCTCCGCGCGCGGGCGAGCGCAGCACACGGCGCTACGCTTGATGCCGCCGCGGCCGAGGCGCTCGTCGAGCTCCTGCCGCTGAGCGTCGGGATGCTCGACCAAGAAGTGGCGCGGCTTGCGCTGTTGGCGGGGGAGTCCGGCGCGATCTCCACGAAGCTCGTCCGCGAGAACGTCGGCGGGTGGCGCGTGCGGACGGCTTGGGAGATGATCGACGCCGCGGTCGATGGCGCCGCAGGAGAAGCGATCACGCAGCTCGACCGGCTGCTGCTGGCGGGGGAGCAGCCGATCGGAGTCCTCGCGCAGCTCGGCTCGACGCTGCGCAAGTTCGCGACCGCGGCCGTGATCGTGGACGAAGCGGAACGGGACGGCCGCAAGGTGTCGCTCGCCGACGCGCTCGCGCGGGCCGGCTTCCTCCGCTTCAAGATCGACGACGCCCAGCGGCAGCTACGCCAGCTCGGCCGCCAGCGGGCGCTGGCCCTGGCGGGTTGGGTCCTCGAAGCGGACCTGGCGATGAAGGGGCACAACTCGCAGCCGCACCGCGCGCGGCTGGAGCTCGAGCGGCTGCTGCTGCGGCTCGCCCGCGAATCGGCGCCGGCTCGCTAGCACGCCGTCGCGAACGACTGGCGTTGGCCCCGCCGGGGCGTTTCCCTACGATCCCTCCCGCGCTGTCCCCCATCGTTGCTGGGTCGCGCAAGACCCCAGCGGCACGTCTCCCCCAAGCATTCCGCGAGCAGGATCGTCGATGAACCGTGCGCTGCTGGCCGGTTGGTTGGCTCTGTGTGTGGGGGGCGCGCTCGGCGTGTGCTCGGGTTGTAGGACGCTCGGCGGCGCCGCGTCGGTCGCCTCGAAGACCGCCGACGCCTCGGTGGTCGCGTCTTCGACCGCCGCTACGAACCTCACCCGCGGCGCCGTCGCTCCCGCGATCCCCGCTGCTCCGCTCGCTGGCGCCGCTCAACCGGGGGCGCCGCACGTAGGGCCCTTCGCGCAGCTCTCCGAGCAGCAAGCGCTAGCGCAGGTGCTCCCCGAGTTGCAGGCGCTGGCGCTCAGCGACCCGGCGGCGCACAACGCGGCGCTCGAGCAAATGGCGCGATCGGAGCCCACGCTCTGGCCACTGGCCGTCGAGCGCGCGAAGTCGACCGGCGCGCTGAGGCAGCAACTGGCCGCGAAGCAGCAATCATCGGCGACGGAAACCGTCGCCACGACGGGCGCTCCGAACGCGGCGGGCGCCCCCCAGCCCCTGGCGATCGAAGCCTCCCCCGAGTCTCCCGTTGCGACGAAGCCGATGCGCGTCGCCTCGCGTCCGACCGACGGCTCGACGTCGCCCCCGACGACGACCCCCCCTGCGACGACACTGCCGACCACGAACCCTTCGGCCGTCACGCCGGCCACCGCGACGCAGCCGACCTCCGCGCCGGCGCCGGCCGCCGCTCCGGTTCCGCAGCGGATCGAGAACCACCACTACTTCGGAAACGCGTCGCCCGAGCCTTCGCGGGAGCCGAACGCAACCGGGGCCGGCACAACGATCCGCCTCGTCTCGGCGACGAGCGACGTGCCGGCGTCTCCGTCGGCGCCCGCACGACCGACGAGCTGGCGAAGCTCGGTCGATACGGCGATCAGCACGCTCGAGTCGAGCCTCGTCGATGCCCCGGGCGACCGGACCTACGAGCACGCGCGACTGCGTCTGCTGCGTCTGGTCGCCGACCAGCAAGGGCCGGCCGTTGCGACGATCCCCGGGCTCCCCGCGGCCGAGCAGAGCTACTGGTCGGAACAGTTGTACGCCCTGGCGACGATGCTCGACACGGCGCGCCGCCCCGAGCGGCCGATGCGTGTCGCCGCGGCTTCGCACCATCAGCAGGCGGCCGCCGAGCGCCTCGGGGAACTCGCCGACCTGGCGGTCCGCAACGTCGCCTTCTGCGAGAAGGTCTACGGCTTCGGCGCCTACGAGCCGATCGGTCGTCCGCGGTTCCGGGCGGGGGACCAGGCGACGCTCTACGCCGAGGTGGACCGCTACCGCAGCGAATCGACCGAGCGCGGGTACCACACTTCGCTCGCAACGCGCTACCGGGTGCTCGACTCCAGCGGCAAGGTCGTTGACGAGGGGGACTTCCCCGACGTCGAGGATCACTGCCTGTCGGTGCGCCGTGACTTCCACATCCAGTACGGCGTGGCGTTCCCGGAATCGCTCGCACCCGGGACGTACCGGATCGAACTCGAGATCTCCGACCGACTCGGCCAGAAGTCGGGAACCGACGCCGTGGCGTTCGAGATCGCGGCTCGGTAAGCCCGGCCCGCTCGCCCCCCGCGAATCATCGCCCGCGGCTGACGCGGCGCACCGGGCCGGCGACGTAGCCCGGGTTTTTCCCCAGCGCGAAGCTGGTCGCCGTGAGGTTGTCGCGGCCGGGGGCGACGACCCACAGCGGCGGGCCGGCGGCGCCGGGGCCTGGGTAGAGGGTCACCTCCCACAGGTCCGTCACGCCGGCATCGACGGCCGTGAGCAGCAGTTGCAGTTTGGCGACCTGCTGCGTGACCTCCGCGTCGCGCTGGTGCGCCGCGGCGAGCGCCTGGAGCTCGTCGGACATCGACTGCTGCTTGGTGTAGTCCCCCTTCATCGCGAGCCAATCGTCCCAGCCCGGCTTGAGCAGCGCTTGGCCCTCGTCGGAGAACAGGAAAAAGGGGATCGCGTACTCGTCGCCGTTCTCAAGCGCAAGGATCACGCCTTCGCAGCGGTAGGTCACCGGCGCGGCGCGCCTGTTTACGAGCCACGCTTCTAGCGTCCTCTTGTCGCGCACCTTGTTCGCCTCGAAGTGGGCGACCACCTGCGGGACGATCGTTTGGTACGCCTCCGGCAGGTTGTTGAGCATCCGGTCGTTCACGTACACGCTGCCGCGACGACGCTGGATCGTCACGTCGCGAGCGACGAAATCGACGACCTGTCCGACGATCTTCAGGCCCCCCCGCATCGTCCACGTCTGGCGATGCTGCGCCATGTTCTCGGCCGCGAGCCGCGCCTCGGTCGTCGCGAGGTAGTCGCGGTCGGCCTGCGACAGCCGCGCGACCTCGACCGACGCCAGGTGCTTGTCGGCGCGTTGCAGGACCACCGTCCCTTCGCCCAGGGCCACGAGGTCGGCTTCGACCGTGTAGCTCCCGGCGTCGCTGGTCCAGGTTCGCCCCTCGGCGACGGTGGTGCAGAGGACGAGGGCGAGGAAGCCGAAGTGTTTCGTCATCGTTGAACCGTTCGGAGTTGGTTGCGCTGGAAATGGCGTGTGTCGTCGCGCCGGGCCGCCGACGCGCTTCACGCGGTCAGGGCGGCGAGTTGTCGGGCGACGTACTTCGCGAGGACATCGGTCTCGACGTTGACCTCGTCGCCCACTTCGCGGGCGCCGAGCGTCGTCACCGACAGCGTGTGCGGGATCAGTGCGACGCTGAAGCGGCCGTCGCCGTCGGGGGCGTCTTCGACGTCCACGAGGGTGAGGCTCACGCCATCGACGGCGACCGATCCTTTCCCCGCCAGTTGCCGCGCCAGTGGACCGGGGACGCGGAACCAGAACTTGGCCCAACCTTGGTCGCCGTCGGGGCCCGGCTCGTCGATCCGCCGCTCGACCGTGCCGAGGGCGTCGATGTGCCCCGTCACCAAGTGGCCGCCGAGTTCGTCGCCGACGCGTAGTGACCGCTCGAGATTGACGCGGTCACCGACCCGCAGCTTACCCAGATTCGTTCGCGACAAGGTCTCGCTGCCCGCCTGAAACGCGAGGCGCGGCCCCGCGATCGAGACGACCGTTAAGCAGCAGCCATTCACGGCCACGCTGTCGCCGATCGCCACGCCGCTGGCAACGGTTGGGTCGTCGATCACCAGGCGCACGGCGGCGCCCTCGGGGACGACCGCGGCTACCGTGGCGAGACGCTGCACGAGTCCGGTGAACATGCCCCCCAGCATACGCTCTGGGCGGGCGGGGCGCGGACCCCCGGGGACGCTACTCAGGGTTCCCGCTAGTGGGGCTCAGAACTCGTAGCCGACGCGCATGCCAAAGAGGTCGGCGCCCGACTCCCCCCCCGGCGCGCGGTCGGTGGTCGAGTGGACCCAGTTCGCGGTCCAGCGGAGGTAGGGTGTCATGTACCAGTTGAGGCCGAGCGTGAGGTTGTCCATCTGGCCCCCGGCGACGGGGCCCTCGTTCAGGTCGAGCCGCGACACGCGGGCCGCGACCTCCCAGGCCCCCGGGCCGAGGCAGACCCGCTCCGAGTCGCCGGCGTAGCGCACGAAAGGTCGCAGCGGCTGGACGCGGTCGAACGCGCCGAGCTCCTTGCGGTACGGCCGGTGCTCGCCGGTGAGGAAGTAGCTCGCCGTCAGGTGGAACGAATCGAACGTGGCGTCGCCAGCGGCGAGGTCCGCGGGGACCGAGACGTACTCGGCGTCCAACGAAGCCGGCCCTTCGACGATCGCCCCCTCGAAGCCGAGCATCTGAAATCCATCGGCGACGAGGTTCCCGGTGTCGGCGAAGAACGGGAAGTTGGGGGTCGTGGCGCCGAGGCGTGCCTCGGGCTGCGCGCGGAATCGAATGCGGTCCTCGCTCGCCGCGCGCAAGCTGTATCCGAATCCCAGGTGGGCGTAGCGCCGCCCCCCGCAGGCGGCGTCGAAGTACGGCAGCAGCGTCGCACGGGCGGTGACGGCGTCCTGAAAATCGTCTCCCGTGTCGTCGCCAAAGGCGTCGCTGTCGCCGCGGAAGTAGCCGACGGACCAGGTCGCGTCGCCGTCCAGCCAGGTGTTGTTCGCCATCACGCCCGTGTTGCGCGCGGGGACGAACGCCTGGTCGTGCAGCGAGCGTTCCATGAACGTGTTGAACCGGTTGGGAGTCATCCGCTCTAGGCTGAAGGGTTCGAAGAAGTGACCCACCCGCACGCGCCCCAGCCCGGGCAGGTCCTTGATCCCCGTCCACACGTCGAGGAACGACGGCCGCCCGGCGAGCGCGAAGTCCATCTCGATGCGGTACTCGGTCGGGCCGTGCTCGCCGAACATGCCAAATCGGGCGCGGCGGAAGGCTTCGCCGTTTTGAATGTCGCCGAACGCGGCCCGGTTGGCGTCGTCCTGATCAACGGCGTAGAAGTCGGCCTGCACCTGGCCGGTCCAGACGACGGTTGGCCTCTTGGCGTCGTCGGACTTCTTTTTGTCAGCCTTGGCCTGCTCCACCTCGTCCCGCTCGTCGAGCGAGTCTTCGAGCTCTGCTAGCCGCTTCTGCAAAGCCTGCACTTGCTCCGCGAGCGGTGGGTCCGCGAGCAACGGGTTCGCTCCCGCATCGGCGGCGGAGTTTGGCTGGAGGAGCCGCGGTTGCGGCTCGTCGGCGAGCGAGGCGGGGAGGACGTCGTACGCGCCGACCCCCGCTTCGAACCAATCGCCGAGGAATGCCGGCCCGGGCTGTGCGTACGCCGTCCGCGCAACCACGGGGCCAAACGCCACGCAGAAAGCGGCGGCTGCGGCGAGCAGCGCTCTGGGCGTAGCGTCGGCCATTCTCGTCGGCGTCCCCCCGCGCGAGCGGCCGCGCGGCGCCAGCACTCGGCGCGCACTCCAGCCCCCCATCGGAGGATATCGGCGCCGGTCGTGACGGGTCTGCACGTTGCGCAAGCCTTGGGCGCCCCGCTATCGCCGGCCGCGTCGCTAGCACGCCACGAGTCAAGCGGGGTAGCGGTCGTCGAACACCACTTCGGACTTCGCTAGCTGGCCACCGCGCGGGTGGGCGGGCTTCAGCCCCTTGCCGACGGTGAGCATCATGCCGACGACGTGACCCGTGGGGAGCCCGACAATCTCGGCGACCTTCGCGGGGTCGAAGCCGATCATCGGGCAACTGTCGTAGCCCAGCGCCTTGGCGGCGAGCATGATCGTCTGGGCGGCGATTCCGACCGAGCGCATGACCTCGTCGCGCTGCACTTGCTCTCCCGCGCCGCTGTAGAACTGGCCGATCATCGGCACGAGGAAGTCCTGCGTGGCCTGCGGGGCGGTGGCCCAGTAACGCTCGGGGCGGTCGGCCCACGACTTGGGGTCGCCGCAAAGGACGATCGTCAGGCTGGCGTCGGTCACCTGCGCTTGGTCCCACGCCGCGGCGCGGAGCCGCTTCTTCTGCTCTGGGTCGCGGACCACCACGAACCGCCAGTTCTGGATGTTGAACGACGTGGGGGACAGGAGCGCGAGGTCCATCAAGCGCTCGTAGTGCGCCGCCGGCATGACGAACGACGGGTCGTAGTGCTTGACGGAACGGCGGGCTTCGATTGCTTCGAGGGTGTTCATGCTTGCGAATCGGGGTTCGGGTCTGAGTACGGCTCAACGCCCGCGGCTCGCGCGAGCTCACGGCAGAGCTTTCGGAAGGAGGAGCAGCGGCGGTGGCAAGCGACGAGGTCCATTTTGGCTGCCAGACGAGGTTGGTCGGTCCGCTCGCCGTAGGAGCCGTTCCGAAAACGGTCCGCCACCCACTTCTTGCCTAGTCGTCGCTCCTCGGGACTCCACGGCGGATCATCGACGTCCGCTAAGT
The DNA here is from genome assembly GCA_051648405.1 of Lacipirellulaceae bacterium. Taxonomy (GTDB): domain Bacteria; phylum Planctomycetota; class Planctomycetia; order Pirellulales; family Lacipirellulaceae; genus JBOFFC01. The sequence goes on from JBOFFC010000012.1 coordinate 52,386, forward strand.
AGTCGGAGAGGGACGCCGCGGCTCCAACGAACCAAGTTTCGAACTCGATGTTCGGCAGCACTACCCGGACAGTGACCCCTTGCCTGTCGGAGATCCTCCCGGCGATTTTCGGCCCCAGTACCGCCGGACAGTCGTCGTCTGCGTCGAAAACGACGAGGATGCACGCATTGGAGCCGGGTTTGTCGAGTTCCGCGAGCTTCAGGACTGCGAGCTTGACCGCATTGTCGAGCGCCTCGTCGTCCGCCTTCACCAGCCTCGTTCGCGGCTTTCGGATCGGCAGAGAGACCTCGACGTGCGTCCCGCCGAGCAGCTCAACGCCGATTCGGCGCAGCAGCACCGGCAAAGCGACAACGTCCCCGTGCCCCTCGACGACCGCGGCAACGCGAAGAACGTCAGCCATCGCCCTCGTCCCAAATGCCAGCGAGGCTCAGCTGCCGCTCCTTGTCTTTCAGCGACGCCTGAAGCTGCTCCAAACGCAACAACTCTCCGGGAGTGTACAGATGCTGTCGGATGGCCTCCAGGCTTGCGTCGTCGAGTGCGGCGACGAAGCTCTCTCCCTGGTCCGCCTCAATGACCAAGAGCGTGTCGCTGTTGGGGTCGCACCCGTCTAGCAAGTCGGGACTGTGGGTTGTCAGAACCACCTGCGTGTGATCGGACGCCGCGCGCAGGCACTCCACCAGGGCGCTCGCGGCGGACGGGTGAAGCGCTGATTCCGGCTCTTCGATGCCGACCAGCTTGATCGTCTGATCTTCACTGGTCAGTTGCAATGCCGCAACCAGCACTCCGAGAGCCCTAAGAGTCCCGTCCGACATGCTCGCCGCGTGGAATCGCCAGGGGTCCTTCGAGCCCCTCACCTCTTGGCGGAACTCGAGCGTTTCCTTCGGACCGACTCCCACCCTATCAAAGCCTACGACCCCCGGCGCTATCGAACCAAGGTACTCATTGACTCGTCGCTTCAACTCGGGTCGCTCATGTTCGATTCGCGACACGACGCTCGCTATGTTGCTGCCGTCGCGGCGTAACAACTGACCGGCGTCGGGGCTGTGAACGTCGCGCATCGCCGCGGGATTGAGGTTGTAGAAGCCCATCGAGCATAGGGCGTCGTACGGCGCTCGGAACTCTTTCCTCCCCGAGGCGGTAACAAGGTACAACCGATCGCTCGCCGCGGGCGGCATGTCGTTAGCGGTCGTGGCGACAGTATCGACTTCGCCGTCCTCTACGCGATAACGAGCTCGCACCTCGGCGCGCGCGTCGAGGACCGTCAGCGACTCGCGCTTGACGACGTACCCTCTGCCTTTCCGAGCCGCAATCTCAAATCCGTAGTCGGCTACGCCGTCTTCGAGGTCGTAGCTCAGTCGGATCGCGAAGTTGTGCGGGTGTCCCTGGCTCTTTCGACGGACTACGTCAATTCCGCCACGCGACCGAATCGCGTGGTCGAGCGAAGTCTGAAGTCCTTCGAGGACGAACCGCAGGGCGTCGATGAAGTTGCTCTTCCCCGAGCCGTTACGACCCACCAGCATCGTCATACGCCCGAGTCGGACGTCGCACCTACCGATGCTCTTGTAGTTTCGGAGCTGGACGCGCGAAAGGAACACCGGTGCTGACATTGCCCCAGCCTATCGCACCCGAGGGCGACGCGGTAGCTCGCCCCCTCGGACCTCAAACCTCGTACTCGATCCGCCCGTGGCGGGTGCTGCGGCTGATGCGGTCGGTGGCGTAGAGGCCGGCGAGGACGAACTCGACGCAGCTCGCCCGGACCGCCGGGTCGGTCGAGGCGTTGACCTCGAACGCCTTGTCCCACGCCGCCGGGACCCGCTTCAGCAGCTCGGCGTAGTGGCCCGAGGGGAGCATGTCGCCGACCTCGATCTTGACCCCCTGCGAGAAGACTTCTGCGATCTCCGCCAGGCCGTGCTGTTCGACGTACTCGCCGAAGACCGTCGCGATCGCCTCGGCGATCACCGCGTCGAGCACCTGCCGCTCGCTCATCTGGTGCGAGCCCATCAGGTCGAGCTCGAGCTTCCCAAGCGAGCTGGCGTAGAGCCGCCCCAGGTCGCTGATCCGCGGCACGGCGCGCTCCTCGCCGAGCACCGCCGCGCGGTGGCGGGCCGAGGCGATCATCGTCCGGTAGTTGGCGATCGACAACCGCGCCGACACGCCCGACGCATGGTCCACGAACTTGCTCTTCCGCGCCGCCCGGCTGACCTCTTCGATCAGCTCCTTCATGAAGTACGGGACGACGACCGCCGCGCTCTCTCCCGAGGACTCCACCTCGACCTCTTGATCGAGGATCCGCACCCCCGAGTCGCGCTCCATGGGGTAGTGCGTGTGGATGATCGACCCGATGCGGTCCTTGAGCTGCGGGATCACCTTGCCGCTGCGGTTGTAGGTCGCGGGGTTGGCCGAGAAGAGGATCATCACGTCGATGTCGAACTTCACGGGGTAGCCGCGGATCTGCACGTCGCGCTCTTCGAGGATGTTGAACAGGCCGACCTGCACCAGCTCGTCGAGCTCCGGCAGTTCGTTCATCGCGAAGATGCCGCGGTGCATCCGCGGGATCAGTCCGAAGTGCAGCGCTTCCTCGGCGCCCATGCTGACGCCCCCGACGAGCTTCGCGGGATCGATCTCGCCGATGACGTCGGCGAACTTCGTTCCCGGCGCGAGGCGCTCGGCGTACCGCTGCTCGCGCGGCCACCAGGCGATCGGCACTTCGTCCGCCGGGACGCCGGAAACGACCTGCCTGCCGCGCTTAGTGATCGGGTTGTAGGGGTCGTCGTGCAGCGGGATCCGCTTGTCGTCGAGGAACGGCAGCTCGTCGTCGAGGAAGTCGACGAGGCGTCGCATCAGCCGGCTCTTCGCTTGCCCCTTCTCGCCAAGGAACAGCAAGTCGTGCTGCGCAAGCAGCGCGACGTTCAGTTCGGGGACGACCGTGTCGTCGTAGCCGATGATCCCGGGGTAGAGCTCGTCCCCCGCGCACAGCTTGCGGAGGAAGTTGTCGTGGACCTCGCGCTTGACGGTCTTCGACTGCCAGCCGCTGTTGCGGAGCTCGGCGAGCGTACGCGGGCGGGGGCCTTGGGACTCAGGCATGGCGGGAGGTCGTCGGGGCGGGAGGGGAGTCGGCGCCGCTTGAGCACGCCGTGGGGCGAGAGACGCGATTATAGAACCGCTCCGCGACTCGCCCAGGCAACGGGTTGAGCACGCGGCATCTCCGCGCACGAAAAAAGCGGCCCCTCGCAACGAGTGCGAGGGGCCGCTTCGAACTTCTGGTCGAAAGACGCCTGGCGGGCGATCAGGCGCCGGCCGGATCGACGCCGTCCTTCCAGGGCCCTTCGAGGCTCTGGTACGGCTCGGGGAACAGGACGCTGCCCGTGTCGCCACCCTTCCAACCGGGCGTCTGCATCGGCTTCGAGCGGTCGTAGGACATTTGCTCCCACTTCTTGGCCCACGAGTCGTTCCCCTCCGTGATCGCGAGGCTCGCGGGGTCGAAGTGGTAGACCTTCCCTTCGCGGTAGCTCTTGGCGCCGAGCTTCACGATGACCATTGCCGCGGCGCCGATCTCCGGCGAGCAGTTGACCATCGCCGGGTCATCGGCCTTGACCGCCGCCACGAAGTTCTCGAAGTGGGCGAACGACGTGTCGCCCGGGTTGCCCGCCTCGACCCGCTCGCTCTTGAGCTTGCTGTTGCGGGTCACCTGCGGACGCTCGGCGACGAAGTCGTAGCCGGTGAACTCCTCGCCGATGCCCAGCACGGCCGAGCCGTTGTGGCCGCGGATGAGCTGCTGGATCGGCGTCTCGCCGGCGCACATGGTCGAGGTCGCGACCCCTTGAACGCCTTCGTTGAAGTCGGCTGCGATCGTCGCCACGTCGGGCGCCTCACGCCCGTCGAGCTCGAGGAAGATGCCGCCGGCGCCGACCACGCGGCCCGGGAACCGCAGCCCGGTCGCCTTCAGCATGCTCGTCGTGCGGTGTACGAACAGGTCGGTGTAGAGGCCGGAGCCGAAGTCCCAGTAGCAACGCCACTGGGCGAACCGAGCGCGGTCAAACGGCTGATCGGGCGCCAGGTTGAACTCGGTCCCCAGGAACGACTTCCAGTCGATGTTCTTGGGGGTCATGTCCTTCGACAACGGGTAGTACCGCCACTGCCCCATCGACGAGTTGCGGTAGTACTCCGTCTGGTACTGCATGATCTTGCCGAGTTTGCCTGAGCAAATGTCGTCGTTGATCTTCTTCCAGACCGGCAGCGCGGTCGATTGCACGCCGACCTGCATGACCTTGCCCGACGACTGCCAGGTGCGATAGACGTCGATCGCCTCCTCGACGGTGTGGGTCATCGGCTTTTCACAGTAGACGTGCTTGCCCGCCTTGAGGGCGTCGATCGTCTGCCTAGCGTGCCAGTGGTCGGGGGTCGCGATCACGACCGCGTCGATCGCCGGGTCGTTGATGATGTCGCGGTAGTCGCCGTGCTTGGTGGGCGCCTTGCCCGTCTTCTCTTTGATCTTGTTCGCGGTGCCGTCGATGTACTGGTTGAAGACGTCGCAGACCGCGGCGCACTCGACCGTGCCGAGCTCGTTTTGGATCTTGATCGACGAATCGACGTGCGTCTGGCACCGACCACCGACCCCGATGAAGCCGATCCGCAGCCGACCGTTGGGGCTCGCGCCCCCGCTCGTGGCGGCCAGAACCGCGTTCGAGGCCAGCGCCGCACCGGCGCCCGAGGCGGCGAGGAATCCCCGACGCGAGAAGTTGCCGTAGTTCACGTGAGAATTCTCCATGCGTGTTCGCAA
>JBOFFC010000013.1:0-52536 GCA_051648405.1 Lacipirellulaceae bacterium
GAATCCGGCGGAGGTCGCCCCGGCGCGACCCCGTCGGCCGCACCACGCGGTCCGCGAAGGGGGGGCGGCGCGGCTCGCTGCGACGCTCGTCCAGGTCTTGAAGGCGTGCCGCGACGATCGCAAGGAACTGACGCTCGCGTTGTTGGCGCTGGTCGATGAGTCGGGCGGCGACGCGGCGCAAGGTGAGTGGCGACCCGCGGCGAGCGAGCCCCTCTTGAGGCGGCTCGCCCAGTGCGTCGAGGGGTTGTCACACGCGAACGAGCTTCGCAAGGCGACCTGGATCGCGATCGACGACTCGACTGCCGCGGCGCTCGTGGCAGGGGCCGGGCGGCAGGACGGGGCGCGGTGGTTCGGGGAACTGGCCCGCGCGGCGACCGACGCGACCGGCCTGAGAGCCGACGTCGGGCTGGCGTCGGTGCCGCACGTCCCCAAGGGGTTCGAGCCCGCTCGCCTGGTCGCGGCCGCCGAACGCTGCCTCGCCGCCGCCCAGGCCGCCGCCGCGGCGGGGGTGAAGAGCATCGAGGTGCTCTGACAACTCGCCCCCGATCGCCAGTGAGTAGAGCCCGACTGCCTCGCGACCGGGCTCCTTGCTACCATCGCGGCCATGAGCGACGAGCAATCCCCCCAATCCCCGGTCGGCCCGGCCCAGGTCGGCCAGACGTTCTCTTACGAGGTCGGCGGGCGTGGCCCCGAGCGCCCCGAGCTGATGGCCTCGGACATCGACAGCAAGCGGGCCGCGCGTGCGCCGCGGCGTCGGCGCGTGCGCCTGCCGCTGCTGCTGTTCCTCGCCACCTGCTTGAGCACATTCTGGGTCGGGTGCGCCGACTGGAGGCCGACCGACGCCGACAAGATGCAGACCTGGCCCGCCGTCGCGCAGACCGTCGCGGCGAACTGGCGGCAGGGGGTCGAGTACATGCTCGCCGTGCTGGCGATCTTGTTGGCGCACGAGATGGGGCACTTCGCGCTGACGCTCGTGCACCGCATCCCCGCCAGCTACCCGCTCTGCATCCCGGTCCCCTTCAACCCGATCGGGACGATGGGGGCCGTGATCGGCATGGAGGGGCTGCGCGCCAACCGCCGCGAGATCTTCGATATCGGCCTCGCCGGCCCGCTCGCCGGGCTCGTGGTGGCGCTGCCGATCCTGTGGATCGGCGTCGGGAAGCTCGAGCTACGCACCGAACCGCTCCCCAACGAGGTCCAGCTCTTCAACCCGGTCGCCGTGCAGTGGATGATCGACGCCCGCCACCCGCAGGTCGAGGGCGCACCCGAACGCCCCGACATCGACTGGATCGGCATCTCGCAGGTCAACGCGTTCTTTATGGCCGGCTGGGTGGGGATGCTGGTGACCGGCCTCAACATGCTGCCGATCAGCCAGCTCGACGGCGGGCACACGATCTACGGCCTGTTCGGTCGCGACGCGCAGTCGGTCGCGCGGGGCTTTTTGGTGGTCGCGATCACCTACGTGGTGATCAACCTCGACGCCGCGGCCGTGTGGGCGCCGATGCTGATCCTGGTGATCCTGATGGGGGTCGACCACCCGCCGAGCTCCGACGACAACATCGAGCTCGACACGCCGCGGTGGGTGCTGGGGGCCGCCTCGCTAGCGATCCCCGTGCTCTGCTTCCCGCTGCTAGGGCTGAAGCAGTGAGGGGGCGGACAGCAGTCAGCAAGCAGCGGTCAGCAAAACTTGGCGCCTTCGGCGATCGCGCGGGGTTGCTGACCGCTGAGAGCTGATTGCTGACTGCTCTCGCCGAAGGCGCCGGTCTGCAGGAACCGCGCCGCCAGTTCGGCTGTCTCGCGCTTCCAGAGGATCCCCGTGTGCCAGCTGCTCACGGTGCGGTGGTCGCGCTGGCCTTCGACGTGGGTCTGGTGTGGGTGGAGCACGTTGTCGTTGCTCGCCGCGAGGACGCCGACGTCAACCCCCTCGGGGATCGGCCCCAACAAGTTGACGAAGCTCTCGGGCCCGTCGGTGAGCTCGCGCAGCGTCGGGGCCAGGGTGCGGTGCGGCCACACCACGAGCGCGTTCCAAACCGCCGAACTGCTGTGCGCCGTTAGCCGCGTCGCCATGTGCGATCCGCGATTGGGGGGGGCGATCATGACGATGCGGCCGAAGTTCGGCGGGAGCCCCTCGGTGAGCGCGCAGCGGGCAACGATACTCCCCATGCTGTGGACGACCATGTGAACGCGGTCGTAACGCGGCGCGAGCCGGCGCAACAGCCTAGCGAACCGCACGCCGTGCCCGCGGTTCGAGCCCCAGATCGACGGGTACCCGTGGAGTCGCGTGGCGAACCCGGCCCGGCGCAGCCGCGCGGCGAGCGGCGACATCAGGAACCGGGTCGAAGCGATCCCGTGCGTGAGGACGACGAGCTCGTTGAGGGGCGATTGCATAGCGACGTAGAACCCACGGAACTCGTAGGCGAGCCGGCGGCGCACCCGTATATAACCGCACGGGGCGCGGTCGCTTCACGCGGTCGCTTCGGCGAGTGTCACAAAGGCGGGCAGCACGCGGTCGAGTCCGACCACGGCGAGCGCCTCGCGCGGGTGCTCGTGGAGCGAGCATAGCCGCAGCCGACCGCCGTGCGTAGCGAGTCGTTTATGCAGCCGCACCAGCTCGCCCATCAGCAGCGACGGCAGGAACGACACCTCGGCCATATCGACGACGACGTGCCGGGCGCCGCGGGCGTCGATCTCGCCCCACAGGCGCTCCAGCAACGTGTGCGATGCGGGGAAGGGCCCCGCCGGGTGCAGGCGAACCGAAAGCCAGTCGCCCCCGGGCTGAAACGTCGCCCGCCAGCCGCCGTCGAGTTCGATCGTGTCAGCCATCGCTGCCTCCGAAGAACGGCCGCAGATACGCGCTGATGAACGCAGATGAGTCGACAGCGCCCCACTCAGAACCTTGGGCCCCACGTCCGCAAGGCGTAGATGCAAATCACGGCGCCGACGACCGAAGCGATGAGCTCCGCCACGATGCCGTAAGTCTTGAACCCGATGATCGCGAACAGCAACGGCCCGATGATCGAGCCGACGCCCCCCACGATCAGCAGCCCGAGCACGCCGGGGCGGCCGGCGCCCATCAGGCGGCTGGCGATCCAGCCGGCCGCGATCCCAAACAGGATGAACCAAACGAAGCGCAGCATGGTCGCCTCTCCGAACGATTGAATAGTGAGGCCGTGTCACGGCGCGAGCAGCAACCTCCCGGGGGCGGCGAGGAAGCCCTTCAGGTCGTTGACGAACCGCGCGGCGTCGGCCCCATCGACCACGCGGTGGTCGTAGGTCAGCGACAGCGGCATCGTCAGCCGCGGCTCGATCCGCGCGGCGGCGCCCGAACCCACGACCGCCGGCACCATCCGGCTGCGGCCCACGAGCAGGATCGCGACCTCCGGCGGGTTGATGATCGGCGTGCTGTAGACGCCGCCGACGGCGCCCATGTTGCTGATCGTGAACGTGCCGCCACGCATCTCATCGACCTGTAAGGACCCGTCGCGGGCCTTATCGACCAGCCGGTCCAGCTCGCGCGTTACCTGCGAGATGCTCATCCGATCGACGTCTCGCAGCACCGGCACCACCAGCCCGCGCTCGGTATCGACCGCGATGCCGATGTTGACGTACTCCTTATAGACGACCTGCGCCTGTTCCATATCGACCGACGCGTTGACGATCGGGTGCAGCTTCAGGGCGCCGGCCACCGCCTTGATCAGGAACGGGAGCTGCGTGAGCTTCAAGCCCGACTTGGCGTAGTCTTCTTTGCTCTGCTGACGCAGCTCTTCGAGCTCGGTGACATCGACGTCGTCGAAGTTTGTCAGCTGTGGGATCGTCGTGTAGCTGGCGACCATGTTGCGGGCGATCGTCTGCCGCATGCGCGACATCTTCTCGACGCGGACGGCGCCCTGCGTGTCCGAGCCCGCTACGCCCGTCGCGCCCGCCGGCGCGGGGACCGCCGCCGCCCGCGACTGCTGCTGCGACTGGCGGACGTGGGCCTGGACGTCTTCTTCGGTGATCCGGCCCGAGGCGCCGCTGGGGCGCACGCGCTGCAGGTCGACGCCGAGCTCGCGCGCCAGGCGCCTCACGGCGGGGCCCGCGGCGGCGGAAGTCGCGCCGTCAGCCGGGGCGTGGTCGGTCGGCGCCGGCGCCGCGACGGGCGGCGGAGCGATCGCGGCGGGCGCGGGCTTCGGCACCTCCGCGACTACGGGCGTCGGGGGGGCGGGTTCGACCGCGACGGGTTCGACCGCAACCGGTGCGGCCGGCGCCGGCGTGAGAGGGGCCGGGGGCGGAACGGGCGCCGGGGGCGCCGCGGCCGCGCTCGCGGCGCTCGCGGCGGCGGCGGCCTCGACCTCGACCTCGAAGATCGCCGCGCCGACCTTCACCGTGTCCCCTTCTTTGACGAGGACCTTGGTGATCTTCCCCGCCGCGGGGCTCGGGACCGGCATCGTCGCCTTGTCGGTCTCGATCTCGATCAGGTCCTGATCGACCGCCACCGTGTCGCCGACCGACACGAGGATCGACAGCACGTCCCCCGACTCGATGTTCTCGCCGAGGCTGGGGAGGGTGATTTCAGAGGGCATGGCGTGTTGGTGGTTCTTTGGAGGAACCACAGATGGACACAAATGAAGGCGGATGGATTGAAAGAGGTCTGATCGGAATCAGCGTGGACGGCGATTTCCCCCCCTCCCCCTAAAGGGGGCGGGGGATTTTTGGTTGGCACGCAGTTCCCAGGCTTGGCCCTTCCTACAAGTTGTCGATCAGCAGCCGGACGGCTTGGTTCGCTTCGGTCACCCACTCGCCGGGAGGGGTGACCCAGACCTCGCCGCTGCTGCGGCGTTTCACGTCGTCGTCGGTCGAGGGGAGCCGTTCGACCGTTTCTGCGCCGTCCTTGACTTCGCAGCGGTAGTTGGCCACCGCGTAGCTCCGCCCCAAGAACGACCGCCGAACGGCGACCGTCGGGGCGTCCGCCGTGCGGACGCGGTAGTAGTCGTCGATGATCGCTTGCGACTCACGGCGCCAGTTGACCGCGTAAGCCCCCACCCCCACCAGCGCCGCCACGACCGTTGTCGCGACGAGCAACCCCCGCAGGCCGAACCGCAGGCGGATGTTCGTCATGCGGGCCGAGGGAAGGGAGATAGGGGGACAAAAGCGGGGATGGGGGGATCGTTTTTCGGAGCTGCGAGCCGAAGTGAGGATTGTGCTGTTGAGAATTGAGGAGGTGTTCGGTCCATCGCAGACCGGCAGCGAAGTGCAATCGGACATCCCCCAATCTCCTCTTTCATCCCCCTCATCTCCCTTCCTCAAGCGTAAAGCGGCGACTTCTTCTCGCGGTCGTAGCCGAGGTCGTTGATCGCTTGGTCCACCAGCTTCGCATCCACCTTGCCGATGCGGCTGAGCTTGTAGAGCGTGGCGATCGTGATCGACTCGGCATCGACCTCGAAGTGCCGACGCAGGTTCTCGCGGCTCTCGCTGCGCCCCAGGCCGTCGGTCCCCAGGGCGAACATCCCCTGCGGGCACCACGGGGCGAGCTGCTCGGCAAGGCAGCGCAGGTAGTCGCTGGCCGCGACCACCGGCCCCTCGGCCCCCGCCATCTGCTGCTCGAAGAACGACGTCCGGCGCGGGGCGGTCGGGTTGAGCATGTTCCAGCGCTCGGTCTCTTGGGCGTCGCGCCGCAGCTCGTTGTAGCTCGTGACGCTCCAGACGTCGCTCGCCACGCCGTAGCGCTCGGCCAAGACCTTCTGCGCGGCGAGCACGCTGTGCAGGATCGAACCCGAGCCGAACAGTTGCACGCGTGCCGAGGGCTTGTCGGCCTCGACGCTCGCGACTTTGTACATGCCGCGGATGATCCCCTCCGTGACGCGCGCCTCGGGGGCGCCGTCGGGGCCGGTTGGCATCGGGGGCATCATCACGTTCTCGTTCTCGAGCGTGATGTAATAGATCGCGGTCTCGTTCTCTTGGTACAAGCGACGCAGCCCGTCGAAGACGATGACCGCCGTCTCGTAGGAGTAGGCGGGGTCGTAGGCGCGCACCGTGGGGAACGCGATCGCGTTCACCAGCGAGTGGCCGTCCTGGTGCTGCAGGCCCTCGCCGTTGAGCGTCGTGCGGCCGGCGGTCCCGCCGAGCATGAAGCCCTTGGCGCGCATGTCGGCGGCGGCCCAGATCAGGTCGCCGATCCGCTGGAAGCCGAACATCGAGTAGTAGATGAACATCGGGATCATGTTCACGCCGTGCGTGCTGTAGGCGGTCCCGGCGGCGTTGAACGAGCTCATCGATCCCGCCTCGGTGATCCCTTCCTCGAGGAGCTGCCCGTCACGGGCCTCCTTGTAGTAAGCGATCTGGTCGGCATCGACCGGCTCGTACAACTGCCCGGCGTGCGCGTAGATGCCGATCTGGCGGAACAGCCCCTCCATGCCAAAGGTGCGCGACTCGTCGGGGACGATCGGCACGATCTGCTTGCCGATCTTCTGGTCGCGCAGCAGGTCGGTCAGCAGGCGCACGAAGCCCATCGTCGTGGACTGCTCTTTGCCCGGCGCCGGCGACACGAGCTTGTCGAGCGTCTTGCCGTACTCGGCGAGGGTCGGCACCTCCATCGTCACCGGCTTGGTCGAGCGCGCCGGCGCCGAACCGCCGAGCTCTTGGCGGCGCTTCTTCAGGTACTTCATCTCGGGGCTGTCGGCCGGCGGCTTGTAGAACGGGGCCTCGGTCACGCGTTCGTCGGAGATCGGGATGCCGAACCGCGTGCGGAACTCGCGCAGCTCCTCTTCGTTGAGCTTCTTGTTGTTGTGGGTCATGTTCCGACCCTCGCCCGCCTCGCCCAAGCCGTAGCCCTTGATCGTCTTGGCGATCACCACCGTCGGCTTGCCGTTGTTCTCGCAGGCCTTGGCGTAGGCGGCGTAGACCTTCTCGGGGTCGTGCCCGCCGCGCTTCATCTTCTCGAGCCGGCTGTTCGACAGGTTCTTGACGCGCTCCAGCAGCGCCGGGTACTTGCCGAAGAACCGCTCGCGGATGTAATCACCGCCGGCGACGACGTACTTCTGGTACTCGCCATCGACGACCTCCATCATCCGCTGCGCCAGCAGCCCGTCGTGGTCGGACTCGACGAGCGGGTCCCAGTCCCCCCCCCAGACGACCTTGATCACGTTCCAACCCGCGCCGCGGAACGCCCCCTCGAGCTCCTGGATGATCTTGCCGTTGCCGCGCACCGGCCCGTCGAGCCGCTGCAAGTTGCAGTTGATGACGAAGATCAGGTTGTCGAGGTGCTCGCGCGAGGCGAGGGTGATCGCCCCCAGCGTCTCGGGCTCGTCGCACTCGCCGTCGCCGAGGAACGCCCAGACTTTCTTGTTCGAGCAGTCCTTGATCCCGCGGTCGGTCAGGTACTCGTTGAACCGCGCCTGGTAGATCGCCATGATCGGCGCCAGGCCCATCGAGACCGTCGGGAACTCCCAGAAGTCGGGCATCAGCCACGGGTGCGGGTAGCTCGACAGGCCACCCCCCTCACCGAGCTCGCGCCGGAAGTTCACCAGGTTCTGCTCGGTGAGCCGACCCTCGAGGAACGCGCGGGCGTACATGCCGGGGGCCGCGTGCCCCTGGTAGTAGACCTGGTCCCCCGAGAAGCCGTCCTCGCCGCGGCCGCGGATGAAGTGGTTCAGCGCCACCTCGTACAGCGTCGCCGAGCTGGCGAACGTGCTGATGTGGCCGCCGGGCGAAGCGGGGTCGCGGTTGGCGCGGGTGACCATCGCCATCGCGTTCCAGCGGACGTAGCTCTTGATGCGGCGCTCGAGCTCGCGGTCCCCCGGGAAGGGGGGCTGCTCCGACCGCGGGATCGTGTTGACGTAGGGGGTTGTGGCCGTGAACGGCAGCTCGACTCCGGCGCGCACGGCGGCCGCTTCGAGCGTCGCCAGCAGTTGGCTGGCGCGCTCGGGGCCCTTGCTCTCGAGCACGTACTCGAGCGACTGGAGCCATTCGGCCGTTTCCCCCGGGTCAACGTCCCCGGGGATCGGCGAAACGGGCTGCTTGAGATTCGCGCTGGCCATGCTTGGTACCTAGGTGGGATTCACCACGGAGAGCACGGAGGAGATTCCAACCACCAATGACCAAACACCAATGACCAAAGGGCGTTTCCACGCCCGCGTGCATTTGGTCATTGGTGCTTGGTCATTGGTCATCTACTCCGCGTCCTCTGTGCCCTCTGTGGTGAGTTCTTCTTTTCTACTTCCGCTTCGGTCGGTAAACCTCGGTCGCGGTCCCCAGGTGCACTTCGCCGGCGAACGCCAGGGTCTCGCTGAGGGTCGGGTGGGGGTGGATCGTCTCGGCGATGTCGCGGACTTGGCAGCCCATCTCGATCGCCAGCACGGCTTCGGCGATCAGCTCGCCGGCGCCCGAGCCGACGATTCCGCACCCCAGCACGCGGTCGGTCGCGGGATCGACGATCCACTTCGTCAGGCCGTCGGTCCGGCCGTTGGCGATCGCCCTTCCCGAGGCTTGCCACGGGTACTGCACGACCTTCACGTCGCGGCCTTCTTTCTTCGCTTGGTCGGCGGTAAGGCCGGCCCACGCGATCTCGGGGTCGGTGAAGACCACCGCGGGGATCGCCTGGGCGTCGGACGCGGCGGGCTCGCCGGCGAGCACCTCGGCCGCGATCTTCCCCTCGTGCGCGGCTTTGTGCGCCAGCATCGGGTCGCCGGCAACGTCGCCGATTGCCAGGATGTGGGGGTCGCTCGTCCGCTGCTGCTTGTCGATGGCGACGAACCCGCGTTCATCGATCGTGACCTTGGTGTTCTCGAGGCCGAAGCCCTTCGACACGGGCCAGCGACCGATCGACACGAGCACGCGGTCGAACTTCACGGTGTCGTTGAGCTCGGGGCCCTCGATGGTGACCTCGACCTTGTCGCCGACGTCCTTCAGGGCCGCCACCTTGTGCTTCAGCAGCACGCCGGCGAACCGCTCGCGGACGCGCTTCTCGAGTGGCTTCACGAGGTCGCGGTCGGCGCCCGGCAGCAGCCCGTCGCCGAGCTCGACGACCGTCACCTTCGAGCCGAGCTCCGCGTAGACGGTCCCCATCTCGAGGCCGATGTACCCACCGCCAACCACCAGCAGCGACGCGGGGATGTCGGGCATCGCCAGCGCGCCGGTCGAATCGACGACCCGCGGCGAGCCGATGTTTAGGAACTTGGGCATCGCCGGCACGCTGCCGGTGGCCAGGATGCAGTGGTCGAACGTAAGTCGCTGGTCGTCCGCCCGCTTGCCGTCGGGCCCCACGAGGCCTTCGAGCTGCAGCGTCGTCGAATCGACGAACACGCCGCGGGCCGTCACGCGGGTCACCTTGCGGGCGTCGGCCAGCTTGGCGAGGCCCCCCGTGAGCGTGGCGATCACCTCGTCCTTGCGGGCGCGGACTTTATCGACGTCGATCCTCGGCGGCGCAAAATCGACCCCCCAGTGGGCCATCTCCTGCGCTTCGGAGATTACCTTTGCGACGTGCAACAGCGCCTTGCTGGGGATGCAGCCCCGCAACAGGCACGTCCCCCCGAGGCGCGAGTCGGCCTCGACCAGCGTCACTTGCAGACCGAGGTCGGCCGCGAGGAACGCGGCGGCGTAGCCACCGGGACCGCCGCCTAGTACGACTACCTGAGAGTGCATGGGAAACAGCAGGGAGGGTCGGGCGTGGCGCCCGGCGTCGCCCCAGCGGCTCCGGGACGGTCCAGTCAGGTTCGGCTTGGCGAACGGCGTGCGGGGCGGACCAGCAGCCCCCAAGCACAAGCCAAGCCGCGGCGGGGGTCGTTCCGGGCGGGGTTCCTCGGCCGACGCAGCCTCGACAGTCTATCGCTGTGCCGGGGGGTCAACAATGGCTTGGGGGCATCGCCCCCCCTTCGGCGCCGAGGGGTTTCCGCTGCTCCGGGCCGTTCGTCGCTAAGCGACCCCCGCCGCGGCCGGCCCCCCCGCGAGCTCGCCGCGCAGCGCCTCGGCGAGGTCGGGAAGCTCGAAGCGGAAGCCCGCTTGCTCGAGCCGCTTGGGGCGCACGTTCGCTCCCTCCAGGAGCAGCGGCCTGGCCATCTCCCCCACCGCCACCCGTAGGGCGATCCCCGGCGCCGGCGCCACGGTCGGCTTGCCGAGCTGCCCCCCAAGGACGCGGGTGAACTCTCGGTTGGTGACGGCCCCGGGGGCGACGCCGTTGACAGCGCCGTGCATCATCGGCGAATCCGCGACGAACCGCAGCGCGCGGACGAGGTCCGACAGCGCCACCCAGCTCATGTACTGCGCACCAGAGCCGAGCACCCCCCCCAGGCCCCAGCGAAAAACCGGGAGCATCTTCGCGAGCGCCCCCCCCTCCTTCGACAGCACGATGCCGATTCGCACCTGGGCGACGCGGATCCCCCCCTCCCAAGCCGGGCGGCACGCCCCTTCCCAGGCGCGGCAAGTGTCGGCGAGGAACCCCACCCCGGGGGGGGAGTCCTCGTCCACCGGCTCGGCGCCCCGGTCGCCGTAGTAGCCGATCGCCGAGGCGCTCACCATCACCGTCGGTTTGCTGTCGAGCCCCGCGAGCGCCCGGGCCAGCAGCGTCGTCCCTTGGACGCGGCTGTCGAGGATCTCGCGCTTGACGCGCGGGGTCCACCGCGACTCGGCGATCCCCTTGCCAGCGAGGTGGAACGCCGCTTCGACCCCCTCCAGAGCGACGACGTCGATCTTCCCGGCGGCCGGGTCCCAGAAGGCCTCGCGCTGCGGGTCGCGGACCGGGCGCCGGACGAGGCGGATCACGCGCACCCCGTCGGCCTCGAGCGAGCGCACGAGCGCGCTCCCGACCAAACCGGTACTCCCCGTGACAACGACCGTGCGAAGCGAGGACATCGACGAATGCGGGATGCGGAGGGCGGAATTCGGAATCAATGAGCGGTGACTCGAAGCGTCACCGTATGCGAGTCGCCGCGTGTCGCGGCGCACCAAGTCAGCCGAGCGCCGAGCGTCGCGGCCGACGGGGTCACCCCCGCGCCACGTCAGTCACGCTTCCGCTTCTGATACCGGCGGCTCGCCTCTTCCAGGATCCGCTTCTCGTCGCGGGTGAGGCTCGCCTGGCCGCGCTCTTGGATCTTGCGGAGGATCTCGTCGACGCGGTCCTCGCTCGTTTCTTGCTCGGGGTCTTCGCGGTGGACACGCAGCTTCGGACGCGATTTGAGCTTCGACAACTTGAACGCCCCCGCGCCGGGGAGCAAGTCGGAGAGTCGCCAGCCGAAGCGGTGGTAGACAAACCCGAACAGCGCCCCCGCGAGGTGAGCCGAGTACGCCACGTTGCTCGCCTCGGCGCGGTAAAGCGCTCCGTAGAGGTCGCCGGCGACGAACAGGACCGCGATCATCCACGCCGGCGTGGGGATAAAGCCCATGAACAGGACTTCGACGTGCGGGTAGCAAAGGGCGAAGAGCACGACGATCGCCGCGATCCCCCCCGAGGCGCCGACCAAGGTCGCCGCACGCTGCTGGTCGGCGACGAGCCCCGCGACGCTCCACACGACCCCCGCGAAGACCACGGCCGACACAAAGAACGTGATGAACTCGCGCGACCCGTAGCGCTGCTCGACTGCACGCCCGAAGAAGAAAATCCCCAGCGCGTTGAACAGCAGGTGTCCGATGTTGCTCGGGTCGTGCAAGAACCCGTAGCTGGCGAGCGTGACGACGCGCCACGGCTGACGGAACCAGTCGCTGCGGAGCTCGAACAGGTCGGTCAGAAGCGGTCGGACCGCGAGCTGAGCGACGTAGACCGCCGCCAGCGCGAGCAGCAGCTTGCCCGTCGCGCTCCAACTGCCGAACCCGCCGAACCCCAAACCCGGGCCTCCGGGGTCACGCCAACCGCTCCCGGTGTCGTACTGCCGCTCGTAGTCGCGGTCGGAGATACCCATCGGGCACGGCGCGGGGGCAAGGGGGGATAGCCCGCCGGGGGGCTACCCCGGACTCAACCATCCTAGCCGCCCCGAGCGCTTCCGGTAGCGGGTGGGCGTCGGGGGCCCAAGCCCACCGGGGCCAACTTCGAGGTTCAGTCCGGCGCACGTCGGCTTCAGAGGGCGTCGGCGTCGAGCGCGCCGCTAGCAGCCGGAGTCAGCACGCCGCGCTCTTGCTCGGCGCGGGCGACGAGGGCCGCGTTCTCTCGCAGCGTCTGTTCGAGCAGACGCTCGGCATTGGCGATCTGCGATTGCAGCCGCTTCAGATGCCGCTCGACCGCGTCGCGGTCCTTCTTGAGCGAGGCGAGGTCCTTGCGGAGCTTCGCTGATTCGTCCTCGCGCATGGCGCCGAGCGCCTTCGCGCCGACGAGCGCCGTTTTCAGTTTCTGGATGTCAACCTGTGTCGCCTGCACCTGCGTCGTGAGCTCGGCCTGCTCCTTGTCGTAGTCCTGGAACAAGAAGGCGTAGTCGCGGGGCATGCGGCGGAAGTTGAACTTCTTGGCCTTGCCGGCGTCGTCCGGCGCGAGGGGCTCGCCCTCGTCGGTGAGCGGCTGCTTGCGGAACTCGTCGTCGTCGGCGCTCGCCGGCTTTCCGTCGCGCAGGTACTCGACCACGACGCTTGGCGGCAAGAGCTTGCGGAGCTGCTTCTCCGAAAGCCCCGCGAACAGGTCGGCCCGGTCGGCGGGCATCGACTCGTAGACGATCCACGGCCCGGGGCTCGCAAGCAGGCGCTGGCCGGAAACGGGGTCGAGGTTGAACTGGCTCAGGGGGTCGAGCGTCGCGACGCGGCCCTTCACCTCGACGACGCGGAACTCGCCGAGGAATTCGGCAGCGAGCTTCTTGTCGGCGGCCTTCGTCCCCCCTTGCTCGAACGCGTACACGACCGAGCCGGGCGCCAGGCCGAGCGGCGTGTCCCCGGCGGGCGCCGCGGCGGGGGCTTCTTCCTCGGTTGGCTCCTCGCCTTCCTCGTCGGTGGACTTCTGCACCACGGCAATCGGGAACTCGACCGTCACGCGGCCCGTCTGCTGGTCGATCGCCGTCCGCACGCCGCCGCGCCAAACGCGACCACGCTCGCGGTTGGCGATCCGCAGGTCGTGCTGAAGCTGCTGGATGCCCCCGATCGTCTCTGCCCCTTCGGCGATGACCGTTTCTTGCGCGGCGAGCCGGGCGATGACGGTGTCGTCGGTCGTCCCCACCTTCAGGGCGCGGATATCGACCGTCTGGCGGTCGAGGTCCTGCTGCGCCGTGTAGAGCTGCTTTTGGAACTTGCCGCGCAGCGTGAGCGTTTGCGACGCGAGCAGGAAGTAGCCCACCGCGCCGAAGTACAACAGCACGAGCGTCGTCACGTGCGCCCAGTGCCATGCCTTGCTGGCAAAGAACGCCGCCACGAAGACGACGAGCGACACGATTCCGAGCAGGACGGCGACGATCAAAGCGAGAGCCTCTCGAGGGCTTTCCCGATCACAACGGCGGGAACCGCAGTGGAGGGGAAGCGCGGTCTGCGGGGTCTGGGAGACCCGGGGCGACTAAGACCTGATCGTAAACTCGCGGCCCGAGCGGGTCAACGAACTCGACCGACCGGGTCGCGTCGCGCAAGTTGCCTTGCGGGATGCACTTCCGTCGCGTCGCGCGGGGCGTAACGGCGGCGCCGGTTGCGCGGCTCAGCGGGCTGGCCCAAGGGCCTGGAGCAGCCGCTGGACGTCGTCGTCCGAGTGGGCCGCCGACAGGCTCAGGCGCACCAGCGACTCCCCCTCGGGGACCGAAGGGGGCCGGATCGCCGGGGCCGCGACCCCAGCGCGGGCGAGCCGCTCCGAGAGGGCGACCGCCGCCGCCGGGCCGCCGACCCGGATCGGGACGACCTGCGTGGTCGAGTGCCCCGTGTCCCAGCCCGCTTCGGTTAGGGCAGCCTGGACTCGCTCGGCGAGCGCGATCACCCGCGCCCGACGCCACGGCTCGGCCCGCGCCGCCTCGAGCCCCGCCAGCGCCGCCGCCGCCGCCGCCGGTGGAGAAGCTGTCGAGAAGACGTACGGCCTCGCGCGGTTTACGAGCCAGCGGATGAGCGCTTCGCTCCCGCTGACGAACCCCCCCGAGGCGCCGAACGCCTTGCTGAGCGTGCCAACGCGCACCGAGACGAGTCGCTCGACACGCGGGTCGCGGGCTGCCGCGAGCTCGACCGCGCCGCGGCCGGTGGGGCCCCAGACCCCAGTGGCGTGGGCCTCATCGACCAGCAGCATCGCGCCGTGGCGCTCGGCGAGCTCGGCCAGTTCAACCAGCGGGGCGACGTCGCCGTCCATGCTGAAGAGCGTGTCCGTGACGATCAGCCGCCGGCGGTACTGCTGCCCCCCGGCGAGCATGCGGCCGAGCGCCGCGGCGTCGGCATGCGGGTAGACGTAGCGATTGGCCCGCGACAGCCGGCAGCCGTCGATCAGGCTGGCGTGATTCTTGGCGTCCGCGTAGATCGCGTCCCCCTGGTCAACCAGCGCCGGCACGACCCCGGCGTTCGCGGCGAAACCGCTGGGGAACACCAGCGCGCTGGGCTGCCCCTCGAACTCGGCGAGGCGGCGTTCGAGCTCGGCGTGGTGCGGGGACCTGCCGCCGACGACGGGGCTCGCCCCGGCTCCCCAGCCGCCAGCCGCGGCGGCGGCCGCCGCGGCCGCAAGCCGGGGGTCCCGCGCCAGGCCCAGGTAGTCGTTCGACCCGAAGTTGACGAGCGGTGGTCGCTCGCGGAGGTCGCCGGCGGGAGCCCGAGGATCGAGCCCCAGGCCGACGCGGCGCTCGCGCAGCAACCCCTCGCGCCCCAGGCGCTCGAGCTCGTCGTCGATCCAGGCGAGCGGGTCGGGCACGGCGTAGGGGAGGCCTTCGGGGGTTGGCGTCGGCCCCGGTGGGCCGATCGGGGTAAGCTTAACCGGCGGCGAGGGGGGCTCGTTGGGCCCGCCGGCCCCGGTTCACGGATTTCGTGACCGCGGTCGGGAACCGCCTTCGCGGGGGGGGCGTCTCACTGCCGGCCCCCGATCCTTGCGTCGATGGCCGGCCCTGATTTGACCCCCCCCGATCCTCGCGACGACCCGACGATGCCCGCCACGCTGGCCGCTGCGCCGAAGCTGCGGATTGCGCCGGTCGGCACGGCGGACGGGGATCCCGTCCAGGAAGGCCCGAGCGAAGAGTCCACCGCCGTACAGGTCGATCGCGCCGAGGACGACCGGCTGATCGCCGCCACGCTGGCGGGCCAAGATCGGGCGTTCGGCGACCTCGTTACCAAACACCAAGACCGCTTGCGATCGACCCTCGCGCGGCTCACCGGAAGCGCCGAAGAGGCCGAGGACGTCGCCCAAGAGGCGTTCGTGCAAGCGCTGCTGAAACTCGAAACGTTCCAACGGTCGGCCCGGTTTTACACCTGGCTTTACCGGATCGCGTTCAACCTGGCCGTCAGCAAGAGCCGCAAGCGTCGCCCGCGGGTGTCGCTCAGCGCGGTGCAAGAGGCGGGGGGGCCTGAAGCCGTTTGCGCGGGCCCCGCACCGGGGCGTCACGCCGAGGCCCAGGAGCGTCGCGAGCTGCTGCACGCGGCGATCGCCGAGCTGGCCGACGACCACCGCCAAGTGCTGGTGCTGCGCGAGTTCGAGGGGTTCGACTACCAAGAGATCGCCGACACGCTCGGCGTGCCGATTGGCACCGTGCGGAGCCGGCTGTTCCGCGCGCGGCTGCAACTGAGGGAGCTGCTCGCCCCCACGCTCGGCGACGACGCCGAGTGAGGGGCGAATCGATTCCGTGACGACACCCGTTTGTCCCGCCGAAGGCCCGTGGCCGACAGCGGATCGCCCGAAAGGCGCCTCATGGCGAACCACGCCTTTGGCAACGACCAAGACCAGCTCAACCCTGGCCAGTTCAACGCTAGCCAGCTCAACCCAGACGAGCTGCTGAGCGCTTACCTCGATGGCGAGGTGACGCCGGCGGAGCGCGCCGCGGTCGAAGAACGACTGCGCAGCGACCCGACCGCGCGGCGGCTGCTCGAATCGCTCACCGGCGTCGTCGAGCTGTGCCGCGCCGAGCCGCTGACGCGAATCTCGACGGACCTCTCCGCCGCGGTGCTCGCCGAAGCCAGTCGCCGCCGCGCCGCCGAGCGCGACTCGCGGCCGCTCGAGCCGACCGGGGACTTTGGCCTGCCGTTCGGGCGCAGCGCGCGCTCGTGGGTGTGGGCCGGCGTCGCCGCGGCCGCCGCGATCATGATCGGGTTCTTTGGTCGCACCGACCGACCGACGTCGCGGCTCGAGCAAGGGCTCGCGCAGATGCAGGAGGCGGTGCCGGGCCTGCGTGTGGTGCGGCTCGACGTCACCCCCGAGGGGCGGCAGGCGCTCGAGCGGGCCCTCAAGCAACACGGGATCGCGCTCGCCGCCAGCGGCGCGCAGCCGATGCCGACCGAGCTCGGGCGGTTCGTCGAACCGGTCGCGTCGCCGGAGGCCGACGACGACCAATTGGTGATGGTCAGCGCCGAAGCCCCGCGGATGCGGGAGGTCCTCTCGGAGCTCGAGCGCGACGACCAGGTGTTCCGCGTCGAAGCGGATCGTTCGCTCGACTACGCGAGCGACGCCGCCGGGCCTTCTGCGGTGGGGGCTCGGGGGGTTGGCGTGCCGATCGGCGCGACCCCGGCGCCGGCCGGCTTCCCGGTGGGGCAGGCGATCCGCATCCAACTGCGGTTCACCCCCGGCGTCAGACAGACTGCGCCACAGAACGCCCCTCCTGCGAACGTCGTGCGTGCCGCGCCCGCGGGCGTCACAGGCCCCGCGCCGGTGGTCTTCGTCCTGCGAGTCCGACCGCAGCAGTGAGGTGGTCGGTTGTCGTAGCGGCGTAGGGCGTCACAATCGAGGGACGGCGGGGGCAGCATGGCATCGACGCCACCGCGCCCTCCGATCTCTCTCCGAAAGCTGCACCATGGCTGATGTGACGATCAAGGTCCGCAAAGACGGGCCCTACTTGGTAGAGGGCCCGTTCAGCCTCACCGACGCCGACGGGAACGCCTTTCCGCTCGACCCGGCGAAGGGGGCCTACGCGCTCTGCCGCTGTGGCCAGTCGAAGAACGCCCCGTTCTGCGACGGCTCGCACAAAGGGGGGTTTGTCTCGGAAGTGACGGCGCCGCAAGGCTGAGCGCCCGCGGGGCGTTTTGCGACGGGGGGAAACTTGTCGGTTGCTCCGCGCTGTGCGCTGGGAACAGGCGGCAACGCGTAGCGCGGTTGCGCTTCGGGCCGCCTCGACATTCGCGTCGTCGCGGGGCGGAAGGTGCTGGCGGCGAGCGCGGCGGGGGCTTTAGAATCCTCCCCCCACGGGGTCGGAGTTGACCCCGCAGCCCTCGTGCCGCCCCCCCAAATGCCGAAGCAACCACCCGACGCCGACACCGCGTTTGCTGACACACCGGTCGATACGGCGGTCGAGGACCGCGTCGCCGCGCCGGTTGGCGCGCCGACGGCGCCGCTTGCCGAATCGACGATCGCTTCGAGCGAGCAGTTCCTGGGGCGTTGGAACAAGCTCGTCAGTTCGACCAACTGGGAGAAGGGGCGGATCATCGCCGACTGGCGGGCGGCGCTCGAGCGTTCCGGCGCCGAGGTCACGCAGCACTCGGACGAGGCGTGGGCGCAGCTCGTGGGAGGCGTGTCGAGCCAGCACGTCGGCCGCCTGCGGCGCGTCCATCAAAAGTTCGGCGCCGTGCGCGAGGAGTACCCGGGCCTCTACTGGAGCCATTTCCAGGCGTCGCTCGACTGGCAGGACGCCGAGATGTGGCTCGAGGGGGCGATCGGCAACGCGTGGAGCGTGTCGCAGATGCGCTCCGCCCGCTGGGAAGCCGTCGGCGCTCCCGACGGACTTGAGCCCGCGAGCGACGAAGCGGGGGTCTACCAGGGCGAAATCGATGAGGACGCCTACGCGGCGATCGCCGACCGCGAAACGGCGCCTGCTCAGCAGGAGCGCGCCGCGGCCGACGGCGACGACGAGCGCGATGAGCGCGACGACTCGTCGGAGTCGAGCTCGACTGCCTCAGGGGAAACGGCCCCTTGGGAAGACCAGCCGAGCAGTGGCGACCCCGCGCCGCAGCGCGACCGCCCGTTCGCGAACCTCGCCGAGCTCCCCGACGACCTCGCCGAAGCGTTCGAGCACTTCAAGCTCGCGATCCTCAGCCACAAGTTGACCGGCTGGGGCCAGGTCTCGCGCGACGACGTGCTGCACGCCCTCGACTCGCTGCGGAAGCTGGCGATGGCGCCGTCGGGTGACGACGCCCCGCGTTAGCGGGTACGATACGCCCCTCCAAACTCCACCTACAACGCGAGGGACGCGATGGTCACGGTCGGCATGAACTACGTCACGCTGCCAGGCAAGCAGCAGTTGTTCGAAGAAAAGTTCGCGGGGGTGATCGGCGCGCTGCGGGCGGCGCCGGGGCACACGCACAGCACGCTGTGGCGCGACACGACCAACGACGCGTCGTACCTGATCACCAGCGAGTGGAACGACGAGCAAGCGTTCCGCGAGTTCATCTCGAGCCCGGCCTTCCGCGACGTCACCACGTGGGGCAAGGAAGAGATCCTCGCCGGTCGCCCTCAGCACAAGGTCTACAAGCACTGAGTTTACGAGCACAGAGTTGGTCCGCCAGGACGCGTCACAGCAACTCGTACACGTGCTCTCCGCCGTGGGCGGGGTTGCCGATCAGCGAGTGGTTGCGCATGTCGATCACGAAGTCGAGGTGCTCGAGCGGCAGTTGACCGACCAGCACCGGCACGCCGTCGGGGACCTCCAAGACGTCCATCGTGCATGAGCGCCCCTGGATCGTGAGCCTGACCGCGGAGTAAATGTCCGCCGCGCCGGGACCGATGCTGTTCGACACCCGCTTCGAGGAGACTCGATCGAGCCCTAGCTCGCGGACCAGGCGGGTCGGGACCGACAGCAACGTCGCCCCGGAATCGACGAGCGCGTCGTCGATTTCAATCGCGCGCACCTTGTCGGGCGCGATCAAGCCGCGCTCCGTGGCCCACAGGTCCTTGAGGTTCTCGATCCGCACGGCGGTCAGCACACGCCCCATCTCGGTTGCGCTCATATCGGGTTCTCCAAGGGTTCGACGCGACCCTGGATTGTACTCCCGACCGCGTCACAACGCGTTCAGGTAAGCCACCGAGTCGCCCAGGTCCTCGGCCGGCGAAGGGCCCTCGCGGCGTTCGGCGACGAACCAGCCGCGGTAGCCGTGCTCTTCGAGCCGCGCGGCGACGGCCGGCAGGTCGACGTCGCCGCGCCCCAGCTGCGTCTCGACGCCGCGGAGCGCGGCGGCGCCCCCTTCGCAGGTGGCGTCGGCCGCGTACGCCAGCAGGACGCGGTCCCCCAGCAGGCCGGCGGCGGCCGCCGGGTCGTGGCCTCGCCCGACGAGCGCCCCCGGGTGCAGCGCCACGCCGACCGTTCCGTCTGGCAGGCTGTCGAGCAGCGCGCGCTGCGCGGCCGGGTCGGCACCCGAGGCGAGCGCGACGCGCGCCCCGGCCCGATCGCCGTGGTCGGCCAGTAGCGAGAGCGACTCGACGAAGGTTTTCGACGCTCCCGAGGGCTCGGCCTCGGAGTCCAGTGGGGGCAAGTCGGGCATCGGGTGAGCGAGCACCCGGGCGCCGATCTTGTACGCGAAGGTCATCGCTTCGCGGATCGCCAGGACGCGGCGCTCGAGGTCCTCGGTGTCGGCGAGCGTGCGGCGCGTGGGGAATGCGACCGACGCGACGCGCAGTCCGAGGTCGTCGAGCAACTTGCGGAGCTGGCGCAAGGCCGTCTGCGAGAAATCCGCGACGCGCAGCTCGTTGCGGGCGTCGATCTCGACCCCGCTGGCGCCAAGCCGCGCAGCGGTCGCCAGCGCCTCGCGCAGCGGCAGGCGGAGCGAGCGGGTCTGCACGGCGATGGGGATCTCGGGCAAGGCGATCGACGGTTTTGCGGGTTGCGGCGGTTCTGCGGGCGCAGCGTGGCGCGCGCCGCGGATGCGCCGTAGAGTTGCCCCGAGAGTGAGGATTCCCTTCCACCAGCATTCCCCTCGAACGCTCGCGCCGCCAGTGCCCTTGGTCCCCGTTTGTCGCCTGATCCGTCCGATCGCCCTCGCCGTGGCGGCTTGCCAGGTCGTGTGCCTTGTCGGCGCGCGCCCGGCGCTTGCCGGCGATTCGGGGCGGGATTCGCAAACGTTCGCGGGGGACAACGTCGAGGTCTGGGCCTGCCGGTTCGGCGACGACTGGGACGTGAACTACGACAATCGGCCCGATCGTTGGACCAAGGTCGAGGACGACGTTCGTCCGCACTACGTCAACGTCGCGATTGAGGACTCCGACGAGCCGGAGTCGGGCCGCTGCCTCGTGGTCAGGCCCAACGGGGCGTCGGCGCGGTTGTCGAGCCCGCCGATCTACGTCGTCCCCAAGTTCAGTTACACGCTCGACCTGCGGGTCAAGACCGAGGGGATCGAGGTCGGGAAGGCGCGGCTGACGATGGAGTTCCAGGACGGGCGCGGGCGGCCTCGGCAGGTCGAGCAGACGAGCACGATCGACACGGGGGGCAAGTGGATCGCCCTCTCGATGAAGAACCACCAGCCGCGCGACCCCTCGATCGAGCGGATGGTGCTGCACGTCGATTTTGATCGTGGCCCGCGCAGCGACCTCGCCGCCGCCGTGTCGGTCGCCGACCTGCGCCTGTTCCGTCTGCCGAGCGTGCGGATCCGCACCGGCAGCGCGTACAACGTCTACAGCGACCCGCGCGACGTCCGCGTCACCTGCGAGCTTTCGGGGATCCTCGAACGGAACCCCGAGGTCCGCTTCCAACTGCTCGACGCGACGAACAAGTCGATCGGCGAGTCGGGGGTGCAGAACCTCGAAGGCCGCGTCATCAGCGAGTCCAAGTCGAGTGCTTCGGAGGTCCTCGACGGCCTCGCCAACAGCGACACGGGCTACGAGGGAGAGATCGAGTGGAAGCCCCCGATCCGCGACCACGGCTTCTATCGCATCCGCGTCCACATGCGCAGCGGCGAGACCGGGAAACTGCTGAGCGAGCAGGCGGTGACGATCGCCGTCGTCCCCGAGGGCCTCGCGAAGGGGGAACGTGGCGAGTTCGGCTGGACGCTCCCCGACTCCGACAAACCGCTCAGCTTCGCGACGCTGCAGGACCTGTTGCCCCTCGCGGGCGTGAGCCTCGTGAAGCTCCCCGTCTGGTACCGCCCCGAGGACGAGAAGCGAGGCGACGACATCGTGCGCTTCGCCGAGCAGCTCGCCGCGCGCGACATCGAGGCGGTTGGCGTGCTGCAAGACCCCACGGAGCTCGAGGAGAACCCGTTGGTGACGCGCGGCACGGCGCCGATCGAGGGCCTGATCTCGGCGGGCGAAGAGCATTGGCAACCGATGATCGAGCACATCATCACAAAACTTTCGCTGCGGATCCACTACTGGCAATTGGGCCGCGACTACGACACGAGCTTCGTCGGCTACGCGAACCTGGTCGAGCGGATGCAACAGGTCCGCAACGCGATGTTCCGCTTCGGGCAGGACGTGCGCCTGGGGATCGGCTGGCGCTGGGACCACGCCGTCGAGTGGGACGAGCGCCCGAGCTGGGACTTCGAGCAGATGTCGGCCAAGCGTGGCCTCACCGCCGCGCAGCTCGACAAGCACCTGACGCAGTCGCCGGCCCCCTCGAGCGAGCGCTGGGTGTTCGTCGAGCCTCCCGATAATCCCGACGGCGCCTCGGACGGCGCGCTCGACGAACTCGAGCGCCACCAAAGCCGCGTGCGTGACTTCGTCGAGCAGATCGTCGTCGCGAAGGTGCACGGCGTGAACGCGATCTTCGTCGCCGACCCCTTCTCAGGCGTCGCCGACCCCACCGCCGGGCGGTGCGGAGTAATGAACGTCGATGGCTCGCCGGGCGAGCTGCTGCTCCCGTGGCGGACTTGCGCCCGCCTCCTGGGAGGGGCGCGGTACCTGGGGCAGATGACCCTCCCCGGCGGCAGCAAGAACTGGCTGTTCAAACGCGCCGACGGGCAAGTCGTGATGGTCCTTTGGAACGACGACCCGCGCGTCGAACGGCTTTACCTCGGGGACCACGTCCGCGTGGTCAACGTCTGGGGAAAAACAGCCGAGCCCCGCGACGCCAACGGGCTGCAATCGATCGACGTCGGTCGCATGCCGCAGTTCGTGGTCGGCCTCCACGACGCCATCACCGCGTGGCGGATGACGGTAGCGTTCGAGGAAAGCACGGTCCCCAGCGTGTTCGGAGTCGCACACGCCAACAAGGTGCAGTTCACCAACACGTTCGGCCAGGGGGTCTCGGGGACGGCGCAGGTCTTCATCCCCAACCGCTTCGCCGAGCTCTCCGACGCCGTCACGGGGGCCGATAGCGACGAGTGGCGCCTCGAGCCGCGCACGTTTCGCTGGAAGCTCCGCCCCGGCGAAGCACACGGAGCGGCCTTCGAAGCGACGCTCAACAACGCGAGTTTCGGCGACCAGCCGGTGCGCGTCGATTTCGTTGTTGGCGCCGACAGAGAGTACCGCTTCAGCGTGTGGCGCACGTTGAGCGTCGGCCAAGGGGACCTCGACCTGCGTGTCGAGGCCGAGCTGGACGAAGAGGGGCGATTGCTCGTCCACCAGCGGCTCCGCGCCCTGTCCGGCCCTCCGGCCGACTTCCGCTGCCAGCTCTACGCCGTGGGCAACCACCGCAAGCGCGCGCAGGTGTTCCAGCTCGGCGCCGACATCGACAAGCAGACTTACGTCTACCAGGACGGCTCGGCGATGATCGGGACCGAGCTGAAGCTCAAGATCGAGGAACTCGAAGGGCGCCGCGTGCTGATCCACCGCTTTGTGGTGCCGTCGCTCGAGGAGCTCCGCAAGACCGCTGCCAAGAACAGGAAGGGGGCGTCCCCGGTGACCAACAACACCCCCCCCGAGCCGAACACGACCGCCGGCGTGTGACGCCGCGGGGGGAGGCTCGCGTCGGCGTGGCCGAGCGGTACCCTCGTGAGGAGTGTCCCCCCTCCGCAGCCCAGCTCGCCCCGCCATGCCCACGATCGCCGACGCCGCGAGCCTGCTTCAACGCGTCGCCCCGCTCGAGCTGGCCGAGGACTGGGACAACGTCGGGCTCTTGGTCGGCGACCCGTCGGGCGCGCTGACGCGGGTCGTGACCTGCCTGACGGTCACCGCGCGAGTCGTCGAGGAGGCGACGCGGGGAGGCGCCGAGCTCGTCGTCTCCCACCACCCGCTGCCGTTCCGGCCGCTCGATCGGGTCTCGACCGACCGTGTCGATGGCGGGCTGGTCTGGCGCCTCGCGCGGGCCGGCGTAGCGCTTTACAGCGCACACACGGCGTACGACTCGGCCGAGGGGGGGATCAACGATCAACTGGCCGCGGGGATCGGGCTCGAGGGCCTTACGCCGCTGGTCCCCGCGTCGGCTGCCGCGGTCGCCGCGGGTTGGGGGAGGCTCGGCGCCGGGCGCGTCGGGAGGCCCCCGGCGGGGACGACGGTCGGCGCGCTGGTCGCGCGCTGCCGGGAGTTCCTAACGAGTCCTGGCGCCACGCCGCCGCTCGTGCGTTGGGGTCGCGCCACGGGCCCGCAGGGAGAACCACCGATCGACCGACCGCTGACGAGAGTCGCTGTCGCCTGCGGCAGCGGGGCGTCGATGCTGGGGGCCGCCTCGTCGGCCGGCTGCGACGGCTTCGTCGCGGGCGAGGCGACGCTTCACGACTGCTTGCGGGCCGAAGCGCTGGGAGTCTCGCTGATTCTCGTTGGGCACCACGCCAGCGAACGGTTCGCGATGGAGTCCCTCGCCGAGCGCCTCGCGGCCGACCTCGCTGGCGTTTCCGTTTGGGCGAGCCGCGACGAGGGCGAACCCCTCGAAGCCTGACCCCGTAGGTACGGAAGCGACGCCAAAATCGGCGTGCGGCGGACCGCGGGCTTGTTTGCTCCGGGCTCTCCGCTGCCTAGAATCGCCAGTCCGTGG
The DNA here is from genome assembly GCA_051648405.1 of Lacipirellulaceae bacterium. Taxonomy (GTDB): domain Bacteria; phylum Planctomycetota; class Planctomycetia; order Pirellulales; family Lacipirellulaceae; genus JBOFFC01. Next base: position 23,871 of record JBOFFC010000013.1, read on the forward strand.
CGCCCCCGACGCCCGTCCCTCCCAGCTCCCGCGTGCTCGCCACGCCACGCCCGAGGCCGCCATGCTGCTGTCCAAGCCCCGGTTGCTGACGGCGCTCCCCGTTTACAACGAGGCGGCGCACCTCACGCGGGTACTCGACGAGGTGGTGCAGCACGCGGACGACGTGCTGGTGGTGGACGACGGATCGACCGACGACACGCCGGCGCTGCTCGCGGCGCGCGGCGACGTGAAGGTCGTCACGCACAGCCCCAATCGAGGCTACGGCGCCGCGTTGCGGACCGCCTTCTGTTACGCCCAGAAGCACGGCTACGACACCCTCGTGACGATCGACTGCGACGGCCAGCACGAGCCGCAGCGGGTCCGCGAGCTGGCCGCGGCGGTCCAGGGGTGGGACGTCGCCTCTGGCAGCCGCTACCTCGACCTGGCGCTCGACCCGACCGGCACGGCGCCGGCCGATCGTCGGCGCATCAACCACACGATCACGGCCGAGCTGAACGAACGGCTCGGCCTGGCGCTCACCGACGCGTTTTGTGGGTTCAAGGCGTACCGCGTGGCGGCCCTCGAGCCGCTGAGAATCACCGAGACCGGGTACGCGATGCCGCTGGAGTGGTGGGTGCAGGCGGCGCACCACGGCCTGCGCGTGCGCGAGGTCGCCGTTCCGTTGATTTACCTGGACGAGCAGCGGAGCTTCGGCGGCGCGCTCGACGACGCCGCGCGCCGTCTGGCGCACTACCGCGAAGTGATCGATCGCGCCGTCGCCGCGACGCTCGATCCGCCCGATCGCGAGGCGTGCGCCGCCGCGGCGTGCTGCGCCACGGGCGAGGGGTGAGGCTCCGCGGATGCCTGCTCGTCAGCGTGACCCCGCCCCTCGCCCCCCCGCGCGCCACCGAGCGCCGAGCCACGACGGGGGGACCCTCGTCGAACCCACGCCCATCGACCTGCTGCGGCTCGTCGAGACGAACCGCGCGGCGCTACCGGAGATCACCCTCGGCGGCTTGCCGCTCGGCGAGGTCGCGGCCGCGGCCCGCGCGCGACTCGTCGCCGACGCCACCCGCTACACGGCCGCGTACCTCGGTGACCTGACTCCCACGTTCCCGGCGGGCGCCCCGCTGGTCGTCTCCGGGCACCAGCCCGAGCTGTTCCACCCGGGCGTGTGGTTCAAGAACTTCGCGCTCGACCAGATCGCGCGGCGCTCGGGCGCCGCGGCGCTCCACTTGCTGATCGACAGCGACCTGTGCCGCGGCGCGTCGATTCGCGTGCCCGCCGGTCCGCGTGACTCGCCGCGGTGGGACACGGTCGCCTACGACGCGCTCGGCGCGGCGACGCCGCACGAAGAGCGCCGCGTGCTCGACCCGACGCTGTTCGAGTCGTTCCCCGCGCGGCTCGCCCAGAGCGCGGCGACGCTCGGCCTCGAGCCGCTCGCCGCGGTGATGTGGCCGGCTGCTCTCGACGCGGCCGGTCGCCACGGAGTGCTCGGCCGCGCGGTGAGCGAGGCGCGGCACATGCTCGAGACGCGCTGGGGGAGTCGAACCCTCGAGCTGCCGCTGGCCGACGTGTGCGATGCCCCGGAGTTCGGCCGCTTCGTGCTGGAGCTCGTTTCGCGCGCGGACGTGTTTCGCACGGCTTACAACACTGCGCTGGCCGACTACCGCCGAGCGCACCGCATCCGCACAGCAGCGCAGCCGGTCCCCGACCTCCACCAGCGCGACGGCTGGGTCGAGTGCGCGCTGTGGGTGTGGAGCGCGTCAGCCCCCGTGCGACGAGCTCTGTGGGCGCGACGCGTCGGCGCGACGATCGAGCTCAGCGACGGCGCCGACTGGCGAGCAAGCCTCTCGAGCGACCCGACGAGCGCGATCGATCAACTCGCCGCGCTGCGCTGCCGCGGCGTGAAGCTCCGCAGCCGCGCGCTGACGACGACGCTCTACGCGCGGCTCGTGCTCGCCGACCTGTTCCTGCACGGCATCGGCGGGGCGAAGTACGACGAGGTGACCGACCTCCTCGCCGAGCGGTTCTTCGGATTCGCACCCCCGGCGCACGCGACGCTCACCGCCACGCTGCGGCTGCCGATCGCGACCGCCGCGCCACCTGGCGGCGGGATCGCCGAGGCGACTGCGAAGCTCCGCGCGATGCGCTACCACCCCGAGCGGTTCGCCGTCGCGGCGAGCCCGAGTGTCGTCGAGCTGATCGCCGAGAAGCAGCGCTTCGTCGGGCAGACGCCACCGCGCGGTGCGGGGGCCGAGCGCCGTCACGCGATCGACCGCGTCAATCGCGCGCTCGCCGCCGGGCTCGCCGCCGAGCGCGCGCGTCTCGAAGGGGAGCTCGGCGCCCTCGCGCGCGACGCGAACGCCGCCGCGGTCGTTGCTTCGCGCGAGGTCTCGTTCGCGTACTTCCCCGAAGCGGACCTCCGCGCGCGGCTGCCAGCGCTGGCGCGCCGCGCCGGCGAAGCCGACTAGCCCGCGCCCGCGGCGATCATCGGCTGCTTCGAGGGGGTTCGCTGGCGCCAACTCCGGGCGCCTCTCGACGAAACCACCAAGAAATAGTTGCCTCGGCGTGTGGCGATGTGTACAAAGTAACACTACTGCCGGCGGGGGCGTTCCCCCGGCCGTGCGCTTCGCGTCCCGGGCCGACGGAGAGTTGCGATGCCAGCACTGTTCGAGGCGAGCGCAGCGGAAGGGCCGCCGATGGTCGATTGCCAACCGGCGCCGAGCGGTCGTGGCGCCGGGATTCGACCGCCGAACCCCCACCTGTCGGTGCAGCACACGGCGGACGAGGCGCAGGCGCCGGCCGAGCCGGTGAAACTCCGCACGCGGTTCTACTCCGACGAGTCGCAGTCGATCGTGAGCCGCAACGAGAGCCCGGACATCCCCTTCCGCTGGAGCGTGAACCCCTACCGGGGCTGCGAGCACGGCTGCGCGTACTGCTACGCGCGGCCGACGCACGAGTACCTGGGCCTCGACGCGGGGCTGGGGTTCGAGACGCAGGTCCTCGTCAAGCACAACGCCGCGCTACTGCTGCGGAAGTGGCTGGCGCGCCCGGCGTGGAACGGCGAGCCGATCGTCTTCTCGGGGGTCACCGACTGCTACCAGCCGGCCGAGCGCGAGCACCGCGTTACCCGCGCGTGTCTCGAGGTCGCCGAGGAGTGCGGCCAGCCGGTGGGGATCGTCACCAAGAACGCCCTGGTGACGCGCGACAAGGACCTGCTGGCGTCGCTTGCAGAACGGAGCGCCGCGGCGGTCGCGCTCTCGATCACGACGCTCGACGAGGGGCTTGCGCGGCGGATGGAGCCGCGCACCAGCACGCCGTCGGCCCGGTTGCGCGCCGTGGCCGAGCTCGTCGAGGGGGGCGTCCCGGTGCACGTCGTGGCGGCGCCGGTGATCCCGGGGCTCAACGACCACGAGCTGCCGGCGATCCTCGCCGCGGCGCGCGAAGCCGGGGCCTCGTCGGCGAGTTACACGCTGCTGCGGCTGCCGGGTTCGGTGCGCGAGGTGTTCCTCGAGTGGCTAGCCCGCTGCGAGCCACGCCGCGCCACGCGCGTAGCCACCCTGCTGCGGGGTGTGCGCGAAGGGGGGCTGAGCAGCTCGCGCTTCGGCGAGCGGATGAGCGGCGTTGGTCCTTACGCGGCGCAGATCGCCAGGACGTTTCGTGTCTTCGCCCATCGCAACGGGCTGAACCGTGCGCCCCAGCCGTTGTCCAGCGCGGCGTTCCGGCCGCCGCGACTCGACGCGCAGCGGCGATTGTTCTAAGGCCCGCTCTGGCTGGGTCAGCGCACGCCGGCCGAGGGGCTCTCGGTCGACGAGCTTGCCGACGGATACGACACGGGCCAGTCCACGCTAGCGGGCGCCTTGCGCATCAGGTGCGGCGCTGCCGGGCCGATGGGGGTGGTCGTCGAGTCGTGACGGTCAATGCAACGTTCGAGTGTCCGCACGGTCGCCATCCGATCGACGAGCGGAACCGCCGAGGGAACCCCCATCTTCGCGAAAACGCGCCGCCGGCGTTGCTCGACCGTGCGGATGCTCACGCCGAGCTCGCGGGCGATCTGCTTGTTGAGCTTCCCGTGGCAGACCGCGTCGTGCACCACCAGCTCGTCTGCGGTCAGGCTCGCGTGACGCCGGTGGTAGTCCTCAACAAGGTCCCAATCGGCGCGGCGCCGCTCGGCCTCGGCGAGCCCGGCGAGCAACACGCGAGCCGCCATCTCGTTAGTCGGGGCGAGCGCGGCGGCGGCGAAGGCGACCCGCGACACGGCACACGAGGCGTCGGGAGTCACGGCGAGGGCGATCACCACGGTGCGGCGAAACGCGATGTCAGCCGGATCGACCAGCGGTGCGAGCGAGGGATCAATCGCCAGCTCGGAAACCGGCGCCAGCACGCATGTGCTGCGCGGTCCTTCGGCGTAGACGCGCGCCTCATCGACCCGCACAACGATCACCGGTGCTGCGCCGACCGACTCAGCCGCTGCGGTCCAAATCGATCGGCTGGGGTCGTCAAGTCGGATCAGGACCGCGAGACCGATCGGCCCGTTGGCGTTGTGATTCGCAAGATGAGACGTTGTCATACGCGCACCAAGAACCTCGACCGAGGCGCAGAGTGCGGGCGCGAGTTCGGTACAGCCGAACCCTCAGGAGGGTACGAGTACAAAGCGCGAAGTAGATCGATCCCACCGCGGTAGGTGAGAACGTACCGCTCCGCCCGACGACTCGTGTCCCGGCATTGCCCTGCCCGCAACGCCGCTGGACCGTTTTTGTTATCAATCGGGAACTGTAGGACTCGTCGCTGGAGTGACAAGGTTCGTATCGGCGATCAGAACCGTGGGCGCGCCACGATTTCGCTTTGAGGACCGCGCGATCGCGGCATGCCGAACTCGCAGAACGTCCAAGTAGGACGTGTTCCGCTGCGTCGCTGCCATCTTAGCGGCGTCGAAGTCGATTACTGGCGGTTTTCCGAATCACCGGGGCAGCCGCGCGAATCCAAGCGAAGCGCAGGCATCCGGGGGCTACGGCCGGCAAAAACGCCGTACCGATTGAGAGCCCCAGTCGTCTCTGCTGGGCGGCGCACGCCAGAACGCTTTCTGCGGGCGCGAGCGTACCGGCCGGCGACAGCGCGCGGGGGTCGAGCCTTGCGACCCAGCCGTCGATCGAGTCGCCCCGCAGCGCGAGGGGAACAGCGCTGGCGACCATCGCCACCGTCACGACCGTCACAACGCCAAAGGTCGAGCGTGAATCGTGGGGCAATATCGACTCGCGCGATTTGACGGGCTGTGGCGCCGACCTATGTTTCCACGCCCGCCGCGCGCCCGCTAGTCGGGCGGCTTGCGACGGCGGGCACGACGGAACCCCCGCCCCCCTTGGTCTCCACGATGGTCGGCGTCTTGCGGCCCCTGTTCGCTCTCGCCCTGCTCGCGGCCCAGCTCGCGCCGCCGCTCGCCGGCGCCGCGTCGCTTCAAGACCGCGTCGATGCGCTGGCCCAGCAGGTGAGCCTCCGCTACGCCGGGGACGAAGCGCGCCGCGCCGACGTGCGTGGCGAGATCGCCCGCGTGCTCGACTCGTGGAACGCGGTCGGGGGGGCCTCGCCGGAAGCCCAGCAAGCCTTCGACGCCTGGCTCACGGTGGCGCTCGACGCGCAGATGCCGGGGGGCAACGGCCGCGTGCCGGCGGCCCCCGAGTACGTCAGCGCCGCGCCGCGCGAGGCGATCGTCACGGTCCGGCCGCTCGACCAGCGATCGCCGACGGCGCCGACCACCGAGTCGCGGCTGAAGGTGAGCCCGGCGTTCCCGACTCGGGGCCCCGTTGTCGCGAACCCCGGCGTCACGGACCCAATCGTCACGAGCGAAGCCGCGACGCCCGCGGCAGCCGGGCCCCCGCGCGTCGCCGAGCCCCCCCGCAGCAGATGGTCGAAGCACCCGTCGGCGGCGCCGCTGGAGTGGACCGACCCGTTCGGCGACGACGCCCCACCCGACGAGCGTGGCGCCGCGTCCCGTCGCGTGCTGCGGCCGACGTTCCGCGCCGACGCGGTCTCGGTCAACCTGGTCGAGCTGGCAGCCACCGTGCGGGCGTACAACGACGCGCTCAAGGGGCTTAACCGCCGCGCGGCGGAGGCCGACCGATTCGCGATCGACGAGCTCACGAAGCTGATCGACGAACTCGAGTCGATCGAACGCGAGCGCGAGTTCCTCGACCTCTATCGCGGCGGCCTAGCGCCGGCCGAGCTCGCGGCGTTGCCGCGGTCCCCTTCGACCGACTTGGCGTGGGAGCTCGTGCGCCGTGGCGTCGCGAATCGACGCGACGACCCGAGCGGAGATCGAGCGCTGTCGTGGGATCGCCTTGAAGAACGCGTCAACGCGTCGATGCGCAAGCGACCGACGACGCTCGCCGGGGCGTAAACGCTAAGCGCAAACCTCGCAGCCGGGGCCACAAGAAGGACGCGGCCGGCGTGAGAAGAGGAGATCGCAGGGCCGACCTACTTGTCGTCTTCCTTGGTCTTCTTCTTTTTCTTCTTCATCTGCAGCTTGCGGACGCGGACCTTGGGGAGGCCCAGCGGAGAGTTCTCCTCGGGGCTCCAGCGGGCCGCTTCGCGCAGCTTCTCGATCCGCTCGACGCGCGTCAACACGCTGCGGTTCGAGACGGCGCCGGCCTTCACCTTGAGCGATTTGTCGATGGTCATCGTGGTCTCTCGCGGGGCGCCGCCGGCCGACCCGTTGGGGGGCGGCGAGGCCAGCTTCGTAGGGAGCCGAGGGTAAACCGAGCCCCATAAAGTAAAGCCCGCGGCGACGGCTCGCAAGGGCCGATCTCGGGGGTTCCCGGCGAGCCGGCCGACGCAAGTCGCCGGCGGGGGGGCGCGGACAAACGGCGCAACAACTCCGCCGGCTCGCCCACGAGCCGTGACTGCGTTGCTGGCCACAGCCCGCAACGCTACCGCCCGCGAGAACGCCCCGTTGGAAGGCAACACGCTGCGAGGGACGTGAGCGCCACCGTCGTCGGCTCAGGAACTGCTACAGCTATCTGCCATCGGCTGCCTAGAGGGAGAGGACGGGCCCACGCAGAGTACCCGATATCGCCCTCGCGGATGCCAGTGACTCCATGTGCCGATACGCCGTTGTTGAAGATCTGCCACCCCAGGTTCACTCTGGTAGAAGCTCGCCCGCCGCTGGTGTACTCCTGGAAATTGAGCGACGCTGCACCATTCGCTGGCAGGTAGATCGCATGCTCAGTGATTTCAATCCCGGTTGCGATGGTGGGCGTTCCGAGGATCGGCGACGTGCGGAACTGGCCGGTGTAGACCAGAGGCCCTTCTGCCCGCCATTGCCAGTCGAGGACCTCCTCCGCGGTGAGCGTCCCGTCGGTCGCCGCGTCGTCGGAGACCTCGATGGTCCCGGAGAGCGTGTACCCGCGCTGGAGCTCTGGGTAGTCGATAAGTTGGTAGAGCTGGGCTGCCGGAGAGCTGGTCGCCGCGGCGCAGCCGGTAACGAGGAGCAATCGGAGAAGGATTCGCAGGATCGGTCGGCGGACCATCGGACGTCTCGGGAGTAGGAGCCAGGTGGTCGTGACGCAGGGGGTCGGCTTTGCCGACTTGCCGGTTGGTAGCCCTTCGTAGAAGCGACCTCGGTCAGTGCGCTGCGTACGAGGCCCGACTCCCTGCGTGCAGCCAACCTAGACGACTGCGGCGCCCCGTCAAGCTTCTTCATCGTAAGCGCACAATGCGGGAGCGCGTGCGCCGGGACCACCAAGATCGGACCGAAGCACCCCGGGGTGCGTCACGCGACCTCGTCGGCGAGTCGGCGGCGCCAGCCGTCTGAGTGATTGTGCTACGGCAAACTCAACCGCGGCACAACGACTCCGACGACTTACGTCGGCGGCTCGCCTTATGGGCTTCGCTCACGCGTCTTCGCTCTTAAGCCGCTTTAGCGGCTTGAGCACCGCTTCCATACTCGGCGGGCGGTTCTGCGGCTCCGACGCCAGGCACTTGAGGATCACCGCTTCGATGTCGGGGTGGACCGTTGGGTAGTGGTTCTTCAGCGGCGGCACCGCGACCTGCCCGTGCGACATGGCCGCCAGGCCGTCGGCGCCGCGCATCCAGGGGAGCTCGAAGGCGAACATCTCGTACATGCTCGCGCCGAACGCATAGATATCGACACGGTGGTCGGTCGGCCTGCGACGCACGATCTCGGGCGCCATGTAGTTGGGGGTCCCCGTGCGAATGCCCGGCTGCATGTACGCCTTCTCCGCCGGCACCGTGAGGCCGAAGTCGATCAGCTTGAGCGAAGTGGCGTCCTTGGTGCAGACGAAGTTGCGCGGGCAGACGTCGCGGTGGATGAACCCCGCTTGGTGGACCACCGACAGCGCCTCGGCCGCCTCCCGCATGAGGGTCAACCGGTTGCCGCGGAGCTTCTCGCTGCGGCCGATGATCAGCGAGTTGAGCCCCGGGCCGTCGAGGAACTCCATGACGAGGTACTGCTCGTTCTTGGCGGTCGTCCCGTAGGCAAACGTGCGGACGATGTAGGGGTGGTCGAAGCGGGTGGCGATCTCTCCCTCCGAGGGCTTGTTGAGCCCTTTGTAGCGGGACTCGAGTTGCTCGGTCTTCGCCTTGTCGAGGACCTTTAGGCCGACGATCTGGCCCGTCTCGCGGTCGCGCGCCATGTTGAAGTCGGACATCGTCCCCGAGACCGCCTCGCGGAGCACCTCGTAGCGGCGGGTGACATCGACCTTGCCCCCCGACAGGAGCTTGCTGAAGAAGGCGCCGAAGCCGGCCATAGGACGAATCTCGCGGTCGAGCCTGAGGAGGGGGGGAACCTTGGTGCGCCCAAGGAGCGTCCACTATAGCCGAGCGCCCGCCGGCAGCTCGCTCAAAGAGGGAGCGTTTGCCGGGCGCTAGCGCCGCCCCTACAACGGGGGTCACCATTGCCCCCCGAGGTCGAGGCCGCCAAGTGTTCGTTCATCACCCCCGGCGTCGATCGAGGGGCTTAGGAAACCTGCTCCGCGGCGTGGCCGCGCTCGTGCCGCTGTGCGGAGGGCTCGGGGGGGCTGCGTTTGCTGGTGGCGGGCCCGAGAACGTCCTGCTGGTCGTAAACGCCAACAGCCCCGCTTCGATGGAGGTCGCGAACCACTACGCCCGGCTGCGCGACCTGCCGCCGTCGAACGTCGTCCACCTCGACTACAAGGGCCCGCGCGAGATCGCCTCCGGGGAAGTGTTCCGCGAGCAGATCCTGCAGCCGCTTCTGAAGGTGGTCGCCGATCGGCAACTCGGTCTACAGATCGACGTCGTCGCCTACTCGGTCGATTTCCCGTGGCAGATTGACCTGCGGGGGGACTTCGCGGCCGACGTCAAGTTCGCGCCGCAACTGAAGCCGGTCGCGTCGATCACCGGGGCGACCTACTACTATCAGCTCGTGCTCGCCAAGCTGCCGATCTTGGTGGCGCCCGACGCCAACTGGTTCGCCGCCCCGGCCGCGGAGAACCTGTCGCAGTGCACGAGCCTGAGGGAAACACCGACGCGCGGCTTCCGCGCCCGCTACCCGTGGGCCGCCAACGGCGAGAAGGAGGCCGAAGTCGAGAAGGGGCGCCGATACCTGCTCTCGACGATGCTCGGCGTGACGACGGGGCGCGGCAACACGACGGCCGAGGTGATCGAGTGCCTGCGACGCGCGGCGCTCGCCGACGGGCAGCCCCCGACCGGCACGTTCTACTTCTCGCGCAACGGCGACGTCCGCTCGGCGACGCGCCACGCTTGCTACGAGGGAGCCGCCCAGGGGCTGCGCGCCTTGGGCTCGAAGGCGGTCGTCGCCGAAGGGCACGCGCCGCTGGGGGCCAAGGACGTCGCCGGGATGACGCTCGGCATCGCCGACATCCCGCTCGCCGAGGGGGGCCTGGTGATCCAGCCCGGCGCGATCTGCGAGCACCTCACCAGCAGCGGCGGCGACCTGCGTGTCGGGGCCCTGCAGACGCCGCTCACGGACCTGATCCGCGCCGGGGCCGCGGGGGCCAGCGGCACGGTCGACGAGCCCTACGCGATCCAGGCGAAGTTCCCGCTGCCGTCGCTGCAGGTCCACTACCGCCGCGGGGCGTCGCTCGCCGAGGCGTTCTACCAAAGCATCACCGCGCCGTACCAACTGCTGATCGTCGGCGACCCGCTCTGCCAGCCGTGGGCGACGCGGCCCAAGTTGACCGCCGCCGGGTGGCCCACGCCGAAGCCCGGGGCGCTCAGCCCCAGCGTCGTCGAGCGGCTCGAGGACGACTTGCAGTTCACCCCCGTCGTGGCGGCGACGCGTGGCGAGGGGACGACCTTCTGGGAGCTGTTCCTCGACGGGCGCCTGAGGATGCGGCTACCGTCCGGCACGCAGTTTACGATCCGGCAGTCCGACCTGGGCCCGGGCCGGCACGAGCTGCGGCTCGTGGGGGCGAACCCCGACCCGATCGAGAGCCAGGCCCGCCTGCTGGCGTCGTTCGACGTACCGGCCGTCCCCCCTGCGCCGGCGCCCGACGAGCCGAGCGGGAAAGCCGACGCCGAATCGGGGGCCGCGGTCCCCGACAACGAGCGGCCCCCCGACAGCGTGCGGCTGGCGGCCGATCGGCTGACGATGCCCGTGGGGGGGCGCGTGAAGCTCACGGCGAGCGCCGCGCGGGCCACTTTAATGGTTGTCCGGCACCAATCGCGGGAGGTCGGGCGGATCGACGGGGGGTCAGGGGTGCTCACGCTCGGCGCCGGGCGGCTCGGGCGCGGGCCGGTTCGCTTGCAGGCGTTCGCCGAGCCGGGGGGGGCGCCGTCGCCCCCCGTTTGGCTGACCGTGGAGTAGTCCCCACACCAGCGGGGGGCTGATCCGTTTGCGGAAGTTGCGGTTACAGCGGGGTTTGTGGCGCGGGGCGCGTTCGTTGACACCCTCTGCGCCCCCGGTAGGATGACCGATTCGTCGCGGGGCGGCGGGGTTCGGCGGGGGAACTTCCTCCCGGCTGGCGCCGTCTTCCTCAACCGATCCGTCACGGGGCCGAGCGGCCCCCGATCGCCACCCGGCGGCCGGACCTCTCGACTACCCGAATCCCTTCTGCTGAATCCTCTCCCGCTTCGCCCGGGGTGCGTCCCATGCAGCGTTACCGCGTCAACTTCCCCCTGCTCGTCACCTTGGTTGTAGGGACGATCGCCCTGCTCGGGGGGACCTACGGCCTGTACCGCTTCCAAGCCAGCCGCAACGCCGACCAGTTGCTGACGCGCGCGGCCGAGGCCAAGGAGGAGGGGGACAGCGTCGAGCGGATCCGCCTGCTGGGCCAGTACCTGTCTTTGCGCAAGGACGACGAGAAGGTGATGGCCGAGCTGGCCAACGCCTACGCCGACCTGACGGAAGAGCCGGACGTCGAGCCGCAGGACATCGGTAACGCCTTGGGCCTGCTCGAGAACACGGTCCGCGAGCAGCCGAAGAACGACCTGCTGCGTCGTCGCCTCGTCGATCTGCTGATGAAGTACGGTCAGCTCAAGCCGGCGATCGACCACATCGCGCAGTTGCTGAACCAAAAGCCGCGCGACCCCGAGCTCGAAGGGATGAAGTCGCAGTGCCTGTTCGCCGTGCAGGACCGCGGCGCGGTCGAGCACGCGTACACGCTGGTCGGGTACGACGAGAAGGAAGACAAGTTCGACGTCGAGAAGGCGATCGCCCCGAAGGCCGCGATCGTCTACGGGCGGATCGCGTCGGTGCTCCGGACCGAGCGCAGCGACGGCGATCTGGCCGACCGGTTCGTCAACCAGATGATCGACGCGAACCCCGAGGACGGCACGGCGTACCTGCTTCGCGCGCAGTACCTCGAAGGGCTGGGCAAGAAGGACGAGTCGAGCGCCGACCTCAAGAAGGCCCTCGAAGTGGCGCCCACCGACGCGGCGGTCGTGGCCGCCAACGCCCGGCTCGCGGTATCGGACTCCGACTACGATGGGGCGCGGAAACTCGTCGAGGGGGCGCTCGATAAGCACCCCGAAGACCCGCAGCTCTACCAGACGCTGGCCTTCATCGACGGCCGCGAGGGGGACTACGCCAAAGCGCTCAAGGCCTTCGACCGCGGCATCAAGGCGGTGCCGACGGCCGAAGCGCAGATGCTGTACTTCTCGAAGGCCCGCGTGCAGATCGAACGCGACGACCGCGCGGGGGCACAGGCGACGATCAACGCGATGCGCAAGGAAGGCCGGATCCTCAAGCCGTACCTCGACTACCTCGAGGCCCGTCTGCTGGTCGCCTCGAGCAAGTGGTACGACGCGTCGGTTCAGTTTGAGAAGCTCCAAGGCTTCATGTCGAACGTCTCCGACATCAACCCCGAGCTCAACTTCCTGCTCGGCTTCTGCTACGAGAAGCTCGGCCAGAACGAGCGGGCGCTCGCCACCTACCGCCTTACGCTGCAGTCGGACCCGTCGAACACGATGGCGGGCTTCGGCATCGCCCGCGTCGAGAGCGCGATGGGCCAGACCTCGGGCGACACGGTCGGCGTGACGATCTACGACGCGCTGGGGCGCGAGCTCGCGAAGCCCAAGGCCGAGCAAGACTGGGCAGCGTTCCAAGAGGTCGTCGATCGCTACGCCGAGAAGCTCAAGATCGGCGACGCGATGAAGATGGTCCTCGAAGGAGAGGTCCTGATGCGGCGCGGGCTCTACGAACAGGCGCGCACGAAGCTGATGGACGCCTACAAGGAGGGGCCGAAGGACCTGGCGGTGCGCCGCGCGGCGGTGAAGCTCTTCGCGATGGACCCCGACCAGGGGCCCGCCAAGGCGCTGAAGCTCCTCGACAAGGTGGTCGAGGAATGGGGCGACAAGCCGATCCTGCGTCTGGAGCGCGCCGACCTGCTCTCGCAAATCAACGACGAGAACCTCTCTGAGCAGCTTTACGAGCTCAGCAAGGGGATGGAGAAGTGGTCCCCCGAGGACCAGGTGCAGGTCTGGAACGGCCTGGCCGGCAAGTTCGAGCGGCTGCGCGACCGCGAGGCGACGCAGGAGTGCCTGACGAAGGTCGCCGAGCTGACGCCCGGGGACCTCGCCACGCTGTTGCGGATGTTCCTCGCCGCCCGCGAAGCGGACGACGACGCCGGCATGAAGACCGCGCAGGACCGCATCCTGGTGGTCGTCAAACGCAAGGAGAACGAGAACTGGCTGTTCTGCGAAGCGCACCGCCTGGTCTCGCGCTTCCGCAGCCAGCAACCCGACAAGGAACTACTCGACGAAGCGATGATTCTCGTCGATCGGGCGCTCGGCAAGCGCGGCGAGTGGAACCAGCTCCACCTGCTGAAGGCCGAGGTCGCGCTGCTGCGCGGCGACGCCGCAGGAGCGCTGGCCAGCTTCGACCGCGCCGCACAGCTCGGTCGGCCGACCGCTTTGTCGCTGTACCAGCACGTCAAGCTGCTGGGCGCCCAGGGGCGCTTCGGCGACGCGGTCCGCGAGATCGAGAAGGTCACCCCCGAAGTGCGGGTCCAGCTCCTCGGCCAAGACTACGCCGACGGCCTGCTCGCAACGGGTCGCGTGACCGACGCGATCGCGGCGTCGAAGCAGATCGACGAGATCGCCGGCAAGAACGACCAAACTCAGCTCTGGCTCGGCCAGTTCCTGAGCCGCGCCTCGACGCGCGTGACCCCCAAGAGCGAGCAAGAGAAGTCGCTCGTCGCCGACGCCGGCAAGGCTTTCGAGAAAGCCGTCGAGCTCAATCCACAACTCGCCGAAGGGTGGCTGTCGCTGGTCGGCTACTACGCCGCCACCGCCCAGCCGCTGAAGGCCGAGGACGCGCTGCGTGGCGCCCAGCTCGCGCTGGTCGAGGACCAGACGCAATTAATGTTCGCCCGTTGCTACGAGCTGCTCGGTCGGGCGATGGACGCCGAGTCGATGTACCGCAAGGCGTACGAGTCCTCGACCGGCATCGACAAGACCCGCGCCGGTCGGTTGCTCGCGCAGTACTACCTGGGGAACGTCTACCAGCGCGACGACAAGGTGGCCCGGGCGACGCCGATCATCAACCAGATCCTGCGCGACACGGCCTCGGGGGGGGTGCCGGCCACGGACGAGAACGCCCGCTGGGCCCGCAACAGCGCGGCGCGGCTGCTCGCCGGTTCGGGCGAGTACCAGAAGCTGATCGACGCCGAACGGCTGCTGAGCTCGAACCTAGTCAACGGCCAGCTCGCTCCCGAGGACCAGTTGCTGATGGCCGAGATCCTCGCCCCGCGGCCCGAGCCCGTCTCGCGGCTCAAGGCGGCGGCGCTCTACGAGTCGCTGCAACAGCGGCAGCCACTGACCCCCAAGAACGAGCTCGACCTCGGCAAACTGTACTACGCGCTGGGGGACTGGCGGAAGTGCCGCGAGCAGATGGTCAGCCTGACGGCCAAGTACCCTGCGGACGCGAACCTGCGGGCGACGTACGTCCGGATGCTGGTCGAGCGCGGCGGGCCGACCGAGATCGACGCCGCCGTGCGTCAGCTCGACAAGCTCGCCGACCTCGCGCCCAACTCGGTCGAGACGCGCGAGCTCTTGGCGCGGGTCTCGCTTAAGCGGGGCAAGAAGGCCGAGGCCGCGGCCGCGCTCCGGGGGATGCTGCCACGCGACCTGCAGACCGTTAAGGACGACCAGTTGCCGCTCGTCTTCCGCGTCGCGCAACTGCTCACCGAGTTCAAGGAGCACGCCACCGCCGAGCCGCTCTACAACTTGGCCGCCGAGAAGGGGGGCAAGGACTACGCGCTCGAGTACGCCAACTTCGTCGGCGCCCACGTCGATGCCGAGCGCGGGCTGAAGATGCTCGGCGACATGAAGGGGGACGTCCCTGCCGCGCAGCTGGTGCAGCGCGGGCTGGCGATCCTCCGCGCGCGCGAGGCCGAGGGGACGAAGCCCGACTGGTTCACGCTCGTCGGGGGTTGGCTCGAAGCTGGGTTGCGCGACGACCCCGAGTCAGTCCCCCTGCTGCTCGAGCGGGCCGAGTTGCTCGACGTCGAGGGCAAGTACAAGGAGGCGGCCGACGCGTACCGCAAGATGCTTGAGGGTACGGAGCTCGTCGGGATGAGTCGGGCCGTCGTGCTCAACAACCTGGCGTACCTGCTCGCCCTCTCGCAAACCGAGGAAGCGTCGATGTCCGAAGCCCGCCGCTACTGCGACGAGGCGGTGCAGATCCTCGGCCCGCAGACCGACATCCTCGACACGCGGGGGGTGATCTCGATCGCGGCGGGGCGGTACGAGGACGCGATCTCGGACCTCACGCTGGCGGTGATCGACTCGCCGACGGCGTCGAAGCACTTCCACAAGGCGCTCGCCCAACTCGGCGCCGGCAAGTCGCAGGACGCGCTCGCCTCCTGGGAGGAAGCGACCCGGCTGGGCCTCGAGCGCGACAAGCTCCCGCCGATGGAGCGCACTCGGTACGACAAGGCCAAGGGGGAGCTCGAAGGGTTGGGGCTCCGCAGCGCCCAGCTCTAGCCGGAGCGGTCGCCGGGGCGTCCCGGCGGGTGGCGCGGCGCACTGCGAGCCCGTGGAGCGGAGGGCCACGGACGGCGTTTGTTTGTCGGCGAGGGCCGCGGCGATTAGGCTGGCGGCTGAGCCCCGGTCTCGCCAAGCCGGAATGTGTCGCCAAGCCAGAACGA
Source organism: Lacipirellulaceae bacterium (assembly GCA_051648405.1). Lineage (GTDB taxonomy): Bacteria > Planctomycetota > Planctomycetia > Pirellulales > Lacipirellulaceae > JBOFFC01. The sequence continues at coordinate 39,437 of JBOFFC010000013.1, forward strand.
CCCGCTATGCCCGATCCCCGACCCGTCGCCCGAACGACCGCCGCCAGTCGAGCGGCCTTGCGCTGCGCCCCGCTGGCGGTCGCCGGCGTCCTGGCGCTGGGGTTGGCTGCCGGGCCCAGCGGCCTGGCGTGGGGGCAGTCGGCTTGCGTTCCCGCCCATTCCTACGGCGCCGGGCGCAGCGACACGTGGGTGCCGCGGGCTTGGATGAGCGGCGCCGCGGCGTGGCGGCCGGTCATCGAGCCGGCGGCAAAGACGCCCGAGCTGGGGTACACCGACGCCTCGTTGTCCCCCACCCAACTGCGGGCCTTGCGCCGCGGCCTCAAGCTCCCGCTGGACGCCTTGGCCGACATCGACTCGATCGACGAACTCAAAGGTCGTGCGGTCGTCCAGCCACTTGCCGACCCGTCGCGACCGTTCCTCGCGGTCCCGGCCGTAGCAGGCGATGACGAGCCCGCCGGAGAACTGGGCGATCCGTTCGTTTCGTCCCCGCTGAGCGGGCGTCCCTCGACGGCGCCACGCACGGGGCTGGGGGCGCTGAGCCGCCTGTTCGAAGCCGAAGACGCCGCCGCCGGGATCAGCAAGCCGGCGCCCGCCGCGCCCGTCCCGGGCGCCGACGTTGCCGGCGACGCCGATCCGTTTGAGGTCCCCGCCGATTCCCCGGCCGAGCCCACCGACGAGGCCGACCCGTTCGAGGCCGCCCCGATTGAGGCCGACGAAGCCGCCGGCGACGACCCGGCGCCCCCCGCGGAAGCCGACCCGGCGCCCGACGCCGAAGACGACCCGTTCGCCGACTTTTAGTCCCGACTCGCCGCGCGGGCCGAACGGGGAGGTTGCGCCGGTCGCGCCGCCGCGGGCCCCCCCCACTCGGTCGCTCGGGTGGGGCCTCGCGGCAAGCTCGCGTGGCGTCGAACGATCGCGCGGTGCTATCTTTTCAGACCACCGCCCCCTTTCCCGACCACGGGCTCGGCCGCCGTTTCGCAGCGGACCTTCCCTTCACCTGCCCCGCGCCCGCTCCTGTTGGGAAGGCGACGTCCTGCCATGCTGAAGTCCTCGAAGCAGCCCGCGAAGCGGTTGGTCGATCGGTCGTGGATCGGCGTGCGACTGGGCCTAGTGCTCGTCGCCGCGGCGCTCGGCTTCGGGACGGGCTGCGAAGAGCAGTTCGACCCGCCGTCGGCGCCCGCACCCGTAGCGGCGCTGACCCCCGAAGAGCGGTTCGACGCGTTCATGGAGGCGCTCAAGCGGCAGATCGACAACCGGGAGATCCGCGGCGGCGCGGCGGTAATTGCACAAGGGGGTGACCCGAGCGGGCCCGTCACGGAGTGGTCGACTCGCGTCGCGCACCGCCTGCTGCCACCCAAGGAAGCGGGGGCGCCCTACCGCGCCAAGCTGCGGATCGAGACGATCTCGAAGGTCACGATGACGCTCCGCGCCGAGAGGGACGACGACGCGGACCAGAAGAGCGACCGCAAGGAGAACGGCGCCGACAAGGCGAAGGAGCCGGCGACCCCCGGCACGGCGCCGGGGGCGCTGTTCGACGACTCGCCGATCCGCGAGCTGCCGCTCGAGCGACTCAGCGAGTACGACTTCGAGTTCCGCGACGGGGAGTGGGTCGTGCTGACGGAGCTCGACCACGTTAAGGAGCCGTTCACGGCAGCCGCCATCGAGTACGCGCTCGAGCGGCAGTAACCAGGCCGCCATCGAAGTCGCAACGCGACCGAATCGCGATTTCTTCACGCCCTCTTCGCGGTTTCTTCGCGGGGGTCTCTTAGGGTGCGACCCATCGGTCGTGCGTCTTGCCCGGCCGTTTTCGGTCAAGTCACCTCGGAGATCTCGCTAATGACCCGACAACCCCTCGCCCCGGCGTCGCGCCGGTGGCTTGCCTCGGCCGCCGCTTGCTTCGCGGCGTTCTCGCTTTCCGCCGGCGACGTGTCGGCCGCGGTGATCACGCAGTGGAACTTCAACACCACCATCGCGGTCAACAACAGCCCGGCCCCCTCGACCGGGGCGGGCGTCGCCTCGATCGTCGGCATGACGAACAACGCTCCCAATGGCGACATCCTCGCCCCTTCCGCGGCGGCCATCGCGGCCAACAACGTGTCGTCCGACCCGGCCGTCTCGCCGGACAACATGTGGCGCGTCCGCGGAAGCGTTAGCAACGGCTGGTCGGGGACCGTGTCGCTGCTGTCCGGCGCCCGGTTCAACGTATCGACGGCTGGCGTGACCGGCGTCGTCGTCTCGATGGACCTCTTCGCGACCGATGGGTCGCCGCGCCACGCGCAGTTCCAGTACACGACCGACGGGACCACGTTCACGTCGTTCGGCCCGCTGCTGGACTTCAACGCGACGAGCGACGCCTGGGCCAACGGCATCGTCCGCGACCTGTCGTCGGTCGCCGCGGTCGATAACAACCCGGCGTTTGGGTTCCGCGTCGTGTCGGCCTTCTCGCCGGTCGCGTTCACGAACGCCAGCGGCTCGCAAGCGGCTAACACGGCGTTCCAGCGCACCGACGCCGGGACCGGCGTCTACACCGGCGGCGCGGGGAACTACCGCTTCGACGTGGTGACGGTCTCGGGCGAGGTGATCCCCGAGCCCTCGACGGCCGCCGTCGCGGCGATGGGGTTGCTGACGCTCGTTGCTCGCCGCGTTCGCGCCTGAGCGAATCGTTCGCTGGATGGTGACGGCGGCGCGAACGCGTCGCCGTCACCACTCCCGCGGCAGACGCCTGAGCGCTCGCTTCGGCGGTTTCGCGCGAGGGCGAGCCCCGGGACGTCAGTCCGGGGAGTGCGCCGACAAGCGGCCTATCTCACGCAACGACTCCGGTGGCTAACGCCGCCGGCTCGACCGATGGGCAGCCTAGCGCTGCCACGGCAATCGAGCACGCGCTGCGGCGCCCGTCACGCTGGGCCTTGGCGCCGAGAACCCGGCCGGGAATCGCTGCGCGCGAAGCGGACCAGGTCCGGTTGAGACCCGACGCCCGTTAGGACGAATCCGCACTTAATCAGCACGCGTTGCGAAGCGACGTTGCCTTGCTCGCACTCGGCGAAGACCAGCCGCACGGTGGGCTGACGGAACGCGTGATCGACGAGTAGGCTCACCCCCTCCGTCGCGTAGCCCAAACCGCGATACGGGTCGAGCATCCCATAGCCGACTTCGACGGCGCCTTCGTCGAGGGGTGGTCCCCTGAACCCGCCTGATCCGACGAGCGTCGGCCGGGGGTGATCGAGCGCAATCCAATACCAGCCGTGCCAGCCAACCTGGTCGGGGTGATCGCGAAGCGTCTCTTCGAACATGTCGAGCACATCCCGAACCCCCGTCGGCGGCCACGTCGGCGGGACTTGGCAGTCGAGAAGCTGGCCGAGTCGTTGGTGCTCGCTCCGTTCGAGCGACGTGGACAGGGCTGTCGAGGCCTTCAGCAGCAGCCGGGTCGATCGAAGGTCTCGCATTCGTCGTCTGCCCTCGTCTTCCGTAGGCGATGGTTGAAGAGGGCGGCGCAGCTTGTCCACACGATGGCCGACGTGGCGGTATCACTCCCCCAACTTTCGTCGGGGGGCCCTCCTCGGCGTCTGCTTCGGCGACGCTTTGCGACGGCGAGCCGCGCGACATTCGTCCGGGGAGCGGAACTCGATTCGCTCGGTCCGCGCGAGCTCACACGCGAAGCAGCCCTCGGAAACCGCGGACAGCGTAGTAGGACTGCGCTCCGTTGTGGTAGACGAAAACCTTGCCGTACCGGCGGTCGCAGAAAAGCGCTCCGCCGAGCGACCGAACCTCCGGCGGCGTGGCGATCCAGCTCGACGTCTTCGTGTCGAACTCGCCGAGTCGTTGCAGGTCACGGTACTGATCTTCGGTAAGCAGCTCGACGCCCATGGCTGCCGCGGCCTCCGCCGCGCCCCCGATGGGCTTGTTCACTTTTCGGGAGTCGAGCGCTTCGCGGTCGTAGCACAGGCTCCTGCGCCCCGACGGGCTTTCGCACGAGCAGTCACAAAAGAGGAACGCCCCGGAGGCTCCGCCTCTTCCGACCACGTCCGGTTCGCCGCCCGACGCCTCCATGGCGAACAGCGACCTAATGGCGGCGGGTTTGGCGTCGAGCCTAGCGAGTACTTCCGACCACTCGTGACCCGCGTGACGTTGCGGGTTGGTCTCGAAGCGGCTCTTCAAAGATCGAAGCAGTTGCTCCCGTGCCTGCGCCTTCATAGAGGTCTCAGAGCATGAACTGAGTTGCGGGCGAAGCCCAAGTGTCACCCGACGCCGAGGCTGCTCGAGCGCGTTGGGATGTATGCGTCCGTGTCGCCGACGGTCGGTAAAGTCGAGTCAGCCGAAAACGCCGCTCTGCGATGCGTTGAGCGCACCCCGTCAGTTCGCCGTCACCAACCGGCCCTTGCGGAACGCCTCGGCCATCGCGCGGGGGACCTCGGCTTGGGCGAGGACCACTTCGCCGCGCTTGAGGGCGACTTCGGCCTTCATCTCTTGCTCGCGGGCGATCGCGTTTGCGCGGCGCTGTTCGGCCATCGCTTGCGCGCGGCGCGTGTCGGCCTCGGCCTGATCGACTTGCAGACGGGCGCCGATGTTCTCGCCGATGTCGATGTCGGCGATGTCGATCGACACGATCTCGAACGCCGTGTGCGCGTCGAGGCCCCGGTTGAGCACCGCCTTCGAGATCCGGTCGGGGTTCTCCATCACCTGCAGGTGGTCTTCGGCCGAGCCGATCGCGGTGATGATCCCCTCGCCGACGCGGGCGATGATCGTTTCTTCGGTCGCGCCCCCGATGAGCTGCTTGAGGTTCGTGCGGACCGTGACGCGGGCCCGCACCTTGAGCTCGACGCCGTTCTTGGCGACGGCGCTAAGCGTGGTGCGCGGGGACTTTTCCGGGTCGGGGCAGTCGATGACCTTCGGGTAGACGCTCGTCTTGACGGCGTCGAGCACGTCGCGGCCGGCTAGGTCGATCGCCGCGGCGCGGTCGAAGTCCAGGTCGATGTCGGCCCGCTGCGCGGCGATGATCGCGTTGATCACCCGCGGCACGTTCCCCCCGGCGAGGTAGTGCGCCTCGAGCCGCCGTGTGTTGATCCCCTCCGAGCCGTCGGCGCTGACCCCCGACTGCTTCGCCTGGATCAGCGCCTCGATGATCGTCCGCGGCTGCACCTGGCGCAGGCTCATGAAGACCAGCGTGAAGGGGTTCACGGGGGCGTTCGACATGTAGGCCTGCAACCACAGCTTCCCGTAGCTGATCACGAACACGATGAAGAAGACGACCAGCGCCAAGATGGCGAGCGCCACCAGCGCGTAGACGATGCGGTTGCCCCCCATGGGATCGACCGGGGGCGCCTGGGCCATGAGCGGCGTCATCCAGAGGGGCAGGGCGCCGGCGAGGCTGTGAGTCATGACGTGGGCCGGTGAGGCGGGATCGGGTGGTCGCAGGCTTTGACTGTACCTCCGCGGCGCGGCGTGGAAAAGCAGCGAAGATGCGAGGGGCGTGGAACGCCCGTAGGCCGGTGCTCCTTCGGGAGCGGGCGCGGTTTTTCCGCCCCGAGGGGGCTTCGCCGTCGAACAAGTCAGTCGGATCGCACCGGGGGCGGCGCGCGTCGGCACTCGGGTTCGGACAGGAGTGGACGATGGCCGGCGGAATCCTTGAGGTCTTGGGGCTTTCGCCGGTACAGGGGAGCCGTGCGATCCCTGCGGGTGAACTCCTAGAGAAGTTCCGGCAGGAGATCGGCGCGCTCAACGTCGATGTTCGGGTCGCCGCCGGCCACGCGAAGGCGGGGGATTTCCAGCACCTCGACGCCCAGCGGTCGATGCTTTTCGACGCCTTCCACAAGGTCGCGACGGCGGGGTCCGGCGGCGGGAGTGGGTCCGACCGCTTGTTCGCGGCGGTTTCGCAGGTCACGGGGAAGGCGTCGGCCGTTGCGGCGGACGCCGTTGCGGGCCGCGACGAGTGGGCGAAGCGGGAACGAGCGTTCGACGGCGCAGAGGCGCAGGTCAACGCCCTCGAAGACGCCCAACACCCGAAGGCTGGCACGCTGCGCAAGGTCCTCGAAACGATCCGCGCTCGGGCGAACGAGCTCCGCTACGGCGAGGCGTCAGCGTCGCTCGACCAGTTGTTGCCGAAACTACCGGAGCTAAGCGACCCAACGCCCACTCCCGGCGACCAATCCCGATCCAAGGAGCAGTTCTTGGCCGAGCTGGAGGCGTTGGAGAAGGCGATCGAGCAACTGATGTCGGATCACGCAGTCGCAGTCTAGCAGCCTGTTGATTTTTCGACAGGCTGCGTCGGCGCAGGGAGGCGACGTCGAAAGCTTGGCGCTTTCGCCGCGGTTTCGCGAGCCGCGAGCGGCTCGCCCGTGAGCTTGGCGAGGTTGAAAAACGTTACGACGGCGTTTTTCAACAGGCTGCTAGGCTGAGCCACAGTAGACCATCCCGAGTTCAATGCCACCTCTGGCGACCATGGGCGATCCACTCGAGAAACAGGTCGCCGACTTGGGCGGCCAGTATCTGCAATTGTTCGCCACCGCGGCGGCCGACTTGCAGATCGACGCCGCCGAGCGGAAGCGACTGGACGCCGTCGGCGACAAGATCGCCAAGCTCCGTGCGCAGCTGAGGCAGAAGTCGATTGACAGCGTCGTGGGGACCCTGAAGACCGACCCCGCGCAGCTGAAGAAGTTCCAGCAGCAGATCAAGGCCCTGCCCGTCGACGCCCAGGCGGTCGCGGCCGACGTGCTCGAGACGATGTACAAGACGCCCCGTCCCCCCGACGAGCTCGATCGACTCCGCAAGTCGATGGCTTCCCTGTCGGCAGACAAGGGGATGGCCGTCGGCAAGGCGCTCAATCAGATCGGTGTCTACCTGCCGAATCTGAAGCCCGATTCGCCCGGCGCCGAGGACGCCAGCGCGCGAATCAAGAAGGTCCACATGTCGGGCGACTACGGCGCCGACCGTGTGCAAGCCGACTACATCCGCGACATCATTCGGCAAGCGAAGGCCGAGAAGTTCAAGGTTGTGTTGCAAGTCGTCCGCGGCACGGACACGGTCGCCTTGCTGGATCAGATCGCCCGGGACATGGCGGGGACGGTCGCCGACGTGAGCGAGCTGAAGCTGTACTGTGAGGTGCTGGAGGCGGACCGCACCGACTACGTGTGGGCCGAAGACAACAAGTGGCTCACTGCCGACGGCGCCACCGTGCGGACTTCACCGAAGTTGTCGGACGTGACGTTCGACAAGCTGAGCAAGTTCACCGGCGCACTCGACCTGAAGCCCGGCCAAGCGGGGTACTCCCGCGAGGGACACCACGCGGCGGGACCCTCGGCAGACCCCGGGAACAACCAGTTCCCCGCCGGACTCGTCGATGAAGGCGCCGCTCAAGGGGCCGTGTCGGGTAGGAACGAGCACCTGAGCGCCGAGGCCCTGGCTCGCGCGACTGGCAAGACCGTCGTCACGACCCGTACCTACAACGAAGGGGGAAACATGCTGGCGGGCGCCATGCCCAACGGCCAACCCTACGCCGTCATCGGTCGCGACGGGTTGCTCCTCTCGGCGTTTCACCTGCAAGAGACGTTCGACGCCGATCCGACGAAGGCGCCCGAGTTCGCGAACGCCAACGTCGATAGCCGGGTCAAGTCGATGACGTTCGACGGCAACGAGGTCAGCCAAACGATCAAGCGACTGCAGGCGTCGGGGGCGATGCCCGCCGGGGCCGACGCCGCTCGGCAGCAGAAAGAAGCCAAGGCGTTCCTCGCGAAGCTCGACATCGTGAAGGACATCTTCGCCGCCGACACCAAAGTGCCGCGCGACCAGTTGATCTTCGTCGCGCAGCCCGATTTTCACATCGACATGCACATGCGGCCCCTCGGCCCGGGTCAGGTGATGATCAACGACTTCGACGCCAACATCAAGCTGATCGACGACGCGCTCAAGCTGGCTGCCAAAGGCTCGTGGGAAGAGTCCGAACTCAAGAACATGCGCGATCACGCCGCCCAGATAAAGAAGGTCCTGGGGCCGGTCATGGACGAGATCAAAAAGCAGTGCAAGTCAGGCGGACTGGATGTCGTGCCCGCGCCGGGCGTGATGGAAGGTCAGTACGAGAAGGCTACGGTTGCATCGACCTCCCGTGTGGGGCGTTACCTGGGCCTCTCTGCCGACAAAGACTTCACGCGGGCGGAACTCGGTAAAGCCCTGATCGCGAAGGCGGGTGGCGCGCCCAGCGACAGTGTTCGACGGGCGTTCGACGAGACACTCGACGACATGTACACGCGTCACGTCAACTTCATGAACGCGATCCCCGGCACGACGAGCGGCTCGAATCAGCAATTCTACGCGACGAACTCGACCAGCGTCGGGCCCCTACAGAAGGCGTACGAGAACTACCTGAAGTCGCGCGGCGTAGAGAAAGTCTACTGGATCGGCGACGACGGCGGGGGTAACGCCCGCCGCAGCACGTCGGAGCAATCGTTGCAAGCGATGGGAGGGCTTGACTGCCGTGAAAACCACTAGTGCGCTGCTGGCGCTCGGGTGCCTCGTCGGTTGCGAGCGAGACACGCCCCCCCTCACACTGTCCGCAGCTCCATCGCCATCGGTAGAGCAGAGCAAGGAGACCGACGCCGTGAACACGAATTACAGTGGGAACGAGCTCCCTAGTTTGAACGTGCTCGCCCTCAGTGCGGCGGTGCCGGTAGAACGACTCCCCTCGCTGCTGCAGCGGCGGCTTGCGCTGGCAGACCCGACCGTCGCCCCCGGTGAAGTGGCCGTGCTGGACGCTGCCGCGCGTCGTCAGGTGCTGACGGCAGTTCGACAAGGATTGCAGCACTACGAGAAGGAAGCGCTGAAGTCGCGTGCTCGCACGAACCCCGCGCAACGGAACGCGGAGCAGTTGGAGCGGTTTCTGGCGGCCGTCGAAGCGGCCACAAAGGGGAGCGAGTAGCCGGGCTCTCGCGATAGCCCACCGCGCGGGCGTTTCTCGACAGCGACTAACGTAGCGAGCCGTTGCGGCTCGTTCGTGACCGGACGCCACTCCACGGGGGGAACCGTCGCGGAGCCCTGCAACGGGCGCCGGGCTGGCCCCCGCCCACTCAGTCCAGCCGCGTCTGCCCCGGGAACGTCACGCGCCCGGGGCGGTCTTGGTAGTTGAGCAGATCGCCCGCAATCTGCGCGGCGGCCGCCTGGCCGGTCCGGAGCGGGTCCGTGGGCTCGTGCGGCGCAGGGGGCTCGTGGCCGCGGAACAAGTGGACGGTCTGCGTGGGGTAGGCGAACTCGACGTCGAGCTCCCGCGCAAGCCGCAGCACGTCGGCGAGCAGCCGGTGGCGCTCGCGCAGCTCGGTCGGCCAGTCGGTGGTGTCGAAGAAGACCACCAGCAGCACGTCGAGCGAGCTCGGCCCCAGGTCATTCAGCGCCGCGATGTACAGGTCCTTGCGCGTGTGGGGGTGGCGGCGAATGAGCTCGCGGATCCCCTCGCAGAAGGCGTCGATCCGCTCGGGGGACGTGTCGTAGTCCAGCGACAGCGTGGTCCGCAGCCGGCGGTAGCGCCTCCGCCCGAGGTTATCGACCGACGCCGCGGCGAGCTTGCTGTTGGGGAGCGTCACCTGCGAGTTCATGCCGGTCCGCAGACGCGTGCTGCGGAAGCCGACCGCTTCGACTTCGCCCTCGATGCCGTCGGCGATGATCAGGTCCCCGACCTCGAACGGGCGGTCGAGCAGCACCATCACCGAGCCGAAGAAGTTCGTCAGCGTTTCTTGCGACGCCAGCGCGATCGCGATGCCGCCGATCCCGAGGCCCCCGAGCAGGCTGTAGGGGAGCTCGACGTCGAACGCCGACACCACCGCCACGAGCCCGGCGATCACGGCGACGATCTTGGTGACCGACGACATCAGCGGCACGACCATGTCGTCGAACCGTCCGTCGGTGCGCTGCGCGCGGCGGGCCAGGAACTTGGCGACGATATCGACGACGGCGAACGTTGCGGCGACCGCCGCGAAGATCGTCACCAGCTTCACCACGACCGCCAGGACATTGGTCACCCCTAGCGGGAAGCCGATCAGTTGCGCGCCGTAGTACCACGTGGCGGCGTGCGCGAGCCGGCCGACCGGCCGCCAGACGCCGATCGTCGATTGCGATTCGGCGGCTTGGTCTTGCGTGTCGTAGCGCCGAAGTGCGAAGTCGCCGAGGGCCGTCAGGACTGCGCGCGTCAGCAGGTCGAGCCCCCGCCCCAGCACGGCGAGCGCCAGCAGGCAGAGCCACTGGTACGACGGGAGCCACAGCAGCGTGCTCCGCAGGCGTTCGGGGAACTGGCGGCGCAGCCACACGTTCCACGGCTCGGTCGTCTTCTCGTCGCGGGGCGCGCGGCCGACCTTAGGGGTGGCGTCGGTCTTCGCGAACAGCGTTTCGATCTGGGCGACCGTCGCGGCGCTGAACCGCCACCGCCCCTCGGCGTTGCGTTCGAGCGCCAGCGCGCCGGCGTCGGGGCTCGGGTAGCGGCCGAGTTTGTCGAGTGACCAGGGGCTTTCGGTGTCCGCTGCGTCGGGGACCGCGGCGAGGGGGTCGGCCGCCTCGGGAGCGGGAGGCCACTGCAGGCCGACGCCCCCCTCGCGCTCGATCCGCACCAGCCGCTGGACTACCTGGTAGAGCTGGTAGGCCAGGTCAGGCCCGCGGGTGGCGGCCGCCTCGGAGGTCAGCTCCGAGAGGTCCAGCAGTTGGGCCGCCTTCTTCTTCTTGTCGGCCGCCATCCGATCGAGGAACGCTCGGAGCGCCTTACGAGGCGTGGCCTGCTCGGCCGGGACCTCGGGGGGGGCCGCCTTGGCCGGCTCGGCGGGGGGGTCGGTCGACTGCCCGCTCGCCGGCGGCATGGCGCACGTCAGGCAGGCAAGCGCCACGGCCATCGCCGCCAGGCGCCGCGCGCAGGGCAACCAAGAGCAGCGCAGCCACGACCGGAGGCCGGGAGGCGCAACGGGTGAGCGGTAGGGGGAGCTCAATTGCGTGCCGGGGCGGGGTTGGGGGGTCTCGGAGCCGCTTGCTGGTAATTTCCGGAGAGCGCAGCGATACTTTAGGCGCTCGACTCGCCGCGTCGGGCAAGCCCCCTCGGGGGGCCGCGCGGCGCCTGAGTCGGGCGAGTCGATCGATTCGGGAGGGTTGCTAGCGTCGTGCGACAAGCGTCGCGCGGCCTCCAACTCTCAACCCGCGGGCCAGCGGGAAACGCGTGCTGCTCGTCCCCGTCGTGAACCATCGGCCCCCGTAGCGCCCCTAGCGGCCAAGGAACTCTGCGATGCGAAACCCCTCGCCCGCCATCGGATCGCCCCTCGCGGGTTCGCCCGCAGGTGGACCTCGCCTCGAACGCGTCCGTCGCGGTTTCACGCTTGTCGAGCTGCTGGTGGTGATCGCCATCATCGGCGTGCTGATGGGGCTGCTGATCCCCGCCGTGCAATCGGCCCGCGCCGCGGCGCGGAACGCGACCTGCCAGAACAACCTGAAGCAGCTCGGCACGGCGCTGATCAGCTACTCGACGAGCAAGCAGGCGCTGCCCGGGTACGTGCAGCCGTTGCAGCGTAGTGCGAACCCGAGCAATAACAGGAAGTCGTATGTGACGGTTGTTTTTCCGCCAGATGGGCCCAGGTTTCTTCCGGTAGAGTTCGCCGATGCGGACGAAGAGGCAACGGTGCGGCGCCAGTCGCTCGTCAGTTGGGCCGGCGTGATCCTTCCGCAGCTGGAACGCGCGGACATCTTTGACAACTTGCTCGACGGCTCGATCACGGCAGCGGCAATCAACAGCGGTGACGAGCGCGGGCCAATCCGCCCGCTTGAGAACCTCGTTTGCCCGGCCGACGACGACTTGGCCAGCCTGACAGAAATGCCGGGGATGACCTACGTCGTGAACGCGGGAGGGTGGGACCGCAATACGGCGGGTCAGTACATCAATCCTGGATACTCTGGTACGCCGGCGCAGGGAGACACGAAGGACAACGGCGTTTTCCACAACTTGTCGCTCTCCTCTTCGCCGGTACAGACTCGCCTCGGCGGGAAGTCAGACGGGGCCGCGATGACTTTCATGCTTTCGGAGAATGTTCACAAGGAGATGGAGGACCTCCAGTACACCTGGCTTGGGGTGTCGCAGCCGTCCGAAAGAGTTCTTTCAACAACTCAGTTTGTGAACACCCCCATGGGGGGCGAGCAGCAGTTCGGTATGGTGTGGGTAGTGAACCTGCAACCGGCGGCCGGCGGCGGCATTCAAGATCAAGAGCCCTTCAACAGCGACGGCGGCGGGATTTTGCGTGATCCCTCAAACCCGCGGTTCGCCCGCCCGTCGAGTGGGCATCCTGGAGGGTTGTTCAACGTCGTGTTCCTCGACGGGCACAGCGACTCGATCGACCCGGGAGTCGATTACTCGGTCTACCAGCGACTGATGACCGTCAACGGCCGCGACTGTGTCAATCCCGCGGACCACCGCGATCCACAGCCTCCTGCGATCCAAGCGTTCCGCGCGAAGCCGCCGCTGGTCGAGAAGGACTTCTGATCCAGCGATTTTCGGACCAACCCCCGCAGCCGCCGGCGCCAATCGTCGGCGGCTGCGTTGTTTCCGCCGCGTCGTTTCTGCTCTCGTACTACCGAGGTGTTCCACGGCCAAGAAGGACTCCAAGCCGAAGAAGGGGGACGACCCCAACGAGAAGACCGTCGCCACGAACCGCAAGGCGCGGTTCGAGTACGAGGTGCTCGACACGCTCGAGTGCGGCGTGATGCTCGTCGGCAGCGAGGTGAAGAGCCTCCGCGCGGGGCACCTCTCCATCGACGAAGCCTACGGCCGCGTCGAGAAGGGGGAGGTCTGGCTCGTCGGCTGCGACATCCAGGAGTACCGCAACGCCAGCACCCTGAACCACGAGCCTAAGCGCCGCCGCAAGCTGCTGATGCACCGCCGCGAGGTGATCCGCTTCGCCGGCAGGGCTTACGAGAAGAACCTCACGCTGGTCCCGCTGAAGGTGTACTTCAAGGAGGGCCGGGCGAAGGTCCTGCTCGGCCTCTGCAAGGGGAAGCGGACCTTTGACAAGCGCGAGTCGATGAAAGAACGCGACATGAAGCGCGACATCGACCGCGCAATGCGGCGGAGCTGAGGCGGCTCGCTTTGGCGGGCCGCC
>JBOFFC010000014.1:0-41230 GCA_051648405.1 Lacipirellulaceae bacterium
TCTCGAGGCGCGCGTCGCCTCAACGGCCGACGGTCGCTCGGGGCTGCGCCTCGTCCCCCACTCGGCCGTCGTTCCGTTGGCCGAGGTTCGAGAAAAGCCAAAGGTTGACGTCGTCCCCCAGGAAGTGGACCGACCCATCGACGTAAAGGAAGTTGGCCCCCCCCGGGTGATGGCTGCGGTAGCTGTGACCGGCCTGCCAGTTGGCGTAGCCTGGGGGGAGTACCGTGTTGTAGTCGGTGTTGATGCCCCAAACGGTGTGGGCGACACACCACGAGCTCATCCAGTTCATCGTTTCATAGTTGCCTGGAATCGTGTCGATCCGCACGCCGGCCGGGCGCGGTTCGGTCCACGTCGCTTCGCCGACGTGGATGGTCTGCGACGTGCCGTCGGTCACCTTCTCGGTCGAGTACTTGTTCGGCCACATGTCGAGCATCCCCGGCCCGTTGGGGTTGTGACCGTGGAAAAACCCGCGGTTGCGCGGCGCCTTGTTGCCGTTGGTGGCGAAACACGAGGCGTTCCCGATGCAGAGACCGGCGCCCTGGGGGATCCCCCAGTCGTCGGGACCCGACGTCACGGGCCCCGCGTTGCCGAAGTACGAAGCGACCGCCGCCGTGCTTTGGCCGCCGACGTTCGGGAGAGACCAGTTTGCCATCCCCGTCTTCAACTGCAGCCCCGTCTCGCTGGGGCAGAAGTACGACGCGATCTCGGTCTGCTGCATGCGCACGCCTTCGGGGTCGACGTCCCAAGGACGGTTTGCGTAGCAATCACGGGTACGACTGCGCTTCGCGAGCGTAATAACGGCGTCGTACACAGGCTGTTGCTCCATGTACGGGAGCGCCAACGTGCGCCACGTCATCGGGTAGCGTTCGTGGGGCTCCCCTTCGCAGTCGCCGTCGTGGGCGCCGTAGGGGAAGGCCTTTGTCGCCGAGTTGTACGAGTGCAGCGCCAGGCCGATTTGGTGCAGGTTGTTCACGCAGCCGTTCCGCCGCGCCGCCTCGCGGGCCGCTTGCACCGCGGGCAATAGCAGCGCCACGAGGATGCCAATGATGGCGATCACGACCAGCAACTCCACTAGTGTGAAGCCGCGTGTTTGGCTATCCCGGTACGGTGTTTGGTGCGTCATGCGACCGTGGAAGGGAAAGGGGATTCGTGCAGGGACTCATCGACGAAGCCGCTCAATCCGCCAGTTCGTACCGAACGGTCCCGGCGTGGTCGGTCGAAACCGTCTCGCGCAAGTCGGTCGTCGCGACGTCGGTGTAGCGCTCGGGGACGAGCGGCTTTCGCCAGGGCTTCCCCGCGAGCGCCTCAAGCTCTTCCCGAGTTGGCTCGCCGGGCGGACTGTCGAACGCGAGCACGATTACGTCGTAGTCCCCCGGAACGACTCCCAAGCCGAGCGGCGGTGACGCGAGCTTGAAACGCCCCTTGGCATCGATCACGCCCGAGGCTTGACGCCCAACCGACGCGTCACGCGGGAGGAAGACTACCGAACCCTCGGCGACCGGCTTCCCGTTGTAGGCGACTTCTCCGCTGATTGGCACGAGCGTTGGTCCGCTTGGCCCACTACACCCGCAGGCGATCGCGAGCAGCCAAGCGAGCGGCGATGCAGTTGTGGTCGTTGACAAAGGACACCCTCCACTCCGTGGGACCCCAGCCGGGTAGAAAAGAGTTTACTCGATCAATGTGAAGATACTGTTATCCCAAAACGCAAGAAGTGCGCGAACCAACTGACGCCCCACGCGGGGGCCCGTCAATTCGGCCCTCCGTAGCCCGGTCGGCGAGTCACGCGTAGCCCAGCGACTCAACGAGCGATCCGAGACGCTCGATCGACGGGGCGAGCTCGCGCTCATATCGCCGCCACCTCCCGCGGGCGCCCGTGTAGAGCGGCTTGGCGACGGCGGCGTAGGAGGGAGATAGGACGGCGCGACCTTGGCTGCGGTAGCCGAGCACCGACTCGCTCCACTCGAGGCCTAGGAACGCTACGAGGCGCCGCATTTCCCCCTCGAAGTCGTCGATTGCCTCCTCGTACCGAATCTCAGCGAACCGACCCGGGATCATCTCGCGGAGCCGAAGCCACCCGGTGAGGTCGCTCGCAAGCTTCTCGGCCGCCCGTTCAAGGGTCAGGAAGTTGGCGCTCACCGGGTTCAGCGGCAGCCACCTCAGGTAGCAACTGAGGAGCACGTCGCGCGGGTCGCGGAGCACGAAGACGACCTTCGCCTGCGGGAACAGCCGCAGGTAGACGGGCGCCATCGGCGTTAGCGCCGGGTTCTTGTCGAGTAGCAGCGAGCCCTCGGGGGTCGGCCCGACCGCCGCCGCAAGCGTCGTCGTGTAGACGCGCCTCGCCTTGTCGATCGTCTCGCGCGGCGCGCTCAGCACGTCGAGCAGCTCGACCCCGAGGGAGGCGCCGCCGTGCAGCGCCTGCATCGTGGCGGTCGCGAGGATGTCGCGCTCTTCGCACGCCACGATCGCCGGGTGCGCGTCGAGGGCCCGCTCGATAAGCGTGGTCCCCGAACGCGGGAACCCAGTCAGCAAGGCGAGTCGCGGCGCGGCGTGGGGTTCAACGTCCCCCGCCGGTTCCGCGTCCCATGTCGCGAAGTGGGCGGGACTCACGTTGGCGGCCATCCGCGCGAAGCGCTCGCGCACGAAGTCAGCGGCCGCGAGCGCAGCGGTCGCGCTCGGACCCTGAAGCGCCTTGCAACGCTCGATCGCTTCCCAAGCCTCCGGGCAGCGGCCGTCTTCGTCGAGCAGCTCGGCAAGGTCTCCCATCGCTTCGGCGCGCAACTCCGGCGGCAAGCCGGCCGAATCGGCGACGTTTCGCAGCAGCCCCTCGGCCTCGGTCAGGTTCCCCTGGCGGCGGAGCACACGCCCCTTAAGCACCAGCGCGGGCGCGTGACCGGGGTGCTGTTGCAGCAGCCGGGCGATCAGTTGGAGCGCTTCGTCCAGGTCGCCGCGCCGCTCGCGTAGGTGGGCCAATTCGACCAGCGCCTGCGGGGCGCGATCCGCGAGCCGCAGCGTGTGGCGGAAGCACGACTCGGCGTCGTCGATCAGCCCCGCGACACGGTAGGTCTCGCCGACGACGAAGTGCGCCTGCGGGTCGCGCCAGCCAAGCTTCAGCGCGCGCTCGAGCAATTGACGGACGCGGTCGAGACGATGCCGGTCGGCGTACGCACGGGCGGCATCGACGAGCACGGGGATCGAGCCGGGCGCAGCCCGCACGGCGACTTCGAACTCGCGCAGCGCGAGGTCGAAGTCGCCGCGTCGCCAAGTCGCCCGGGCGCGAACGAGCTCCGCCGGGACGAGGCCGCGACCACTCCCCCGCGCGGCGCCGGCCGCTCGTTTCTTGCGTTCCGCCATACGCGGTAGCCTAATCCGCGGCGCCCTGTAGCGCCGACCGTCGGCGACGCAAGATCGCGATTGCGGCGCCCACGCAGGGGGCAACCGCGGCGATCGGCAGCGGCTCCGGGACGGTGACCTCGGTGCTTGGCGTGCTCCGCGTGGCGAGCGCTCGCTGGAACATCGCGAGGTCCAGCAAATCGCTCACGCCGTCGAGGTTCAGGTCCCCCTTTCGCCAGCGCTCCTCGGGAGTCGCGCCCGGATCGACCATCCCCCATGCCGCCGCGAAGGCCGCCGAGTCGGCCGCGTCGATTCGACCGTCGAGCGTCAGGTCGCCGGGGAGCGGCGGCGTCGCGCTGGCGAGCGTCGCGCTGTTGAACACGACGACGTTGTCGATCTTGCCCGCGAAGAACCGCACGAGCTTCGCCGGCGCGTCGCGGTCGTAGTCGACCCCGATGCGCAGCGTCCCTTGTTGCCCCCCCGTGGGGAGGTCCGTCGCGGGGTCGAACGTGAGCGCAGCCCCGACCTGCACGCCATCGACGTAGAACCGGACCTCGCCATTGGTCGCGTCGCGCGTCACCCGGTAGTCGTGCCACTCGCCGGCCAACACCGGCGCTGGCGCTGTCGATACGAACTCCTCGCGGACCCCGTTGTCGTGCTCCCAGAACATCCGCATTCGCAGGTCGCGACGGAGGCTCAGGTTGTACGGTTGGTTCACGATCTCGTCGCGGTCGCTGTACCCGGCGACGTTCGCCGTGTAGGAGACGAGCGTCGCCCCCGCGGTCGAGATGCTGTCGAAGTTCGCCGACGCGACGATCGTCAGGTCGCGAAGGATCGCGAGGTTGTAGTCGCCGATGCCACGACCGTCGGAGTAGTCCCCTGCCCCGTCCAGCCTCAGCACCGACCCTCGGACCGGGTCGTTCGCCACGACCGCGTTACCGAAGAAGACCCCGTGATTCGCCTTGGCGTGGGGGCTGAGCGCGGTGTCGAGGTTCGCGGTCGAGTGCTCGAACCCGTAGGCGGCGACGACTCCGCTGGGCGCCGGCTGCGCCGTCGCCAAGACCGCCGTATCGAGCAGGTCGTCGTACGCCCCGTCGCCGTCGCGGTCGCCGTAGAAGCGCAGCGTCACCTCGGGCCCTAGGACATCGACAATCGAGTACCCGATCTTGTTCTGCCATGGGTGGCCACTGAACCCGGTGTTCCCCGTCCCGAGGATCACCTCCCACGTCGGGTGCAGCGGATCGGGTTGGCCCGGCTGATACTGGTGCCAGTGACCCGCGAAGAGCGCGGTGACGTTCCCCGCCGCCAGCGACTGCCACCACGCTCCCGCCGTCCCCCCGGTCGGCGCGCCGGGCTCCCAGACGTCGAAGGTCACCGGGTGGTGCGACATCACGAAGACGTGCTCCTTCGAGGTCGCTGCGGCGTCGGCAAGCACCCCTTGGAGCCACGGCAGGTTGGGCGGAACGCCACCGAGCTGCGTCTGGGTGTTGTTCGTCAACGAGATGAAGCGGCTGTTGCCTCGATCGAAGTAGTAGTCGATCCCCTCGTAGCCGGCGGGGCTGTTGGCGCTGGGGAGCCAAGCGAACGCCGACTGCCACTGGCCGAACGTCGCGGGGCGCCCGGGGCTGACGTCGTGGTTGCCCGGCACCATGAATCGGTTGGTCGGCCCGCCGATGAAGTGACTACTCAGCGACTTCCACTGTTCCCACGCCGCGGGGGTTCCCGTGTCGACCAGGTCCCCTGGGTACAGGGCGAAGTCGGGCCGGTGCGCGTTCATGTCGGTAGTCAGGCGCTGGAGGAACTGCAGCCCCTGCGTGTCGCCGACGATCGCGAAGCGAAGCCCCCCCTGCGGCGCCGCGACTGGCGAAGCGAACGGCGACGTCGCCTCACGCACAGAGGCAACGGCCTTCGTCTTCTTGGAGTGACAGCCGCAGTCGGGGCACGCGTAGGCGTCGTAGCTCGCGCCGAAAATCGAGTGCGCTAGCACGATAGTCCGGAGTAACCGATTCTGACTGCCGAGCAACACTGCTTTGTTGGCTACCATCGTCTCGACGATCGAATTCGGTGCGACGGGCCGTGCTCTGGAACGGCGTCAACGGTTGCGAATCGAAGTGAGTCTACCAGCCCGTTGAACCGCGAGCGAGTACGAGCGAAGACAAGGCGGCGTACGCGTCCAAATGACACGAACAGCGGCTCGTCTCCACCGTGACGCTCGCGGAGCTGTTGCACCGTGGACTCTGCGCGGGCCGGTCGGTTGCGGCGACGGAGGAGCTGCTCCGCGAAGCGGGCTTTCGCGTCGTCCCCTTCGACGAGCGGCAAGCGGCGGTCATCGTGAAGGTCACTCCCTACGGCGAACGAGCCGGCCGCACTAACCCTGAAGCCGCCTTGATCGCCCGTGCGATCGCCCGAAAGTACGGGGCTAGCAGGCTGTGAAAGATGCCGTCGTGGCGTTTATCAACCTCGCTAAGCTCACGGCCGAGCCGCTCGCGGCTCGCGAAACCGCGGCGAAAGCGCGACGCTTTCGACGTCGCCTCCCTGCGACCACGCAGGACCACGGAAACCTCGTTAGTTAGGCTGGGGGTGGGACGAAGGAGTTGCGGTCGGCGTCGCTGTGGCCCGGACCGGCCGGGCAGGGGCTACCGAGGCCGCGGCGACTCGCCCTGGCGGGACCTAGGGGATACTACGGAGCGTTCGTATGGCGGCTCGACGATCTGGTGGTGGCCCGCGTTCCTCCTACGGGAGGCTGCTCGCGTTCGAGTCCCTCGAGGATCGGCGCGCACTGACCGTGGTCCCCTACCCGCTGGTGAACGGCGGGTTCGAGTCCCCGGAGCTCGACGCGACGAACTCGTTCCAGAACGGCGTGTCGGGGTGGTCGTCGAGCGGGACCATCGGGACGACGTTCGAGGTCCCGTCGGCCAGCCCCTCGCCGGCGGCCGAAGGAGACCAGTACGTCTTTGCGGACTCGAATAACTGGCAGATGTGGCAAACCGGGCCCGTCGTCGCCGCGGGGACCCGCTACATCCTAAAGGTCGATCTGTTCCCGCTGACCACGGGCACGCCGCAGGCGTCCGTTCAGCTCCGCGACTCGGTGACCGGGGCGATCCTCTCGGGGGCGGCGAATTTCTCCTCGCCGAACCCCCGCATGCGACAGGTCGCGATCCCGGCCGGGGAGTGGACCACGGTGACCGTCGCCTTCCACAGCGCCGACCTGACCGAGGCGGTTGGCAAGGCGCTCGAGATCCGCGTGCTTGGGTCGCGGTTTGCCGTCGATAACGTCCGGCTCACCTCCATCGACTCGGCCGAGGCGATCTACCTCAGTTCGTCCGCCGGGGCTTCAGGGAACGACGGCTTCTCGGCCGGCGCGGCGCTGTCGAGCTTTGCGGACCTCGCCCCGTACCTGCCGCTGCGCCCGGGTGAGCAGTTGCTGCTCAAGGCGGGCGACACGTTTAGCGGCGAGCTCAACGTCCGCGGCAAGGGGACCGCTGCCGAACCGATCACGGTCGGCCGCTACGGTGTGGGCGCCAACCCAGTGATCAACCCGAACGACCTCGAGTTCGGCAAGGGGCTGGTATGGAACAACGCGAGCCACGCCCGGATCAACGGGATCGACGTCGAGAACTCGAAGCTCGGCATCTACCTGCGCTACGAGTGGACCGACGTCGGAAGCCGCGACGTCGTGATCGAGAACTGCAACTTCCGCAACCTGTCCGACGCGACGCTCGACCCCCCTAAGCACAACTTCGAGCTCGCCTGGTCCGACGCGATCTGGGTTGGCGGACAGGCCTGGAACCAAGCCGAGTTCGCCAACCGACTCGATGGCTTGACGATCCGCAACGTGACCGCCGACACCGTGGCGCACCTGTTCGGCACGAACTTCTACTACCCGGGGGTCTACAAGAGCCGGATCACGAACCTGCTGATCGAGGATTGCCAGGCGGTCAACAGCCTGGGGACGTTCGCCTTGTTCGGAGTCGATGGGGGCGTTGTCCGTCGGTTCACCTCGATCGGCGGCGTGCAGCGCGACACGTGGGCCGGCTCGACGCTGGGGTTCATCCAGAACTCGAAGAACGTGGTCATCGAGGACTCGTTGTTCGCATCGATTTCGCGGGCCCAATCGGCTGACGGGAGCGGGATGGACTTCGAGGGGAACACCGAGAACGTCACGTTCCGCAACAACGTGATCCACTCGAACGCCGGCTCGGCGATCCTGATCCTAACGACCCAGGGGCCGAACACGAACCTCGTGATCACGGGGAACACGATCTACAACAATGCGGTGGACCCCTGGAACAGCGAGATTAATAGCGAGATCCAGGGCTCGACCGGCACCGGGGTGATCTCGAACAACGGGATCTACCGCCGATCGACGGCGGTGAACTTCCTCGCGCCCGGGTCCAACTGGTCGGGCTTCACGATCACCGGCAACCGTCAGCTCGAGTACGCCTCGGTCGCCGGCCGGCCCACTTGGTGGGACTTCGCGACGGACGGCTCGTTCGCCGGCTGGGGGGGACTGAATCATTGGGGCTCGGCCACCGTAAGCGGCGGCCTGTTGACGGGCCAAAGCCTGGGGGTCGATCCGTACATCGAGTCCCCCCCCACGTGGGCGGACAGCAACACGTCGCGCTACGTGTGGGTGCGCATGAGCCAAACGGCCGGCGCGTTCGGGCAGGTCTTCTACCAAACCGAGACCGACCCCACCTGGGACCAAGCGAAGAGCGTCGCGTTCCCGATCATCGCCGACGGGCAGATGCGTGACTACTTCATCGACCTCGGCCAGTTGGTGACCCTCAACGGCGTGATCACCCGCGTGCGCCTCGACCCGACGGTCGAGGCGGGTTCGACGATGGCGATCGACTTCGTGCGGATCACCGACAGCACCGACCCGTGGCAGGCCGCCCCGGCGACGTTGGTGCCTACACCGGTCGCGGTGACGCTGACCTCGATCGCGGCGGAGGATGGCTTCGTCACCGAATCCGCTAAGGACAGCGGCGTCGGCGGGACCGTCTCCTCGACAGCGACCACCATGCGGCTCGGGGACGACGCGAGCAACCGCGCTACGCGGATGTTCTTGTCGTTCGACACGTCGTCGATCCCCGACAACGCGACGATCGTCGAGGCGACTCTGGGGATCACCCGCTCCGGCAACCCAACGGGAACGATCCCGATTGGAGTCGCCGATTCGCCGTGGGGCGATTTGCCGGTCGATATCGCGACGCAGGGAGGATTTGGTGGGGTCTCGGGCCTCGCCGCCAGTGACTTCAACGCCCCGGCTACGAAGCTGGCCGTCTCGAAGTTCGCTTGGCCCGCGTACGGCAACGGAATGACGATCTACAGTCGGCTGGAAGACGCCGACGAGGGGCTGATCAGCCGCACGGGCCGGACGCAGTTCCGGATTAGCTACCAGAACGACGACGACAACGACGGCGTCGCCGATTTCATGCCCTACCACACGGGCAACGCCACGAGCGCCGCACAGCGTCCGACGCTCACGATCCGCTACGTAGTCCGCCCGCCGCTGCCGGGCGACTTCGACGGAAACGCGATCGTCGAGGACGCGGACCGCGGCGTGTGGCGCGCCAACTACGGTCGAACGGGCGCGAACGTGCCCGGCGACGGCAACGGGGACGGGGTCGTTAACGCGGCCGACTACACCGTGTGGCGCGACAACCTGGGAGCGGTAGCTGCTGCGGCCGCTTCGGGATTTGCGTCGGCGGAGGGCGCCGCCGCGGCGAGCGACCAGCCGACCCCGGCGACCGACGGCGCCGGCGACCCCCAGCCGTTCGCGGCCGTGTCCCTTTGGACCGCGCCGTTCACTTCGCGGACGTTCGCCACCTCCGCTCGGGGGGACCTGTCGCAATCCGTGGAAAGTGCCGCCGCGCACGACGACGCCTTGCTGCTGGTCGTCGCGGAGGGCGCCAGCCAGGACACGCCGCACCAAGGCCTCGAAGGCGTAGCGCTCGGATCGGGTGACGACCAACGCGACGCCGACGGGTCGCCGACGATCGACGGCCCGTTCGCGCCGATCGGCTACGCCGACGCCGCGTTCCTCGACCTGTAGGCGCCGCCCCGCGGCGCCGAGGTCGGTTCGCCGTCGATGCGCGGGACGGCGAGCGCCTCTCGCCTACCCCCCACCGGCAGTGCGAACCCGGAACGAGTAGTCGCCGGAGCCAACCTTGACGGCGGCGACGGACGCCTCGCGCCGTACGCCGCGGACCCCCAGCGCTTGGTGAGCGGGACTGCCCGACTCGAGTAGTTCGTCCGCCGGCGCCGCCGCCAGTTGGATGGTCGCCGTGACGTTCGCCGGGACGGAAACGTCGAGCACGAGGTCTTTGCCTTCGCGCCGCCAGGCGCTCCGCACCGGACCGCGAACGCTGTCGTAGCGGACCCGCGCCCAATCGATCCCGTCGCAGGCGATCGGGGCGATGGTCACGCTGGCGTAGCCCGGCGCGTCGCGCCGGATGCCACCGACGTTCTCGACCATCCACTGGTAGACGGCGCCGAACGAGTAGTGGGCGAACGAGTTCATGCCGGGGTCCTGAAAGCCCTTCTCCGGCGTCCAGCCGTCCCAGCGCTCCCAGATGCTCGTGGCGCCGTGCTTGATCGAGAACTTCCACGACGGGAACCCGTCGGCCCTCAGGAGCCCGCAGGCGACGTCCTCGCGGCCGATCTTGCTGAGGGCGAGCATCAGGTCCTTCGTCCCGATGAACCCCGTCGAAAGGCGTCCCCCCTTGGCCTCGATGTCGGCGACCAGCCGCGCCTTGGCGCCCTCGAGTCGCTCCCCTTCAAGCAAATCGAACGCTATCGCCAGCACGTAGCCGCACTGAGTCTCGCCCAGGACCGAGCCGTCGTCCTTGACGTAGGTGGCGTTGAACGCGCGCTTGACGCGTAGGTGCAACGCCTCGTACTCCGCCGCGTCTGCCTCGTTCCCGAGCGCCCGCGCCGATCGCGACAGCAGCCGCGCGCTGTGCGCGAAGTAGGCCGTGTAGATCACGTCCTTCGGGGTGTCCGCCCCGATGCTGAGCCAGTCGCCGAAGCAGTGGTAGTCCTTGGGCGGCAGCACCCCATCGACGCTACGAGCCTTGCAGAACTCGACGAACCGCTTCATCGCGGGGTAGTGCGCTTCGAGCGTCCGGCGGTCGCCGTACGCTAGGTAGATCTCCCACGGGCAGACAACGCCGGCGTCGGCCCAGGCGGGTCCACCGTCTCCTTCGGCGACGATCAGCGGGGCGACCATCGGGAACTGGCCGTCGGCGCGCTGCGCGTCGTCGAGGTCCACGAGCCACTTGCGGTAGAACGCCTGGACGTCGGCTTGCAACGTTGCCGTCGCGGTGTAGACCATCGCGTCGCCGGTCCACCCCAGGCGCTCGTCGCGCTGCGGGCAGTCGGTGGGGACGTCGAGGAAGTTCGACCGCTGGGTCCAGTAGACGTTGCTCGCCAGTTGGTTGAGCTCGGGGTCGGAGCACTCGAAGGACCCGGCCCGCGGCGTGTCGCTGCTCAGAGCGATCCCCGTCACCGTATCGATCGTCGGCGGGCTCGGGAGGCCCGAGACTTCGACGAACTGGAAACCGTGGAACGTGAACCTCGGCGTCCACTCCTCGGCGCCGCCACCGCGGCAGACGTAGGTATCGACCACCCGCGCCTGCCGCAAGTTTGTGGTGTAAAGCGTGCCGTCCGGGTTGAGCCGCTCCGCGAAGCGCAGCCGAACTTGCGCGCCGCGGGGGGCTTGGACTCGCAACTTGACGACCCCCGCGAAGTTCTGTCCGAGGTCGTAGACGTACCGGCCGGGGCTGGGCTGCGTGACTTTGGACGCGCGGAACTCTTGAACCTCGACAACCGGGGGGCCCGGGTGAGCGTGGAGCAAGGGTGACACCTCGGCCCCGGTCGTGACCGGTCGCCAAGCGCTGTCGTCGAAGCCGGCGGCGCACCACCGGGCCTCTTCGAGCCGTGCGTCGTACGACTCGCCCATCAGGAAGTCGGCCTCGGTAGTCGGGCCGCTGGTCGCGCGCCACGTGTCGTCGGTCGATACCGTTTCGGTCGATCCGTCCGCGTACTGAATCACGAGCTGCATCGCGACGCGGGGTTGCTTGCCGTAGTGGTTGCGGATCTGACGCCAGCCGACGTACCCGCTGTACCAGCCGTCGGCGAGCTCGGCGCCGAGGGCGTTGGCGCCCTCAACCAGGCGGTCGGTGACGTCGTAGGCCCGTCGGTAGACGCGTTTGCGGTAGTCGGTCCATCCGGGGGTGAACCGATCCTCGCTGACTCTGCGTGCGTTGAGGTGGGCATCGGCAGTGCCGAGGGCGGTCACGTACAGGACGGCGTGGTCGATCGGTTTGCTGACCACGAACTCTTTGCGGAACCTTGGCACGGCGGGTACGAACAGGGGCTCGTAGGCCACCTTGCCCCACGGCTCGCAGCCGAACTCGCCGGCCACGCGGGCCCTGCGAGGCGCATCCGGCCCGAGCGCACGAGTCTGCCAGTCGTCGCCGGGCTCGGCGACGGCCGACCACTCGCCATCGGTGACGATCTCGATCGGATCGCCGCTTTGCAGCTCCACGGTGATTCTCAGCACCAGCCCCGTCGGGCTCGGGGCGTCGTTGGTGACCCGGACACGGACCTCGTTCTCGCCGGCGATGAGCGCGCCACCGATATCCGTCGGCTTCGCGAGCTTAAGGTCGCGCAGCTCGTGGGCCACGACGTGCCCATTGATGGCGAGCGAGTAAACGTCGTCGGCGACAACGACGGCAGTCGCCCGCTCGACTACGGCGTCGCGGGGGATCGTCAGCCTGCCCACGAAGAGCCGTTTCGACGCCGGCGCTTCCGCACCAGGGTCGTCGGGGTGGGCGATCCAGCTCGCTCCCACTAGCGGATCGCTCGACGGGGGCTGCACGCGGCCTTGGTCGTCGCCGATCCACTGCGCTCGCCACTCCTCTGCGGCGAGCACCCCCATGGTCCACGTCGAAGGGACGCTCCAAGCGGACGGCAGGCCCGCGGCGTCCCACACGCGCACCCGCCAGAAGCAGCGCGAGTGGCTGGCGAGTGGCTTGCCAGCGTAGACAACTCCGTAGGTCGCCCCCCCGGCGACTCGACCCGAATCCCACAGATCGGGGGTCTCGGCATCGCCGAGGGCCTGCGGCGAACGCGCCACTTGCACCTGGTAAGCCGATTGCGACTGGTCGCGTTCGCGGGACTCGACCCGCCAACTGAACTCGGGCTCGCGGGCCTCGACCCCGACGGGATCGACCAGCGCCTCGACGCGCAGCCCGACGGGGTTGATTGCGGCGCACGCGAAACCGCTAAGGAGCACCGCGAGCGGCAACGCGGCCGTTCCGCGCAGTCGGAGGATTTGGGCGGACAAGGTTCGACCTGCCAAGAGGAGAGGGTCCATGAATGAGAAGCGACGCGGCAGTCTACCGCGCCCCGCTGATCGCAGTCTTCGCCGCGAATCGCCACACGCCCGCAGGGACACGGTAAGTGAGGCGGTCGCCGTGTCGTTCGACGAACTCCGGCCCGTGTAGCGACGCCGCGTTGGCCGGTGCGCTGGCGGCGGCGACGGGGGGGGCGGCGACGGGGGGGGGGCGGTCGTCGATCGTCACGGCGACCCCTTCCGGCGCGGGCATCGACACGGTTGCGACCGTCCCCCCGGGGACGTCGATCGTCACCGAAAGGCTTCCCGCCTCACCCTTGCGGGCGCTTACACGGATCAGCCCCGCGAGTGTCGGGACGACCGCATCGACGCGGGTCAGCCTCCCGAGGTTCGGGGCCACGCCGAACGTCGCGAACGCCGGGGACGTCGGGGTCACCCCTGCCACGTACTGGCTGAGGATCGTTAGTGGCCCCCCCGACCAGGCGTGATTGTACGTCCCTCGCCCCAGATCGCCGAAGCCCTCGAGCGTGATCGGGTCGAACAGCTCCCAGAGGGTCGTTACGTCGTCTTCGAGCATCGGCGCGTACCGCTGGGTCATGCGGTCGAACGCGAGATCGGGTTCGTCGAGCTGCAGGAGCGCTTCGAGGACGTACTTCTCCATGTAAGGGCTAGCGTGACGCTCGCGACGCAGCACCTCGAGGACCCCCTCACGCTGTTCGTCCCCCGCGAATCCCGCCACGACGGCCATCGCTTGGGCGCGGTCGTCGGTGGCGCCCTTGTAGTCGGGGGAGCGGTACTCCTTCCCGTTCCACAGCACGCGGTTGAAGTTCGCCTTCAGTGAGGCCCGTCGTCGCTCGTACTCCGTGATCGCCACGTCGTCGCCGGCCAGCCGCGCGAGCTCGACGGCGCCACGCAGGGCGAGTTCGTACCACGCGTTGTCGAGCACGCGGACGTCGATGTTCTGGCCCCAGTCGCTCCAGTCCCAACCCCCGGGGCGGTGGGCGACGAGCCCCTCGGTGTCGAGCTCCCATAGCGAGAGGTACCGCTTCACCGCTGGGTGGGCGTCGATGACCGTCTGGCGGTCGCCCGTGTTCCAGTAATAGGTCCAGAAGCCGTACCACCCGACGCTCGCCAGCATCTGCGGCGGGAGCTCCTGGTCCCACGACCCGTCGATGGGGTCCTCGACCGACGGGTTTCGCACCCCCGAGGGGACCGGCGAGTAGAGCGTGCCGTCTGCTCGCTGCCAGCGAGTCAGCTCGTAGACCGCCTTCTTGGTCAGCAGCGGCGCTTTGTTCGGCTCGAACACGTAGACCGCCTCGCCGAGCTCGTTCACCGCGTCGCCCCACCACTGGGCGCGTTCGCGGTCGGGGCAGTCCATGTAGGTGTCGCGCATGGTGACGTACAAAGTGCGCGCGGATTCCTTCCACAACTGGTTGAGTCGCGGGTCGTCGCACTCGAACGAGCCGACGAACTCGGTGTCGTACCCCGTCTCGCGGTACCGCAGGTCGATGAACGTGACCCCGGCCGGAGCCGTGTACCGGACCTCGTGGCCGTTGATCCAGGCCGGGAGCTCGAACTCCTGCACGCCGGCCCGCGCGACGTACTCGTGCCGATGCGTCTCGACCTGGCGGAGGTTTCCGTAGCGTTCGCGGACGTCCGTCGCGATCGTGATCACCTCGCCCCCCTTCGCCTCGACCTTGAGGTACGGCGTGACGTGGCAGTTGTACGGCAGCTTGCCGACGACGGGTTCGCCCGTGCTGGTGAGAGGCAAACGCGGAACAGTTGTGTAAGCGACGAGGCCGCTGTCCTTCCACTGCGGGATCGGCCGCTCGTAGAGGTCGTTCCACGGCGCCACGGGGGGAACGCCGTAGACAGTCGGGGGGCCCCACGCCGAGTCGTCGTAGTCGCTCCGTTGCCAGTGCCCGATGTCGTTGCGCGCGTCGAAGCGGAGGTTCGCCTCGGGCTGACGGACGTTGTCGAGCGGCGGGTCGGTTGTCGCGAAGGCCGGGTGCGTTCGCGCCTTCCAGTCGGCCCCCGAGTCGAACGGCTTGCCGTCGATGTCCGCCTCGAACAGCAGGCCCGACTTCCCGGACGAGTTGTGCGAGAACCCGTGGCGACCGAAGTGCCACACCAGCACGGCGATCGTGTTGGTCCCTGGCTTCAGGTGAGGGGTCACGTCGACGCGGTCGAAGTAGGTGTCGCGCGGCGTTGGGCCGCGCTTGAGCTGCCCCTCGAACACCACGAGGTCGCCGTTGATCCACAGCCAGTACTTGCTGTCGCACGCGATCCGCGCCTCAGCCGCTCGGGGAGCGGCTGTAAGCTCAAGCCGCCCGCGGAAGCAGGTCCAGGCGTTGGGCTTGCTGTCGCCGCCGATGCCGATCCACGGCGCGCGCCACCCCTCGGTCTTGTCGGGGGAGGCGCCAGCGGGCGCCGCGGTGAACAGCAAGCCTAAGGCGAGGATCAGCACACCGGGCTTCGGGGTGCGTGGCGCGTGATTCATCCGGCGGGTTCCTCGCGTGGTGCGTCCGACTGGGTGGCGACGGGGGTCGATCGACCGTCGGCGGCCGCCGGTCGAGCCCGAATCGTAAACTGCGCCCGCCCCGGTGTCGCCTCGAACGACACAACGCCGGCCGCGTCCGCTTTGGCGACAACGTCTCCTACGGACACATCTTGGGAGAGGGCGTGCAGGTCGATGGATGCGTCGATCCCCGCGGCCAGCAAGCGGCGGGCGTCGATTCGGTACGCATGCCCGGGTTCGGCGTCGATGTTCCACGCCCCGCCGCTGGTCGCGAAGGCGGTCAACCGGCCGTTCCCCTCGACGCCGAAGCGCTCCAAGGGCTGTCGTTGGACCGTCAAGTAACCGCGGGCCTCGATGGCGGTCCGGGTTTGGCCATCCACCCACAGTCGCTCCTGACGGAACCCAGGCGCGGTCGCCAGGCACCCGCGCGGGGCGAGGACGATCCCGTCCGTCCCGGGCGCCTCGCGGGGGCTTTCGTCGAAGTTCACCAGCACCGTCGCGCCTCCGGCGAACTCGCTGCGCTGCACCGCCCGATCGCCGGTCAGGAACTCGTGCGTTAGCAACTCCGAGAACCCCACGACCTCGTGCCACTTGCACGTGTCATGGTACGAGCGCAGCCACCGCGCACGGTTCGAGTCCCACCCGAAGCAGACCTCGTCCATCCACAGCAGCGGCACGCCGCCGTAGAGGAGCGCGATCAGGTCCTTGCGGTCGGCGAGCTCCGGCGCCGCCTGGTAGAGCGTCCCGGCGGTGTCTCCCCAGTACCAGGTGCTAACCAGGCAGTCGCCGTAGACGAGCTGCCACAGCGGGACGCGGTGCTCGAACCCGATGCCGTACTTCAGGTATTCGGGCGTCAACTGTGCGCGGGTCGGCTTGACGAGCCGGCCCGCTTCCCACGAGCTCCACCAAAACGGCCCGCTGAGCGAACCCTCGTGGAAATCGACGAGGTCCGCGGCCCAGTCGTTGCCGTGCTCGGTTCCCACCACCAGGCCGCGGTCCTTCATAAACCGAAACAGGTTGCGCCGCTGCGCCATGTCCTGACGGCGATCGAACGGACGGGCGGGGTTCCAGTCCTCGACGAGATCGACCGCCGCCGCCACGTCGATGAACCGCGCGTCGTGTCCCGCCTTCTCGAGCTGTTCGACCGCGTAGGCTTCCGCCGCTTCGATCCAGTGCGCGGACGACCGAGACGACATCCGCTTCCCGTTGTCGTGCAGCCAGCCGTCCATCGGGGTGGCGCCGGGCCGCTGGCGGACGGCGGTTCGTTCCACGTCGTCACTGCGTGGGCCGGTCTTGCCGTCGAAGACGTCGGTGAAGTTGTCGTAGCGACCGGTCAAGTAACCCCGCTCTTGCAGCCAGGCGACCTGCACCGGGTCGAGGCAGTTGTTCACGAGCCCTCGGGCCATGCCTCGCGCCCTCGCCTGCTCGACGATCGCCCGCTTGCCTTTTCCCCACAGGATGGGAGCCCCTTTCAGCAAGGCGACTCCCGGGCGATCGCGCGCCTTGTCCTCAAGGCGCTTCAGCTTCCCCTCCGCTTCGAGCAGTCCGCGGTAGCGTTTTGCGAGGGCGACGTAGCCCCCAGTGCCGGTCAGGTGGAGCGTCGCCGTCCGGCGGTACGCGAAGCGGTCGAGCGCGTCGAGCCAGCGGACCTGCGGCCAGTGCCGGCCCGCGGCGTCGGGTTCGAGCGACACCTCGGCGTCGGCCGGCGTCTCGACAAGCAGCATCAAGCCGTCGCCGCGCTGCCCGTCGAAGGCCCCCACCCAAGGCATGTTCATGCAGTGCGTGTTGCCGTAGACCTTGAGCGGCCAATGGGCATAGTGCGTGTCGGACTGTTCGAGTAAGACGCCGCACGACCGATCGCAGAACACCAGCTTCCCCTCGGAGAAGTCCGTGTCGAATCGCGGGGGGAGCGTCTCGAGCCCCGCCATGGGGGCGTCGGGGTCTGACGAGTCGAGGTCGAAGCGGACCGCAGCCTCCGCAAGCGTGGCGGTTAGGGTGGCCTCGGCGCCAGAGAAGCGGCTCCGCAGATCGACGACGATGCCCCCTGCTTCGGTCGATCGCGCCGCGATCACCGAAACCCAGTCGGTCAACGGAGTCGATCGCCACGTGCGCGAAGTGGTTGCGTCGTGCAGCTTGAAGGCCCGCGTCGCGGGGTCGAACCGCAGGCGCAGCGGGGCGTGGTCGGCGTTGACCGCGTCGGTCCTCAAAGGCGGGGCGCCCGGCGCCGCCGAGACGACACGCACCTTGCGAAGCTCGGCGTAACCGCCATCGGCTGTGAACCCGAACCGCAGTCCCGTCACCACCCCACTGTCGCCGAGGGGCACTCGGTAGCTGCGCCACACGCCCCCGGCGTGGACGGGGATCCGCGAGTAGCCGATCCAGCTCTCGGAACCTTCGAGCCTCCAACGGACTGTCTGATTGGGCGCGCCAAAGTTGGTCCGCATGTCGAACTCCAGTACGGCGGGGCCCCGGACGGGCGCCACCGAACGGTCGAGCACCGGCTGAGGGCCTGTTACGCGGAGCGTGAAGCCCCCGCCGTCGAGGTCCGCCAACTGCCCGTTGTGGACGGCCCAGTCGGTCCCACGGTCGAGCGACGCCGATGCCGCGGCTGACCCGGACTGTGAGACCACGGCCCAGAGCGCGGCCATCAGAAAAACAGCGTGGGTGCTGGTTATCTTACGCACGATTCTCCTTCGCTCGCTGCGCCTATAAGGCCGGGTCAGTCTTCCACCTTCACACAAGTGAAGGTCAGCAGCACGTCGTTCCGGAACCCGATGTCGGCCGTGCCTTGCCCCACGTCGACGGCGATCACGGCGGCTCGCTTGCCAACGGCGTGCGGCCTGATCCGCACGACACGGTACTCGACCTTGGCGCCCGTGAGCGGGGCGACCGGCGCGGTCCCCCCGAAGAGCTCGAGGTCGAGCCACTTGTCGCGCGAAGGCGACACGCCGGGTTCGCGGCACTGGGGCGACGAGACCCGCAGCGGAGCGGTGACCCGCGCTAGGTTCACGACCTTGGCGAGCCGGTAGTTCCACTGCGACGCCGTGAGGACACAAGCGGCCCCGCCGGGGGCCACCTTCACGCGCGATTCAGGGTTGATCTCGACCTCGAGCTGCGTCGATCGATCGAGAGCGGTCTGCACCGCGATCGAGCCGACAGCGACGCTCTTGCCACGGCGAGCGGCCGTCGTGAGCGTCGCGAGCTCCGAACCGAGGGCGCGGTCTCCCTCGCTCAGGACGCGCAGGGCAACGTCCACTCCCGCCTGAAAGCCGGGAGAGTCCTCCACGGCGACTGGCAGGGCAAAGCAGGGCGTGGCGACGAGCAACAGCGCGAGCGTCCGAGCGGCGATCATTCGGGCGCCTCCTCGATGATTCGCCGATACTCGGCCCGCGCGTGCTCGTAGTCCGCTTTGGCCTGGTCTTGCTCTTCGGCCGCGTACGTGTTGCGCTTCGTCTTCCAACACTGATCGACCCCGCGGAGCATCCACTCGGCGCTCGCCTTCGACGCGCGGATCGGCTTGCCATCGACCACAACGAACAGGGGATTCGTGTGGGCGTGGGGGAACACACGCAGGGCTACCCAAGAACTGTGCTCGAGCTCGACGTCGAACGCAACCGGGCGCAGCGACCCGTCGGCTTTCAGCTCCTTCGTGTCGATCGGCAGCCCGTTGACGATCAGCTCGACGGTCACGATCTGCGCGTTCTCGGAGTCCAAGTCGTCGCGATCGACGAGGGCGGCGCAGTCGGCCGTGAACGACACCTTGGCCGGCGCCGCGAGCCGCAGCTCGCTCCCCGCCTCGCCGACACTCGCCCCCCCGCCGTCGGGGGTCGATGCGCGGAAGTCGAGCAGGTGCGCCAGAGCGTCGCTCACGTAGCTACGGCCGTCGGCGAGGCCCTGCACCCAGTCGGGGTAGTTCAGCTCGCCATCGACCTTCACGTACACCCGCCCGATTCCCACTCGCTCGCCGCTCATGCACGGGAAGTCGGTCTCGCCGCTCGCACGCACGCGGTACCCGCAGTTGAGCGAGTGATACCACATGTTCCACTCGTCGCACCGCGGGGTGTTCATCGTCGCGATGAAGTCGATCGCGGGGATCGCGACGCCGTCCGGCCCGGGGAGCTCGTGTGTGACATCAACGACGTACTCGTTGGCGCCGATCCCGTCGTAGGCGGGGACGTTGTAGTGCGGCAGGCCGTTCGGCCCCGCCTCCAAGTCGAGGCGGTCGATGTAGTTTGACAGCCCGTTGCCGGAGTGAGCCGTTCCGCAGACCGCTCCTTGCGCCTTGGCCCAGCGAAGCGTGTTGAGCCCCAGCGTGGGCCAGTGGTCTTTCGAGTCGCCGCCCGGGTAGATCTGCTCCGTCAGGCGCAGCAGGTTCAGGTGCCCCGACGCGTGCGAGCCGAACCCGCTCACCTCGACGTCGTAGCGCAGCATGTACGGGTACCGCGTGAGGTCCTGTGGCTTGCCCGTGAAGAACCGCTTCTGGTAGTCGAAGCAGGGGCCCCAAGTCAGGCAGCAACCCACGTTGAGCCCCTCCCCCATGGTCTGTCGCAGCATGTCGATCGGTTGAACCCCCTCGGTGGGGTTCTGGTAGTGCAGGCACCCCGCGGCGTGGATGTGGTGGTCCCCCGACCACCAGCCTCGACTCGACGGGTCGATCCAACGGCGGACTTGGTGCGAGATCGTGACGGGCTTGTCGCCGACGACCAGCTTCTGAGTCTCGGGGATCGATTCCGGTCCGCGCGAGCAGCGGACCTCGTATTCGCCTGGGGGCAAGTCGATCGTCTCGCCGTCGAGCCGGTAGACTTGTGGCTGAAAGAAAAGGTCGGGGGCGAGTCGCTTCGACTGCTCGGGGTAGACCCGCCCCAGGTGGTCGCGGATCTCGAGCGCGATCGCCGCGGACTCGGGGTGTTGGTCTTTGATGCGGACCGTCACGGGAGTCGCTTCGGCGGCGTCGAACCGCAGCGGCGCGCTCGCCCAGGTCTCGCCGCGGCGGTGAGCGTAAGAGAGATCAACCCAGTCGATGCGGGTCTTCGACGGGTTCGTGCCGGGGTCAATCCGCACCCCCGCGAGGACCCCCTCTACGGCGAGCAGCGCCTCGTACTCCCGCGCCGAGCCGGGGTGCAGCGAGATCGTAACGGCCTTCACGGGGTCGGGGCTGGGGCGCTCCTCGGTCCAGAAGAACACCTGGCAGACCCCCTCTTGTTCGGCCTCGGCCCAGAACCGCAGCACCAAGTCGCCCGTTACGTTGCCCACTTCGGCGGTCACGAAGGGGTCGTTCCCCGTCCCTTCGACGTGGAGCGACCCGTTCCGCGCTTCGATCTTGACCTGGTTCGCAGCGACCCACCCATCGGTCCCCTCGCCGAACCGCCACTCGCGGATCTGACGGCCGCGTGAGCCCGGCTTGGTGTCGATGCTGAACTCGAGGTTCGCTTCCTGCGGACCGGCGTCGCGGCTGTAGACCTGGACGATCCGGTACTCGAGTTCGAGGCCGCTCAGGTTGGCCTGCATCGGCCGGCCGTCGAACGTCCCGAGTCCCATCCACCGCGACTCCACGTCGGCGCTCTTGGCGTGGGGGGTGGGGCGCGCGCTGGGGCTCTCCACGTGCAACCGCGTGGTCAGCCCCGCGTCGTTGCACACCTTCACGAGGTAGCTACGCCACCCCTTCTGAACCAGTCCCCAGCGCCGCTCGGTCGGCGACACCTCAATGCGACCGTCCTTGAGGCGCACGCCGGCGATGCACATCGGGTCGAGCAGCGCCTGCACGCGACGGGCAACTTCGGCGTTGTCCTCGACGGAGTCGAGCGCCGCGAGCTCGGCCTGCGCCTCGCGGCTGAGAGGATTGCCGATGTAGTCGAGCGCCTCCGCCAAGCGCTTCAGGCCGAGCAGCAGCGGCTGCGCCTCGACGGCGCCGGCAATCGGCAAGACGGCCGCCGGAACGACGGGCGCCCCACGCTCGGTGGAGACGGCGGAGGCCTTCGCCACCGGTGGCCGCAAAGCGTTGCGGGCTTCGGCGACGATCTCCTCGTAGAGACGGATCCCTTCCTCGACGTACGCCACCGCCTCGTCGCGCTGGCGCTCGTTGGCGAACCTCCCCTTGGCCTTGATGTCGCGGGCGTGCAATCGCATGCGGTCGATCCAGGTCTCGGCCGCCTGGGGAACGACGCGCGGCTTGCCGGCGACGTTCACGTAGACGGCGCTGGTGTGGGCGACGCCCGGCTCCTGGATTGCGTTGAAGACGCTCCCCACCGGGCCGCACCGCGCGACGACCCAGCTGCTGGAATCGATCGGCAGGTCGAGCTCGACCTCGCCCACGCGGCCGGCGATCGGCTTGCTCGCCACCACGACGCCGTTCGACACCACCTCGAGCACCCCCACGGGCGAGCGCGCCGCCACCCGGGCCGTGACACGCACGGTGTCGCCCCGGGCCGCATCGACCACGTCGCCGATCCCGTGGCCATTGACCGACAGCCACAGCAGCGGCCCGGAGGTCGTGAACGTCCGGCACTGCCGGATTCCTTCGATCCACTTCTCGTAGGTGAAGGGACCATCGACCTTCACGTACGCCCTGGCGCAGCCGAGCACCCGCGCAGGGTGGTCGCTCCCGTTCGTGAGGGAGAGGTGGAACCCGCAGTCGAGGAACCGGTAGTACTCGTCGGGCTCGATCTGATCGATCGAGTCGGTCAACCCGTGGGCGATGTTGACGGGCACGTCTTTGTTGCCGCCGAGCCCGTGCGCCTCGACGCTGATGCCCCCCTGCTCGCGGCAAGCCAGGATCGCCGTCTTGTTGATCGGGTAGTCGAGCGCGTCGGGGCCGGCGATGATCGAACCCGTGCCGATCGGCATTACGAGCCAGTCCAGGTTCAAGAAGCAAAGGTGCCCGTAGAGGTCTTCGTTGCGGTACTCTTCCCCCATCTCGACGTGGAACTCGTCGTCGCTGTGGGACTCGACGGCGCCCATCGGGGCCTGCTGCGGGTTGATGAACGCCTTCGACGGCCCGCGCTGCAGCAGCGTCAGATTGTTCGCCACGCGGAGGTCCTCGGCGCGCTGGACCATCGAGAGCAGGTCGAGCGGAAGATCGACGTCCCAGGCGTTGATCACCCAATGGACGTGCGTGTCGCCCGAGACCCACCCTTCGGCAGCCATATCGACGAACCGGTCGGAAGAGAGCGTCACGTCGCGGGTCTCCCCCGCGGCGAGCGTCACCTCCTTGGTGACGACTTCGTGCTCGAACCCGCGTTCCATGGTCAGCCGCGTGATGCCCGGGGGGACGCGGACCTCGAACGTCCCCTCGCAGTAGAAGAACGGCAGGGCGTAGTGCTTGCCTACGGGCCAGAACTGCAGCAGTTGCTTCCTGGAGAGCGTCTCGTTGGCCGCGAACGCCTCGCCGTGCCGCAGTTGGCCGTCGCTCCCCAGCACGTGGACCCGCGCCGGCCACGGCTTGTTGCGGGTCGCATCGATCGTCGTCCCGCGGATCACCGCGGGCTCGACCACGCGGGACGCGGCCGAGAGCGACGTCGGCTTAGCGGCGTCCGACGTGTCGTCGATCTGGATCGACACGACCGATCCGTCCGCCGGCGAGTCCGCGAGCAGCTCGACCGCGATCCCTTGCGTGCGCTGCGGCAGCACGGTGTACGCCACGCTCTCACCGAGCGCGGATCCCTGCTGCGCCGCGACGACTTGCAACGCGCGCGGGGTTTGGTTCTCGACCATCAAGACGACAACCGAACGCAGCCCGGCAGTGAGGGCGATCGGCGGGCTCGACGCGAGCTTGGGCCCGCCATTGGTCCAGACGACGGGGACCGTCGTCGCTTCCCGGCGGACCGCCCGCAGGATGGCGTCTCGCGCGCGTTCGAGCTCGGCGAGCGGCCGCGCGTCGGGAGCGCCCTTCGCGAAACGGTGCTCGGCGAGGGCGTGGTCGATCATCTGCCGCTGCGACGCCGACGGCCTCCGCAACGCGAGGTCGGTCAGCAACTCGCCCGTAAAGAACGCGACCTGCCGGTCGGCTTCCGACAGCCCCGCGGGTCGCGACGCCGCCTCGTCGGGTGTCGCGGCGCTCGGCAGAGCCGCGCCGGCGACCAACGCGACCCGGGCGTCGTCTCGACCGAGGGGGTGCGCACCCGGATGGGCGAGCGCCGCCGCGGCGAACGCCGACAAGGCGACAACGCTCGGCCATGCGGAGCGAGCAGATGCGAATCCCATAGCGGTCGTTCGAGTTGTGAGGACAAGGCCAAGGCGAGCTGTGCGCCGCTACAAGTCGGCCGGCTACGCGAGGAGTTTATCGACGACCGACCCGTGCACGTCGGTTAGCCGGAACTGCCGTCCCTGGTAGGTGAACGTCAGCCGCTCGTGGTCGAGGCCCAACTGGTGGAGGATCGTCGCTTGCAAGTCGTGTACGTGGACCGGGTCCTCGACTACGTGAAACCCGAACTCGTCGGTCTTCCCCAGCGTGATCCCCGATCGGATCCCCCCTCCCGCGAGCCACATCGTAAACGCCTGCGGGTGGTGGTCGCGACCCATCGAACGGTTGAGGGCAGCGCCCGACTCGACCATCGGCGTGCGCCCGAACTCTCCCCCCCACACGACGAGCGTGTCTTCGAGCATGCCGCGGGCTTTAAGGTCCTTGACGAGCGCGGCCGACGCGCGGTCGGTCGCGGCGCACTCGGTCTTCAAACCCCCTGCCACGTCGCTGTGGTGGTCCCAGTTGCTGTGGTAGACGCTGACGAATCGCACGCCGCGCTCGAGCAGCCGCCTTGCCAACAAGCAGTTGTTCGCGAACGACGCCTCGCCGGCCTTCGCCCCGTACATCTCGAGCGTCGCGGGCGACTCGTCCTTGAGGTCGACTAGGTCGGGCGCGCTCGACTGCATGCGGAACGCCGTCTCGTAGGCCGCGATCCGGGTGGCGACTTCGGGGTCGCGAACCGCGCGATGACGGCGCTGGTTCAACTTCGAGATCAGGTCGATCGTCTGTCGCTGTGCGACGCGATCGACCCCCGGGGGATTCGACACGAACAAGATCGGGTCCCCGGCCGATCGGAAGGGGACCCCCGCGTAGACGCCCGGCAGGAAGCCGTTTGACCAGTTCGCGGCCCCGCCGCTGGAGCCGTTGCCCGACGATAGGACGACGAAGGCGGGGAGGTCCTGCGACTCGGTCCCCAGCCCGTAGACCACCCACGAGCCCATGCTCGGCCGCCCCGGGAGGGGACTGCCGCTGTTCATGAAGATCTGCGCGGGGGCGTGGTTGAACTGGTCCGTCTTCATCGACTTGACCAGCGCGATGTCGTCCGCGACCTCGGCGAGGTGCGGCAGCATCTCCGACAGCTCGGCGCCCGAGGCGCCGTGGCGGGCGAACTTGTAGCGCGGCCCCATCAAGGCCGCGTCCGGGCGGATGAAGGCGTACCGCTGGTCGCCGATCACGCTCTGCGGGAGCGGCTTTCCCTCGAACTCGGCCAGCTTCGGCTTGTAGTCGAACAGGTCGAGCTGGCTGGGGGCGCCCGCCATGAACAGGAACACCACGCGCTTCGCGCGTGCCGGCATGGGAGGCGACTTCCCGGCGAGGGGGGACATCGCCGCCTCGACCCGGGTTGGCGCGGCGGCCTGCGAAAGGAGCCCGGCGAGCGCGATCTTCCCCAAGCCCAGCCCACACTCCTCGAAGAAGTGCCGACGGGTTTGCGAGTGGAGCGCCGCGCTGGGCGTAGTGCCGGGAAGTGCGCCGTGGTTCTTCATCGATTGCCTTTCACGGGCGGGTGATCGTCTCGTCGAGATTGAGCGCGGCGCGGGCCGCGAGTTGCCACGACGCCAGGTCGATCAGATCGACGCCCGGGGGGGCCTCGAACAGACCGTCGCCGGCGGCCAAGCGAACCGACTCGAGGAGCACGACTTGCGGGGCGCCCGGCTTCGTGGGGACGAAGTCCAGACGCAACGAGCGTAGCGGCTCTTGGGGGACGAACGACACGCGGTTGCTTTGCGACGGTCCGGGAGCGACGCGGAACGCAGCTTTGCGTTCCGCGGAGTCGGCCCCGTCGGCGGACGTCGTCCAGAACACCTCGACTACGCCGTGGGCCGGGAACTGCCCGCGGACGTCGAGTGCGACGGGACCCGATGGACCGTCAACGCTGACGCCGATGAACGGGTCGTCCCCGTCGCACACCACGCGCAACCCTCCTGGAGCCGGCTCGAGCGTCGTGTGGTTGCGGGCTTGCCAGCCCGCGTCGTCGCCGTCGAACACCCATTCAATGCGGGGCCCGGTGTTCAGGACCTTCTGTGGGTCGAGTTCGCCCCCCGCGAAGCGCCGGCGCTGCGTCTCCCAGAACTCCACAACCGCTGTGACTTCGTCCGTCGCCGGGGTGCGGGTCACGCAGCGGCGCAGGAGCGATTGGGCGACGACCGTCGGGTCGGCGCTGCGAGCCACGCACTCCAGCGCCAAGTTGCGCGCCGCTTCGGCGACGACCTCGTCGTTCAGCACCGCCAGCGACTGCAGCGGCGTGTTCGACCGCTCGCGCCGCGTGATGCAGACCTCGCCGCTCGGGGCGTCGAAGACCGCGAACGCCGCGTAGGGGGCGGTCCGCTTGTTGAAGGCGTAGAGGCCCCGTCGGTATCGGTCGGCTCCGGTGCTGGCGGACCACAGGAGCGGGCCGTAGGCGTTCTCGGTGACGCCCGTTGGTTGCGGCGGGAATACGCTGGGACCGCCGACCGTTTCCGTCAGCAGGCCGCTGGCCGCAAGGACCACGTCGCGAACCCCTTCGGCGTCTACCCGCAGCCGCGGTGCTCGCGCCAGCCACCGGTTCTCGGGGTCCTGGGCCAGGGCGTCGTCCGTCGTGTGCGAGGCCTGCCGGTACGTCGCGCTAGTAACGATCGTGCGGTGCAGCGACTTGAGCGACCACCGACCGTCCATGAACTCGCTGGCGAGCCAATCGAGCAACTCGGGGTGCGTTGGGTGCTCCCCCTGCAGCCCGAAGTCTTCGGTCGTGCGGACGATGCCGCGGCCGAACAGCGCCTGCCACTGGCGATTCGCGACGACCCGCGCGGTGAGCGGGTTGCCCGGATCGACAAGCCACTGGGCGAACGCCAGTCGGTCGGGCTTGCGGTCGGCCGGTAGCGCGGGGAGCGCCTCCGGGACCCGCGGCTCGACGACCTCGCGGGGCTGCAAGTACTCGCCCCGGTGGTGGCGTCGTGTCACCCGCGGCGCGCGGGGGCGTTCTGCCATCACGAGCGCTGTCGGCGTGGCGGGCAGCGAGGCTTCGAGGGTGGCGAGGCGATCGCGTTCCGCCCGCAGTTGCGGCGCGACCTCCAGAAACCGCTCCCACACGGATCGTCGCTCGTCGATAGACCAGTCGGCGCGCGGCTTCCGCAACGTCGCGGCGACGGCGTTGGAGTGGCCCCGGGCCGGGAGTGTCGGTGGCGAGTCCCGCGTCACCCGCAGAGGGGCGCTCGTGGTCGAGACCCGGAAGCGGCCGAGCCCCGCGGGGTAGAACTGCTCGTGCCGAAGCTCAATTTCGAGCCGTTCGTCTGGCCCAAGGCGCAACGGGTTCGCCAGCGGGAAGACTGCTTCGTGAGGTCGGCCGGACCTTCCGTAGACGCTCCAGCCGGTGTCGTGCTTGCCGTCGATGGAGAACGACGCCTCGATCCCGGGGGGGCTGTAGCTCGCCGTGGCGTGGCCCCAAACGATTGGGGGGGAGTCGGCTCGTTTCTGCTTTCGGCTAGCGGGGACGACGCGGGCCGTGATCTCGCTGAGGAAGAAGTTGCCGACTCCCCCCCGGTCGTCGTCGGGGATCGTCTGGCGGCCGGGACCACCTGCGGGGAGTGAATCGTGCGGGAGCGCTTCGAGGCGAATCGCCGTGATCTCGCAGCCTCCGAGGTCGATTGCAACTTGGTAGGTGTCGTCCTTGGTCACGTCACCCCCTACGAGCACCGAGGCGTCGTCGAGCACCTCGACCGTGGCGAGGTTCGACGACACCCGCTCAGGTCGTGCGACGGCCCACTCGACAACGTGCGCGCACTCGGCGTCGATCCATTCCGAAAACCCTAGCTCGGCCGCTTCGCGCGACGCCGAGGGCTCCGGGGCCGACGCTCCTTCGACTGGGAACCGGTCGGCGATGCTCCGGCGCAGTTCCCCGATCCGGGACAGGCCCTCCGCGCGGTTGGCGGCGGCCGGGCCACGCTCCACGGCGATCGTCGGCTCGTCGGCGTTGTTGAACAGCGCGAACACGCCAAAATAATCGACGTGCGTCACGGGGTCGAACTTGTGCGTGTGGCACTGCGCGCAGCCCAGCGTCATACCTAGCCACGCCGCGCCCGTTGTCGATACCCGATCGACCACCGCTTGGTAGCGGAACTCCTGCGGGTCGATCCCCCCCTCTTCGTTCACCATCGTGTTGCGGTGGAAGCCGGTCGCGATGCGTTGGTCGATCGTTGGGCTCGGCAGCAGGTCGCCGGCGAGCTGCTCGACCGTGAAGCGATCGAACGGCGTGTCGCTGTTCAGGGCGTTGATGACCCAGTCGCGGTAGAGCCACATCTCGCGCGGATTGTCCTTCTCGTACCCGTTGGTATCGGAGTACCGCGCCAGGTCCAACCAGCGCCGGGCCCATTGCTCGCCGTAGTGCGGCGAGGCCAGCAGACGCGCGACGACCCGCTCGTAGGCGTCCGGCCTCGTGTCGCTGACGAACGCGTCGGCCTCTTCGGGCGTGGGGGGGAGCCCGGTCAGGTCCAGCGACACGCGCCGGATCAGCTCGTGCCGATCGGCTTCTGGCGAGGGCTGCAACCCGCGCTCCCGCTGGGCCGCGAGCACGAATCGGTCGATCTCGTTGCGGGCCCAACCCCCTCCGGTGTCGCTCGGCGGCTCGGGACGGCGGACGTGGACGAACGACCAATGCGGTTCGTACGCGGCGCCCCCCTCGATCCAGGCTCGGAGCGTCTCGATCTCTTCGGGGGTCAGGCTCTTGTTCGACGACGGGGGGGGCATCTTCAGGTCGGGGTCCTCTTCCATGACCCTGGAGATCGCTTCGCTCCCGGTCGGATCGAACGGGACGATGGCCGCGTAGCCACCCAGGTCCCCCTGAGCGTCGTCGGCCACGTCCAGCCGCAGCCCGGCCTCGCGCGTCGCTTCGTCCGGCCCGTGGCAGAGGAAGCACTTCGACGACAAGATGGGCCGAACGTCGCGCGCGAAGGTGGGCTCGGTCGAAGCGGCACAGAGTGGCCCGAGGAGAACCGCCGCAAACGCAAGGACAGCCCCGAACCGTGACGAGCAGCTTTCCATGCCGATTGTCGTTCCGAGGGCGCTCGATCTAACGCCGGGACCGTGTCGCGACCGCCGTAAAGTCGCGGCCTCGGGCGCGAACGACAAGCGACGCGACGCCCACGGGGCGAGGCGACGGCTTCCCTCACGGCGCTCCGTCCATCAAGTGCGGGCGCAGCCTGTACGCTGGGTCGGGCGTAATGACCGACTCACCTCTCTTACCATCATCAGAACGTTTTGGCCGTTTGGCGACGGTTATTCCCCCCTCAGTGCCGCTCCATCAGTTTTTTCGACGGCATCGCGTTAACTCTCCCTCCGACAGCACGAACACAATCGGCGTCCGTGAAGTCGGGCCGGTTGCAAACGGCTAGGGGGGCCCGAACGGCGTGGAGGACGGAGATGGCCGGGGAGGATCAAGACGAGTTCGCGAGGCAGTTCCTCGAGAATCAAGGGCGGCTCTACGGGTACATCGCGACGCTGCTGGTGAACCGGAACGACGCCGAGGACGTGCTGCAGCGGACTTCGTTGATCCTTTGGCAGAAATGGGACCAGTACGACCCGCGGCGGGGGTTCTTGCCTTGGGCACGGGGGGTGGCCCTGAACGAGGTCCGTAACCTGTTGCGGAGAAGCGAGCGTCGTAACGTCCATCTCTCGGAGCCCGTGCTCGAGCTGCTGGCGTCGGAACTCGACGACGAGACGATCGAAGTACGCTCAGCGGCCCTTGCGATCTGTCTCGACAAGCTGAAGCGGGCGAGCCGCGACTTGCTCGAACAGTGCTACCTGGGTTCGGGGGGGATCAAGGCGGTCGCTAGCGAGCTCGGCCAAAGCCCCGCGGCGATCTACATGCGACTCCACCGGACCCGAAGGCAGCTAATCGACTGTATCAGCCGTCGGGTAGCCGCAGAGCTGGAATGACGTAGCCAGGGTCGGGCGAGCGCCTGACCCAAACGTAGAACGCGAGCAGGCACATCGCGACGATCGCTAGTCAGGTAGGGACGTTCCCGTGAACACGCCGCAGGACCACGAAGGCCCGATCGACGAGCTGGCGAACAGGGTCTGCGACGAGACGATCACCGAGGGGGAACGTGATCAGCTCGAACGGCTGCTCGCGTCGTCGCGCGAGAGCAGGGTTCGATACCTCCGGTACGTGATGGTCAACGCGACCCTCGCGTGGCGCTACCGGACGGGGATCGATCCAGGGAGCGGCGGTGGGCAGCCCGACGAGGTTCCCGCGGCTCACCGCGCGGGGCTCCGACGCCGGCCGTTCGATCAATCCGAGGCGAACCCTGCCAGGGGCGCCATGCTCGGATCGCTTGCCGTCTGTGCCGCGGTCGCAGTCATAGGCGGGTTGTGGTGGGTAGGTCGCCGAGCGGATGTCGGTCCGAGCATTGGGTCTGAGGTCGTTGCGGACGCCACCGAGGTGTTCGTTGCGACGCTCCGCGAGGCTTCGGGGGGCATTCATCGAGCCGGCAAGGCGCCGATCGAGGTCGGGGCCCGAGTCCAGGCCGGGAACGTCTCGCTCGACGGGGGCGAAGCCGAGTTCGTGTTTGACTCGGGCGCGAGGCTCGTGGTCCAGGGCCCCGCCGAACTATCAATCAAGAACGCCGACGCGGCATTCCTTCGAACCGGTAAGGCCGTGGTCTTCGTCCCCGAGCGGGCGATTGGCTTCCAACTGGGGACCCCCACCTCGCTGCTGATCGACCAGGGCACCGAGTTCGGCGTCGTCGCCGAGGAGTCGGGCGCCACCGAGGTGCACGTCTTCAAAGGACAGGTCGATGTCGTCGCCAAGTCGAGCGGAGACGGG
Organism: Lacipirellulaceae bacterium; assembly: GCA_051648405.1. Lineage (GTDB taxonomy): Bacteria > Planctomycetota > Planctomycetia > Pirellulales > Lacipirellulaceae > JBOFFC01. The sequence goes on from JBOFFC010000014.1 coordinate 30,248, forward strand.
GCCAGCACGCCCGAAGCGCGCGTCGCGGTGCTCGACCGCGAAGCGCGGCGAGTCGAGGACCTCGGCACCGTCGGGGCGGGCGTGGAGTTTTCGCCTACGCGATTCGGGGGATTGGTAAGCCGCGTCGGCGAGCCGCTCCGCTGGGACCGCTCGGCGGGGGGCAACGGGCACTACTACCAGGTGATCGTCCACGGGCAGCCGATCACCTGGCAGGCGGCGGCGATGGACGCGTTCCAACGCCATCACAAGGGCCAACCGGGCCACCTCGTGACGGTCTCTTCCGAGGAGGAGAACCGCTTCGTGATCGATCGGTTGCTGTCCGACGCGCCGCAAACCCGTGCCTGGATGGGCCTCACCGATTGCCTTCGGGAAGGCTACTTCCGCTGGATCACCGGCGAGCCCGTCGTGTTCGAGGGCTGGGCGTCCGGCCCTCCGAAACAGCCCGACAACTTCCACGAGCACCGCGGCCACGGCGGCGAGGACTACGGCATCTTCACTCGGTTCCTCGGCGACGAGCCCTGGGCCTGGAACGACCTGAGCAACGACAGCATCCACGAATCGGTCACGATGTCGGTCGTCGAGTTCGAGCCCGAGGTCGAGTCGCTGAAGCACCGGTCGATGACGTTCGACCCGCTCGAATGGCGTCGCGACGCGGGGGGCAACGGTCACTACTACCGCATCGTGCTCGCCCTCGAGCCGGCCGATTGGAGCACAATCCGCGATCGGGTTCGGGCAACCTCGATCAACGGAGTTCCCGGCCGACTCGTGTCGTTCGAGACTCCCGACGAGCTGGAGTTCGTCGTGCGACACGTCCTCCGTGTGTCCGGGATCCCGCGGCAGATGGTCGGCTTCTCCGGCGTCCTCGACGGGTCGGCCCCCCCGAAGTGGGAGAGTGGCGCCCCCGTCGATCCGAGCATGTTCACAGGACGCACGCACCCGGGGCATCCGGTCTACGGCGAGTTCCGGTGGGTCGCCGGCAAGTGGGAGCTTCAGGCCGTGGCCGATGGGGCGACCCCCACGGGATGGTTGGGTTACATCGTCGAGTACGACCCGATAACGAATTGACCGCGGGGCCCGCGCGCCCGCGGAGCTGTGGTCACAAGTTTCTGGCAAGAAGAAGCGGATTGGAGCAGAGTGAGAGCACCTCGAAGGCGTTCTTCGTGGAGAGTGGCACCTAGGTTCTTTTCTACAATTGAGGTGAGCTAATGCGTTGGACTTTCACTGCCTTGTCCTTGATCACGGCGGCGTGCGCTCTCCCGAGCGTCGCCCAAGCGAACGCGGTTCCGGTTTTCTTCGACTCATTCGACGTCACGGCCGCGGGCGTTGGAACGAACCTGAGTGCCGAGGCCGGCGCGCCGCGCCAGGGTGGCCCGCTGGTTCCGGTGTCCTACCTGCAAAACGTAAACGACTACCACACCCAGTTGCTCGGTGCGGGCCCGCTGCAGCTCGCCGGTGACGGGGGCTTCCCGGCGCCGGGGCAGACGATGGCCTCGCCGGACTACAACTTCGTCGGCAGCGCCGGCGGCGACTTGATCTTGGGCAAGTGCATCACGCTGACGATGGACGCCGGTGCGTTCGTTGGCGGCAGCGCGGTGAGCTACATCACGGCCGGCGTCTCGATCGGCGCCGCCGCGGGTCTGACTGTGGATGACGCCGCGGCGTCGCACTTCGGCGTGCGGTTCGTCGAGGACAACTTCGGCGGCTTTGGCAGCTTCGCGCAGTTCTTCGACGGCGCGTCGCTCGTCCAGAACGTGGTCGTGCACCCCGCCGGCGCCGGCCCCATCGACCTGCGGCTCGACATCAACGACCTCGTCGACGGCAACCCCTGGGACGGCGTCGGATCGACCACCATCGACGTCAATGTGAACGGAACGCTGGTCTACTCCTACACCAAGGGTGGCGGCGGCTACACGAGCAACTTCATCACCATGATGGGGACCCCCGACTTCGCCGGGTTCGACCTCGCGACCCACACGTTCGACAATCTGACCGTCTACGCCGCCCCGATCCCCGAACCGACCGGAATCGCGCTGTTGCTCGCGGGAGTTCTGGGCGTCTCGGCACGACGGGCTCGTAGCTAAGGGATTGAAGGCGGAGCGATCCGACTGGGGGAGAAGCCGGCGCAGCGTGGCCGACCCGGGTTAACCGGGCGGCCACGCGGCCGGTGCTCCCAACGCAGACGACGAGGAACTACGGAGCCTGCAAGAGCGGGCGACGGCAACCAACGAGCATCAGCAACCGCGTCTCCCGAACCGAGAACAGACGCCGCCGGGCCGACCGACCGGGCGACGCCGAACCTCTTCCCCCTTTTCTGCAGGACTCACCGACGACATGACCACCAACCTCTACACCTGGACGCGCGGCCTCGCCGCCGCGTCGATCGCCTGCCTGTCCGCCTCGCCGGCCAGCGCCGCCGTCACCACCGTCTTCAGCGACGGGTTCAACGCCAGCGACAGCGCGTTCACCGGCGCGAACTCGTTCAACCTGAACCTCGACATCGCCGCGCGGCAGACGGGCGTCCTGGCGCCGGTCTCTTGGGTGTCGAACACGTCCGACGTGGCAAACGACTTCCAACACCAGCTCTTCCCGACCACCACTTCTCCCGGCCAGCCGCTGCAGCTCGCCGAAGCGGGGACCAACCCGGCGCCCTCGCCGATCTTCGGCTACCGGACAATGGTTTCCCCCAACTACAACTTCAAAGGCACAATCGCCGGCGGCGCAGTCGTTGGCCGTCGCGTCACCTTCGACATGGACTGCGGCGTGATCGTGCAGGGGAACCCCAACTGGTTCACGCAGACGGGCTTTGTGATCGGGGGGGGCGCCACGCTGCTCGACTCCGAGGCCCAGCGCGAGTCGGCCGCCGGGTTGCCTCTCAGCCCTTCCTTCTCGATCCAGATGGTCGAGGACCGCTTCGCCGGCAACGGCAACTTCCTGCAGTTCTGGGACTCGATCGACATCGTCGGGAACCTGGTCCCCAACCCGGCCGGCGCCGGCGTGGCGAGCTTCCAGATCGACGTCGCCGACCCCACCGACGGCAACCCGTGGGACGGCGTCGGGCAGACGGACATCGCGGTCTCGGTCAATGGCACGAGCGTGTTCAACTTCTCGAAGCCGGACGGGGGCTACGCCGACAACTTCATGACCTTCTACCAGCAACGGAACTTGGCCGGCAACTCGCTGGCGACGGCGACCGTAGAGAACTTCATCGTCTACGCCGTTTCGGACCCGGCGCCGCTGGCGGGGGACTACAACCAGGACGGCTCGGTCAACGCAGCCGACTACACCCGCTGGCGCGACGCCGAGGGGCAAGCGGTCACACTCCCGAACGCAAACCCGTCGGCAACGACCCCCGCGCTCGTCGATGCCGAGGACTACGACTACTGGGTGACGAACTACGGGTCGATGACGCCGGCCACGGCGACCGCCGTTCCCGAGCCGGCCGCGATCGTCTGCCTGGCGATGGCGCTGGCCGCGTCGGGCGCCGCTCGCCGCGCTAGGGTTCGTCGCTGATCAATGCTGACGTTTTCTGAACGGCTCCGCTGGGGCGACCGGGCTACGGTGTGGACCGGTCGCCCCCCGCGGAGTTCCCTCTTCTTGCACCAATCGACGGACGATTGACAATGACACAGAAACGCCGCGCGTTCACGCTCGTGGAGCTGTTGGTGGTGATCGCCATCATCGGCATCCTGGTGGCGTTGCTGCTGCCGGCCGTGCAGGCGGCGCGCGAGGCGGCCCGCCGCGCGCAGTGCGTGAACCAGCTTAAGCAGCTCGGCCTCGCCCTTCACAACTACCACAGCGCACGCAACCAGTTCCCGCGCGGCGGGACCAACGGTTGGACGCTCGATCGCAGCAAGTTTAGTGGCAATCCCCAAGCGGGAAACGAGTGGCTCGACGACCACGGCTCGTGGTTGGTGAGGACCTTGCCTTATGTGGAAGAGCAAGCGCTCTACGACGAGGCGCCTCCGCTGGAGGACAAGTCGTTCTTCGATCCCATCGGGGTCTGGGTAGGACTTACGCCTAAGCCCGCCAGCTACACGGGCGTGGTGCGGACAACTCCGCTGCCGACGCTCGCCATGGGGCGCTGCCCCAGCGACCCCTTCGAGTCGAGCGAGGCGTTCTTTAATTACACCGGAAACATGGGGCCGATCACGATCCCGTCGCAGTGTGGGGCGTCGGGAAGCGTGTTTCCGTTGAGCTTGCTGCCGTTGGATGCCAGCAACCCACAGCGAGGGGGAATCGTCATCCCATTCCTTGACCCGGGATTTTGCCCTGGGGTATCCGGCGGTAGCAAAGCAGATTGCCCCCTTACCGGTATCTTCACCCGGCTCGGATACCACCGGGTGTCAATGAAAAACATCACGGACGGATCTTCGCACACGATCCTGCTTGGGGAGACGCTCGTCGATCGCTCGGCCCACTCGCTCGACAACGCGCGGAATTTGAAGAAGTATTGGGCGGGCAACGACACGGGTCTGGCGCACGCGGGAACGATTCCATCGATGAACTGGCCGGCTGATCCTGCGATCAACAGTTGCAGCGCGGGACCGAAGTTCTATCGGTTCAACTTCCACGTGACGATGGGCTTCGAGTCGCAACACGCAGGGGGGGCGAATTTTTGCATGGCCGACGGGTCGGTCACGTTCCTGAACGAAGACATCAACTTCGCCTCGTACCAATTGCTCGGAACTAAGGACGATGGGATCGCTGATATCGAGTGACGTGCTCGATAGTCCCTCTAGAACGCCGTTAATCGGCTCTCCTCGCTCGCGGCGTGCCCCAAATGCGCATTCGCAGTCCTTTCGATCTCGCGGCAATGCTCGCGGCATTGTGCCTTTTCGCGGCCTCGTCGGGGTGCGGTGATTCGGGTCCGGTTCGTATTCAGCCCAAGTTCCTCCTCGACGGGAATCCGCTCGCGGACGTGTCGGTCTCGTTCATCCGCAACGACGGTCAGCCCGGTCGTTCGGCGTACGGGAGCACGGATGCGCAAGGCGTGGCGACGCTGACGACGTCCGCCCCGAACGACGGCGTGATGCCTGGGCCCTACGCGGTGGTCGTTGTTCGGGTCCCCCCCGATGGCGGCGCGTCGTTCACGGCCGACGACGTCGATGCGACGGACCCGCGTGCGATGGCCAAGCTATCCTCCGGCGGGGGCGCAGCCTTGCAGCCCCGGAGGAAGCGCATCTTCTCGACGCTCCCCGAGGTCTACGGCGCCCCCGGTAGCACCCCCTTCAAGTGCGAGGTCGCGTACGGCGCCGAGGAACTGGTGTTCGAGCTTTCTTCCAAACCATGACGCACCCGCCACTCATGCGCTTCCGCCCCACGATTGATTTGCTGCTCGCCGCCTTGGTCGCGGTCTGCTTGGGGGTGTCGCTGAACCGCGACGCTTCGGCCGCGAAGCCCGAGGCGCGTGTCACGATGGTCCAGATGACGCTCCGCGGCGAGTCCCCCGACACGGTCCTCGAGCGGATGCCGGGGTTCTTCCAGCAGGCAACGGCCAACGGGTCGGACCTGATCGTGTTCCCCGAGTACGTGCTGGGGTACAAGATCGACGCCGACGACCCGCACGTCGAGGCGTTTCGCGAGCTCGCTCGCAAACACAAGATGTACGCGATCGCCGGGCTCGTCGAGAACCACGGCGCGCGCTGGGCGACGACGGCGATGCTCGTCGATCGCGACGGCGAAGTCATCGGTCGCTACCTCAAGAGCCACCCGGCCGCGGGACCGCCGCCCCACTTCTGGCCCCCGATCGCCGGGCACGACGCCGAAGCCCGCGGGATTCTGGGGGACCGCTTCAAGGTCTTCACGCTCGACTTCGGCACGATCGGCATCCTGCAGTGCTACGACGGCTACTTCCCCGAGGCGTGGGGGTGCACTTCGTACGCCGGCGCCGAGATGATCTTCTGGATCAACGGCCGCGACGGAATGGTCGAGGACAGCCATTGCCGCTTCGCGTCGGAGGCGTACGGGTGCGTGGTCGGGGCGAACATCACCGACGGCAAGAACACGGGCTTCGCCGGGCGCCACGTGCGTGGCGAGGGGACCCCCGAAGAAGCCCGCCTCTTCCCGCGCATCAAAGAGCCCGGGGACGCCTGCGTCCACGCGACGATCGACCTTGTTGGCTTGCGCCGCGCGCGTAAGCACCTGCGCACAATGCACCAGCGCCGCCCCGAGATGTACGGCTTGCTCACGCAGAACATCAAGCTCTGGCAAGACTACCCGGAGGTCCCCTGGGACTACCCCGAGGCCGCAGCGCTCGTGAACCAGTCGCAGCTCCCCGCGCCAGACGCCACGGCGCCCCCCGAGGCCCCCTTGGCGGTCACCCCCAGCAAGGCCGTCGATGACAGCGCTAGCGGAACCGAGTGACGCCGACGGCGATTCGCGTCGCGCGTCGCGCCGCGCGTTCCTTGGGGTGGCGGCGGGCTTAGGGGCCGCCGCATCGATCGGAAGGCGTGCGTACGCGGCGCCCAGCGGTCACGCCGACGCGGTCGCGTCGTTCTTGCGGGCCCGTGTGGTGCCGCGCGAGACGATCGATCGGTTTCTCGACCCCCGAGCGCGGATCTGGGCGCGCTACCACACGGTGTACGGGTACCTGCTGCGCGACTCGTTCTTGCGAGACGGGATCGACGGCGCGAGGTCCCTCGCGCGCTACGAAGCCACCGGCCAGCGGAAGCAGGTCAACTTCGCCGACGCCCCGTGCCGGATCAACACCTACGGCGACAGCTTCACGCAGGGGCACCAAGTCTCCGACGGCGAGACGTGGCAAGAGGTGCTCGCCGCCCATTTCTGCGAACCGATCCGCAACTTCGGCATCGGCGGCTTCGGCGTCTACCAGGCGTGCCGGCGGATGCGCGAGGTCGAGTCCGGCCCCCTCGGCGCCCCCTACGTGGTGCTGAACCTGTGGGGGGACGACCAGCACCGCAGCATCTACGCCTGGCGCTGGCTGAGCTTCCCGGACGACGCGCTCGCGGAGAAGTACAACGTGATGTTCCACAGCAACCCGTGGGACCACGTGCGACTGTCGGACGACGGGCGTTCGCTCGTTGAGCATCGTAGTGCTTGCCCGACGCCCGAATCGCTCTACAAGCTTTGCGACGCCGATTGGGTCGTCGAGCGCTTTGGGGACGACGAGGTAACGCACGCGTTGGTCGCGTTCCACACGGGGCGTGTGGCCGACGAGGCGCCGATCGCCCGGCTGGCCGACGCGTGCGGCACGACTCCGAAGTTGAGCGGCGCCGAAGCCGAAGTCCGCGTCGCGGTCTGGAACCTGCTCAACGACTACGCGCTCCGAGCGGGCGCGCTCGTGATCGACGGAGCACGAGATTTTGTGGCGTCGAAGGGAAAGAAGCTCTACGTGCTGCTGAGCCACCCGCGAGGCTCGGTGTGGCGGCACTGCGAAGGGAAGTCGGCAGTCGAGGCGGGCGACCTCGACTGGCACCCGGCCTGGTTTCAGGAGCGGCTGCGGGAGTCGGGGCTTCCGGTCCTCGACACGGTCGCGGCGCACGTCGCCGACTTCGCGAGCTTCCGCTGCTCGGCACAGGAGTACGTCGAGCGCTACTTCATCGGGCACTACTCGCCGGTCGGCAACAACTTCTTCGCGTACGCGGTGAAAGACTCGCTGCGCGACTGGCTCGACCCCCTGCCGCCGGCCTACGCCGACGCCGGGGCGGAGACCTTGATCCGTTTCGACGGCTACCTACCCGACTGACGGGCGCGCGGCCGCTCTCCCTCGGCGACGGTCCCCTCGGCTGCGACCCAACTCAACGGCGGTGTGACATGCACGCAACGACTGGACGGCTCGTTGGCTTCACGCTCGCCTTGGTCTTGGCGTTTGTGGTCGCCGCGACGGCGCACGAGACGCCCGTCGAGAACCCGCCGGCGTCGGTGCTCTCGGGGTTGCCGGCCCCGCTAAAGGGCTCGGGCCGCTTCCTCGACGAGGCCCCGTCGCGGCTGAGGAACCGCTGCGACGACGAGTCGCTCCGGCTGCTCGACGAAATCGAGCGACGGCTGAAGGACGCAGCGCTCGTTCGCTGGGGCGCCGCCAAAGGGGTCGATCCCCGCGCCGCCGACTACCACCGCGGCAAGGCCGAGGCCTCGATCATCGAGGTCCTCGAAAGACTGCCCGACGTGATCCGCATCGACACCACCCCGGGAGGGCACAACCACGACGACGCCCCCGACGCTCCGCGTGTCCTCGACCAGCAGTCAAACTCGCTCTTCGTCGAAGTAAACGACGGCGCGGGGCCCGCTGAGTTCCAAGTGCTGACCTGGGACCTCACGCGTGAATCCTCCGCGACGCCGCCGGAGATCGTGATCACCCCGGGCGTGAAGACGTACGTCCTGCTCCAGTTGGAGAGCGTTCCCCACGGCGAGACGCAGCTCGGTTTCTCCGTCCGCTACGAAGGCGCCACGGCGCCGGCCGCCTGGAAGAGCGTGTCGTGGCGCGTCCGCCCGTGGGGACAGTTGACCCTTACGATCCACGACGAAACCGGCGTTCCGACCCCTGCTTTGCTGTCGCTGCGTTCGGTCGAGGGGGGCGTCCTCTGGGAGCCGGCCGGTGCGATCGATTTCCGCCCTCAACTGAACGACGTCGTCAATCAGGCGATCTTCGAGCCCGGGCGCGGCTACATGTTCTGGCTGCCGGGCGAGCGCCGCGGCCGGTTCTGGGTCGTGCCGGGTCGCGTCGAGATGGCGCTCCCCGCCGGCGAATGGGAGGTGCGCGTGCAGCGCGGTCCCGAGCACGTTCCGATCCGCGAGACGATCGAGGTCGCGCCGGAAGAGTGGGCCCGCAAGGACTTCACGACACGGCGATGGTGCGACATGAAGCAGCGTGGGTGGTACTCGGGCGACGACCACGTCCACGCCCGACTGATGAGCGGTGACGACGCCGATCGGCTCCTTCAGTACTCGAGAGCCGTTGACATCAACGTCGCCAACATCCTGGAGATGGGGGACTACTCCCGATCTTACTACTCGCAGCGCGGGTTCGGCCGCGAGTTCCGCGTGCAGGACGGCGCCCACTGGCTCGTCCCCGGCCAGGAAGACCCGCGATCGATGCTCGGGCACGCGATCGGCTTGAACCTGCGGGACCGTGTCCGCGACGTGAAGCGCTACCTGAGGAACGACGAGCTCGCCCGCGAGATGCACGACCAGGGGGGCCTGTACGGACACACCCACGTCGGCGCCAACGCCTGCATGGTCCACCGCGAGATGGCGCTCTTCACCCCGATGGGAATCGTCGATTTCAACAGCATCATGCAAGCGGCGCTCGGCGTTGAGCTCTACTACGACTTCCTCAACTTGGGTTTCAAGATGACCGCTTCGGCGGGGGCCGACACGCCGTACGGCGGAACGATCGGTGCGGTGCGGGTCTACGCCCAGACCCGTCCCACCAAGGAGTTCGACCCCGATCACTGGTTTGCGGCGCTAGAGGCCGGCCGCACGTTCGTCACCAGCGGCCCGATGCTCGAGATCTCCGTTGACGGCAAGGGGATGGGCGAGACCGTCGAACTCGACGCCCCGCGAAACGTGAGCGTCCGCGCCGTCGCCCGCGGCTACTCCGGTGGATCGGCGCCCCGCTCGCTGCGCATCGTCCGGTGGGGAGAAGCGGCGCTCGAGGCGACCTCGTCGGACGCGGAGCTAACCGAGCTCGTCGTCGAGGGGGACATCGAGTCGGCGCGGGGGTGCTGGCTGGCCGCCAGCGCCATCGGCCACGACGGCTCCGAGGCGCATTCGACGCCGGTCTACGTCTCGGTCGCAGGGGGCTCGCACGCGGCGCCGGAGCTCGTCCCGGCGCTGGTCGAGAAGCAGTTCGCGGTCCTCGACGAGATCGACGCGGCGCTCACCGAGTCGCAGCGCCACGCCGGGGTGGGCGCCAACCCAATCGATCCGTTCAACCGCGTGAACGCCGAACAGGCGCCCGCCGTCCGCGACCGAGTCGCGCTCGCGCGGCGGACCTACGCGGCGCTCGCTGCAACCGCACAGGACCCGCGATCGTCGAGCGAATGACTTGATAGCTGAGTACCTGCGGATCCCGGTGAAGTCGGGACGCGCACACAGCAGGAGGCCTGACGCGCGGAACGCGCACCCTCGAAGGGTGGACTGGGCAGCGACTCGTCGCGAACGCTTCTGGAACGGCCGTAGCACTGTTGCTTTGGGATCGCCGCGGCTCCGGCGAGGAACTCATAATCGAGGAGCCACTGGATCGACGTTCCCGGCACGACCTGAACGGCGCTCGACCGCCAGTCGCCGAAGTTGCCGGTGATTTGAACGCCTTGCGATCCGACTCCGTCCGAATCGTCGTCGAGGGCGTAGGAAGTCGGTCCGCCGGTGAACCGCAAAGTGGGCGCCAGCGGCGTTTCGCCGTTGTCGGCCTCGAAGTCGCCGTTCGGGACGAGGAAAGCCGTTGCGGCGCAAGGCGCCAGGGTCAGCGTGAGGACGACAGCCCAGGCGAGGGGGGCGACGGCGATTTCCGATCTCGTGAGGCGACTCCAAAGGGCAGCGAGAAAAAGGAAGCGCCGGGCGTTATCCCCGAAGGGCAAAGCAACCCCCGAGAGGGGATCGACGGCTCCGCCAAACTCGAAGGACAAGTAGCCAACAAAAGGGGCCTCCGCGGACGCCTACCCGTGCGGGCCGCGGGGCGGCATGCGCGGGTACGCTGGCGGCGTACCGGCTCTACGGGTGCATTCCCCAAACGGGCCCAAGGTAACGCCGGTTTGCAGTTTGACCTAATGTTCTGCGTCACTCAGTCGTGATCTTACAGCAGTTTCTAAATGAGTGTGTCGCAGTAGTTGCAGTGGAGGAAGAACCCGAGGCAGTCTTGTGGTGTGATCCGAGAGAGGGCCTGACCGACGCAGTGGATCAGTCGTCGGAAGGTGGGTGGCGAGTGGCGCCGGAGCCAGGCCTTGACCTTCGACCAGGCCATCTCGATGGGGTTCAGGTCGGGCGAGTAGGGGGGCTGGTACCAGAGCTCGGCGCCGGCGGCCT
>JBOFFC010000015.1:0-52346 GCA_051648405.1 Lacipirellulaceae bacterium
GCACGTCCCCGCGGAGACGTCGCTGCGCGTCGGCCCCTCGTCACGCAGCGCAGAGGACGTCGTCATCGAGCGCGCGCGGGGCGTGCTCGTCGCCGCCGGCTTCGACGAGGCGTACACCCTTAGCGCCGTCGAGCCCGAGCTGGTCGAGACGCTGCGGCCGTGGTCGAGCGCCGCGCCGCTGGCCACCGCCACCCCCGTGCTGCGCCGTGCGAACCGCCTGCGGCAATCGCTGCTGCCGAGCCTGCTCGCGAGCCGCCGCACCAACGAGACGCTCTCCAACGGCGTGGTCGAACTGTTCGAGGTCGCCAAGGCGTACCTGCCGCGCGCGGGGGAGCTCCCCGAAGAGAAGCGGCTGCTCGCGTTCACGAGCGGCGGCGGGTTCCTCGAAGTGAAGGGGGTCGTCGAGGGGGTCGTTGCCGCGATCGCCCCCGCGGCCCGGCTCGAAGCGGCCGCGTCGAGCGAGGCGCTGCTCGAGCCGTCGCGCGCCGCGCGCTTGTCGCTCGCCGTTGACGGCAAGTCGGTCCCGCTGGGTGTGATCGGCGAGCTGAGCGCGGCGGGCCTCGAACGGTTCGGGCTCCGTGGCTTCGCGACGGTCGCCGAGCTCGACTTGGCGCCACTCGTCCGGCACGCTCGTCTGGTGGCGATCGCCGCGCCCCTCTCGAACTACCCCCCCGTGACGCGCGACCTGAACGTGGTCTGCGACCGCCGCGTGCGCTGGGCCGAGGTCGAGCGGATCGCCTGGCAGGCCGGCGGCGAGGAGGTCGAACGTGTCGTGTTCCAAGACGACCAGTACCGCGACCCGCAGCAACTTGGCGCGGGGAAGAAGAGCGTCGTCTTCCGCCTTCAGCTCCGCTCGAAGGAGGGTACGCTCACCGGCGCGGCGGCCGACGCCGTGGTCGAGCGCGTGGTCGCCCGGCTCGCGGCCGACCTGGGGGGCGCGCTCCGTGCTTGAGTCAACGGACGGCCTGTGAACGACGCGCCAACGGTCGCCGATTTGTTCCGCGCAACGGTCGAGCGCATCCCCGAGCGGCCGGCACTAGGCCGGATCGAAGGGGGAGCACTGCGGTGGTGGACGTGGGCCGAAGTGGGCCTTGAGGTCCGCGCCCGCTCCCAGCGGGGGTCGTTTTCGGGCGAGCTCGACGCGCTCGACGACCTGGCGCTGCAGGTGCTGGGGCGGCCCAGGCTCACCGCGACGACGACGAGCGGCGACGGGCTGCCCCCCGAGGTAGCGACCGTCGTCGAGACGTCGGGCACGAACGGCGCACCGCGCGGCGTGATGCTTTCTTGGCAGAACTTGGCGACGAACGCGATCGCGCTGAGCGAGGCGAGCGGCGGCGACGGGAGCGAGCTCCGCCTGTCGTTCCTGCCGATGTCGCACCTCTACGCCAGGACGTGCGACCTTTACGCGTGGGTCGTGCGGGGCTCGCGCCTGGTGCTCGCCGAGAGCCCCAAGACGGTGTTTCGCGACTGCAAGCTGGCGCGGCCAACGGTCGTCAACGGCGTGCCGTACTTCTTTCAGAAGGGGATCGACCTCGCCGACGCGCAAGGGGCGTCGCTGAAGGAGCTGCTCGGCGGCGCGATCCGGCGCTGCTACTGCGGCGGCGCGCCGCTCGCGCGAGCGGTCGAGGACCGCTTCGCCGCCGAGGGGGTCCCGATCCACTGCGGCTACGGCCTCACAGAAGCCTCGCCGGTCGTCAGCGCGAACACGATGCTCGCGCACAAACCGGGGACGGTCGGTCGCCCGTTACCGGGGGTCGAAATCCGCATCGCCACTGACGGCGAGGTCCTGGTGCGCGGCCCGAACGTGATGCTCGGCTACCGCGACGACCCGGCGGCGACGGCCGAAGCCCTGCGCGACGGGTGGCTCCACACGGGGGACCTCGGGGCGCTCGACGACGAGGGGTTCCTCTCGATCACCGGCCGCAAGAAGGAGCTACTCGTCCTCTCGACCGGCAAGAACGTCGCGCCGTCGCGGGTCGAGGCGATGCTGTGCGTGTCGCCTTGGATCGAGCAGGCGGCCGTGTTCGGGGAAGGCCGCTCGGGGCTCGTCGCGCTGCTGGTCCCGAACCCCGACCGCGTGCGCGCCGAGGTCCGCCGCCAGCGGTTGTGGGTCTGGTCGCGGCGCGGGGCGCTGGGCCACGCGGCGATCCGCGACGTCTTTCGTCGCGAGGTCGACGCGGCCCTCGCCTCGGTGGCGCGCGAAGAGCGGGTCCACGACTTCTGCGTCGTCGATCGGGCGTTCTCCCGCGAGCGCGGCGAGGTCACGTCGAAGAACAGCCTGCGGCGCGACGTGATCGCTCGCAACTTCGGACCGCTTCTGGGAAGCTTGACGGGGTGACGGGATCGGGGGGATCGACGAGTTGACGTGCGCGGCGAAACAAGGCCTTTGGACGTAGGGTGACTGCGATGTTCCGCGCCTTCCACACCGATGCGCCGCTGGGGGACGTCGATATCGAGCGACGGGTCCTGGCCGAGGTCCGGTGCTCGCTCGACGTGGCCCCGGTCGTCGCGCCGAGCGAGCGCGAGGCGACGCTCGCCGCCCTCGTCGGCGACGCCGACACGATCATCGTTTGCTGGGCGCCCGTGACCGCGCGGGTGATCGACGCCGCCCCCAACTGCCGGCACATCGCCCGCACCGGGATCGGGCTCGACAACATCGACGTCGCGCACGCCACGCGCCGCGGGATCGTCGTTACGAACGTCCCCGACTACTGCATCGAAGAGGTCGCCGAGCACGCGCTGGCGATGATCTTCGCTCTCGGACGGAAGATCGCCGACGGGCACCTGGCGACCAAGCGCGGCGTGTACGACCTGGTGAAGGTCCAGCCGGTGGAACGGATCGGCGGCAAGACGCTCGGCGTCGTCGGGCTCGGGAGGACAGGGGAGCGGCTCGCGCGCAAGGCGATGGCGGTCGGGATGCGGGTGGTCGGCTCGAACCGCTCCGGCACAGTCCCCGAGGGGGTCACTTGGGCCCCGCTCGACGAGCTGCTCGCACAGAGCGACTACGTCTCGCTGAACTGCCCGCTGACCGACGAGACGCGCCGCCTGATGCGCACGGAGACCTTCGCGCGGATGAAGCCGACGGCCTTTCTGGTGAACACGTCGCGAGGGGGACTCGTGGACCACGCGGCGCTCGCCGACGCGCTCGACGCGGGCCTGCTGGCGGGGGCGGCGCTCGACGTCCAGGAGCGCGAGCCGCCGGACCTGGCCGTGCGCCCTTACAACGACCCGCGCGTGATCGTCACGCCGCACTCGGCGTTCTGCTCGACCGAGGCGATTCTCGAGCTCCGCACGCGAACGGCGCGGCAAGCGGCCGACTTCCTCGCAGGGAGGACCCCCGAGAACGTCGTGAACCCCGAGACGCTGGGCAACCCGCCGTCGGCCGGACGCCGCTGAGCGGGCTAGATCAGGCTTGTAGCCTCCGGCCCCGGCACGACCGTTACAGCCCCTGCCAAGCGACCGTTTGTCGCGACGCGCACCGCGGCGCACCGGGGGCGACCTATAGATCAGAAGACGGACCCCCCGCGCGCCGCTTCGGGTGCGGGACGGGGTCCGCGTATCGACAAAGCCCGTGTGATGGACCTAGGCGGCCCCGACATCTCGGAGATCCGATCGCTGGCGGAGCGTTCGCGCTCGCTGCTCGGGGAGATGCGCGCGAAGGCCGCTGTCGCTTCGACTCGGCGCCGCGACGAGCTCGACCGTTTCGGTGGCGACGCCACGCAGCTCATCGAGCGGATCGCGGCGCAGATCGCCAGCGAGCTCGCCGACGACCTGGCGAAGCGCCACGCCGCCGACCAAGAGGCACACCGACACGACGTCGCTAGGCTGCGCGAGGAGCTCGAAGCCGAGCGCGGCGCGTGGCTCGCTGAGCGCTCCGAGTGGGAAGCGGTCCGCGACGAGGTCGAGGCCGAGCTCGGCGTCCGCGAGGGGGCGCTCGCGGAGCAGGAATCGCGCCTCGCGACCGAATCCGTACGCGACGACAGCGCGCACCGCGCCGCGATCGACGAGCTCAACGCGTCGCTCGGAAACGAGCGGCTCCGCACGGCCGAGGCGGAGGCGGGCGCCGCGGCCCTGACGGGAGAGGTCGAGAGCCTCACCGCCGCGCTGGCCGAGGCGTCGGCGCAAGTCGGGGCGCTCGCCGCCACGCCGCGTGAGCTGGCCGAGCTGCGGGGGAAGTTCGAGATGGCGCTGGAGGACCTCGGCCGGCACCGGGCGCGGGTCGCCGAGCTCGAAGAAGAGCTTTCCACCCGCCCGGCGCCCGGAGAAACCGAAGGGGCCGAAGCGGCGCTGCTGCGTCAAGAGCGAGATGACCTCGCGGCGCAAGTGGACCAACTGATGGCGTCGCCGATCGCGACCGTCGCCGCCGACGACGGCGAGATCGACGACCTGCGCCGCCGATTCGAGATGGCGGTCGAGGACGTCCGGCGCCTGAAGACCGAGAAGGGGGAGCTCGAAGACCGGCTCGCGGCGGGGGGGGGGCAATCGGCGGCGCCGGACGCGGGAGGCAACGACTGGGAGTCGCAGAAGCGGCGACTGCTCGCCGCGCTCGAGTCCGAGGGCGAACCCTCCGACACCGAGCGCCAGCGCGATCGCGCGACGATCCAGGGAACGCTCCAGATCACCGACAACGTCGTGGCCGAGAAGGACCGCGAGATCCAGCGGCTGTGCGCCGAGCTCGAAACGGCTAGCGGGCTAGACATCGGATCGGTTGATGCGGCGACCGCCGCGCTGCTCGACGAGGACGAACTGATCAAGGCGGGTCGCGAGCGGATCCAGGTCCTCGAGCGGGCGCTCGAGGAAAAGGTGCGCACCGCGGAGCTCGAGCTGTCGTTCGAGCGGGCGCAGATCGCGCGCGCCCAGTCGGAGGTCGCCGAGCAAGCCCTCGAGCTGCAAACACTGCGCGCCGCGGCGGCGGGACAAAACCCGGCTGTCGCCGGCGAAGCGCGCCGCAACTGGCTCAACAAGCTGGGGCTGGGTGGCGCCGAAGTGTGAGGCGAAGACGAGTCGCTTCGAAGCGGCGTCGACTAGCGCACCGACTCACCCTCAATTCGGTAGATCGCGCGGGTGACTCCGTCGGGGTCTAGGAACTGCTCGATCCCGAAGCGGCCTTCGACCGCCACGGGGCGGATCGAGAACTCGGCCGTCTTTCCCACGGCCATCGTGACGAGCACGCAGTCGTAGAGGGCGGCGCCGGGCCCGAAGCAGCACTCCTGGTTGTCACGCACCAGGACGAACTGCTTGAAGCCGCGTTTCTGCGCAGTCGGCAGGATGTACCCACGGATCCGCAGCCTTTGGCCGTTGAGCGTCTCGATCGCGGGGGTGAGCATCGAGCGCTCGAACGGCGCGTCGGGCAAGATGTCGAACTTCAGGTCGTCGAACGTCTTATCGACGAGCGTGTCGCGATCAACCGGCGCGGCGGCGGGCCGCTCGGCGCTCGTTACCACGCTCGGCGAGGGCGTCGTCGAGCGGGCCGCCGCGGGGGGCGTCGTCCTCACCGCGGCCTCGCAACCCGCGACGAGCGCGACGAACCCGAGCAGCGCGACGCTGGCCGCTCGCCGCGGCGCGCTCACTTCACGTAGTCCGCTTCGAGGGTGTACGTGATCGGCGTGTTGAGCTCGGGGTCCGGGGGGCCGATCCTCAGCTTGCCGCCGACGCGGAACAGCCCCCGCGAGAAGTCGGTCGTCAGCCCCGGGGCGAGCGAGACCTTGATCTGGTCGAAGAACTGGACCTTCGACAGGTCGCCGAAGCAACACTCCTGGTTGTCGCGCACCAGCAGGAAGTCGCTGATGTTCTGCGTGAACTTCACCGAGTCGGGGCGGATGTACCCCTTAATGAAGATCGGTTTCGCTCCTTCGATGTAGTCGCTCACGGGGTGGGGGATGTACTCGCGATTCACCACGTCGGCCTCGGAGGGCTTCATCTCCAGGAACGAGGTGCGCGCGTACCCGTCGGGGACCTCGGTCGCGTAGACGTAGCTGCCGTACCCGACGCCGAGCACCAAAAACAAGACCCCCAGCGCAGCCCCCGACAGGGCCATCGACCCCCCCGTGTACTGCTCGGGGGCGGCGCGGATCACGCGCCACGCCGTCAGCGACACGGCGATCGCCAGCAGCGGGATCGGCGTGAGCAGCAGCGTCGTCTCGAAGCTCGAGCCAGCGGTGAGCGCGGTCGCCCCCGACAGGACCCCCAACAGCAGTCCGAGCACTGCGCCGGTGTAGACCGAGCGGTACGCGAGTGCGTCGTCTTCGGCTGCGGAAAGGTTCGGCGGTGCGGCGGTCGCGGGGAGGGTCATGGCGTGCAGTTGAGGGGCGGGGCGCTCCGCGAGGCGGAAAGTCACTACTCTTGTCTACGCCGAGCCACCGCGGAGGATCAACCAAAATAGCCCGCCGCAGACCGCCGCGGCAAGCAGCGGCGCGCCGATCAGCAGCCCCGTGCTGGGGACGGGCCCCGCGGGCCTGGGGGCGGACAACGAAGTGGCGACGACGGACGAGGCTTCCGGCGCGTCCGGAGCCGCGACGTCGGGCCCCGCGGCCTTGGCGACCGGCTTGCCGTCGGGGCCGAGCGCAGCGAGCGACGCGGGGTCGGCCGGGGGTTCGTCCTTGGCGAGGGGGGCGTCCCCTTTGTCGTAGGCCTCTGAGGTCAGCTTCGGAGCGTCGGGGCGCGTTGCCCCTGCGGACTCGGCCTTCGGTCGGGCCTGGGCAAGGAACCCGAACGCGCGCAGGCTGCGGGCGCGCTTCACGGCGTCGGCGTCGAGCGGCTCGATCGTCGCGAGCGCCTGCTTGGCCCGCTGACCCACTTCCCCCTCGACCTCGGACGCGACGTCGAGGTAGGTGATGATCGGCTCGCGCGTGTACTTGTTGCTGTCGTTCTCGACGCTGTCGAGGTACATCTTCTCAAGCCGCTCCATTACCCCCCAGTCCTCCCAGCGGGCCAGGTCGGGGATCACCTGGTCGGCGAAGTCGGCGTTCGCGAGCAGCATCCGCGCCGACTCGACGATGCGCGCCATCGGGACGGTATGCGTCTGCTCCTCGCCGAGGAACCGTAGGGCCATCAGCGCGGCGTAGACGTGCGAGTAGTCGGCCTCGGCGTCCTTGAGGAACCGCTCATCGACCAGGTCGAGCGCCTGATCGACGTCGCCGTGCTTGGCAGCCAGCGTCAGGTAGCAGGCGATCATCGCGTCGAGGCCGAGCTTGCGCTGTCGCTCGCCGAGCAGCGCGAGCTCCGACACGATCGCCCCGCCGATCGGCCCCCCGCCGGCGAGCGACGCGGCGACCCCGGCTTGGACCGGCGGCCCGAGCTTGCGCCCATCGGAGGTGAGCATCGCCTCGATCGGCTTGAGGTCTTCCGGCTCGCCGCAGACGCCGAGCATCGTGAGGAACAGGCGCCGCCGGCTGGGGCTCGTCGAGGGGCTCTCGATCCACGCCAGCAGTTGGTCGCGGTCCATCCGGTCGCGCAGGTCGATCACGTCCTGGTACGGTGCGCGAGCGAACTCGTCGTACGCGTCCTGCGCCAGCAGCGGGTCGGCGTGTTCCAGGTAGTCCTGGAAGAACGCCAGCCGCTCGACCCCCGCGGGGGGGAGCGACGGCAGCTTGCCGATGTACGCGGTCGCCGTCGCGCTGAGGGGGAGCGGGATCGACCAATCGGGGGGGGCGCCGACGCCGCGGAGGAAGAACGTCGTCTCGCGATCATCGGCGCCGAAGTAGACCGCGTCCACCGACTCGACCCCCAGCATCAGGTCGTCACCCTTGAGGACGCGCTCGACCGAGAACGTGGCGGCGCCCGTCTCGGGATCGACGAAGCCGTAGGGAACGCCGTCGTCGGCCGTCACCCCGGTCGATGGCGCGGGAGCGGTCAGCTTGCCCAGCAGCACGACCGAACTGTCGGTCATCTCTTCGGTCAGCGTCCGCGTCTCGGCCGTGCAAAAGGGGCAGGCCGTGGCGACGGGGGCGAGCGCGGCGGACACCAGGACCGCGGCAGCGAGGATTCGTAGCGGATTCATGGTGGGCGGCAGGGGGTCGAGTGGATTGGGTGTTCTTGCGAATCCCCCCTCCTACGCTTGCGGGGGACGGGTTAGGGGGGGTGCATCGGGTACCCAGGTAGCCCCCTCTCCCGACCCCTTCCCCTGAAGGAGGAGGGGGGATTCTTTACGTCGCGTTCACTGGGGCATCGTAACGCGCATCCGCGTCGCCAAGCACGTATCACCTGGCGCCGGCCAGGGCCTTCGCGACGTCGGTCCGGTAGGCGGCCAGCGCCGGGATCAGGCCGGCGAGCGCCGCCAGCGCCACGAGCCCCGGGACGACGACGACCTCCCACGGATCGACGTCCCAGAACGCCAGGCGGACGCCCGTCTGCCCCTCGACGTACGGCGCCGCGAGCGCCACCAGGCCGTGCCCCAGCAGGACCCCGAGCAACCCGCCGGCGACCGCCAGCAGCACCGCCTCGGAGAGGACGATCAGCATCACCGCCGTGCGGCTGGCCCCGAGCGAGCGCATCACCGCGATGTCGTGCGCCCGTTCGGCCATCGAGTTGTAGATGCTCACGAGGACCCCAATCGCCGCGACGACGATCACCAGGATCGTGAGCACCAGTAGCACCACCTGCAGCGGCCCGACGATCCCCTCGAGCAGCGACGTCACCACGAGCGCCGGAGCGACCGCCTGCAGCGCCTGCGTCGCGTCCTTGTTGATCTTCGTCGAGAGGACGGTCGGCCCGAGCACGTTGTCGCAGAGGATGAGGATCGAAGTCACCTCGCGCTGCGCCTCGGGGAGGGGGGCGATCGGTTGGTCGTCGTTGTCGTAGAGCGTAGCGGGGGGGAGCGTCCCCTTCGGCGCGCCAGCGGCTTTTGCCATGGGGCTTTCGGTCGCGACCTCGGCGCGTTGCGTAATCGCCTTGGGGCTCAGCGCGTGCCCCTCGAGCAAGTAAAAGCCCTCGATGTTGACGAACACCGCGCGGTCGTTCGCCGTGCCGGTTGGAGTGAGCACCCCCACCACGATGAATTCGTCGTGCTTGTCACCCTCGCCGCTGATGCCGTGCGTGGGGTTGATCGTGTCCCCCGCCTTGAGGCCCGCCTGGGCGGCGACGACCGACCCGACGACCCCCTCGAAGGCGTGGTCGGTGCGGAAGTTGCGGCCTTCGCGGAACGTGTACTTGCGCGGCGATCCGTCGGAGTTCGTGCCGTACTCGACCTTGTCGAAAAGGTCGGGAGTGGTGGCGACCACGCGGAAGAGGCGGCCGCTCGGCCCGTCGGCGCTGGGGCGCGGGTCGAACGAGTCTCCCAAACAGTAGGGGACCGCGACCGTGGTGAGGCTCGCGTACGGCCCGTCGGTGAACTTGCGGTAGTCGGCGTAGGGGATCGGGAAGAGGGGCCGGCCGAGGTGGTAGACGGTGCTCAGCACCAATTGCAGGTCACCCCCTTTGCCGCCGACGATCAGGTTGTAACCCTGCGCGTCCCCCGAGAACTGCCGCACCGTCACCGCGTGCACGACGAGGACGCAGACCATCGCCGCCACGCCGAGCGCCATCGAGAGGGCCGTCAGGAACGACGCCACCCGCCGCTCGAGCAGGTTCTTCCAAGCGATCTTCCAGAAGCTCATGACGACTTCACCCCCGCGATCGAGGGGCCGAGGGCGCGGTTGACGTTCTCCAGGTGCTCCACGCGGTCGAACTGCGCGGCGATCTCGGGGGCGTGCGTCACGAGGAGCATCGCGACCCCCTCGTCGCGGCAAACGCCGCGGAGCAGGTCGATCACCTGCTGCTGATGCCCCGGATCGACGCTGGCGGTCGGTTCGTCAGCCAACAGCAGCACGGGGCGGTTCGCCAGGGCCCGAGCGACGGCGACGCGCTGCTGCTCGCCGACCGACAGGGCGCTAGGCCGGTGGTGGGCTCGCGGGCCGAGGCCGACCCGGTCGAGCAGGTCGAGCGCCCGCGAGCGGTCGCTCCGTTGGCCCGTGAACGTCATCCCCAGCAGCACGTTCTCGAGCGCGGTGAAACCGGATAGCAGGTTGAACGTTTGGAAGACGAAGCCCAGCTTGCGGGCGCGGAACAAGTCGCGCCCTGCCTCGTGCAAC
Source organism: Lacipirellulaceae bacterium (assembly GCA_051648405.1). GTDB lineage: Bacteria > Planctomycetota > Planctomycetia > Pirellulales > Lacipirellulaceae > JBOFFC01. Next base: position 10,068 of record JBOFFC010000015.1, read on the forward strand.
CGTGTGATATCGACGCCGCCGATCGTGATCGATCCCGAGTCGAGGGTCGTCAGCCCGGCGATCGCGTTGAGGAGGGTCGTCTTGCCGCCGCCGCTCAGGCCGCGGAGCACCATTTGCTCACCGGCAGCGACCTCCAGCCGCGGGACGTCGAGGACCAGCAGCCGCTGGCCGCCGGGCTGCGGGTAGCTCTTGCGGACGGAATCGACGACGAGCATGGCGGGTGGTTAGTGGGGAGCGGTTCCGTAGCCCGTCGAGTATCAACCCCCTCGGCGCCAGCAGCCATCCCCTGGGGCGCCGGCGTGCAGCCTCTACAACGCGGGCCTGTAACTCTTACAACGCCGGCGGGGGGCGTCGGGTTCGGGCCGCACTGGCCAGTGGGGCGTGTGAGCGTGCTGCGCAGCGGCTGTTTCAGCCCTCGGTGCGCCCGATGGCACGGGGGGCGCCCCAGCGATAACGGCGTATGGCACGCCGCGTGCTCTTTACTGTGGCGGTAGAAGAGCCGGTGGCCCTGACGGCCACCAAAGCGAGGCCCCCCCGGGGCCCGACCCGCATCGGGCCCCAATCTTAACGCAACGGGCCGCCGAGGCTCCCGCGACTCGGCGGCCCCTTCTCGTTTGGCGCCGAGCTCCGCTTTCTGGCGATCGCCAGCGGTCGCTTGTGGGTCACTGAGGGGTTCACTTCTTCGGGGTCGGCGCGGCGTCGAACAGGTACCGATCGACGCACGCCAGCGCCCCCAGCGCGACCGAGAAGCCTACGAACGCCCCCGCGGCCTTCGTGGCGTCGCGGAGGAGTTGGAAGTCGGGCTTATCCGACTGCAAGGTTCCGACCCACTGGTACATCCACCACAGGGCGAGGCCCAGCGACCCCCACGCGACGACCATCGCGACCCACGCGGCCCCTTCGACGGTCCGCTCGAACAACCAAGCCATCGCTCGAATCCCCCAGAACTAGGTGGTCCTTGCCGCCGGCTTCGCGGGCCGATCGCGGCGACCCGACAGCGGCTCCCCCAAGGGCGAGTCGTGAGTCTAGCACCCCTCTTGGGGGTGTCTATTGGCCTTCGCCGAGGCGTGGTGAGCGAATCGACTCGCGCTATTTCCGGTGAAAAGCGTGTCGGGTCGCCGCGCCACATTCCGAGCGCCAGCCGTCGTTTGGAACAGAGCGGTTGCGCACGTCTGTGAACTTCTTGCGGAAGAGTATTGAAGAAAACGTGGCAAACCGGGTGAATGGGGCTGGCGATTCACTCGATCAAGAGCTTTATTAGTAGAAATCACCCATTGCATTGGGTGAGGGTTCGCATCCTGTATAGGCGGGGCGCGACGCAAAATCCAAATCCCGTGACACGGAGTGAAGTGTGGCAAAGAAGAAAGCGGCCGGCCCGAACAAGAGCGACGCGATCCGCGCGGTCTTCAAGGACAAGCCGAAACTCGGCCCGAAGGCCGTTTGCGAGGAGCTCAAGACGCAAGGGATCGTGGTCTCGTCGGCGCTGGTGAGCAACGTCAAGCGGGCGGACCTCCTGAAAGCTGGAAAGAAGACCGTTCGACGTGGCAAGCCGGGCCGCAAGCCGGGCCGTCCGCCGGGCGCCGCAAACGACACGGTGAGCCTGTCGGCGCTGCTCGTAGCGCGTGAGTTCGCCGAGAAAGTCGGCGGAATCGACAAGGCGGAAGCGATCCTCAAGACGCTCGGCAAACTGAGCTGAGGGGCGCTCGGCCGAGGAGTGCCGAACCTTCGACGCTCGCTCGCCTAAATTTAGAGCCGCGGACGGCATGCCGTCCGCGGCTCCTTTGCGTTCACGTGAAACGGTTTCGCGGTTCGCTCAGACCACCTGCGCGGGCTCGTTGATCCCGGGCGCCGGGAGATTCGTGAAGCCCATCAAGAACTCGTCCACGGCGCGGGCGGCGCCGCGCCCCTCGTTGATCGCCCAGACGACGAGCGACTGCCCGCGGCGGCAGTCGCCGGCGGCGAAGACCCCTGGGCTGCTCGTCTTAAACTTGCCGTGCTCGGCCGCAACGGTCGTCCAGCCGCCTCGTGGGGTCGCCTTGTCGAGCCCCAGCATATCGACGACGGTCAGCTCGGGGCCGACGAAGCCGGTCGCCAGCAGCACCAAGTCCGCCGGCCAGACACGCTCGCTGCCGGGGACTTCCGTGAAGGGGGCGCCCCCCGGCTGCGGCTTCGACCAGTCGAGCTCGACCGTCTTCACGCCGGTCACGCGCCCGTCCTTGCCGACGAACTCTTTGGTCAGCGTGCGGTAGGCGCGGGGGTCGGCGCCGTCGCGGGCGATCATCTCGGCGTGCGAGTAATCGACGCGGTACACCTGCGGCCACTGCGGCCACGGGTTGTTGTCGCGGCGCTCCTGCGGCGGCGGCGGGACGACCTCCATGTTGACGATGCTCTTCGCCCCGTGGCGGAGCGACGTGCCGATGCAGTCGGCGCCCGTGTCGCCGCCGCCGATCACGACGACGTCGAGCCCCTCGGCCGACAGGTACGCCTTGTCACCCAGGCCCGAGTCGAGAAGGCTCTTCGTGTTGCGCGTGAGGAAGTCCATCGCGAAATGGACCCCCTCGAGGTCGCGCCCTGGGCACTTAGCCGTGGGGTCGAACGGCCGCGTCGCGCCGGTCGCCAGCAGCACCGCGTCGAACTCATCGACCAAGTGCTGAGGATCGACGAACTTCAGCGGGACCTTGCGCTCTTGCATGATGCCGGTCATCGTCCCGCGGGCGAAGTCCTCCTGCTTGCCGACGTGGACCCCCGTGTGGAACACGACCCCCTCGTCGCGTAGCTGCTGCACGCGGCGCTCGACGGTCCCCTTGTCGAGCTTCATGTTGGGGATGCCGTACATGCAGAGGCCGCCGACGCGGTCGGCCCGCTCGTACACGGTGACGGCGTGCCCGGCGCGGCGTAGTTGTTGCGCGGCGGCCAGGCCGGCGGGGCCCGAGCCGACGATCGCCACCTTGCGGCCCGTCTCGAACAGCGGCGCCTCGGAGACGACCCAGCCCTCGGACCAGCCGCGGTCGATGATCGCGTTCTCGATGTTCTTGATCGTCACCGGGGGGCTCGTAATCCCCAGGACGCACGCCCCCTCGCACGGCGCGGGGCAGGCGCGGCCGGTGAACTCGGGGAAGTTGTTCGTCTTGTGGAGCCGCTCGAGCGCTTCCTTCCAGCGGCCCTGGTAGACGAGGTCGTTCCACTCCGGGATCAGGTTATCGACCGGGCAGCCGGTCTCCGACTGGCAGAACGGCACGCCGCAGTCCATGCAGCGGGCCCCCTGCGTTCGGAGCTGCTCCTCGGGGGCGTGGGTGTAGATCTCGAGGAAGTCGTTCGCGCGCTCGACCGGGTCCCGGTACGGAACGGCCTGACGAGCGAACTCCTTGAATCCAGTGGGCTTGCCCATGGTTCTGTTCTGTCGGAGGAAGCGATCTCGCAAAGGCGCGAAGGCGCAAAGAATCGGGGTTTGAGCTATTCCTTCAGTCCGTTCACAACACGCGTCAGACCGTCCTTGATACGCTCAGAATTGAAGTTGACGAGCAATCCGAGTCGTTTGCCAGAGAGTCGAAGGTAAGTCAGAAGCTGTTTTTTGTGTACGGGCAGGATCGACTCGACCGACTTGATTTCGACCACGACGAGGTCATCGACGAGCAGGTCAATCCGGTACCCCTCTTCGAAAATCTCGCCGTCGTAAACGATCGGGACAGGAACCTGTCTCCTCACCGTACGTCCGCGCAGGGCCAGCTCGCGACTCAGCACCGCCTCGTAGACGGACTCGAGCAACCCCGGTCCAAGTGTCGTGTGGATCTTGTAAGTGGCGTCAACGATCGACTTCGCGACCTCGTTCTCATTCATCTAGGGGGAGTGCTCCCGAAGCCCAGTAACCGTCTTTGCGTCTTTGCGTCTTTGCGTCTTTGCGAGAACGCTTCAAACCGCCGCCGGCGCGGCGAGGCGCTTCCTGCGTTGTGTCTCCAGGACGCGTTTAAAGTCGGTCGGCATGACCTTGACGAACTCGGCGAGGGTCCGTTCCCAGTCGGCCAGCAGCTTCTTCGCTACCGGGCTTTCGGTTGCCTCGAAGTGCCGTTTGACCATGCCGCGGAGCTCGGCGGCCGCTTCCCCTTCGGGGTCGTCCTGGTCCATGTCCTCGAGCTCGACCATCCCCAGGTTGCACTCCAGGCGGAAGGCGTCGCGGTCGGGGGCCCAAACGTACGCCACCCCCCCCGACATGCCGGCCGCGAAGTTCCGCCCGGTCGGGCCGAGCACCGCGACACGGCCGCCCGTCATGTACTCGCAGCCGTGGTCGCCGACCCCTTCGATGACGGCCACCGCGCCGCTGTTGCGGACGCCGAACCGTTCGGCCGCCCGGCCTCGGAAGTACGCCTCGCCGCGCGTCGCACCGTACAGGCAGACGTTGCCGACGATGATCTGCTCCTCGGCCTTGAAGGTCGCCGCGCGCGACGGGTAGGCGATCACCCGACCCCCGGAGAGCCCCTTGCCGACGTAGTCGTTGGCGTCCCCCTCGAGTTCGAGCGTCACGCCGTGCGCGAGGAACGCCCCGAAGCTCTGGCCCGCGTGGCCCGTGAACTTCAGGCGGATCGTGTCGTCGGCCAGGCCCTCTTCGCCGTAGCGGCGCGCGATCTCGCTGGAGAGGATCGTCCCCACCGTGCGGTCGGTGTTGACGATCGCCAGTTCCGCGCGGAGCGGCTCGCCGCTGGCGAGCGCCTTCTGCGCCATCGGGACGATCGTCCGCAGGTCGAGCGACTTGTCGAGCTGGTGATCCTGCGCCCGCGTGCAGTACTGGCCCGCTTCGGGGTAGGGGCGCGGCCCCGCCGACAGGAGGTCGGTCAGGTCGAGCCCGTCCGCCTTCCAGTGGGCGATCGCCTTCGCGCCGTCGAGGCAGTCGGTGCGGCCGACCATCTCGTCGATCGTGCGGAAGCCGAGGCTCGCCATCACCTCGCGCGCCTCTTCGGCGACCATGAACAAGTAGTTCACGACGTGCTCGGGCTTCCCCTTGAACATCTTTCGCAGCTCGGGGTCCTGCGTGGCGATGCCGACCGGGCAGGTGTTGAGGTGGCACTTGCGCATCATGATGCAGCCCAGCGTGATCAGCGGCGCGGTGGCGAAGCCGAACTCTTCGGCCCCCAGCAGGGCGGCGATCACCACGTCGCGCCCCGTCTTAAGCCCACCGTCGGTCTGCAGGACGACGCGGCTCCGCAGGTCGTTGGCGACCAACGTCTGGTGCGTCTCGGCGATGCCGATCTCCCACGGCAGGCCGGCGTGCTTGATGCTCGTCAGGGGCGAGGCGCCGGTGCCGCCGCCGTCGCCGGCGATCAGCACGTGGTCGGCGTGCCCCTTAACGACCCCCGCGGCGATCGTCCCCACGCCGACTTCCGAGACCAGTTTCACGCTGATCCGCGCGTGGCGGTTGGCGTTCTTCAGGTCGTAGATCAGCTGCGCGAGGTCTTCGATCGAGTAGATGTCGTGGTGTGGCGGGGGGCTGATGAGGCCCACGCCGGGTGTCGAGTAGCGGATCCGCGCGATCGTGTCATCGACCTTGCGACCGGGGAGCTCCCCCCCTTCGCCCGGCTTGGCGCCCTGCGAGATCTTGATCTGCAGTTCGTCGGCGTTGTTGAGGTAGCTGATCGTGACGCCGAAGCGGCCCGACGCCACCTGCTTGATCGCCGAGCGACGCGAGTCGCCGTTGGGCTCGGGGACCCACCGCGCGGGGTCCTCCCCCCCTTCGCCCGTGTTGCTCTTGCCCCCCAGGCGGTTCATGGCCACGGCGAGCGTTTCGTGCGCCTCGGCCGAGATGCTGCCGAACGACATCGCGCCGGTGCAGAACCGCTTGACGATCTCCTTGGCCTCGACGACCTCGTCGAGTGGGATCGGCCCGCCGTTGGCGCCGGCGCGGAAGTCGAGCAACCCGCGGAGCTGGCAGCGCGTGCGGGCGTCGTTGTTCACGTGCTCCGAGAACCGTTTGTAGGCGTTCTTGTCTCCGGCGCGGGCCGCCACCTGGATGTCGGCGATCGACTGCGGGTCCCACATGTGGCGTTCCCCTTCGGCGCGCCAGTGGTACTCGCCCGGGTTGGGGAGCACGGGGAGCTTCATCGAGCCCTCGGCGGGGTACCCCAGGGCGTGGCGGCGGAGCGACTCCTCGGCGAGGACGGCGAAGCCGACACCTTGCACGCGGCTGGCGGTGCCGGTGAAGCAGAGGTCGATCACCTCGTCGCGCAAGCCGAGCGCCTCGAAGATCTGCGCGCCCTTGTAGCTCTGCAGTGTCGAGATGCCCATCTTGGCCATCACCTTCAGCATCCCCTTGGCGACGCCGGTCCGGTACTTGCGCACCAGTTCGTGGTCGGCCGAGGTGACGGGGTCGTAGGCCTCCCCGTCGGCGCCCGAGTCAACCGCCGGGTGGGCCTTGCCCTCGCCCGACTCCTCGCTCTTGATCCCCCCCTCGCCGGCGTTCAGCAGGCCGTCGCGCCGCGCTTGCCAGAGCGACTCGAAGGCCAGGTAGGGGTTGATCGCGTCGGCGCCGAACCCAACGAGCAGGCAGTGGTGGTGCACCTCGCGGGCTTCGCCCGTCTCGACCAGCAGGCCGACTTGCGTGCGCTTCGAGCGCTTCACGAGGTGCTGGTGTGCGGCGCCAACGGCCAGCAGCGCGCTCACGGGGACACGCTCGCGGCCGATCGCTCGGTCGGAGAGGATCACCAGCGCGAACCCGTCGTCGACCGCTTGCTCGGCTTCGGCCGAGATCCGTCGCAGCGCCGGTTCGAGACCCGCCCGCCCTTCGGAGCGGGCCCAGGTGATGTCGATCGTCTTGGTGCGCCACGAGCCGACGCGGTCGCCGGTCTCGATGTGCTTGAGCGAAGCGAGCTGCTCGTTGGAGAGGATCGGGTGCGGCAGGCGCAGGCGGTGGGCGTGCCCCTCGGCCGTCTCGAGCAGGTTCTGCTCGGGGCCGATGTAGCACTCCAGCGACATGATCAACTCCTCGCGGATCGAGTCGATCGCGGGGTTCGTGACCTGGGCGAAGAGTTGCTTGAAGTAGTCGTACAGCATCCGCGGCTTGTCCGAGAGGACCGCCAAACAACTGTCGTTCCCCATCGAGCCGATCGGGTCCTTCTCGACCTGCACCATCGGCAGGAGCATGAACTTCATCGTCTCGACGGTGTACCCGCAGGCCTGCATCCGCTCGAGCAGCGTCGCGGCGTCGAAGCCGTGCTCCTCCCCCTCGGGGTGCAGGTCGTTGATCGAGATCCGCTGCCGCGAAAGCCACTCGCCGTAGGGCCGCCGCGTGGCGAAGTCGAGCTTGAGCTCTTCGTCGGGGATCAGGCGTCCCTGCTCGAAGTCCACCAGGAACATGCGCCCCGGTTGCAGGCGGCCCTTGGCGCGGACGTTCTCGGGCGGCACGTCCACAACGCCGACCTCGCTGGCCATGATCACGCGGTCGTCGTTGGTCAGGTAGTAGCGCGAGGGGCGCAGGCCGTTGCGGTCGAGCACCGCGCCGATGTACTTGCCGTCGGTGAAGACGATCGACGCGGGGCCGTCCCACGGCTCCATCAGCGCCGAGTGGTACTCGTAGAACGCGCGCTTCGCCTCGCTCATCGTGGCGTGGTTTTGCCACGCCTCGGGGACCATCATCATGACCGACTCTTGCAGCGTCCGGCCGTTCATCGAGAGGAACTCGAGCACGTTGTCGAACGTCCCCGAGTCACTGCAGTCGGCCTCGACGATCGGGAACAGCTTCGGCAAGTCCTCCTGCATTTGATCGCTGCGCAGCACTCCCTGGCGGGCGAACATCCAGTTCGCGTTGCCGCGGACCGTGTTGATCTCGCCGTTGTGGCTCATAAAGCGCAGCGGCTGCGCACGGTCCCACGAGGGGAACGTGTTGGTCGCGAACCGCGAGTGGACCATCGCCAGGTGGCTCTCGAAGGTCGGGTCCACTAGGTCGGGGTAGTAGTGGTAGAGCTGCGAGGTGGTGAGCATCCCCTTGTAGATCACCACCCGCGTCGAGAGCGAGCAGACGTAGAACAGCTTCCGCTCGCTGATCGACTTGTCGGTGCGCAACAGGTTGCTCGCCCGCTTGCGGATCGTGTAGAGCTCGCGCTCGAAGCGGTCGGGGGTGAGGCCCTCGGCGGCCTCGATCACAAGTTGCTCGATCACCGGTTCGGCGCCGCGGGCCGTGGGGCCGAGGTTCGCCAGCTCGGGGCGGACCGGCATCTTGCGCCAACCCAACAGGCGCTGCGCTTCCTCGGAGATGATCCGCTCGACTTCGGCCTTGCAGCGCTGCCGCTCGTCCTTGCGCTGCGGGAGGAAGACGTTCCCTACGGCGTAACGCCCCGGCTCGGGGAGCTCGACCCCCAGGTCCTCGAGCACCGCGGCCTTCAGGAACCGGTGGGGCAGGGCGGTGAGGATCCCCGCGCCGTCCCCCGTGTTCTCTTCGCAGCCGCACGCGCCACGGTGGTCCATCCGCCGGATCAGGTCCCCCGAGTCGAGGACGATCTGGTGGCTGGCGACCCCCTTCACGTGCGCAATGAAGCCGACGCCGCACGCGTCGTGCTCGTTCGCGGGGTCGTACAGGCCTTGCTTCTCGGGGAGATGCAGCAGCGGCTTGCGATCGTTCATCGGCGGTCTGCAGTCGGGTGCAGGAGTGTGTGTGTGTGTGTTGGTTTCGCTTCGCGGCGACCGATTCAAGGCAAGAGCGTCAAGGCGAGGGCGTCAAGCGGTCGGCGTGGCGACGGGGTTCAGCGGGGCGTCGATGCCGTCGGGAGGGTCGTTCGCGTGCGCCCTCAGCAGCTCGACGAACCGCTCGGCGGCCGGGCCGAGTGTTTCGTCGCGCCGACGGACGATCCCCAGCGGCCGGACGAACGGCGTGTCCTCGCCGAAATCGAGGTCCAGCCGCCGCAGCGCGCCGAGCGACACCTCGCGGGCGAACGTCGCGACCGGCATCAACGCCACTCCCTCGCCCGCTTCGACCGCCCCTTTAACGCTCTCGAGGTTGTCAAGCTCAGCAACGACCTCGACCCGCACGCCGTGATCCGCCAAGTAGCGGTCCATCGCTTCTCGAATCCGCAGGCCCGGCTGGGGCATGACGGCTCGCTCGCCAGCGAGGCGCTCGATCGTCACGACGCCGATCGGCGCCAACGGGTGGCCCGGCGCCACGGCGACCGCGAATCGCTCTTCGCGCCACGCCTCGGCTTCGAGCCGTTTGCTCGGTTCCGCGTAGCTTACGATCCCTAGATCGACCTCCCCCGACTCGACCGCCGCGTAGACCTCGTCGGGGTGCATGTAGTCGATGCGGAGCTCGGCGGTCGGGTTCGCTTGGCGGAACTCGTGCACCAAGCGGTGCATCTGCCCAAAGCCAACCGAATAGATCGCCCCCACGGTCACACGCCCGGCGGCCGCCTCGCCGCGGGCGCGGACAGCTAGTTCAAGCGTCTCGAAGCGCTGCACGACGTCGCGGCAGCCGTCGAAGTAAAGCTGCCCCTCGGCGGTCGGCGCGATTGGACGGCGCTTGCGGTCGAGCAATGTGACCCCCAGACGCTCTTCGAGCTGCTGCACGACCTGGGTCGTGTTCGACTGTGAAACGCCGTTGGCGTCGGCTGCCTTCGAGAAGCTGCCGAGCCGGACGATGTCGCAGTAGATCTTGAGGAATCGTAGGTGCATGGACGAGGCTCACCGATCGGCGGGCGTTGCGCGATCTGGGGTGCGTGCTGCGCGGAAGCGTGCTGCCAGACCCGCGAGTCCCCTGTAGGATAAGCGAGGACGATAATCTAGCCGCACAGGTTCATTTCTTTTGAACTAGGCAGCTTAACTACGCCCCCCTTGCCGTTCAAGTGGGGAGATCCACCAGGGGGGTCGTGCAGGGGGACCGCTTGGCGGCCCCGAGCCAGACCCGGCGGTGGGGTTCCCCATGGGCGCACAAAAAACCCCCCGAATGGGGGGTTGCGCCTCGGACGTCGGCCGCGAGGGGACTACCTCCCCGGCAGCTTCTTGAACTCGTAGCCGTGCCCACGGTCGCGGAGCACCTCGGCCTTCACGATCTTGTCGGGCTGCGCACCCCCCCGCGAGTCGGGGTCGATCCGCTGGAGCTGGCCCAGCACGTCCCAGCCCTCGATGACGCGGCCGAACACCGTGTGCCCCCCGTCGAGGTGGGCCGTGGGGAGGAAGGTCAAGAAGAACTGGCTCCCCCCCGTATTCTTGCCGGCGTGGGCCATGCTGAGCGTGCCGCGGAAGTGCTTGCGGGCGTCTTTCCGGTCGCATTCGCACGCGATCGAGTAGCCCGGGCCCCCGGAGCCCTTGCCGGTGGGGTCCCCCCCCTGGGCCATGAACTGCGGCAGCACGCGGTGGAACACGACGCCGTCGTAGAAGCCCTTCTTGGCGAGGGTCACGAAGTTGGCGGTCGCCGTCGGGGCCTCGTTCTCGAACAGCTCGATAACGATCTCCCCCTTGCTGGTCGTGAGCTTCACGCGCGGCAGGTCGTCGGCCGCGGCTTCGGCGGCGCGGACCTTGGCTTCGGCGTCCCACTGCTTGCGGAGCGAGTCCTTACGCGACATGAAGTCGAGCGCGGTCGACCAGACGTTCTGCGTCGGTTCGTCCTCCCCCGGGTCGTGGGCCAGCGAGCCGGCCTTCTTGGCGGCGGCGGCGAACCGGTCGGCCGCGTCGAAGTCACCCGTCGCGATCGCCGCGAGCACGCCCCAAACCGGCAACTCCTTGAGCTTGTTCCCCCCCTCGACGAGCGCCGTCAGGGTCGGCAGGGCCGCCTCGTACTGGTCGCCCCCGCCCCCCCGCGCGCCGCGACCGACCATCTGGTGCCGCACGACCGACGTCAGGACGTCGGTCACTTCGGAGTCGGCTTCCGGGGCCGCTTGGTACGCCTGGAGGGCTGCATCGACCATCGCATCGACTTTCGGTTGGGTGGCGGCGACGAGGGTCGTCACCTCTTTGTTGATTGCTTCGCGGCGCGCTTCGTCGGCCGTCTGGAACTCGGCACCGAGGGCCTCGAACTTGCGCATCTCCGCTTTGTAGTCGGCGACCGCGGCCTTGAACGCCGCCACCGGGTCCGCCGTCACGTCGGCCACCGACTCGGTTACCGCACCGCCGGTTGTCGCTTCGCCGGCCGACCAAGTCGGGGCGGCGAGCGCCGTGGCGAGCAGGGCGGGGGACACGCAACGGGCGACGAAGCGGGGACGGAGCGGGGACATCGCGGGACCTTGGGGGAGCGGTCGGGCCGAGCTGCGGCCGCCACGCGAACCGTCGCAGGCGATTCGCCGGGGGGCTCGGCCCGGAGTATCCTACCCCTCTTCCGAATAGGCACCCAAGGCGCCCCCCGATGCCGCGACACCGTCAAGAGCACCCCCCGCGCGGCGAGCAGTCCGACGGCGCCAAGCCCGCCCGGGGGAAGCGCGAAGCGGGGAAGTCCGGCGCCGCCACGGGGAAGCCCAGCTCCGGCACGGTGAAGCCCAGCTCCGGCACGGGGAAGTCAAGCTCCGGCAAGCGTCGCGAGGCCGACCGCCCCGCCGCGCCGGTTGACCTGCGGATCATCGGCGGCGTCTTCCGCGGCAGCAAGCTCGCCTACGAGCCGTTCGTGCAGCTCACCGGCAAGCGCGCATCCAGCACCCCGGCCGAGCTCGTCACGCGGCCGATGAAGAACCGCGTCCGCGAGGCGATCTTCAACTTGGTTGGCGTTGAGGCCCAGGGGAAGCACGCGGTCGACCTGTTCGCGGGGACCGGCGCGCTGGGGCTCGAGGCGCTGAGCCGCGGCGCCGCACGCGTGACCTTCATCGAACGCCACGTGCCGACCGCCGGCGTGCTGCGCGAGAACATCGAGGGGCTGGGCGTAGTCGATCGGTCCGAGCTGCTCGTCACCAGCGCGTTCGTCTGGGGGGTCCGGGACCTGGGAAAGAAGTGGCCGTCGGAGGGGGACGGCGCCCCGTGGCTGGTCTTCGTTTCGCCCCCCTACGACTTCTTCCTCGAACGTCAAGCAGAGATGCTGGCGCTCGTCGAGGGGGTCCTCGAGCACGCCCCTCCGGACAGCCTGCTCGTCGTCGAGGCCGACCAGCGTTTCGATTTCGCGCTGCTCCCCGGCAACGTCCGCGAGACGCGCCACGACACCGGCTGGGACGTCCGCGAGTACCACCCGGCGGTCGTCGGCGTTTGGCGCACCTGAAACGCGAAGCCGAGCCTTTCTTCAAGCTCTTTCGAGGTTCTCTTCATGCGTCTTGTCGCTCTGCTGGTGGTGATGCTGTTGGCAAGCCAATCGCTGCGTGCGACCGAGCCGCTGGCTGTCCCGCTGTGGGACGGCGTCGCGCCGGGGTCCGCGGGGATCGCCGACGCCGAGCGGCTCGAGCGGCGCGGCAAACCGGGCAAGAGCGACGACTGGCTGTCGGGGGTCGTTAAGCCGACGCTCGCGATCCACCTCCCCGGCGACGGCGTCCCCAGGACCGGCGTCGCGTGCGTCATCCTCCCCGGGGGTGGGTACGCGGGTCAGGCGATCGACAAGGAGGGGCACGCGATCGCGCGCTGGATGGCCGAGCGGGGGGTCGTCGCGGGGGTCGCAACCTATCGATGTGGGCAGGCGGCGTTCCGCCACCCGGTCCCCCTGAATGACGCGCAGCGCGCGATCCGCACGTTGCGGTCGAAGGCCGCGGAGCTGGGGTTCGACGCCAACCGCGTCGGGGTGCTCGGGTTCTCGGCTGGCGGGCACCTGGCCGCGACGAGCGCTACGCGGTTCGACGGCGACGACGCCGCGGCGAAGGACCCCGTCGAGCGCGAGTCGAGCCGTCCCGCGTTCGCGGTGCTCGTCTACCCGGTGATCACGCTCGTTGGCGAAGCGGCCCACGGCGGGTCGGCCGCGAACCTCCTAGGGCCGAGCGCCGACCGCACGACGCTCGAGTCGCTCTCCGCCGACCGCCGCGTGACGAAGGAGGCCCCGCCGATTGCGTTGTTCCACGCCGCCGACGACAACGGCGTGCCGGTCGAGAACAGCCTGCTGTTCTACGACGCGTGCCGCAAGCACGGCGTGCCGGCCGAGCTGCACCTGTACCCGAAAGGGGGCCACGGGTTCGGGATGATCAGCGGGCCCGATTGGGCGCCGGCGCTAGGGGCGTACTTGGAGAGTAAGTGACCGAGAAGCTGTCAGCTGTCAGCGGTCAGCTATCAGCCGTCAGCTTGTTGCCGATGTCGCCGGGTCCCGGTCCGCCTCCTCCCGCCGCTTCTATTACATGGGAAACGGCCTCCCCCTGAAGGGAGAGGGGGAAATCGATGGAGCCGCATTGCGTCGATACCGATCCCGCACTTTTCGCTGACCGCTGAAAGCCGAAAGCTGACAGCTTCTTCACCACGCCCCTTCGCTCAGTTCCAGCCACTCGGCCTCGAGCGTCTCGAGCTCGGCGGCCAGTTCGGCGAGGCGATCGGTGACCTGCTTGGCGCTCTTGGCGTCGGCGGCCTTCGGGAGCTGGGCGGCGGCTTCCTTCTTCTCTTCGTCGAGCTTCGCGATGCGGCGTTCGACCGCCTTGAGGCGCTTCTGCGAGTCGCGGTCGCTCTTCCCGTCGGGCTTCTTGTCGCCCCCCGCGCCGACCGCGTCGGTCGGGCGACCGGGTGCGTCGCTCCGCAGGCCGTTGTCGATCTCTTGCTGCATGCGGTAGACGTAGTCGTCGAAGCTCTTGGGGTAGCTGATGACGCGGCCGTCGCGGACCTCGATCACGGCGTTCGCCACCTCGTGCATGAAGTAGCGGTCGTGGCTGGTGAAGATCACCGTGCCGGGGTAGCGCTTGAGCGCGTCGGCGAGCGCCTCGACCGTTTCGACGTCGAGGTGGTTCCCCGGTTCGTCGAGCACCAGCACGTTGTGCTGATTGAGCAGTAGCCCGGCGAGCACCAGCCGCGCGCGCTCGCCGCCGCTGAGGACTTTGACCTTCTTCTCGACCCGGTCGCCCGAGAACAAGAAGCTGCCGGCGATCGCCTTCAGTTGCTGGTTGGTGGTGCCGGGCGCCGCTTGGTAGTCGAGGTAATCGAGCACCGTTTGGTCTTCGCGAAGCGTCGTGTAGACGTGCTGCGCGTAGACGCCGACGGTGCAGCCGTGACCCCACTTGAGGGTCCCGACCTTCGGTTCGAGCGAGCCGCACAGCGTCCGCAGGAAGGTGGTCTTCCCCTGGCCGTTGTCGCCGACGATGCCGACCCGCGTGCCGTGCTCGATGTCGAGCTGCACGTCGTCGGCGATCGTGCGGTCGGGGTAACCGATGGCGAGCCCCTCGGCCCGCGCGGCGGGCCCCTTGCGGGCCTCGACCGAGGGGAACGAGAAGTGGACCCGCGCCTCGTCGCCGCGGACCTCGACGAACTCCAGCCGCTCGAGCTGCTTGGCCTTGCTGCGGGCTTGGCTCGCCGTGTTGGCGTTCGCGCGGTTGCTGGCGATGAACTGCTCGAGCTGCTTGCGCTTCGACGCGGTGGCCGCGTTCAGGCGCTGGTCGTGCTCGCGGCGCTCATCGACGTTCAGCAGGTAGCTATCGACGTCCCCCGGGAACATCGTCAGTTGCCCACGCGAGAGCTCGAGCGTGTGCGTGCAGGTGCGGTTGAGGAACGAGCGGTCGTGCGACACGACGAGGACCCCCGCCTTGAAGTCCTTGAGGAAGTGCTCGAGGAGCATCTGCGTGCGCAGGTCGAGGAAGTTCGTCGGCTCGTCGAGGATCAGCAGGTTCGGGTCGTGCAGCAGCAGTGCCGCGAGCTTCACGCGAGTCTGCCAGCCGCCGGAGAGCTCCTTCACGTTCCGCCGCAGCATCTCGTCGGCGATCGCGAACCGCCACGCCACCTGCCCGCAGCGCCAGTCGGGCTGCTGCGAGTCGCGCAGCAGGAAGTCGAGCACCGTCTCGGTCGGCAGGAACGGGTCGTGCTGCCGCAGGTAGCCCAGGCGCAGCTTGCGGCCGCGGATCACCTCGCCGGCGTCGAGCTCTTCTTCCCCCAGCAACACGCGGCAGAGCGTGCTCTTGCCGGCCCCGTTGCGACCGATCAGGCCGATCTTCTGGTCGTCGGCCAGAGCGCAGCTAGCGCCGTCGAGCAAGATCTGGGGGCCGTACCGCTTGTGGGCGTCTTGAAGGCTGAGGACTACCGGCATCGGGGAATGGCCGCAGATGGGCGCAGATATACGCGGATGGAGGTGGGGCAGGACCTGTATCCTACCGGCGACCGCCCGATTGCTGAACCGTGCCCTGGTGTCGCTGATCGGCTTTCATCTGCGTCCATCAGCGTTCATCGGCGGCGATTCTTCCGATCAGCCGAAACGCCGCCGCGGTGAAGGCCAGCGAGAAGCAGGTCGCGGCGAACCAGTCCCCCCAGCGGACGTAGGGGGTCGGCGCGATGGCGGTCCGCAGCGGGGCGTCGGCCACCAGCGTGTGCTCCTCCATCCGCGGCGAGACGGCGAGGACCTCCCCCGTGGTGGCGATCACCGCCGACAGCCCGCCGTTGGCGGCGACCACCAGCGGCGTGCCGGTCTCGACGGCGCGGAACACGCCGCACGCCAGGTGCAGGTCGAGCTCGCTTGAGCCCCAGAACCAGGCGTCGTTGGTGACGTTCACCAGCAAGTGGGGCGCTTGGCCGCGGCGAGTGAGCTCGGCGACGTGGCGTCGGATGACGTGAGGCACGACGGTCTCGTAGCAGATCGAAGGCGCGACGCGGACGGCCTCGCCGTCGGCCCGGGGGACCTCCATCGCCACGGGCCCGGCGCCGGCGCCCATCCCGCCCGAGATCGGCGTCAGGTAGTAGAGCGCGGGCATCCCGTCTGCGAAGGGGATGTACTCGCCGAACGGCACGAGGTGCGTCTTGTCGTAAGCGCTCAAGAGCTTGCCGCTACGATCGACGAGCACCGCCGAGTTGTAGTAGCGCTCGGTGGTTCTCGCGCCGCTCGTCGAAGGAGACTGCACGTCGAAGCGGTCGGCCCCCAGCAGCAAGTGAGCGTCGAGCTTCTGCCCCAACGACTCGAGCCACAGGCGCGTGTTCGCGGTCGAGCCGGCGGCCGCGTCGTCGGCGTCCGGCGGGGGGTCGAAAGCGTCGTCGTAGGTGACGATCGACGGGCGGAACATCGACTCGGGCCAGATCACCAGCTCGATCGGTTTGCCGTTGGACAGCGCGCGTTCAACCGCCTCGATCGACAGCTTGGTCTGCCGGTCCATGATCCGCTGCGAGCGATTCGGGTCGGGGTCCCAGGTGGCGAGCGTGTTGCCTTGGATGAGCGCGACGCGGAGGTTTGCGACGTTGGAATCCTTTCCCAGGTAGTTGGCGGTTGACTCCAGAATCACCGTCACCAGAGCGACGCTAACGACCGCAAGTGGCCAGACTGGTTTCTTCACGCCGCCCTGCATGAGCTTGCGAACAACGAGCTCCGTCACCAAGGAAGCGAACACCAAGAGCGCAAACGACACTCCATAGGCGCCGACACGCCGTGCAATACCGACCAGCCATCCCTGCTCCCACTGCGAGTGGCTCACCCCCCCCATCAAAAATCCGGTGAAGAGGTGCGCCTGGAGGAACTCGAGCCCCGTCCAGACGACCGGCGCCCCGA
This sequence comes from Lacipirellulaceae bacterium, assembly GCA_051648405.1. Lineage (GTDB taxonomy): Bacteria > Planctomycetota > Planctomycetia > Pirellulales > Lacipirellulaceae > JBOFFC01. The sequence goes on from JBOFFC010000015.1 coordinate 26,596, forward strand.
GCGACAGCGGCGTCTTCCACGGCACTGGCGAGGGAACCTTCCCCGTCATCACCCGAGTGATCGCCACGAACGCCGGCAGGTAGCACCCCAGGTACGCGCACAGCAGCGGCCAGCCCACGGCGGTCAGCGGGTGGGGTAGGCGCAGCCAGTGGAGCGTCAGCATCCAGTAACCCCACCCCGCGAGCCACAGCCGCAGGTAGTCGCCGCGCGTCAGCGGCACCTCGCGCTGCGCGACCAGCAGCCACGCGACCGGCGCGACCCACGCCAGCGGCCACCAGCCGACCGGCGGCTGCGCGAGGAACAGCAGCACCGAGCCGACGAGCGCCACCCTCAGCGTCGCGTTCGCTGGCGTTGACGAATCGCTGGCGCTCAACGCAGGTGCGCCTCGACCTGCGTGTGCAGCAGCGTCACGGCCTCGAGCGCCGCGTCGCCGTCCTTCGCGCGCCCCAGCGCTTCGATCGGGGCGAGCCAGACGCGCGTCGGCAGGTCGGCCCGCCGCGCGGCCGCCGCGAGGGCGTCGGCGACCGGCTTCGCGAGGTCCGGGCGGTCACGCAACACCACGACCAGCGCGTTCGACTTGAGCGCCAGCTCCACCAGCGCCGCGTGGGCCGGGTCGTAGCGCTCGGCGATCACCGCCGATTCGGAGGCCGCGTCGCCGATGACTCGGAGCACGCGTTGCTGGCCCGCGTCGTCGGGCAGGTTGTCCCCCAGCGCCGGCGCGGCGAGGCCGAGCTGGCCGGCGAGCTCGCTCGCTTCGCGCGCCCACTGGGCTGTTTCATCCGGTGTGGCGCCGTCGAGTCCGGCGAGCCCGGCGAGGCCCCACTTGGCCCCCAGCAGCCACGCGGTGCGACGGGTGTTCGCGGGATCGACACGCAGCGGCGCCGGGGCGGGCTCGAACTCGGGCTCGGGCGTCGGGGGCTCCGAGGGCGCCGGAGTCGTCGCGGCGGGCTCGTCTTCCGACGGCATCCGCGGCTCGTCGGCCGGCGCCGCCGGTTCGGCGACCGCGCCCGTCGGTTCATCGGCGTTCGTGCTTGGCTCTTCGTCGCCGGTCGGTTGCGCGCGTTCCTCCTCTTCGGGCCACAACTGATCGGGCTCAACGAGCGGCTGCTTCGGCTCGACGACGGGCTCTTGGGATTCGCCCGAGGGCTTTGCGGGTTCGGCGACGGGGGGTTTCGATTCTGTCGCCGGGGGCTCTGCCGGCGATCCGAACAGGTCCTCGGCGGTCGGCGGGGCCGCGTCCCGCGTCGGAGCGGCCTTCGGCTCGTCGGGCTGCTTCGCCGCCGGCGTCGCGGCGAGGTCTTTGTACGCGTCGTTGAGGAAGTCGCCGAAGTCACCCGCGTCGGCCATTGCGGCGGGGTCCTGCTTCGCGGGTTCGGCGGGCGCCGCGCCGGTGGCGGGCGCCTGCGTGGTCGCTTGGCCGAACAGCTTCGCCGCTTCGGGGGGGGTGTCGGTCTTCGATTCGGCCTCCCACGGAAGGGGGGCGGGCTTCGTCGTGGTCTCGGCAACTTCGGCAGCCGGCACTGCGGCCGGTTCCGCCGCGGGTTCTGCAGCTGGCTCGGGCTCCGCTTCCGCGCCGGCGGCGTCCGCGGTCACGGGCTCGTCGGGGGTTTGCGCCGCCGGCTCGGCCTCGGGCGGCGTTGCGTCGCCCGAGGAATCGACGGCAGCAGCGTCGACGGGAGCAGGATCAACGGCCGCCTCGGTTGCGGCGGGGGCTCCGCTCGCCGCTTCCGCGTCGTCGTAGGGAACTTCGGTCCAGCAGCCGGCGACCAACGAGCACGCGACGAGCAGCCCGAACGCGGCGAACAGCCCGCGCGGCGTCGCGTGGAGCCGAATCGCGTGGCGGAGTGACTGCTGAGGGGAGCGCATCGCGAGGGCTGCTTGCACATGTCACGGGGGGCCGCCGGCTCACCGGGGCGCGTCTAAACAGGATAGCCAACCCCACGGGGTGCGTCTCTGCCCGCTTGGTCCATCGCGCCGTTGCCGTCGAGGGCGACGCGTCGATAATCGAGCTCCCCGCGGCGCCGTTGCGTCACCCTCCCGCCCCGTCGCCGCGTCCCGCCTGTGTCAAACCCGACCCCCGAACCGCCGCGGATGTCGCGCAGAAAGTTCCTCCAGCGGGGGGCCGTCGCCGGCCTGGGGGCATCGGTCGGCCTCGGCGCTTACGCCCGGTGGGTCGAGCCGCACTGGGTCGAGGTCGTCGAGTGCGCGATGCCGCTCGCGAACCTGCCCGCGCCTCTCGTCGGCAAGCGGCTGGTGCAGATCAGCGACTTGCACGTCGGGAACTTGGTCGACGACGGCTACTTGCGCGAGACGATGGAGCGCGTCGTCGCGCTGCGGCCCGACTACGTGGTCGTGACGGGGGACCTGATGACGACGCGCTTCGGCGAACAGGCCGCCAAGGCGGTCGACACGCTGCGGCTGCTGCGCCCCAACGATCGGCCGGTCGTGGCCATCCTCGGCAACCACGACTTCGGTCGCGGCTACCGACAGTTCCACGGGGCGATGGAAGTTGCGCGCGGGCTGCGCAAGGCGGGGGCCTACGTGCTCCGCAACGAGTCGATCGAGCTCAACGGACTGCAAATCGCCGGCGCGGGCGAGCTGTGGGCGGGGGAGTGCGACCTCCGCCGCACGCTCGAGTGGGTCGATCCCGATCGCCCCGCGCTGGCGCTGGTTCACAACCCCGACACGGTGGACCTCGCCGGCTGGGAGTCGTTCCGTGGTTGGGTCCTCGCCGGCCACACGCACGGCGGCCAGGTGCGGATCCCCGGATTCGGCGTTCCGCTCCTGCCGATCCGCAACCGCAACTACGCGGCCGGGCACGTGCCCCTTTGCGGCGGGCGGGACCTGTACGTGAATCGGGGCCTCGGCTACACGCGCAGGGTGCGGTTCTGTGTGCGGCCCGAGGTGACCGTGTTCACCCTTGCGGTGGCGGGCCGTATCGACGCCTAACGCGGAGTTGGTGTGGTCGGGTTCTGGCGGTTGCGCCGCTTGGGAACCCGCGCGGGGGGTCTCTCGTGGGTCCCGGCGTGCTGGCGTTCGCTGTGATGCGAGCCATCCTTTGGTGGTTTCCCGCCAGACCACTCTCCAGCGCCCTAGCGCCGGGGAGGCCGTTCCGTGCCCCGTGTTGTCGAAAGTCCCTGTGATGGCCGCGAGCCTCGAAGCGCTGCTCTCACCCGCCGTCGCGTCGGCCCTCAAGGACCGGCCGTCGGTCGCAACCGACGCGTTCTCGCAGGCCGGCACGTCGCTCCCGCCGGTTCCCCCCGAGCCGACGAGCATCACCGAGGCGGGGCTCACCGAGGGGCTCGTCGATTCGCTGGTGCTCAAGGTCCTGCTGCAGAGCGCCACGGCGACCGGCGCGCAGCTCGCCGCGCGGACCTGCCTGCCGCGACGCATCGTGGGGGACACCCTCGCGCGGCTGCGTGACGAGCTGCAGGTGACGATCAAAGGCGCCGCCGACCAGAACGACTACCACTTTCAGCTTAGCGAGGCGGGCGCCGCCCGCGCCAAGCAGCACTCCTCGCACGCCAACTACGCCGACGCCGCTCCCGTGCCGCTCGAGGCGTACGAGCGGGCGATCCGCCGCCAATCGACCGCCGGCGTGCGGGTCACGCTGCAGGCGCTGCGGGCCGAGCTGGCCGACCTGACGCTCGGCGAGGACCTCGTGAGCCTCGTCGCCCAGGCGCTGTCCGACGGCCGGGGGTTGTTCCTTTACGGGGCCCCGGGCAACGGCAAGACAACGATCGCCGAACGCATTTGCGGCGTCTTCGGCAAGCACTTGTGGATCCCCCGCGCGGTGAGCGTCGGGACCGACATCCTGCGGGTGTTCGACGCCACGGTCCACGAGCCGATCCTGGCGCAAGAGCTCGAGTCGGCGCGGTACGACCGTCGCTGGGTGCTGATCAAGCGGCCGACGGTCGTCGTGGGGGGGGAGCTGACGCTCGACCAGCTCGAACCGAGCTACCACGCGTCGTCCGGCATCAGCGAGGCGCCGGTGCAGATGAAGGCCAACGGCGGCGCGCTGGTGATCGACGACTTCGGCCGGCAACGCGCGAGCAGCACCGAGATCCTCAACCGCTTGATCGTCCCGCTCGAGAAGCACTACGACTACCTATCGCTCGCCTCGGGGAGGCAGGCACGGGTGCCGTTCGACCTGTTGTTCGTGGTCTCGACGAACCTCGAACCGCGGGCGCTGGTGGACGAGGCGTTCCTGCGCCGCATCCCCTACAAGGTCGAGGCCCGCGACCCGACAGAGGCGCAGTTCCGCGCGCTGTTCGGCCAGATCGCCGCCAAGCTCGGCCTGGCGCTCGACCCGACGGTCCTCGACAAGCTGCTCGCCGAGCAGTACGCGCAGCAAGGCCGCCCAATGCGGTTCTGCCACCCGCGCGACCTGCTGCGTCAAGCGAAGAACTACTGCGCAGTGCACGACCGCGAGCCGCTCGCCGACGCCGAGAGCCTCGGCGCCGCGGTGCGGAACTACTTCGCGGGGATCTAGCGCGAGCTGCGTCACAACGCGATTCTCCGAGCCGCGACCGCGTCAGCGCGCGGTCGCGGTCGCGGTCGACTCGAGGTGCGCGCGGGCGAAGGCCTCGACCGCGTCGCGGTCCAGGTCGGTCGCCGTGCGGAAGCGTAGCCGCACCGAGTCGCGGTCCGCGCGCTCGGTCGCCAGGTCGCGTTCGGGTGCGAGCTCGGTGAACTGCCCCAACTGCCAGGCCCCCTTCGCGCCGTTGAGGATCAGCTCGACGTTCTCGGCGCGCTTCGTCACCAGGGTCGCCCACGGCGTCCCCTGCCCGGGGACCATGCGGTGGACGAGCACCTTGTTGTTCCACAGGTACTCGCCGTCGGGCGAGGCTTCGGCCACGAGCTCCAGCAGTTCTTCGAGCAGCTCGGGCTCCCAGGCCACCTTCTTGCCCGGCGTGAAGCCTTTCCGCGCCAGGTGCCACTTCTGGCCGAGCAGCTTCCAGGGCATCAGGTCCTCGGGCTTCTTCTGCTCGCGCTGCGCGAACTTCTGGAAGCCGGCGACCGATTTCTCGACGAACTCCCAGAACGCGGGGGTGTCGATCTCTTTCCACGAGTGGACGGCGAGCTGCACTTCCTGCCACGGTCCGGCGAGGTTCTTGCACTTCACGCGCGGGCCCGAGCCGTAGGCCTCAATGTCGTCGAGGTCGTTCAGCGGCTTGAGGTCGAGCGCCACGGCGAGCTCGTCGCGCTGGAAGGTCTTCTTCGCCGTGCGGAACTTCAGCTTCACGAGCCAGCGCTCGCCGGTCAGCGCGTGGAAGAACCACCCGTCGGACTTCTTCTGCCCCGTGACCTCGACGACCGAGCGCGCGTTCCAGTTCGTGGGGGCGAACTCTCCGAGCGACTGGATGCGCCGCTCGACCTCGTCGAGGATGCGACCGTCCCACCGCACGGGGCCGCTGTCGCGCGCCACACGCTCGCGCGTGTGCCAGCGTCGGCCGTCCTCCTCCCACGGCATCTTGATGTCTTCCCCCACGCGGTCGAGGTCGAGGTCGTCGGGTCGCGCCGCGAGGTCGGCCGACGGGTCGAAGACCTTGCGGACCTGGTAAGGCCCCTCCGCAAGCACCGGCGCAAGCGCAAGCGCCGTGTGAGAGGTAAGCGAATCGCCGTCCCGTTCCCCGTTCCGGCCTGCGCCTTCCCCCGTCCGCATCCCCTCGACCAGCATCTCGGGCGTCCCGGCCGCAGCGACCTGGCCGCCGTTCTTGCCCGCCTCGGGGCCGATGTCGATGACCCAGTCGGCTTGCTTGATGACGTCGAGGTTGTGCTCGATCACGACCACCGTGTTGCCCTGGTCGACGAGCCGGTGCAGCACCTCGAGCAGCTTCGCCAGGTCGTCGAAGTGCAAGCCGGTGGTCGGCTCGTCGAGCAGGTAGAGGGTCTGCCCCGTGTCGGGGCGCGCCAGCTCGGCGGCGAGCTTGACGCGCTGCGCCTCGCCACCCGAGAGAGTCGGCGCGCTCTGGCCGAGGGTCACGTAGTCGAGTCCCACGTCGCAGAGCGTCTTTAGCACGCGGCGAATCTTCGGGACGTTCGCGAACATCTCGAGCGCCTCGCCGCACGGCATCGCGAGCACGTCGGCGATCGAGCGCTCGCGGTAACGGACGGCGAGCGTCTCGGGGTTGTAGCGCTGGCCGTGGCACGTGTCGCACTTGACCCACACGTCGGGGAGGAAGTGCATCTCGACGCACTTCTCGCCCGCCCCCTCGCACGCGTCGCAGCGCCCGCCGGGGACGTTGAAGCTGAACCGCCGTGCCGCGTAGCCGCGGAGCTTCGCCTCGGGGAGCTGCGCGAACAGTTGCCGGATGAGGTCGAACACGCCGGTGTAGGTCGCCGCGTTCGACGACGGCGAGTTCCCCAGCGCCGACTGGTCGACGCGGATCACTTTGTTGATCCGCTGCAGGCCCTCGATGCGGTCGTGCGCGCCGGCCACCAGGCTCGCGCGGTGCAGCGTGCGGGCGAGCTGGTTGTAGAGGACCTCGTTCACCAGTGAGCTCTTCCCCGATCCCGACACGCCGGTCACCGCGACGAGCGTCCCCAGCGGGAACTCGACCGTGATGTGCTTAAGGTTGTTGTGCCGCGCGCCAACAACACGCAAGCACGGAGTCTTCGCCGGCAGCGCGTGAACAGCGCCCGACTCCAGCTCCGGCACGTCCCCCTTCCCCTTTCCGCCTTCGGCCTTCGGACCGATCCGCCGGTTCTTTGGCACGGGGATCCCTTTCTTGCCGCTCAGGTAGGGCCCCGTGACGCTGCCGCGCTTCTTCGCGACGGCCGCGGGCGTGCCGGCGGCGACGACCTCGCCCCCGTAGCGGCCCGCGCCGGGTCCGAAGTCGAGCAACTGGTCGGCGGCCGCGACGACCTCCTTGTCGTGCTCGACCACCAGCAGCGTGTTCCCCAGGTCGCGGAGCTTCTGGAGCGCGCGGATCAGGCGGGTGTTGTCGCGCGGGTGGAGGCCGATCGTCGGCTCGTCGAGGACGTACAGCACGCCCACCAGGCCGCTGCCGACTTGGCTCGCGAGGCGGATCCGCTGGCTCTCGCCACCGGAGAGGCTCGGCGCCGCGCGGCCGAGCGTCAGGTACTCGAGCCCGACCTCGACCAAGAACGTGAGCCGACTCGCGACCTCGCGGACGATCTCGCCGGCGACCTTCTTCTCGCGGGGGTCGAGCTCCCACGCGGCGACCGTCGGCAGCAACTCGCCGAGCGGCGTGCGGACGACCTGCTCGATCGTCTGGCCGCGGAAGCGGACCGCCGACGCGTCGTCTCGCAGGCGGCTACCGCCGCACTCGCTGCACTCGATCTCGCCCACCAGGTGCTCGAGCAGCGTCCGCAAGCGCGGCGCTAGGTTCGACGCCTGCTCGAGCGCCGGGTAAAGCCCCTTGAACTGGAAGCGGAGTCGCCGTGCTGAACTCCCCGAGTCGCCGGGGACTTCGATCCACTCGTCGCCGGTCCCGTAGAGCAGCGTGCGCCGCTGGCGGGCGGTCAGCTTGCGGTACGGGACGTCGAGCGGGATCGACGTGTGCCGCCCGAGCGAGGCGAGGAGCGCCTGCGCGAGCTCGTTGTCGAGCGTCGGCCAGAGGAGCAGGGCGCCCTGGGCGAGGGTCAGGTCATCGTCGCGCAGCAGCGCGGCGGGGTTGGCGCCGGTCTGCGCGCCGAGCCCTTCGCACGCGCCGCACCAGCCGAGCGCGCTGTTGAACGAGAAGTTGTGCGGTGTCAGCGCCTCGAAGCTGCGCCCGCAGCCCTCGCACACCAGGTGCTGGCTGTGCGTGCGGAGCGGCCAGCGGGGCTCGGGCTGGTCGTCCTGCGGAGTGAGCACTTGCAGCACGCCGCGCCCCAGGCTGAGCGCCGCTTCGACCGCCTCGGCGATCCGCGGGCGGGCGTCGGCCCGGACCGTGATGCGATCGACCACGACGGCGACTTCGTGCTTGCGGCGCCGGTCGATCTTCGGCGAGTCGTCGAGGTCGCTCGTCACCCCATCGACACGGACGCGCCGGTAGCCCGAAACGCGCAGCTCTTGCCACAGGTCGGCGTAGCTATCGCCGACGCCCACATCGACCGGTGCGAGCAGCACGAGCTTCGTGCCGGCGGGGGCCTGCATCACCTTGTCGGTCACCTGGTCGGGGGTCTGCGTTCCGATCGGCGTCTCGCAATCGGGGCAGTGGGGCGAGCCGAGCCGGGCCATCAGCACCCGCAGGTAGTCGTACACCTCGGTGACGGTGCCGACGGTCGAGCGTGGCGAGTGACCGACGGTGCGCTGCTCGATGGCGATCGCCGGCGAGAGCCCCTCGACGGAATCGACGGCAGGCTTTTGCATCTGGCCGACGAACTGCCGGGCGTAGCTGCTGAGGCTCTCGACGTAGCGGCGCTGCCCCTCGGCGTAGACGGTGTCCATCGCCAGCGAGCTCTTGCCCGACCCGCTGGGGCCGCAGCAGACGGTCATCTTGTCGCGCGGGATCGAGACGTCGACGTTGCGAAGGTTGTGCTGGCGCGCGCCGCGGACTTCGATCGCCTTCACTTCCGGGACCGCAGCCCGCTTCGCCTTGCGCGCCGCCGGCGCGGCGTGCGAGCCATCGAGCAGCGGGGCGAGCGCGATGGCGGTGTGCGAGACCATGGGGGTTCCGTTCACCGAAGGTTCGCTCGATAGCGGGGCGGCCCCTCCCTTAGCCCCTCCCCCTTTGGGGGCGGGGGATACGGCTGCTCCCTTCCGCCTTCCGCCTTCCCCCTTCCGGATTCGTGAGACGATCTGCTCCGGCGTCCCGGCGGCAACGACGTGCCCCCCCCCGGCGCCCCCTTCGGGGCCGATGTCGATGACCCAGTCGGCCGTCTTGATGACGTCCAGGTTGTGCTCGACCACCAGCACCGTGTTGCCGGCATCGACGAAGCCGTGCAGCACCTTCAGCAGCATGTCGATGTCGGCGAAGTGCAGGCCGGTGGTCGGCTCGTCGAGGACGTAGAGTGTTTTGCCGGTCGACTTTTTCACCAGTTCCTTGGCGAGCTTGATGCGCTGCGCCTCGCCCCCCGAGAGGGTCGGCGAGGGCTGACCGATCTTCAAGTAGTCGAGGCCCACCGCCTGGAGCGTCGAGAGCTTGTGGCGGATTTGGGGGATGGCGGCGAAGTGCTCGAGCGCCTGCCGGATGTCCATCTCGAGCGTGTCGGCGATCGACGCCCCTTTGAACTCGACGGCGAGGGTCTCGCGGTTGAAGCGCTTCCCGGCGCAGATCGGGCAGGTGACCCACACGTCGGCAAGGAAGTCCATCTCGAGCTTGTTCGCCCCGTTCCCCTCGCACGCCTCGCAGCGGCCGCCGGCGACGTTGAAGCTGAATCGCCCCGGCTTGTAGCCCCGCTTCTTCGCCTCGGGGAGCTCCGCGTAGAGGTTGCGGATGTCGTCGAAGACCTTGATGTAGGTCCCGGGGTTCGAGCGCGGCGTGCGGCCGATCGGCGATTGGTCGATCGCGATCATCTTGTCGAGCCGCTCGATCCCCTCGATGCGGTCGTGCTCGCCGGGGATCCCTTTGCCCCCCATCAGGTCGCGGTTGAGCGCCTCCATCAGCACGTCGGTGACGAGCGAGCTCTTGCCCGACCCCGACACGCCGGTGACGCACACGAAGGCCCCCAGCGGGACTTCGACCGTGACACCCTTGAGGTTGTTGTGGCGGACCCCGACTAGGCGGAGCGTCGGCCAGGCGCCGAGCGGCTGGGCATCGTTCTCCACCGAAGGCGCTGGACCTCCGGCCGGCGCGGCGATCCGCCGCACGGTCGGCACTTCGATGCGACGCCGACCGCCGAGGTACGCGCCGGTCTGGCTGTCCTTGACCTTTGCGACTTCGTCCGCCGTGCCGACGGCCACCACGTGCCCGCCGTGGACGCCGGGGCCGGGTCCGAAGTCGATGAGCACGTCGGCCGCGCGCATCGTGTCCTCGTCGTGCTCGACCACGACGACCGTGTTCCCCAGGTCACGCAGCCGCTCGAGCGTGCCGAGGAGCCGTTCGTTGTCGCGCGGGTGGAGGCCGATCGACGGCTCGTCGAGGATGTAAAGCACCCCCACGAGGCCGCAGCCGACCTGCCCCGCGAGACGGATCCGCTGCGTCTCGCCCCCCGAGAGCGTCGGCGCCGTGCGGTCGAGCGACAGGTACTCAAGCCCCACCCCGGCCAGGAAACCGAGTCGGCCGCGGACCTCCTTCAGGGCCTCGGTGGCGATGTGGCGCTGCGCGTCGTTGAGCGCGAGCCCCTCGAAGAAGGCCTCGGCTTCGAGCACCGAAAGGTGGCAGACCTCGGGGAGCGACTTGCTCGGACCGCCGATCTCTCCCGGCGCGAAACGAGCGCTGGTCGTCGTGAGTCTGACCGCGCGCGCCTGCGGGTTGAGCCGCGCCCCGTGGCAGTCGGGGCAGTCGAGCACCCGCATGTACTTCTCGAGCTGGCGGAGCTGCATCTGGCTCTGCGAAGTGCGGTACTTCTCGAGCAGCTCGGGGATCAGCCCGGGGAACATCCCGCCGTACTTCTGCGTGGCGCGGCCGGTGCGCCAAGTGAAGGTGATGTGCTCGTCCCCGGTCCCCCACAGCCAAACGCGGCGGTGTTCTTCGGCGAGGTCCTTCCACGGCGTTTCGAGCAGCGTCCCCTCGGCGAGGCCGTGCTTGCGCTCGATCGTCTCGGCGACCCCTTGGTAGACGTGGCGCTTCCACCGCCCGAGGTCCTTCCAGCGCTCGACGAGCGCCAGGCAGCCGCCGGCGAACGACTTCTTGGGGTCCTCCACCAGCTTCTCGGGGTCGAACGAGTAAAACTCGCCGAGCCCGTCGCAGGTGAGGCACATCCCCTGCGGGCTATTGAAGCTGAAGAGCTGGGGGGTCGGCGCGGCGAACGACAGCCCACACGGGTTGCAGGCGAAGTCGGCCGACAGGGCGATGTCCCCCGGCTGGAGGCCGGCGCGGCCGCGTTTCTTCTTGGCGGGGGTCGCTTCGGAGGGGGCTTCGTCGTCGGTCGGCGGGGCGTCCTCGTCGGCGTCGATCGCGACGATCATCGACCCCCCGCCGAGTTTCAGCGCCGCATCGACCGCCTCGGCGAGGCGCGGGCGGATCGTGGGGCCGGCGACCAGTCGATCGATCACCGCCTCGATGTCGTGCCGCATCTGCCGGTCGAGCGACAAGTTGTCGGCGAGCGACACCACGGCGCCATCGACCCGCGCGCGGACGTAGCCCTTCTTCTGCAGGTCCTCGAACAGGTCGCGGTGCTCTCCCTTCTGCTGCCGCGCGACCGGCGCCAAGACCGAGAACTTGGTCTTCGGCGGCAGCGACAGGATCCGCCCCAGGATCTGCTCGCGCGATTGGGCCTCGATCGGGCGGTCGCACTGCGGGCAGTGCCCCTGACCGACGCGCGCGTACAGCAGCCGCAGGAAGTCGTAGATTTCGGTGATCGTCCCGACCGTCGAACGCGGGTTGGTGCCCGATTGCTTCTGGGCGATGCTGATCGACGGGCTGAGCCCCGAGATGTGATCGACGTCGGGCTTGGGCATCTGGCCCAAGAACTGCCGCGCGAAGGTCGAGAGGCTCTCGACGTAGCGGCGTTGGCCCTCGGCGAACAGCGTGTCGAACGCCAGCGAGCTCTTGCCCGACCCCGAGACGCCGGTCAGGCAGATGAGCCGATTTCGCGGGAGCGTCACATCGACGCTGCGCAAGTTGTGCTCGCGGGCGCCGCGGATGACGATGTCGGAAGCGGGCATGGCGGGGCGGCGTCGTGCCGCGACGCTCGGGGCGGGGAGCGCGTGGTCGCCTTGGCGGCGTCAGGCGGCGGGGGGTCCAATAGCGGACCCGGCATTGTAGAACACCCGTACAGAACCAGGAAGATTCGGTCGGGAGCGACGTCCAATGCTGGCGAATCGGTTGCTGGTCGTGGGGCTGGCCCTGTTGAGCGTCTCGGCGACGGCCGCCGAGGTCGACGACCACGCGAGAACCCCGGAGACGATCAAGGCCGCCAAGCCCCGATTCGCCGCCGAGCTGCGCGAGTTCGAGCGCGCCGACCTCAGGTCGCCGCCGGCGCCAGGGGGCGTGGTGTTCGTCGGCAGCAGCAGCATCCGCCTGTGGGACCTGCCGCGGTCGTTCCCTGACGTGGCCGGTCCGGTGCGGAACCGCGGCTTCGGCGGCTCGCACCTGAGCGACTCGGTCGAGAACATCGATCTGCTGGTGCTACGCCACAAGCCGCGGTGCGTTGTCCTCTACGCAGGGGACAACGACTTGGCCGAGGGGAAATCCCCCGAGCGGGTTGCGGCGGACTTCGACCGGTTCGCGACCCTCGTGCAGGCGGCGCTGCCATCGACGCGGATCCTCTACGTGTCGATCAAGCCCAGCCTGCAGCGCTGGGAGCTGGCGTCGCAACAGCGTGAGGCCAACCGACGGATTCGAGCGCGGTGCGACGCCGACCCGCGGCTGCGGTACGTCGATGTCTGGCCCGCGATGCTCGGGCCCGACGGCAGGCCGCGCAGCGAGCTGCTCGTCGAGGACGGGTTGCACCTCAGCGACGAGGGCTACCGCCTGTGGACCGAGCTCGTCGGGCCCGCGCTCGACGAAGTGGCGCCGGCGGCTGGGCGCGACTATCGCCAACCGTGAAGTATCACGGCGTCCGCCACGCGACCCAGGCGAGGGCGAGGGTCAGCGCCGCGATCGCTACCCACGCCACCCAGCTGCGGTTGGGGGGGGCGTCCGGCGCGGCGGCAAGCGGCGGTTCGGCGTGCTTCGTGAGCGGCCTTGCACGCTCCGCGCCGAACTCGTTGGGCAGGCGTTCTCGCAGCATCCCCTCGACGGCGCGGGCGTTGAATGGGCGGTCGCTCGGGTGCTTCGACAGCAGCTTCTGGACGAGTCGGTCGAGCCACTCGGGGCAGTCGATGCGTCCGCTGATCTCGCGCTGCTCTGTTCGAACGCTGGGGGGCGCCTTGTGCAGGTGCTGGTCCCAAACCTGCGCAAAGTGCGCGCCGACGAACGGCGGCCGACCGGTGAGCATCTCGAACAGAACGCAACCCAGCGAGTACAGGTCGGCCTGACCGGAGATCCGGTTGTCGGCCATGATCTGCTCGGGGGACATGTAGAAAAACGTCCCGACCGTGATCCCTTGCTGCGTGATGTCGGCCTGCGCCTGGAGGTCGCGGGCGATGCCGAAGTCGCCGAGCACAAGGTTCCCGCCGCCGTCGAAGAACAGGTTGCTCGGCTTGAGGTCGCGGTGGACGATCCCGTGGTTGTGGGCGTGCTGCAACGCCGAGGTGATGTGGACCCCATAGGCCGCCGCCTGGGACCACGGCAGGGGGCCGCGGGTGATGCGCTCTTTGAGCGACCCGTGCTCGAGGAGTTGCATCGCGTAGAACAGGCGCCCATCGATCCGCCCGCCGCCGAAGTTGCGGACGATGTGCGGGTGGTTGAGCCGCTCCATGACGACGATCTCGCGCTCGAAGCGCTCGACGATCACCGCGTCGTGGGACACGGTCGGGCTCAGGAGCTTGACCGCCACGGGGCCGGGCAGGTCGGGGCTCGTGGCGCGGTAGACCACGCCGACCGTCCCCGCGCCGAGGCGTTCCCCGAGCGCGAACGTCGCCTTGGTCGGCAAGAAGCGAAGGGGGGGCTCGTTCATCCGTCCGATCGGTCGAGCGTGGCGAAAGGGGGGCCGCGGCCGGGCTGCAGTGTGACTCGCCACGCGGCCGCCGGCAACGTCGTCGCAGGGAGGCGACGTCGACGCTGTGGCGCTTTCGCCGCGGTTTCGCGAGCCGCGAGCGGCTCGGCCGTGAGCTTGACAAACGCCACGACGGCGTTTTTCAACAGGCTGCTAGTCGTGCGGCCGCAGCGGCGGCGAGATAGACTGGGGTGACCGGCTGGTTGTTTCGGCCCCCTAGGAGCCCGCGGCGATGGAATGGTCCGAGATCGTCGATAATCCCTACCTGAAAGACCTGCCGTTCAAGATCGAGCAGGATCGCTACGGGAACATCCTCATGAGCCCCGCGTCGAACCGCCACGGCCGAATCCAGTATCGTATCGCCCGCAAGCTGGAGCGCTGCGCCGAGGGGGGCCACGTGTTCGTCGAGTGTTCCGTGCGTACGGCGCTCGGGGTGAAAGTGCCCGATGTGGTGTGGCACTCGGATGCGTTCTTCGCTCGGCACGGCGACCTCACGCCGTTCCCCGAGGCGCCCGAGCTGTGCGTCGAGGTCCTCTCCCCCTCGAACGCCGGTAGCGAAACATGGGAGAAGATGCGGCTGTACTTCGAGTCGGGTGCGGTGGAGGTGTGGACGTGCGACGAATCGGGGCTGGTTGAGTTCTACGGCCCGGATGGTCGGCTTGACGCTTCGGCGATCGCGCCCGACTTCCCGACCGAGATCGCTTAGCGACCCCCCGCACCACAGCGCCAGAACCAAAAAACCGCGGCCGAGAGTCGGAGACTCCCGGCCGCGGCCGTTATGTAGCGCGTCGTTCCCTTTCGGAGGAACGTCACTTGATGAACAGCATCTCTTGGTAGGTCGGCAGCGGCCACAGGTCATCGGCGACGACCCCTTCGAGCTGATCGACGAACTCGCGGACCTTGAGCATCGCGGGGAGGACCTTCTCGCAACCTTGGTGCATGTCGTGGCAGCCATCGCCCAGCTCGGCGTCGAGCACGGCGACGCTGTCCTGCAGCGACTTCACTAGGCCGGTCATCTTGTCGAGCGTGTCGGTGTCGAACTCGTAGCCGAGGGACTTGAGGTTCGTGCAGGTCGAGGCGAGCTCGTGCTGGTAGCGGATCGCGGCTGGGAAGATCATCGTCGTGGCGATCTTCTTAGCGAGGTTCGCCTCGACGTTGATCGTCTTGCAGTACTGCTCGCAGTAGATCTCGTAGCGGCTCTCGAGCTCACGCTCGCTGAGGACGCCGTACTTCGAGAAGACTTCCTTGGCCTCGGGCGTGGTCAGCGCCGGCAGGGCGTCGGGGGTGGCGCGGAGGTTCAGCAGGCCGCGTTTTGCCGCCTCTGCGTGCCATTCCTCGGAGTACCCGTTGCCGTTGAAGATGATCGCGCCGCACTCCTGCATGATCTCGGTCATCAAGGTCTGCACGGCGCCGTGCAGCTTCGCGGGGTCGCCCCCGGTGGCCGACTCGAGCTTCGTCGCGCAGTAGTCGAGCGACTCGGCGACGATCGTGTTCATCGCCACCAGCGGTCCGGCGATCGAGAAGTTCGAACCCACGGCGCGGAACTCGAACCGGTTGCCAGTGAAGGCGAACGGGCTCGTGCGGTTGCGGTCGCCGGCGTCCTTGTCGAGTTGCGGCAGCGTGTCGACGCCGACTTCGAGCGAGCCCTTGGGGAGCGACGAGTTGGCGCTCCCGATCTTGATCTGCTCGAAGATGTCGCCGAGCTGATCGCCCAGGTAAACCGAGATGATCGCCGGGGGGGCCTCGTTGGCGCCCAGCCGGTGGTCGTTGCCGGCCGACGCGACGACCGCCCGCAGCACACCCTGGTGCTTGAACACCGCGCGGATCACGGCCGAGCAGAACACCAAAAACTGCGCGTTGTCGTGCGGCGTCTCGCCCGGGTCGAGCAGGTTGCCGTGGACGCTCGAGCCGAGCGACCAGTTCACGTGCTTGCCGCTGCCGTTGATGCCGGCGAACGGCTTCTCGTGCGTCAGGCACTCCATGCTGTACTTCTTGGCGACCTTCTTCAGCACCAGCATGATGAGCTGCTGGTGGTCGGTGGCGACGTTCGCCGTCTCGAAGATCGGGGCGATCTCGTACTGCCCCGGCGCGACCTCGTTGTGCCGCGTCTTGATCGGCACGCCGAGCTTGCACAGCTCACGCTCGACGTCGAGCATGAAAGCGAGCACACGCTCAGGGATCGCGCCGAAGTAGTGGTCCTCGAACTCCTGGCCCTTGGGGGGGGCGGCGCCGAACAGCGACCGGCCGGCGGTCAGCAGGTCGGGCCGCGCGTAGTAGAAGCTGCGATCGACCAGGAAGTACTCCTGTTCGGGGCCGGCCGTCGCGGCGACGAACGCCTTCTCCGTGTGGCCGAATAATTGCAGGATCCGCTGCGCCTGCGCGTCGAGCGCCCGCATGCTCCGCAGCACGGGGGTCTTCTTGTCGAGCGCTTCGCCGGTCCACGAAACGAACGCCGTGGGGATGCAGAGCGTCGTGCCGTTATCGTTCTCGAGCAGGTAGGCCGGGCTCGTGACGTCCCAGATCGTATAACCGCGCGCGCGGTGCGTGGCGCGGATGCCCCCCGAGGGGAAGCTCGACCCGTCCGGCTCGCCTTGGCACAGCTCTTTGCCGCTGAAGTGGGCGATCGTGCCACCGTCGCTGGTCGGCGCCATAAAGCTGTCGTGCTTCTCGGCCGTCGCCCCGGTGAGGGGGTAGAACACGTGCGTGTAGTGCGTGGCGCCCCGCTCCACGGCCCAGTCCTTCATCGCCGAGGCGACGATGTCGGCCACCGTCGGGTCGAGCTTCTCGCCGGCGTCGATCGTCTGCATGAGCGACCGGAAGACGGTCTTCGGCAGACGCTTCTTCATCGCCGCTTTGCCGAACACGTTCTGCCCGAACAGCTCTTCCGGGCTCGCGTCGGCGAAGTTCAGGGGGGCCGCCGTGGTCCGGTAGCTCATCGCGGCGGTGACGGCCGACTTGCGGGCCGAGCCGGCGGTCGCCGACGAACCGTTGGACGTGCTTTTGGAGATCGTTTCCATGCTCACGCTGGTGCTCAGCCTCACTTGAAAGGTCCTAAGGCCCCGCGGGAGGGACGGCGCCTTGGGGCGCCGCGGGGGCCACTGGACGGTGCAGGAAGGAACGCGATAGACGAAGACGTTGGTAAGAGCCGCCTCGCCCCGCGTCGGTCGCGATGGACCTTCGGCCGGGGGGGAAGGCTACGGGGAGCAAATCTCGCGCCGCCTGGGCTTTGCCGCAGGATAACGAGACGCGACCCCCCCCCGCCAGCGCCGACTGCACATTTTTCGTGCGAGCGCCGCGCGCATCCGCGGCGCCCTGCCCTCCCGGGGGGAGGACCACTCTGGGCCTCTCGGGCTGGGGCCCACGCCGTTCGTGGGGCGCGTAACGGCGCCCTCGGCTCGACCCTTCCACGCCCCCCGTTACACGAGGTAGTTTGCAATTGGCCGCCGAAGGGGGCGGCACTCCTTTTCCGACGCACAGCTTTTCCGACGCACAGCGGCCGACCGATGCGAGTTGGCAAGCGCCGCGCCGCAGGTCCGGTTGGGGATCAGCAAGCCAGGACCCCCTCCGCGGGGAATCCAAGCGAGGCGCCGGCGGCAACACCGTTCTTTCCCAGGGACACGCGACCATGACCCCGCAAGACGTTTTAGCTTTGTGCCGCGAGCGCGACATCAAGGCGGTCGATTTCCGCTTCATGGACTTCCCGGGCACGTGGCAGCACTTCACGATCCCCGTCAACAAGCTCGACGAGGCGATCTTCGAAGAGGGCCTGGGCTTTGACGGCTCGAGCATCCGTGGCTGGCAGGCGATCAACGAGAGCGACATGCTCCTGCTGCCGCAGCCCGAGACGGCCTTCGTCGATCCGTTCATGAAGCTCCCGACGATCGGCATGATCTGCAACGTGCAGGACCCGATCACCCGCGAGGACTACACCCGCGACCCCCGCAACATCGCCCGCAAGGCGGTCAACTACATCAAGAGCACGGGGGTCGCGGACACGGTGTTCATCGGCCCCGAGGCCGAGTTCTTCATCTTCGACGACGTGCGGTTCGATCAGTCGGCGAGCCACGGCTTCTACAGCATCGATTCGAGCGAGGCGGAGTGGAACCGCGGCTCAGACGAGGGCCCGAACCTGGGCCACAAGTTGCGGCACAAGGAGGGCTACTTCCCCTGCCCGCCGGCCGACCAGTTGATGGACATCCGCAACGAGATGATGCAGACGATGATCGACTGCGGCATCGACATCGAGGCCCAGCACCACGAGGTCGCGACGGCCGGGCAGTGCGAGATCGACATGCGCTTCGACGAGCTCGTGCGCATGGGGGACAACGTCTGCCTCTACAAATACATCATCAAGAACGTCGCCTTCCGCCACAACAAAACGGCGACGTTCATGCCCAAGCCGCTGTTCGGCGACAACGGCTCGGGGATGCACACCCACATCTCGTTCTGGAAGGGGGGCCACCCGCTGTTTGCGGGGAGTGGCTACGCGGGGCTCTCGGAGGACGCGCTGTTCGCCATCGGCGGGATCCTCAAGCACGCCCCGGCGATCCTCGCGATCAGCAACCCGACCACCAACAGCTACAAGCGACTGGTGCCGGGCTACGAGGCGCCGGTCAACCTGGCCTACAGCCAGCGGAACCGCTCGGCGTCGTGCCGCATCCCGATGTACAGCCCGAGCCCCAAGGCCAAACGCATCGAGTTCCGCTGTCCCGACCCGTCGGCGAACCCCTACCTGACGTTCTCGGCGATCGCCATGGCGGCGCTCGACGGGATCCAGAACAAGATCCACCCCGGCGAGCCGCTCGACAAGAACATCTACGACCTCGCCCCCGAGGAGCTCGCCACGGTCCCCAAGACCCCCGGCTCGCTCGCCGAGGCGCTCGAGGCCCTCGAGAAGGACCACGAGTTCTTGCTCCGCGGAGACGTGTTCACCGAGGACGTCATCAGCACGTGGGTCTCGTACAAGCGGACGAACGAGGTCGATGCGATCAACCTGCGGCCCCACCCGTACGAGTTCTGCCTCTACTACGACGTCTGAGCCGCGGCGCTTGCGTCGCTTTACAGGGGGCGCCGCGCCGTCGATCATGCGGGGCGTGGGTCGCGTCCGCGCGATCGTTTGTCTCGTAGCCCCTCGACGCTTGGGATCGGCTTTGTCGGAACCCGTTTCGGCCCTCCCCGAAGAACCCGCGCTCCCGGGCGGCGGCGTGGCCCCGATGCTCGCCGGCGACCGGATCGCCGCCATCGACATCGGGTCGAACAGCGTCCGCGTCGTGGTGGCGGTGTCGATCCCCGGGGGGGGCTACCGCGTCCTCGACGAGGAGCGCGAGAACACGCGCCTCGCGGCGTCGCTGGTCGAGACCGATCGCCTCACGGGCGAGGCGATGGACGCCACCGTCGCGGCGCTCAAGAGCTTTGTCACGATGGCCCAGGGCTACGGCGTGACGGCCGTCCGGGCGATCGCCACCAGCGCCGTGCGCGACGCCACCAACGGTCGCGATTTCTGCCGCCGCGTTAAGGACGAGGTCGAACTCGAGGTCGAGGTGATCCCGCCGCGCGAGGAAGGGCGGCTTTCGTTCCTCAGCGTCGCGCGGGCGTTCGACGTCACGGGAAAGCAGGTCGCCGTCGCCGACATCGGCGGGGGGAGCACCGAGATCGTCCTCGCCTCGGAGGGGATCGTCGACGAGGTGTACGCCACGCGGCTGGGCGCGGTCCGTGTCGCCGAGGCGTGCGCCCTGACCGGCGAGTGCGACACCCTCGCCATCGAGCGCGCCGAGCGGTTCATCGACTCCGAGCTCAAGAAGGAGATCGGCAAGCTGCCGTTCGCCGCCAGCATGCTGTACGGCGCCGGCGGGACCTTCACCGCGATGGCCGCGATGCTGATGGCCCGCGAGGCGGGCGCCGCCGACGAGAAATCGACGCGCGGCTACCGCGCCAACCGCGCCGAGGTGCGGCACTTGCTGCTCGACCTAGCCGGTATGACGCTCGAAGAACGGGGCCGCGTGCCGGGCCTCAACCCCAAACGGGCCGACATCATCGTCGCCGGCCTGCTGGTGATCGAGCGCGTGATGCGGCGGCTGTGGGTGAACGTTGTGCAGGTCCACACGGGGGGAGTCCGCGATGGCCTGCTGCTGACGATGATCGCGGACTCCCGCTGCCCGGCGCGCAGCGTCACCCCGGCCGACCGCCGCGACGCCGTCGAGCGGTTCGCGCACCAGTGCGGCGCCGACCTGCCGCACGCACGGCACGTGGCGCAGCTCGCCGGCAAGCTGCTCGAGACGCTCGCCGAGCCCCTCGGCCTCGACGCCGCTGACCGCACGCTGCTCGAAACGGCGGCGCTGCTCGCCAACGTCGGGTACCTGATCAACTTCGACGGCCACCACAAGCACAGCTACCACCTGATCCGCAACAGCGACCTGCCGGGCTTCGAGCGGCACGAGCTGCGCCTCGTAGCGACGATCGCCCGCTACCACCGCGGCTCGCGCCCCAAGCAAAAGCACGACGCGTTTGCCCCCCTCTCCCCCGCGGACCAGGACCGCGTGGCGCGGCTCGCCGCGATCCTGCGCCTGGCGCTGGCGCTCGACCGCACCCACCAGCAGCAGGTCCGCGACCTACGCGCGAATGTCAGCGACGACCGCGTCGAGATCGTCGTCGAGGCTGTCAACGACGCCGAGCTCGACCTCTGGGCGGCGCGCCGCAAAGTCGATCTCTTCGAACGGGTCTTCAACCGCCCGGTGGTGTTCACCGCGGCGACGTCGTAGCACCGCTGGCGTCCCCCGCGAGCCGCAGCACGTTCTCTCGCGTGACCGGCGCGATCACGCCGCGCTCGGTGACGATCGCCGTGATCAGCCCCGCCGGGGCGACGTCGAACGCCGGGTTGTAGACCGCCACGCCGGCCGGTGCCGTGCGCTTGCCGAAGGCCTCGGTCACCTCCTCGGCGGCGCGTTGCTCGATCGGTATGTCGGCGCCCGACTCGATCGACAGGTCGAACGTTGTCGTCGGCGCCGCCACGTAGAACGGCACGCCGTGGTGGCGGGCCAGCACCGCCAGGCCGTAGGTGCCGATCTTGTTCGCCGCGTCGCCGTTCGAAGCGATGCGGTCGGCGCCGACGATCACCGCTTGCACGCGGCGGTCGCGCAGCAGCGTGGCGGCCATCGAGTCGCACAGCAGCGTCACGTCGACGCCGCGCTCGTGGCACTCCCAGGCGGTGAGTCGCGCCCCTTGCAGCAGGGGGCGTGTTTCGTCGGCGTAGACCTTCGGCGCGCGCCCCGCTGCGTGGAGCGCGAAGACCACGGCGAGCGCCGTCCCGTCGCCGCCGGTCGCCAGCGCTCCGGTGTTGCAGTGCGTGAGGACCCCGCCGCCGAGCGGCCACTGGCCCCCCTGCGACGCCCCCAGCAGCGCGGCGCCGTGCCGCCCGATCGCGGCGCACTGCTCGCGGTCCTCGTCGTGGATCGCGCGGGCGGCGCCGAGCAGCTCGTCGGCGAGCGCGCCCGCCGTCGTCGCGGCCGAGGCCCCGATCGCGCCGCGCACGCGGTCGAGCGCCCAGAACAAGTTCACAGCCGTCGGTCGGCTCGTCGCCAGATGGTCGCACGCCGCGAGGGCTGCGGCCTTGGCAGTCGTGACGTCCGCCGCGCCGCGCGTCCCGAGCACCACGCCGTACGCCGCCGCGATCCCGATCGCCGGCGCCCCGCGCACGGCGAGCCGCTTGATCGCCCGCCACACGTCCTCGACGGTTCGGCAGTCGACGCGCACGACCTCGGACGGCAGCCGCGTCTGGTCGAGCAGCGAGAGCAGGCCCGAATCGGCGGGGCCTTGCCAGGTGATCGGGGAAGTGGGGGGGAGCGGCATGGGGAGCTCGGCGTTGGCCTGGCGGGAGTCGGTGCTTACAATGTAGTGCGTGAGCGAGCTATCCTTCGAGTGGGACCCGGCCAAGGCGACGGCGAACCTGCGTAAGCACCGGGTGACGTTCGACGAGGCGTCGACTGTGTTCGAGGACGAACACGCGCTGCTCATCGCCGACCCCGATCCTTCCGACTACGAGGAGCGGTTCGTCCTGCTGGGAGCGAGTCGTCAGTCGCGATTGCTCGTCGTTTGCCACTGCATTCGCCAGAGTGAGACGTACGTCCGCATAATCTCCGCCCGCAAGGCGACTCCCCGGGAGCGTGGCGTGTACCGCGCTCGACTGGTTTAACGGCACTCGACGGGCAGGGAAGAATCGACGCACATGAGAAACGAGTACGACTTCGCCGAGGCCACGAAGAACCCCTACGCCGAGGCGAAGCGGCAGGTGACGATCCGCCTCGACGGTACAACGATCGACTACTTCCAAACGCTGTCGGCGGAAACGGGGATCCGCTATCAAACGCTGATCAACCTGTTCCTGCGCGAGTGCGCGGCTAAGAACAAGCGGCCTTCGTTGACGTGGAAGTGACGCCGATGGGACAGACCCTGTCCGTGGCGGCCTAGCGTTCGTCGTCCTTGACGAAGAGCGCGGCGAGGGCCTCGTCGATCGCCAGCGCGCGGACTTCGTCCGCGCCGCTCGGCGGCTTAGCGCGGAGCGGCGCGGGTTCGGTCGGCGCGGCCGCCATCGACGCGCCGGTGACATCGACCAGCAGCAGGTCGTCGCGACGCAGGGGTGCGAAGGCGCGTCGCTCGACGGTCGTTGACAAACTCGGGGCGGTCGTCCGAGTCGGCGTCGCGAGCACCGCCGCTGCGGGGGGCGCGGCTTCGGCCGGGATCGGCGTCGCGACGAACGACGCGAAGATCACCGGCTCGCCGTCCGAAGCCGCGAATGCCCGGAGCGCAACGAAGTTGTCACGCCAGACCGTGTAGTCGGCGGCGTTGACGAACCCGTCGCCGTTGCCGTCAGCGGCCAGGCCGACGCCGGAGGTCGCGCCGTAGTGCGTCGCCCAGACGGCGCCGTCCTGCGGATCGACTGCGCCGCTGGAGTCGTAGTCGCCGAGCAACGGGACTGACGCCCCGAGGTTATCCCGCCAGACGGTGTAGTCAGCAGCGTTGACGACGCCGTCGCCGTTGGCGTCGGCACGGAGCTTCGTGCCGCTGCCGTAGTCGGCTGACCATAGGTTGTAGTCGAGCTGTGCGACGGCACCGCTGCGGTCGAAGTCGCCGGGGATCGGCGGGGCGTCGATCAAGACGAGCGTGAAGAACTCGCTGCCGACACGTGGGCGGAACGCAGTGACGAAAAGTCGGTCGTCAATCCCGGCGATTGACACCGGACCTACCACGGGAGTTCCGTCCGTAGACAGGACCCGCATTGTGCCCGAGGCAGTTCCATCGCTCTTCCAAAGCTGAGACCCTGCTGTTCCGTCGTTCGCTCGGAAGTACAGAGTGCCAGCGACGTTCGTCAGCGAGGGATTGTAAAAGATGCCAGACCACGAACTTCCAGACCCAGGGACGATGTCCCGTACTTGCACCGTTCCGGCCACGGTGCCGTCGCTTGTCCACAATTCGTCTCCGCTAACACCGTCGCTCGCCGCGAAGAAAAGGGTTCCGGCGACGTTAGTGAGGAATCTGGGGTAAGCCCCCCTCGAGCCCACGCGGATGTCCTTGACGCGGACGGTCCCCGCGTCGGTTCCGTCGCTCTTCCAAAGCTCGGAGCCACTGACGCCGTCGTTAGCGGTGAAGTAGAGAGTTCCTGCGACGCTGGTGAATTGTTCCGGGTAGGCGCCTGCGGAACCCGTTCTGATCCTCTTTACGCGGAGAGTCCCGGATGCTGTGCCGTCACTCCGCCATAGGTCGCCATCGGCGTTGAAGAAAAGCGTTCCTGCCACGTTCGTGAGGTTCGACGGAGACGAGCCAGAAAAGCCAGCGCGGATGTCCCTGACGCGAACGGTCCCCGCCTCGGTTCCGTCGCTTTTCCAGAGCTCGTAGCCGGTCAGCCCGTCATTGGCACTGAAGTAGAGCGTCCCTCCGACGTTCACCATGTGGGATGCGCGCGAGTAGAGGCCGTTCGCCGATCCCGGATTGATGTCCTTGACGCGGACGGTTCGTGACTCGGTTCCGTCGCTCTTCCAAAGCTCGTAGCCGCTTACGCCGTCGTTGGCACGGAAAAAAAGCGTCCCACTAACGTTCGTCAAGTTTCTCAGCTGGGCGTTCGCCGCGCCGGTGCGTATGTCCTTGACGAGCGATGTACCTGACTCGGTGCCGTCGCTCTTCCAGAGCTCACGGCCGTTCACGCCGTTGTCGGCGCGATAGAAAAGCGTCCCTCCGACGTCCGTGAACAGTGGATTGTACTCGTAGAAGAACGCACTGGAGAACCCTGGGTGTGCGTCCTTCACGCGAGTCGTACCCGTCGTGGTGCCCTCGCTCTTCCACAGTTCGACTCCGCTCACGCCGTCGTTCGCGGTGAAGTACACCGATCCACCAACGTTCTTGAAGTAACGAGGGACGGAGCTGCTCGAATCAGTGGTGATGTCCTTCACCCGGACCGTGCCGAGCTCAGTGCCGTCACTTTTCCACAACTCGTAGCCAGTGATCCCGTCGTTGGCTTGGAAGTAGACCGTCCCGGCTACGTTCGCAATAGAGCGAACGTTGGTCATGCCTGAACCAGGCGGGGAAAAGGAAGCGAGGGCGCCCGCGCGAATGTCCTGGACGCGGACAGTTCCCAGCTCGGTGCCGTCGCTCTTCCAAAGCTCGTATCCGGCAACTCCGTCGTTCGCGCGAAAGTAGACCGTCCTCCCAACGGTCGTCAGCGGGTCTGCATATGGCGTTCCGACCCCCGGGAAGGATCCGAGAGCGCCGGCGCGGACGTCCTTCACACGGAACGTGCCGAGTTCGGTGCCGTCACTCGTCCATAGCTCGTATCCGCTGACACCATCGTTGGCACGAAAGAAAAGCGCGCCTCCGGCATTCGTCAATGCCATCGGGCGCGCAGCTGAAGCCCCGGCTCGGATGTCCTTGACGCGGACCGTGCCGGCCGCCGTGCCGTCGCTTTTCCAGATCTCGTAACCGCTCAAGCCGTCATTGGCTCGGAAGAAAAGAATCCCACCCACGTTGACAAGCTCTGCGGGGCCCCCGAGATACGACGCTGGCCCAGCGCCCGTGCGAATGTCGCTTAGCTGAACCGTTCCCGCCTCGGTGCCGTCGCTCTTCCAGAGCTCGAAGCCAATCACGCCGTCGTTCGCGCTGAAGTAGAGCGTTCCTCCAAGGTTCGTTAGGCCAAGGGGGATTGAGCTCGAGGGACCGGTGAGGATGTCCTTGACACGAACTGTTCCTGCCTCGGTGCCATCGCTTTTCCAAAGCTCTCGTCCGCTCACTCCGTCGTTCGCGCTGAAGTACAACGTTCCGCCAATGATCGTAGGGACTGACGGGGTGGAGCTTCCAAACCCTGCGGCGATGTCCTTTACGAGAACGGTGCCAGACGTGGTTCCGTCAGTCTTCCATAACTCGGTACCTGTCTGGCCGCCATCGGCAATAAAGTAGAGGACTCCCGCCATGTGAGTTAAGGCTGTTGGGTATGTGCCCAGAGGGGAGCGGTTGATGTCCGAAACTCGGACGGTGCCAGGCTCAGTGCCGTCGCTCTTCCAAAGTTCGTGGCCGGTGACCCCGTCGTTAGCGCTAAAGTACAACGTCCCTTCTACGTTTACGAACGAGGCGGATCCGGAACTGGGGGCGATGCTACTAGCGACGCCCGGGTTGATGTCCTTCACCAGGACGGTCCCCGCCTCGGTTCCGTCGCTCTTCCAAAGCTCGTGCCCAGTCGCGGGCTCAAACGCCATGAAGTAGAAGATCGCCCCGACCTGCACCGCTGTCGTCGGAGAACTGCTCAGGGTCACCGTGTTGATATCTCGCACCAACTCCAAATCCCCCGCGAGCATCGCGCGGTCCTCGAGTCGTTCGACGCGGAGCTTGCGGCGGGCGGGGCGTCCGGTCTTGCGGCGGCGAGGCATTTCGGCAGAGCTCGCAGAGGGCATGACGGGTAGGTCGTTCCCCCCATGATACCAACAGGCTTGCGGCCGGGCGCTAGTGCGAATCGCCCATCGCGGGGGTTTTTTGAGATCGCGAACCAGGCGAGCCGGCGGCGCCAGCCGTCGGAGTCGTTGCGTAACGGTTGAGTCTGCCGTGCCTCGATCACTCCGACG
>JBOFFC010000016.1:0-12728 GCA_051648405.1 Lacipirellulaceae bacterium
TCGACGACCTGTGCCCCCACCAGGGGGCGTCGCTCGGCGCGGGATGCCTGGACCACGACGAGCGGCACGGCGTGACCGTCGTCTGCCCCTGGCACGCCTGGCGGTTCCGCCTCTCCGACGGCAAGTGGGCCGACAACCCGCGCCTGGGGGTCGATCGCTTCGCCACCCGAGTCGTGGGGGACGAGGTGCAGGTGGAGATGACAGAGATTGGATGATCGATGGCAGAGGGGGGGTGCGAGCGCGACCTGTCGTCGCGATTGCGGACCAATGACCAACGGGCAAGCACCAATGACCAACGCTGTCGCGTACTGCCTGCTACCCACTGCCTGCTGCCCACTCGTTTAGGTCATTGGTGCTTGGTCATTGGTGCTTAACGTGTAATCCGTCGCTGCCTGTCGCCCCCTGACGATTCCGCATTCCGAACTCCAACCTCCGCATTCCCCCCGTATGTCCCGTTCGCTCAAGCTCGCTGTGGTTGCCGGTGACGGCATTGGTCCTGAGGTCGTCGGCGCCGCGCTCGAGGTGCTGAAGGCCGCTGCGCCGGCGTGCGGCCTCGCGTTCGAGGCGGCCGACTTCCCGTTCTCGGCCCGGCACTACCTCGACACCGGGCACGTCCTCTCCGACGACGACGTCGCTACGCTGCGCGGCTACGACGCGATCTTGCTCGGCGCTGTCGGTGGCCTGCCGAACGACCCGCGGCTCGCCGGGGGGGTCATCGAGAAGGGGATCCTGCTGAAACTACGCTTCGACCTCGACCAGTACATCAACCTCCGCCCCGTGCAGCTCTACCCGGGGATCGAGACGCCGCTGAAAAACAAGTCCGCGAAGGACATCGACCTGGTGGTCGTGCGCGAGAACACCGAGGACCTGTACTGCGGCGTCGGGGGCTTCGTCCGCAAGGGGACGCCGCAAGAGCTCTCGACGCAGACGATGATCTCGACCCGCTTCGGCGTCGAGCGCTGCGTCCGCTACGCGTTCGAGCTCGCCCGCACGCGCCCGCGCAAGAAGCTGACGCTCGTCCACAAGACGAACGTGCTGAGCTTCGCCGGCGACACCTGGCAGCGGGGCTTCAGCGAGGTCGCCGCCGAGTACCCCGACGTCGAGACCAACTACCACCACGTCGATGCCTGCTGCATGTACCTGGTGACGCAGCCCGAGTGCTACGACGTGGTCGTGGTCCCGAACATGTTCGGCGACATCATCACCGACCTGGGGGCCGCGATCGCCGGCGGGATGGGGATCGCCAGCAGCGGCAACCTGAACCCCGAGGGGACCGCCCCCGGCATGTTCGAGCCGGTCCACGGGTCGGCGCCCGACATCGCCGGCAAGCAAGTCGCCAACCCGATCGCGACGATCGACTCGCTCGGCCTGCTGCTGCGCGAGACGGGTCGCTCGCACGGTCTGGCCGAGGCGGTCGCTTGCGGCGAGCGCCTCGCCGCGGCGGTCAAGCGGACGACCCCTCGGTTCGCCGGCAAGAGCCTCGACCGCAGCGGCTGGTCGACCGGCGAGGTCGCGCAAATGGTCGTGGACGCCCTCTAGCCGGCGGTTGGCCGAACCGCGCCGCGGCGAGTGTCAGCCCCCTACGGCGTTGCCCCTCCGTGTCCCCATGTCCCAGAGAGACCCCCCGGTTTACGCGGGCGGGGGCCCTGTTCCCGGGAATCGCCCGCCGATTCGTTCCTTCACGGCTTGATCGGGCAAGCCGTCGTCGCCACACTGCCCGGACAGGCGGCTGTGCAAATTGGGTCTTTCCTCAATCGACGAGTGCGAACGATGGTGCGAGGTTCTTGGAGCGGACGACTTGGGGTCGTCACGCTCGTGTTTGCATGCCTGGCGGTCGGAAACGTAGCGTGCGGCCAGGAAGCGGAGGCGGCCGCCCCCACTGTTGAGGAGACGCTCAGCGAGCTGTCGGGCAAGGTCGATGCGGCCGCCCTGGCCGGTCACAACGCCTGGATGCTGACCTGCAGCGCGCTGGTGCTGTTCATGACGGCCCCAGGCCTGGCGATGTTCTACGGTGGCCTGGTTCGCCGCAAGAACGTCCTCAGCGTGATGATGCAGTGCCTGTTCCTCATGGCGATGATGTCCGTCGTCTGGGCGGTCTACGGCTACAGCCTCGCCTTCGGCGGCGACAGCACGGCCGAGAACCCGTACATCGGGAACTGGGACTACCTGGGCCTGAACAACGTCCAGCGCGGCTGGGACGAAGAGGCCGGCGCCCCGACGGAGCCGATGGAAGGGGCTATCCCGCGGCTGACGCACATGGTCTTCCAGGGGATGTTCTTCATCATCACCCCGGCCCTGATCTGCGGCGCCTTCGCCGAGCGGATGAAGTTCTCCGCGATGGCGGTCTTCTCGCTGCTGTGGGGGACGCTCGTTTACTGCCCGCTGTGCCACTGGGTGTGGGACGGAGGGATCCTGGCCTACGGCAAAGAATGGGCGTGGGGCGGGGGCGCGTTGGACTTCGCCGGCGGCACGGTGGTCCACATCAGCTCGGGGGTTTCGGCCCTCGTCTGCGCAATGGTCCTCGGCCGACGCAAGGGCTTCGGCTCGGAAGACATGCGGCCCCACAACCTGACCTACACCGCGCTCGGCGCCGCCATGCTGTGGTTCGGCTGGTTCGGCTTCAACGCCGGTAGCGAGCTCGCCTCGGACAACCTTGCCGCCAGCGCGTTCGTGACGACCCACCTGGCCGCCGCCGCCGGGGCGCTCGCCTGGGCGGTCTACGAGGCGATGTTCCGCGGCAAGCCGAGCGTCCTGGGGGCCGCCTCGGGCGCCGTCGCGGGCCTGGTCTGCATCACGCCGGCCGCCGGCTTTGTGCAGCCGATGCCCGCCATCGCGATGGGCGCCATCGCCGGCGTGGTCTGTGCGATCGCCTGCGGCATGAAGTCGAAGTTCGGCTACGACGACGCCCTCGACGCCTTTGGCATCCACGGCATCGGCGGCACGCTCGGTGCGATCCTGACCGGGGTCTTCGCCACGCGGATGTGCTGGGACATCGGCGGGGGAAATACACTCGGCCTGACCGAGGCGCCCTTCGCCGACTCGGTGATGAAGGGCCAGTTGACCGCCGTCGCGGTGACCTGGATCTTCAGCATCGTCGCCACCTACATCCTGTTGAAGGTGATCGACGTGACGATCGGCCTCCGCGCCACCGAAGAGAACGAGCGTCAGGGCCTCGACGTCTCGGACCACGGCGAAGAGGGCTACATCCTGTAACCAGCGGGTCGGCCCCGTGCCGGCACGATTCGTTGTCGGGACCACCGCCGCCCGATTGGCGCCGGATCGGAGTGTCCCGCAAGCTTCTGCGACCGCGCGCTGGCCCTCGTCCTCCAGGTCGAGGGCCAGCCGCGTCCGCGGGTGGCGCCGCATCGACCATACCGTCGAGGCCCGTCGCCGCGCCGTGCCACGGCACCCTGACCGACACGAAGCGGAGCGAACCCGGACAACGCTGTTCGTGTTCGGTCGCCCCGATGCTGGCGGCCTTCCGAGCGGATACACTGAGGCCTCCCCGATTCGCGGGGACCAATGCCCCCCGCCCCCCGCGCCTCGGCTGTGCTGATCGGCCCCGTCTTTACCCGCGAAGCCCTGACGGCGCCCCGCAGGCCGCAGTTCTTTGCCGCGCGAACGTTGTGCGTCGCCGCCCTGCTGGGGCTCGCCCTCACGGCGTGGCAGGTGCTCGTCGGGACGGGCGACCTGCGGGGGCCGGGCGACCTGGCACGCTTCGGCTCGGCGACGTTCGCGCTGCTCGCCCCGCTGGTTCTCACGGTGGCGGTGCTGTTCTCGGGGCTTCTGACCGCTGCCGCCGTTTCGCAGGAGAAAAGCCGCGGGACGCTCGTCTTGCTGCTGATCACCGACCTCACGAACCCCGAGCTCGTGCTCGGCCGCCTGCTGGCGAGCTTGCTCGGCGTGGCCGTGTCGTGCCTCGCCGTGGCGCCCTTCTTCTTGCTGCTAGCGCTCGTCGGGGGGATCGAGCACGGGCAAGTCCTGCGGGCGATGCTGGTGACGCTCGCCGGGGCGCTCGTCGCCGGGAGCGCCGGCTCGATGTTCGGCCTGTGGCGCGAGAAGACGTTCCAAGCGTTGGCCCTGACGGCGCTCGCCGTCGCGCTGTGGCTCGCGGTCGGCGAAGCGCTCGCGGGGGGCGCGTTCGGCTCGACCGTCCTGGGACGCCCCGCGCCCGAAGCGGCCGCCTTCTTCAGCCCCTGGCGGGCGATCGGCGACGCCGTCGGCTCGGGGGTCGGCCCGGCCCCTTTGCCGTTTGATGCGGCGGACGCGGCTTCGGCGACGGCGTCGCGCATCAGCGCCACCTCGGGGTTCTGCCTGGCGGCGCTGGCCGCCGTCGCTGCGCTCAACGCATTTGCGATCGCGATGGTCCGCGTCTGGAACCCGTCCCGCGAGACGCAGACGGCAACCGCACATGGCGCCGCGGCAGTCCACGCCCCCGGCGCCGACGCGGCGGCGGCGCAGGCCGTCGGGGTGGCGCGCGGGCAAACGGCCGAGGTCCACCGCGTCGCGGGGCGTGCCCGCCCCGTGTGGGACAACCCCGTGCTGTGGCGCGAGGTCCGGACGTGGGCCTACGGCAAGCGCGTGCTGGTCGTGAAGGCCGCGTACCTGGCGATCTTCGCGCTCTGCGCGGCGGCGGTCGTCGGCGCTACGCCGCTTGGAGCCCCACCAAGTCGCGACACGATCCACCCCGCCGCGACGCCGATGGCGCCGCTGCTGGTCGTGAGCCTGGTCCTGGTGAACGCGCTCGCTGTGACTTCGCTCACCGGCGAACGGGACGGCAAGTCGCTCGACCTGCTGCTGGCGACCGACTTGTCGCCGCGCGAGCTGCTGGGGGGCAAGCTCGCCGGGGCGTTCTGGAACGCGCGGGAGATGATCGTTCTCCCTCTTGCGCTGTGCGGTTACTTGGCCTACGCCGGGGCGCTGAGCCCCTGGCTGCTGCTGCTGGTCGTCGTTTGCTTGCTGGTGCTCGACGTCTACGCGGCGACGCTCGGGCTGCACGCGGCGATGATCTACGCCAGCAGCCGCCGCGCGATCGGCGTGAGCATCGGCGCGCTATTGTTCTTGTTCCTGGGGGTCTCGACCTGCATGCGGATGATGCTCGCCCTCAGCGACTCGTTCGAGAACCAGTTGGCGTCGTTCCTGGGCTTCGTCGCCGGCGGGGGCGTTGCGCTGTTCGCGGCGCTCGCCTGGCGGAACCCCTCGACCGCGATGGGCCTGGCGACCTTGTCGGCGCCCCTCGCCGTGTTCTACGCCCTTACCAGCTTCCTGCTGGGGGACTACAGCCTCGTGGCCCTCGCGACGGTCCTGTCGTTCGGGTTCGCCGTAGCGGCGATGCTCGTCCCGGCTCTGGCGGAGTTCGACATCGCCACGGGGGGGGCGCCCTCGAAGGATTGACCCTCGGTCGGTCGCGGTTCGCTCTATTCCGATGACGCGATCTCGACCAACAATGCCTCCCGCCGGCCGTCATCTCGATGGCGAGACGGCCACGAACCTCAAACCGCCCACCGCACGTTGCCCCTCGTCGAGCACCTGCCGCTGATCGTCGCGATGTTCGTCCTTGTGACGGCCTCGGCGTTCTTCTCGTGCAGCGAAGCGGCGTTCTTCTCGCTCACGCGGCAGCAGCGCTCGGCGATGAGCCGCGGCACCGACGCCGAGCGCGCCGCCGTGGACCTGCTCCGCCGACCCGACCGGCTGCTGACCGCCATCCTGTTCGGCAACCTGATGCTCAACCTAACCTACTACGGGTTGTCGTCGATCGTGGTCCTGCGACTGCAGCGCGAGCACCCGGGGACCCCCTGGGGGGCGGGCTTCGCGGCCGTGTCGCTGGCGATCGTCGTCGTCTGCAGCGAGCTCGGCCCGAAGAACGTCGGGGTGCTCAACCCGCGGTGGATCGCGTCGATCGTCTGCTTCCCCTTGGCGCTCGTGGCGCGAGCGCTCGACCCGATCGTCCCCGTGCTGCGCGGGATCAGCGACGCGCTCGCACGGCTGTTTGTGCCGCGGATCAAGCCCGAGCCGTACCTCGAGCTCGCCGACCTGGAGCGGGCGGTCGAGCTCGGCGGCGGCGACGCGCTCGACGGCGGACCCCTGGTGCAGCAGGAGCGGCAGGTCCTGCAACGGATCTTCGAGCTCGCCGAGGGGTCGGCCGCCGAGCTGATGCGGCCGCGGCGTCGCTGTGTCGTCCTGCGGCCGCCGGTGTCGCTGATCGACGTGCCGGCCGAAGCGCTCCGGGGGGACTTCGTCCTCGTGACCGAGCCCGACACCGACGAGATCGCCGCGGCGATCGCCGTCGATCGGCTCGCGCTGCTCCCCCCCGACCGGCTCGAGCGGCACGCCGATCCGGTGGCCGTTGTCCCATGGTCGGCGTCGGCCTCGACCGTGCTCACGCAGCTCCGCGATCGTGGGCGCCGTGTCGCAGCGGTCGTCAACGAGCTCGGCGAGACGATCGGCATCGTGACCCTCGAGCGGCTGCTCGACGCGGTGCTGCGCGACGCGACACGCATCGACCCTCAGGACGCCCACGCGGCCCGCCTGCGGCAGCTCCCCGGGGGCGCCTGGGAGGTGGCGGGATCGACCCCGCTGAGGCGTGTCGCGAAGCGACTGGGGCTCGACGACTCCGACGAGTTCGGCGAAGTCCGCAGCGTCACGGTCGCCGGGCTGCTGCAGGAGGTGCTCGAGCGGTCGCCGCGGTTCGGAGACCGGATCCGTTTTGCGGGGTACGACTGGGCCGTGACCACCGGCCCACCCGCCGACGGGCCGGTCGCCAACGAAGACACCCCGATCACCGTGCGGGTCCGGGAAACCGACGACTCCCCGGCCCCCCCCGCAGCGGAGGGCCCCGCGTCGTGATGATCCCCCTGTTGGTGTTTGCGCTAGGCGTCTTCTTTAGCGGCTTCTTTAGCGGCTGCGAGACGGGCTTCTACAGCCTGCCGCGGGTGCGGCTGGTGATCGACGCCGTCTCGGGGGACCGGATCGCTCGCGGCCTGCTGTGGGCGTCGAACAACCCCGCGGCGGTGGTGGCGACGGCGCTCGTCGGGAATTGCCTTTCGGACTACGCGACGACCTTCGCCACGGTGGTTGCCGTCAATCGCTGGTTCCCGGGCGGGGGGCTCGTGGCCGAGCTCCTGCCTACGCTTTTGCTGGCCCCGTTCGTTTTCATCTTCGGCGAGCTGCTCCCCAAGCGGACCTTCCTGCAGGCGCCGTACAGCCTGATGCGGGCCGTCGCGCCGATGTTCGCGTCGGTCGCGGTGCTGTTGTCGCCGCTGACGTCGGTCCTCTGGGGGGGGAGCCGCTTCGTCGCCTGGCTGACGGGTTCGAGCGTCGCCCCGCTGAGGATGTCGCTCCGCCGCCGCGAGCTGGCCGACGTGTTCGCCGAAGGCCAAGCGGCGGGGATCCTGACCGCCGTGCAGCGCCAACTCGCGATGGCGACCTTCGCCCTGGCCGGCAAGCCGGTCCGCGAGTTCATGACTCCCGTCGCCCGCGAGCAGCGCCTGACGCAGCCCATCACCACGGACAAGGTCCTGCTCGCCGCGCGGCGTTCGCAACTCGACGCGCTCCCGATCGAGTCCCGCAGCGGCGGTCGGGCCAGCTACCGATTGGTGCGCGCGTCGCGCTGTGTTCTCGCGGCCCCGGGGGACGCCCCCCAAGAGGAGCCGATGCCCGAGTTCTCGGAGACGACCACCTTCCTGCAGGTGATCACGCAGCTCGAATCGAGCGGGCAGCCCCTCGCCGCGCTGCGCGGGGCAGGGGACCGCGTCGTCGGTTTCGTTCGGCTCGAGCGGCTCCAGCGCGCCCTTTGGGAAGGGGAGTAGCGCCGTGGCCGACGACTACTTCGAATAGCCGAGCGACTCGATGACGGCGAGCATCTCCTCGAAGTCGATGAACCGCCGCCGGTGCTCCGCCTTGTAGCGGTCGATGCCGCGGGCGAGCTCCGCCGCGGCCGGAGAGAGCCCCTCGTGGCTGTTGGTGAACTGGCGACGCTCGCGCGACGGGACGCCAAAAACCGACTCGGCGCGACGGTCCACGAACGACCCAAAGGCCTCGCGCGGCAGGAGGGCCGATTCGGCTTCGAGGACGGCTTGCGGCATCGCGAGGGTCTCCGGGCGGGGGTCGGGGCGAGTCGCGTCGTCGGTGGCGCGGCGCCACAACCCAACCGTAGGTCACGGTCGAGCCCCCCGGCGGCCCGGAAACGTTGCTCGGCGCTCGCGTGCGGGGGCCGGCCGCCGCAGGTGGTAGCGATCGCGCCGGTCATCCGCCGCCGAGTGCGGCCACCACGCCCCCGCGGCGCCTAGCGAAGGGCGCCCCCCGCGTCGAGCACCGTCAGCCGGGTCACGAGGTCGCGGCTTTGGGTGTGCCCCCCGTCGGCTTCGAGCGCGCGGCGGGCGTCGGCGAGGGCCTGCACCGGCCTGCCACACGCCGCCTCGGCCTCGGCGAGTCGGTAGTGGATGTCGGGGCCTAGCGCCCCGCGCTCGGTCGCGAGTCGCAGGTGCTCGCTCGCCGCCTGCGGCCTGCCGATCGCCAGGCACGACTCGCCCGCCATCGCCAGCACCCCGGGGGGCTGCTCGCCGGGGGGGTAGCAGTCGAGCAAGTGATGCAGCGTCGCCAAGGCGCGGCGGTGGTCCCCCTTGTCGCGGTAGATCTTCGCGAGGTCCTCGAGGAGCGCCACGTCCGCCGGGGCGTAACGCAACGCCTGCTGGAAGTCGGCGACCGCGCGCTCGGGCTGACCGAGCAGCGCGAACGATCGGCCGCGCAGCGCCCAGGCGGCGGGCGACCGTCCGTCGAGCGAAACGGCGACGTTGCCCCACTCGCTGGCCCGTTGGGGGTCCCCCTGAGCGAGTCGCATTTCTCCTGCGCGAACCGCGAGCCGCGCGTCGGTCCGCTCGCACAGGCAGGCCGCCTCGGCGTGCTCGAGCGCCTCGGCGTGGCGCCCCGACTTCCAAAGAGCCTCCGAGAGCTGCGAGCGGGTGTCGCCGTCCTCGGGGTCGATCTCGGCCGCGTCGTGCAGCAGCGTGGCGGCCTCGGCTACCTGGCCCGTCTCGAGCGCCGTCACCCCGCGACGCCACAACTGGCGGCTCTCGTCGGCGTGGGCTTGGGTCTCGGCCCGACGCGCCAGCGCCGCGCAACCGTTGCACCCCACGACGATCGCGAGCCACAGCAGCGCAGCACGGCGCGGCACGGCGGAGCGGGTGACGGGGGTCATATCGCGAACCTGCGCAGGAACGGGCCGCGGAGCGTATCGGGTTGCGATCCGCGGGGCAACGCCCGCGGCCGCACGGTGTCCCGCCGCTAGCGACGCCGCTAAAATCGGGAGCAGGCGGACTGCCAGTTCGCCCGCTCGCCCAACCCCAAGGCGCCCCAGCGTGTTCTCGGTTTACGACAAGTCCGGCCTGCACCTCGCCTACCCCGAGAACTGGACGCTCGACGAATCGACCGACTCGGGGGCCCGGGTCGAGCTGACGCTGTCGAGCCCCAACACGGCGTTCTTGACCCTCGCCCACTACCCGGGGCTGCTCGACCTGGAGGGCCTGGCGGACCAGGCGCTGGCGGCGCTGCGCGGCGAGTACCCGGACCTCGAGAGCAGCCCCGCCAGCGAGTCGTTCGGCGAGACCCCCCTGTTGGGGTACGACGTGAACTTCATCTGCCTCGACCTGATCAATACCGCCTTGGTGCGTACGGGGCACTTCGGCGCCGGCACGTTGCTCGTGCTGGCGCAGGCCGAAGATCGCGAGCTGCCGGTCGCCGAGCAAGTGTTCCGCGCGATCCTCACGAGCCTGCTGGCGGCGCCGGCCCCGAAGTGACGCCGACGCGACGCCGCGGCCTTGTAAGAACTACAACGAACGCGGGGCCGCGAGCGGGGCTCAGCCCGTGATTGCCGGCGTTTGAGGCCGGAGCGTCTCTTTCCGTCGCTTTGGCACGCACCCTGCACTACAGGAAAGAGTCCGCCCCTCGCTCCGACGGCTTGCCCGCACAAGCCGACCGGACGACCGGCACACCACGAGCCGAGCCTGTCGCGCGATGACCGCGACCACGCCCACCACGGGGGCCGCTCCAGCCGAGGCAAACGGGGCGCGGACAGCAGCGACGGGGGACGACTCTCGTAGCGGGGTGTGACGGCGACCCGCGGCCGTCACCCCCGCCGGGGTCCCTCGTCTTGGCCCATCTGCTTCCGCAATAGTTGGTCGCCCCACCCGGGGAATAGGGCGCTGATCGCGAACAGCAGCCGCGCCCTGCGCGGCACAACGAGCTCGGCCCGCCGGTCGGCGCAGGAGGCGAGGATGCGCTCCGCGAGCCCGTCGCAGTCGATCGCCTTCACTCGCGCGCCGCCACCCGGCCTGCGGGCTTGGTCGGGTAGGCCGGCCGCTTCGGAGTCGTAGCGCGAGCCGGCGTCGTCGCGCTCCAGCGGCCCGGGGCAGA
The DNA here is from genome assembly GCA_051648405.1 of Lacipirellulaceae bacterium. GTDB lineage: Bacteria > Planctomycetota > Planctomycetia > Pirellulales > Lacipirellulaceae > JBOFFC01. The sequence goes on from JBOFFC010000016.1 coordinate 10,411, forward strand.
CGAGCAGCGTGTGCATCCCCTGCGGCCCGAGCTCGAGCCGCAACTGCTGGGCGAGCGCGGCGAGGGGGTGCTTGCTCGCCGGGTAGGCCCCGAGGTACGCCGGCGCGACGCGGGTCGCCAGGCTGCCGACGAGGACCAGGCTCCCACGCGCCGCGCAGAGCGCGTCGGCGGACGACTGCGCGAGCTCGACCGCCGCCAGGAAGTTCAGCGCCAGCAGCCGCTCGAAGTCCGCTAAAGGGGTGTCGCGGATCGTCCCGCGTGTCGAAGCCCCCGCCGCGTGGCAGACTAAGTCGAGCCGCCCGTGCCGCGCGATCGTGGCCAGCACGGCGTCCGAAGCCGCGCCGGGCGCGGCCACGTCGGCGGAGATCGTGTCGATCGGTGCGTCGCACGCCGGGTCGAGCGCCTGGAGCCCCGCGGCGGCCTCGGCGAGCCGCTCGGCGCCCCGCGCCACGAGGGTCAGCCCCCCACCGGCCTTTCGCCAAGCGCGAGCGATCGCCAGGCCCAAACCGGACGACCCCCCCGTCACCAGGGCGTGGCGGGGGCCCGCCTGGGGGCCCGCGGCGGGGGGCATTGTGCGGGGAGTGCCGTTCATGGGGGGAGCTTAGCCCGTGGGAGGCCGGATCGCGACAGCGGCGGGGCAATCCGTCCGCGCGGGCCGCGGGTTTCGTGCCACCTTTACGGGGGCTTTTCGCGAGCGACGGCCCCCTGCCTCCCTCCCCAAGCCTCGGGCCGCCAGCGACGATGACGCTCCTATCCCCCTTCGCCCCCGCGGCGATCCCCCCCGTCGCCCCGCCCCGCACGCCGCCCCCGAAACCCAGCGCCGCGCACCTCGCCGAACAAACCGCCATGCAAACCTCCGCCGAGATCCGCGGCCGCTCCCGCACGAAGATCGTCGCGACCGTCGGTCCCGCTTGCAGCGACCGCGCCATGCTCCGCGAGCTGATGCTCGCCGGCGTCGACGTGTTCCGGCTCAACATGGCGCACGCCTCGACCGAAGAGCAGCAGAAGCACGTCGACAACATCCGCTCGCTGAGCGAAGAGCTGAACCAGCCGGTGGGGATCCTGGTGGACCTCGCCGGGCCGAAGTTCCGCCTCGGGGAAATCGCCGAGGACCGCGTCTTCTGCGAGACCGACGCCGACTTCTTCTTCGTCGAGGGGAGCGTGTCGAACGCCCTCAACGAGTTCACCTGCTCGTACAAACCGCTGGTCCGCGAGCTGTCGGTCGGCGACACCGTTATGCTCGCCGACGGCACGGTGAGCCTGCTCGTCACCGAGAAGCTGCCGGGCCGCGTCCGGACCCGCGTCACGCAGCGCGGCACCGTCCGCAGCCGCCAGGGAGTGAACCTCCCCGGCGTGGCGCTGAGCGCCCCGGCGATCAGCATGAACGACCACCAGCACGCCGAGTGGGCCGCCCACGCGGGGGTCGACTTCGTCAGCCTGAGCTTCGTCCGCAAGCCGGACGAGGTGAATTCGCTGCGCGACATCCTCCGCTCGAACGGGTCGGAGGCGATGGTGATCGCCAAGATCGAGAAGCGTGAGGCGCTCGACCGGCTCGATGAGATCGTCGCGGCGGCCGACGGAATCATGGTCGCCCGCGGCGACCTGGGGGTCGAGATCGACGTCGCCGAGATGCCGGTCGCGCAGAAGCGGATCATCATCACGTGCCACCGCCACGAGAAGCCGGTGATCATCGCCACGCAGATGCTCGACAGCATGCACGAATCGACGCGCCCCAAGCGGGCCGAGGTGACCGACGTCGCCAACGCGATCCTCGACGGCGGCGACGCCTGCATGCTCTCGGGCGAGACGGCCATCGGCCAGTACCCGCTCGAGACCGTGAAGATGATGAACCGTATCTGCCTGGCGACCGAAGAGAGCATGGCCGAACGCCCGCCGCGCGGCGCCGACGCCGTGCCGGTCGGCAAGCGGCTGCACGCGATCACGCGGGCCGTGGTCCAGGGCGCCGGGGCGATGGCCTACGCGCTGCGGGCGAAGCTGGTGGTCGTCGCGAGCCACTCGGGCCGCACGGCGGTGGGGCTGTCGCAGCAGCGGAACTTCGTGCCGACGATCGGCGTGAGCACCTGCGAGGCGACGCTGCGGAAGATGAGCCTGTACTGGGGCGTGACGCCGCTGCGCGGGGCGCCGGCCTGCGACATGAGCGAACTGATCCGCTACGCCGACGCCTGGTCGCGCGAAGTCGGGTTCTGCAAGAAGGGGGACCGGATCGTGATCGTCGGCGGCTCGCACCTAGCGGCGAGCAGCGAGACGGGCGCCGCGGTGCGCGGCGTGCACGACATCGTCATCGTGCACGAAGTCGA
>JBOFFC010000017.1:0-10741 GCA_051648405.1 Lacipirellulaceae bacterium
CAACCGTGAGACGATGAACCAGCTCTGCCACCGCTCGGACGGCGAGACGATCCTCAACGATCCGCGGTCGAAGTAGTCGCTGCGTCGGGCCGTTCGAGCGGGTAGCAAACCGACAAGTTTGACGACAGCGTATGCGTTGTTTAGCCTGCCTCCTGGAGTTGAAAGCGCTTGCGGTCGATTGCGGCGCTCTCTCCTACCTTGTCCGTCCGCTCGGCCCCTCGCCCACCCCTTGGTCGGCGTGTGACCACCGAGAACGCGGCCCCGAGAAACCCTTATCACCACGATGCCGGCCGTCCCCCCCCTCGGACGCCGGCCGAAAGCCCTCGGTTCCGCAGCCCGCTCCCGCGGCGGCGGCATCGACTCCCCCAAGAACTTTCAGTCGGAAACCAGGAGTCCCCCCCCATGACACGCTTCCTTCGAATTTTGCTCGGCACGCGGTCCCTGACGCTGGCCCTCGCGGCGGCGGGGATCGCCACGACCGCGGGCGCCATGGAGGTCCTCGTCAACGGGAACCTCGAGGCCTCGGTCGCCCCTCCCAGTTGGACGCTCGACCAGACGATCACCGGCCAGGCCGGCACGGTGAACGCCACCGAGCAGATCAGCTTCGCCGACCAGAGCGGCACGGGCCTCGGCTTGTTCTTGCGTCCGTTCGCCGGCAACGGGGGAGACTTCGCGGGGCTGAACCTGCAGACCAACGCGGTCCTCTCGCAGACCATCGGCGGCTTCGCCGGGCGAACATACACCTTCACCGGCGGCTCACGCTTCGACGGCGATGGGGACCCGGGGACCGACGACGGCTACTCGGGAGGCGTCGCGACGCTCGACATTAACTCGCCGTCGGGCGCCGTCCCCTCGCCGACGACCACGACCTTCTCGATCGAGTTCCTGAACGCGGCGAGCACGGTCCTCTCGACCGTCAGCCGCGAGCTGCGGACCGACTTCATGCAGCTCAACGAACCGATCTGGCAGAACCACTCCCTCTCGGGAGTCGCCCCCGCCGGCACGAACCGCGTACGCGTGACGGCCGCCGCCCGGAACATGGTCGAGAACACCGGCGGGCAGAACGTCTACTGGGACGACTTCTCGCTGCGCGACAACGTGGTCCCCGGCAACGAACGGCTTGTGAACGGCAACCTGAACCTGGTCGGTCCCCCGACCGGTTACACGCTCACCGAGCTCCCCGCGGGGACCGACAACGCGTCGTTCCGCGACTTCGCGAACCACACGACGGGTGGCCAGCAGGGGCTTTGGATCCGTGCCTTCGAAGGGGGTGAGACGGTGCTAGCCCAGGACGTCCCGGCGGTCGCCGGCGCGAACTACGCGTTCACCGCTTGGTCGAAGTGGGAAGTCGGTTACGCCGGCGGCCTCGGAGACCCGACCGTCGTCACGAGCCAGAAGCTCGAGTTCCTCGACGGCGCCGGGATGCCCGTGGGCACGCCGCAGGTGCTGAACCTCGCCACTGCGGGGCAGATGAACGACGGAACGTGGCGGCAGTACACGCTCAACGCGGCCGCCCCCGCCGGCGCCACGAGCGTCCGCGTCTCGGTCGGCGCGAGCGGCATGTACAACTCGGGCTTCGACCCGCAGTCGGCGTTCTTCGACGACCTGTCGCTGATCCAGACGCTACCCGCCGTCCAGGGAGACTACAACAGCGACGGCGTCGTGAACGCGGCCGACTACACGGCGTGGCGCGACTTGCTCGGCACGGCGGGACCGCTGCCGAACGAGGTCGCGACACCGGGCTCGGTGACTCCCGAGGACTACACCTTCTGGGTCTCGCGCTACGGGGCGACGTCGGCCAGCGGGACGGCGATCCCCGAGCCGGCGGCCGCGCTCGTTGCGCTGGCTGCGACTTTCGTGGCCGGCCCGCGGCGGCGGCGTGCTGCTTGACGCTTTGCAGAGGAGTGCGGCGGCGCTGGTCGGGCGCTCGGGGGAACTCCCGACCTGCGAGTCGCGAGCTACACGCCAGAGGAGTTGGCAATCGGTTGTGAATGGCGATGCGTACTCCGCTCGACATTGTTCGTCTTCTATTGAGTTCCACATTCGGAGGTGTCTTGTGAAGAAGTTGTTCGCGTCGTTCCTGGCGCTCGGCTGCGTTGCGGTCGCTGTCTCTGCTAACGCCCAGAACCTGTTGGGCAACCCGAGCCTCGAAGACGGCTCGGGAAACAACGTCTTTCCGTGGGACCTGATCGAGACCCCCTCGAGCGCCAACACGGCCGAGGTCATCAACTTCGGAGACAGCAGCAACCACCAGGGGAACCTGGGCCTGTGGCTGCGCGAGTTCGAGGGGCTGTTCTTCCCCGGCCCGTTCCCGAACGCGACGCCGATCGACGCCGAGCTGGTGCAGATCGTCCCCGGCTCGGCCGGCACGGAGTACCAGTTCACCGGCTGGTCGCGTTGGGAAACCAACTACTCGGGTGGCGTTACGACTCTTGCGGCGAACGCACCCGGCGGCGCCCGCCCGTCGCCGACCAGCACCATCATGGAGCTCGCGTTCCTCGACGGCGGCTTCGCGGTGCTCGGCGCCCCGGTATTGCTCGACCTGCGTTCGCAGCAGCAGAACGACGGCACCTGGCGCCAGCACGTGCTGACCGGGACCGCCCCGGCCGGCACGGCGAGCGTCCGCGTGACCGCCGCCGCGTTCGACATGGTCCCGAACATCGACCCGGGCCAGTCGGCGTTCTTCGACGACTTCACGCTGACCGTCGTCCCCGAGCCGTCTTCGATGGTGCTGGGCGCCCTGGGCCTGGCGGCTCTGGCCGCTCGCCGGCGTAACTGAGAGATGCCCCCCGGCTTCGGGGGAAGCGATACGCTTGGTGGGCGCTCCCGCGGAAGGGGGCGCCCACCCTTTTTTTGTCGGAGACGATTAACCGTGTTCCGCGCACCGCTCTCCGCCGCTGCGTTGTTGTTGACGATCGTCTCCGGGGTCGCACTCGCCGCGGACGTCCTGCCGTCGGACGCCAGTCGCCAGGCGTGGGCCTACCGCTTCACCGCCGCGGACGAGGCGCTACTCGACGACGTGCAGCGCGGGTGCTTCCTGTACTTCTGGCGCGAGGTCGGCGCCCCGGCCTGCCTGGCGCGCGACAAATCGACCGACACCGTCTCGAGCGTCGCCTCGGTCGGTTTCCAACTGTCGTCGCTGCCGATCGGCGTCGAGCGCGGCTGGGTCTCGCGCGACGCGGCCCGCCAACGCGCGCTGACGGTGCTGCGGTCGCTCGTCGAGCGCGACGACAACAAGCGTGACGGTGTCTACTTCCACTACCTGAACGCCGACTCGGCGGGGCTCCCCGACCTGAAGCAAACGAAGCACCGCTACGAAATCCTCGCCGGGACCGTCGATCACGCCCTCCTGCAGGCGGGGGTGATGACCGCCGGGCAGTACTTCGGCGGCGGGGTGAAGCGCCTCGCCGACGCGCTCGTCGCCGGAGCGAACTACCGCGCTTTCCGCCGCAACGACGACGGCTTCGTTTCGATGGGCTGGCTCGCCGCCGACGAGGGGCTTGGCCCGCTGGGCGCCGGCGAGCTAATCGATGCCAAGTGGTTCCGCTGTAGCGACGAGGAACGCCTCGTCTACTTCCTCGGCGCCGGCGCGCCGAACGACGCCTTCGCGCTGCCGCCGATCGACTACTACCGGCTGATGCGCAAGGTCGATCGCTTCGACGACTTGCCCGAGCACGTGACGTCGTACAACGGGTCGTTGTTCACTTACTTCTTCAGCCACTGCTGGATCGACTACCGCTCGCTCGGCGCCGACAACCCGAGCGACTTCGGGATCGAAGGCCCGCGCGTCGATTGGTTCGAGAACACGCGCCGCGCCGCGCTTAGCCAACGGGCGCGGTCGCAGTCGGTCGCCGGCGAGTTCGCCGCCTTCCGTGCGCCGCACTGGGGCCTCGCCCCGTGCTCGTTCGGCGAGCGGTACTTCGTGCACGACGTGCGCCCCAACCACAGCGGCCGCGACGATTGGTGCGAGGGGGTGATGCCCCCCTACGGCGCCGCCTCGGTGCTGCCGATGACGCCCTCCGAGTCAATCGCCGCCCTGCGGGCTTACCGCGAGCTGAAGGACGCCGAGGGTCGCCCCCTCGTTTGGCGTGACCCCACGGCGGGGGGGTACGGCTTCGTCGATTCGTTCAAGCTCGACCCCCCGGAGGCGCCCGAGGTCTACTTGGGGATCGACCAGGGGCCGATGCTGCTGGCGATCGAGAACGCCCGCACGGGGCTCGTGTGGAAACTCTTCATGAGCCACCCGGCGGCCGAGCGGGGGGTCGCCCGGCTGAAGCTAGGAACGGGCGCGGCCGAGTGATTGACCGCCGATCGATCGATTATCATTGACGACCCAAGCGGACTCTTCTCAACCAGCGGAGCGTTAGCGCTATGAATCAGTTCGAGAGCACGCGTCGGCAGTTCCTCGGAGAAGCGGTCGGAGTCGGACTTGGGGTCGCGCTCGCGTCGAACGCGGGGGGAGTCGGTGTCGCCCCTAGCCCCGCGAAGAAGGTCCGCGTCGGGGTGATCGGCTGCGGCAGCGTGTCGAACCAGTACCTGCCGAACCTGGCGAAGTGCCCCTACGCCGAGGTGGTGAGCGTCTGCGACATCCGCCCCGAACGCGCGACGTTCCAGGCGAAGCGGTTCGGCGTCGCGAACGAGTACCCGCACATCGACAAGATGCTGGCGGGCGTCGATTTCGATTTGCTCGTGAACCTTACCGACATGCAGGAGCACGAGAAGCTCAACCGCCAGGCGATCGCCGCCGGCAAGCACGTGTGGAGCGAGAAGCCGATCGCCAACACGCTCGCGGCGGGGCATCAGATCGTCGCCGACGCCCGCGCAAGGGGGCAACGAGTGTGGGGGGCGCCGATCGTCGTCGCGAGCCCGCAGTTCGCGTTCATGGCGAAGGCCCTCGCCGCGCGCGAGCTGGGACGCGTCGCGTCGGCGACCTCGTTCTACGGCCACACGGGCCCCAACTGGTCGGCGTTTTTTTACGAGAAGCTCGGCGGGAGCATGCCCGACTTGGGGGTCTACAACCTGACCTCGCTGACCGGCCTGCTGGGCCCGGCGAAGTCGGTGACGTCGATGCTCAGCACCGTGACCCCCACCCGCACCATCACGGACCGCGGCGAGATCACCGTCGTCGAGGAAGACAACGCGATGGTGCTGATGGAGCACGAAGGGGGGGCGTTGTCGCACATGCAGTGCGGCTTCAACTTCTTCAACCCCCACGGGCACGAGGGGAAGGCGGAGACGCGGCACACGATCTCGATGTACGGCTCGAAGGGTTCGATGGGCCTCGTGGGTTACGACTGGGAGCCGATCGGCGTCGATCTGGCGACCGAGGCCACCAACCAGTTCGTGCGTCACGCGTCGGACGCCGAGGGCTACGTCTGGCAGGGGGGGGCGTCGCTCGTGTGCGAGTGCCTGGCGACCGGCAAGGAGCCGCTGTTCACCCCCGAGCACGCGCTGCACGTGGTCGAGGTCATCACCGCCGCGCGCGAATCGCAGGCCACGGGGCGGCGCGTGGCGCTGACGTCGAACTTCAAATGGCCGATCGTGACGTGACCGAATCGGGCTCGCCGCTGCCCACAGCGATGAAGTCGTCCGGGCCGGAACCGGGCGAGCGGTCCGCCTCGACTTCGCGCGGGAAGAATCGCTCGACGACGTCGTAGAACTGCGCGGCCGTCTCGATGCCGACGACCCGCTTGCGGAACTCGCGCGCGCCGGGGCGACACTGGGCGTAGCAGCAGGCGAACTTGCGCATCAACACCACGCCGCGCTCTTCGCCGAACCGTTGGGCGACTAGGCGGAAGTGGTGCAGCAGTAGGCGGCGTTCTTCTTCGAGCGTCGGGTCGGGGGGGATCGGCTCGCCGCGCAGCGCCGCGGCGCTCTGCGCGAACAGCCACGGCTTGTTGAGGCTCGCGCGGGCGATCATTACGCCATCGACACCGTAGCGCCGGAAGGCGTGGACCACTTTCGCCGGCGTGTCGAGGTCGCCGTTGCCGATCAGCGGGATCCGCTTCAGGTGCGGCTTGACCGAAGCGATCACGTCCCACGAGGCCTCGCCGCGGAACATGTCGGCGGCCGTGCGGCCGTGGAGCGTCAGCGCCGCGGCGCCGGCGCCCTCGACGATCTGGGCGACGTCGCGGATCACGATCTGGTCGCGACTGGGCCCGAGCCGTGTCTTGGCGGTCACCGGCGTCGGGTGGCACGCGGCGACGACGCGCTCGATGATCTCTCCCATCCGCTCGGGGCAGCGCAGCAAGTACGAGCCGCTGTGCGCCTTCTCGGTCACTTGCCGCACGGGGCAGCCGAAGTTGATATCGACTACCGAGACGCGGTACTCGCTCACCAGCCGCGCGCCGACCGTGGCGAGCGTCTCGGGGTCGTTGTCCCAGATCTGCACGGCGAGCGGACGCGGTTCGTCGGCGACGCCCCACAAGCGGTCGGGGTGCGTCGCCTCGACCCGGTCGAGCCACACGAACCCGCGTGCGTTGACCATCTCGGTCGCCAGCAGACCGGCGCCGCCGAACTCGCGCACGATCTGGCGGAAGGCGTAGTTCGTGTACCCCGCCATCGGGGCCTGGAGGATCGGCGGATCGACGACCAGGTCGCCGATCTTCAGCGGGGGGACGCGCAGCGGCTCGACCGGCGTGTCCACAGCCGGCGCGTCGTCCCGTCGAAGTGGTGTCACGCCGCCGGGCATCGGTCGCCAGACCCGCCGTCAGCGGGGCGCTTGTGGTTCGGGCGCGGGCCTTGTCAGCGTCGGGCGCCGACGGTCCCCGGACGGAACTCGAGCCCGCCCGGCTGGCCAGCGGTGAACGAGCCGGCACCCTGCGTCCGGATCAGCATAGCAACCAGGCGACCACTGTCGATGTTCCCCGGGGTCGCCAGTTGGGCGTAGCGGCTGATCTGCAGGTTGTAGTCGCGGGCGATCTGTACGAACGCGCGGCGGCTGAGGGCGTTCAGCTCGAGCGCACGAAGGATCGCCGTCCCCTCGGGGGTCGATCCGTTGGCGTCGGTGACCTTCTTCACCCAACTCTCGTTGCGTTCGACCGCGTCGGCGGCGTCCATCAGCTCGGCGAGGCGCATCGGCAACAGGTCGTTCAGGAGCTGCGCCTCTTCCGGGGCGCCCCCCGCGAAGATCTCGGCGAACCGGGTCGCGTAGGGGCCACAGAACGGAACGTCGGTGGGGAGCACCCCTGTGTCGCCGCCGGTACTTCTGCCAAGCCGCAACTGAGCGGCACGCGCTGCGCGGGCCGAGGCCTCGACACGCCGTGCGAGCTGCGACTGCGCCTCGGTGAGCGTGGTCGAGTAGGTCGGGACGCGCTGCCGCAGCCGCTCGAGCTCCTGCACTTCGTTCAGCCCCAGGTAGTAATCGGCAACCGCCGAAGTCAGGGCCCAGTAGGCGTCGGTCCGCATCGTCTGCGCGTCGCGCGAACTGGCCCCGGCGAGGACCGACGCCAGCGACGTCGGGTTGCCCGGAAGTCGCGAGCCTTGCGGCGCGCGAAGCATCGCTTGGAGCATCGCCCGGGTAGTTGCTTCGCGCTCGGCGGACACGGTCGCCGTGCTCCCGCGCTGCGCGAGGTCGGCGAAGCCGACCGCCGGGGGAACCGGCCGCGAGGGGAGGGCAGGGGGCTGATTGCGTGCGTAGGGGTCGGCGCCGGGGAGTGGCTCGAACGGCCGCCGCGGTTGCGTCGCGGACGAAGCGCCCGCCGGCGCTGCGGAAAATGCGTCTCGCGCCTCAAACGCGGGTCGAGTCCGCGCCGGTTGCTGCGGCGTGGCCACCGTTTGGCTCGGCGCCACGCCCCGCTGCGGAGCAGAGGGGCCGGTCGGTTGGGCGAGGGCCGCGAACGGGTTCGGCGGCGGAGAGCCCGAACGCTGCGCGCCGCTGGGGCCGGTCGCGGCTTGGGGGGCTTGCGGCCGCGGGCGGGTCGCCGCGGGGGTTGTCGAGAACGTCGATCCGCCCCCCAACGGTTGCTGCGGGGCGAATGGACGGGTGGTCGCGGGGGGCGCCGGGTCGGGGGGCGTCAGCGATCGGAGCGGGTTCACCGCGCCGCTGGCCGGGCCAGGGCCGTTCGCCGAAGCGGCGGGGGCCGCGTATCGGGCGTCGCCCGCCGGCACGCTCTTGAAAAAATCGCGGGCGCTACTTGGCGCCGGCGGGGTTGCGTAGCGGTCTTGAGCCGCGGCGGTCCAGGCGAGGGCGAGCGCTAGGGGAGCGCCGACGAGCGAGAGTGAACGCATCCATGCGTCTCCGTGCGGGAGGCTCCGCGCGGCGCGGAGGGTTGGCGGGCAGTCCCTTGCCTGTTCCGCTGGCTAAGCTGGTGGATTGTCGCGATCGGGTCAACAGCGGTTTCTCGAAGGAAGGAACCGCCGCTGTTGCTAGCGGCGGGACGGCTCAGTCGAGTTCTTCGAGCCAGACCCGCAGCTCGTTTTCGTACTCGCTCGCCAGGTCGCCGCGCACGAGCGTGCGCTGGAACTCGGCGAGGCCTTGCACGTCGTTGTCGGCGTGCTCGGCGCTCGAGAACCGCAGCATCGGGTCGGGCGCCGTCAGCTTGCGGCAGATCGCCATCAGCAGGTCGCTGTCGGTCACGTCGTCGGGGAGGATCGACTCGAGCCGCTGCGGCAGCGTCCGCTTCGCCTCGAGGAGCTTCGTGTAGTCGTTGATCCCCGCGAACAGCGGCCGGCCGGCGAGCAGCTCGATCAGCACGTAGCCGAGGCTCGCGAGGTCCGAGCGCGGCGTGAACTCTTCGCGCTCGAGCATCTCTGGCGCCGCGTACTGCGGCGTGCAGGTGCGGTGCGTCGGCAGGTTGTTGAGGTCGATCGCCGAGCCGATGTCGATGATCTTCGGGTTGCCGGTCCGCTTCACCATGATGTTCGACGGCTTGATGTCGCCGTGGACGATCTCCTCGCGGTGCAGCGCGGCGAGTCCCTGCAGGACCTCGCGGATGATCGCCACCGCCATCCCCGGTTTGAGCCGCGGGCGGATCGGCCCGGCGGTCGCGATCACGTTGTTGATGTACTCCCAGCGGCGGTTGCTGACCCGGTCGCGGGCCCGCTGCAGCATCGCCGGAGTCAGTAGGATGTCGAGGTCGTAGCCGTCGATCCACTCCATCTCGAGCACGCGGATCCGATCGCGCTCGATGAAGTTCTGGACGTCGATCAGGTTGTCGTGTTGGATCTGCGCGACTCGGCCGCCCACTTCGGCCATGCGCTGCATGGCGTCGTTGTAACTGCGCTCGTCGGTGTACCGCTCGGGGGAGAGGAACTTGAGGGCGACCGGCAGCGTGAAGCCGTCGGCGCCGCGACGCTCGCTGAGGTAAACAACCCCCTGACCCCCGGTTCCCAGGAGCCGCTTTAGCTTTAGGTGCTCGGTCCAGCCGAGCCGTTCCGACTGCACCAGCTCGTCGTACCGCCGGCAGAGGGTGGCGTTGCGAGGGGACTCGGGGGCCGAGCCGTGGAACGTCAACGTCCGCGACTGCTGGATGACCGTCGTGTTCATTTTTTCGCGCGGCTGGCGTTGGTCGCCCGAGCCCGGGAATCGAGAGGAGGGTTGCCGGCCGTCAAACGAGCACGGGGGTGTGCGCGGAATTCACGACCAGCGGCGGGCGCCGGGGCTCCCCCGGCTTGACTCAGTATATCCGCGTAACCACAGACGGTTACCCCGTTTCTCGGCGGTTGGCCAGTTCGCGCGCCGGATCCCGACACGCTTTCCGCGCCCCTGGCGGCGAACTCAGCGCAGCCATGCGGTTCTCAACGACGGCGCCAAGCGGCGTTTTCCGGGCGCGGAAAGCCGAGCGATTTATCGACAAGGTTCAACAGGGGCTCCCCCCGGAGGAATCGTGACAAGTTCTCGCAAAAAAATTCGGTCATGTCGTCGATGCGGGTCTTTGCCTGGCCGCCGACGTGCGGCGTGAGGATCAGGTTCGGCGCGTCCCACAGGGGGCTGTCGTCGGAGAGGGGCTCTACCTCGGTGACGTCCAGGCCCGCCCCCCCTAAGTGGCCCGACGCGAGCGCCGCGACGAGGTCTTTCTCGACGACCAGCGGACCCCGCGCCATGTTCACGACGACCCCTCCCCGGGGGAGCAGCGCCAGGCGACGGGCGTCGATCATCCCGCGAGTCTGGTCGTTTAGTGGCGCCGCCAGCACGAGCGCGTCGAGCGTCGGCAGCAGACCATCGAGCCCTTCGGGGGGGAGCAGGCTCGCCACGTGCGGCGGCTTGTCGATCGGGAAATAGTCGGTGGCGTGGACCTGGACGCGGAAAGCCGCCAACACCTCTGCCAGCCGCCGTCCGTTCCCCCCTAATCCGACGATCCCGACCCGAGCGCCGTGGAGGTCGCGCGTCGGCCGGCGGATGAACTCGCGCTGCCGCTTGGCGTTGTCGAACACGGGGAGCGAACGCAGGCAGCCCAGCAGCAACGCCAGCCCGTGGTCGCAGACCTGGTTCGCGAGGACCCCCGAGGCGCTCGTCACGGGGATGTCGGATTGGACAACCGAGGGGACGAGGCAGTGGTCCATCCCCGCGGCGGACGACTGGATCCACCGCAGCCGGCTCCGACGCATCACTTCGTCCCACGGAACGGAGACTTTTGCGTGACCACAGTAGATGTCCGCGGTATTTAGTTCAGTAGCGATCCGCGCCTGACCGGCATCGATCAGCTCGTGCCGCTCGCCCGATGCATCGAGGACCCGCTGGATCCGCGCGCGGTGTTGCTCGTCAACCGGATAACAGAGCACGACACGCATCGGGGGTCTC
>JBOFFC010000018.1:0-56671 GCA_051648405.1 Lacipirellulaceae bacterium
CGCGCGGGGCGCCCGTGTTGTCGTACTCGGTCGAGACGAGGAACTGATCCGGCGTGTCCCCTTCGCCCCAGTACGCGAGGACGTACTGGGGGCGGATCGGGTCGCCGTCGAGCATCGCCCGGACTTCGAGCTGCTCGAGGCGCGACACGCGGCGTCGATAGCGGTCTCGCTTGACCCGCCGCACGTTCCGTCGGAAGCCAAGGGCCGCGAGAGTGCGGTCCCACGAGATCGGAAAGCGTCGCATCGCGAGGCTCCAACGCGTCCCTACGGAACCGCACGCCGCCGTCGCTTCCGAGCGACAAACCGCGCGGTCGAAGAGACAGAAAAGAGAGTGCGTGACGCACGGGAACCGTCCGCGGCCGAGGCCGAGTCAAGTCGAAGCGGTCACAGAGGCTTCGAGGGTTGTACGGATTCCGCTCGGCCGGTCAACCATTTTTCGGGCCGCCCCGAGCCCACGACGCGCGTTTCTTCGATTCCGCTCCGTAGTGCGGGAGACTCGTCCTCATGGTCCGAACGTCCTGAATCGCCGAGCGCCAGCGTTGTAGCCTGGTAGTTTTCCTCTAGTCGATGAGGCGGTGACCGCCGCCTCCGACAGTCGATAAAGAATTTCCTTCCAACGCGGCGCGTCGTCGTCACGCGCTTGCCTTCAGGCTTTCTTGATGCTCACGCGTCCTCCATCCTCCTTCCACCGCATCGACACAACCTCGCCAAACCCGCGATTCGCGAGGTTGTGTCGACGTAGACGAAGATGGCGCTCGCACTCGGACGCAAACGCCCTTCGTTCGCCCGCCGTCTGATCGACCACGCCGGGGCAGCGACGCAGGAAGCGAAGCGAATCCGGGGTCCCCGTGACCCGCCGGGCCGCGTAAACTGCGGGCCTATTCAACGCCACAGCGGGTCCCCTTGATCGATGACGAAGACTCTTGACGAAGCGACAGCGGCGTTCGGCGCGGCGGTCAAGGCGAAGCTCGCGAACGTCGCGGCGCGAGGCGAACCGGAGGACCAGCTCCGGGCTCCGTTCGAGAGCTACGTCGGGGCGCTCGCCGAGCTGTGCGGACTGCCAGCCGCCTCCGTGACGCTCGTCGGCGAGTCGTCGCTGGCGGACCTCAAGACGCGGCCCGACTACGCCGTCTCGGTGCGCAAGGCGCTCGTCGGGTTCATCGAGCTGAAGGCCCCTGGCAAGGGACCCGACCCGCGGAAGTTCAAGGACGAGCACGACAAAGCGCAGTGGGCGAAGCTCAAGTCGCTCCCCAACGTGCTCTACACCGACGGGACGGGGTTCAGCCTGTGGCACAACGGCGAGCTGGCCGGCGAGGTCGTCGCGCTGTCGGGAGACCCCACCGACGTGGGCAAGTCCCTCAAGGCCCCGCCGAGCGTGCTGCGGCTGTTCAACGACTTCCTCACTTGGGCGCCCGTCCCGCCGCGCGACGCCAAGCAACTCGCGGCCACTAGCGCCCGGCTCTGCCGCCTGCTGCGCGACGAAGTGACCGAGGAGCTCGCACGCAAGAGCGAGGCCCTCACGTCGCTCGCGCAGGACTGGAGGCTGCTGCTGTTCCCCGAGGCGACCGACGCCCAGTTCGCCGACGGCTACGCCCAGACGGTCACATTCGGGCTACTGATCGCCCGCGCACGCGGCATCCGGATCAGCGGCGGGATCAACGACGTCGCGCGCGAACTGAGCAAGTCGAGCACGCTGATCGGCACGGCGCTCGAGGTGCTGACCCACGACGCCGAGGGGCAATCGACGCTCCGTACCTCGCTCCAGACGCTCTCGCGAGTGCTCGACGTGGTGGACTGGGGCGTCGTCAGCAAGGGAAACCCCGACGCCTGGCTCTACTTCTACGAGGACTTCCTCGAGGTCTACGACAACGACCTGCGGAAGCAGACCGGCTCGTACTACACACCGCCCGAAGTCGTCGGCGCGATGGCGCGGCTCGTGGACGAAGTGCTCCGCTCGCCGCAGGGTTTCGGCCTTCCCGCGGGGATGGCGGCGCCGGAGGTCACGATCGCCGACCCGGCGATCGGCACCGGAACCTTCCTGCTGGGGGTGCTGCAACAAGTCGCCACGTCGGTCCGGGACGACCAGGGGGACGGCGCCGTCCCGTCGGCGATCGCCGCGGCGGTCGATCGGCTGATCGGCTTCGAGATCCAGCTCGGGCCCTTCGCCGTCGCACAGCTGCGCCTGATCGCCGAGCTGACCGGCCTCGCCCAAGACGCCAAGTTCGAAGCCCCGCGGCTCTACGTCACCGACACGCTCGGCGACCCCAACGCAGTGCCGCCGATCCTGCCGAGCATGCTCCAGAAGCTCAGCAAGTCACAGACCGAAGCGAACCGCGTGAAGCGCGACACGCCGATCACCGTGGTGATCGGCAACCCCCCTTACAAAGAGAAGGCCAAGGGCCGCGGCGGCTGGGTCGAGCAGCGCGTCGACCGCCACGCCTCGTTGCTCGACGACTGGCAACCGCCGAAGGAGTGGGGGGTCGGCACGCACGCCAAGCACCTGCGGAACCTCTACGTCTACTTCTGGCGCTGGGCCACCTGGAAGGTGTTCGACGCCCACCCGTCCCAAAGCCACGGCGTGGTCGCGTTCATCACGGTCGCGGGCTTCCTCAACGGCCCCGGCTTCCAGGCGATGCGGGCTTACCTGCGGCGCAAGGCCGACCAAGTCTGGGTCATCGACTGCACCCCCGAAGGCCACCAGCCCGACGTGCCGACCCGTATCTTCCAAGGGGTCCAGCAGCCGGTATGCATCGTCATCGCGGCGCGTTCGCCGAAGGCCAGCGACCAGAAGCCGGCCAAGGTCCGCTTCACCGCGCTCCCCGCGGGGCGGCGCGAGGAGAAGTTCGATGCCCTGGCGAAGCTGAGCATCAAAGGGCGCAAGTGGCAGGCCTGCCCCGACGACTGGCGAGCCCCCTTCCTCCCCGAGGCCGCCGGCTCGTGGGGCTCGTTCGTCCCCCTCGAAAAGCTGTTCCTCTACAACGGCTCGGGGGTCATGCCCGGACGCACCTGGGTCATTGCGCCGGACGAGCGTTCGCTGCGCGACCGTTGGGCTGAGTTGGTCGCAGCGCCGCTCGACGACAAGGAACGTCTTTTCCAGCCGCACCTGCGCAACGGCGAACTCGGCGACAAGTACGCGGCGAAGCCGATCAAGGAGTCGACGACGAGCCTGCACGGCTTCCGCGCCGCGGCGATCTCCGTGGCCGAAGAGATACCCGGGGCGAAAGCCGAGGTCGCTCGATACGGCTTTCGTTCGTTCGACCGCCAGTGGATCGTCGCCGACGCCCGCGTCATCAACCAACCGAATCCCAAGCTCTGGGAACTACGTTCCGATCGCCAGGTCTACCTGACGGCGCTACAGGCTCATTCGCCAACCAGCGGACCATCGCTGTCCTTCTGTGCGGACGTTCCCGACCTGCATCACTACAAGGGGTCATTCGGCGGCCGGGCGTTCCCGCTGTGGGGCGACGAACGGGGCCGCGAGCCGAACGTGGCCCCCGGCCTGCTGACGGCGTGGGGCGAGGCGCTGGGCACGACCGTCACCGCGCCCGACGTGATGGCGTACCTGGCGGCGGTCGCGGCGCACCCCGGTTACTGCGCCAAGTTCGCCGACGACCTCCGCCAGCCGGGGCTGCGCATCCCCCTGACGACCGACCCCGCGCTCCTGCGCGAGGGGGTGAAGCTCGGCGCCGAGGTGGTCTGGCTGCACACGTTCGGCGAGCGGTACGCCGACCCCAAGGCCGGTCGCCCCAACGCCCCGCCGCGACTCCCCCCGGGGATCGAACCGAAGGTCCCCAAGGAGGGGGCGATCCCGTCGGACCCCGAGCGCATGCCGGACAACATCGGTTGCGAGCCGGCGGCTGTCGGTGGGCGAAGGGTACGTCGAGAACGTCCCCGCGGAGGTCTGGGCCTACGAGGTGTCGGGCAAGCAGGTCCTGCGGCAGTGGTTCAGCTACCGCAAGCGCGACCGCGACCGCCCGATGATGGGGGACCGCCGCCCCCCGTCGCCGCTCGGCAAGACCCAGCCCGACCACTGGCTCGCCGAGTACACGACCGAGCTGCTGAACGTGCTCCACGTGCTGGGGCGTCTGGTGCTGCTGGAGCCGGCGCAGCAGCGACTACTCGAAGGCATCTGCGCGGGGCCCCTGCTGACGTCGCTCCCAGCGGCCGAGGCCGCCCCCGCAGAGAAGCGGGGCACGAAAGCTATCCGAAGCAAGTCCGCCCCCGCGCCAGGGAAGCGGAAGAAGGCCTCCAAGGAACAACGGGGGTTCCTCGATTAAAGCCAGCGGCGAACGCGCTGACTTGCTCGCGGCGAGCGACGGCGGGGACCGCCGCGGCTCGGTGAAGCCGCTTGTCGGAGCTTGCTTGGGCCGCCAAGGAAGATCCGGCCCGACGCACCGCCGGCTGTCAGCGTCTACATCGACGCAACCTCGCGAATCCAGGCGTTCGCGAGGTTGTATCGACGCCGGCGGCGGCGTAGGACGCAGCACCTCCGACAACGTGCTGGCCCCTTCAATGACCCCAACGGGGTTCGAACCCGTGTTACCGGCGTGAAAGGCCAGTGTCCTAACCACTAGACGATGGGGCCGGTGCTTGGCGGCGAGGGGACCGATGGGCCCCGTCGCGCCCGCAGCGAGAAGGCTAAAGTGGCCCCTCGGGAGCGTCAACCCGAGGGGCGGCCTGGGCCGACGACAAGACACAGAAAGTCGGAGTCGAGTTCGCGCAAGCCCAGCCGGGTTCGCTTCGCTCTACGCCTCGGCGGCCGGCTCGTCGGCGACGGCGCCTTCGTTCTGAGCGCGATGGATCGCTTCGTACACCTCGTGCCGATGCACCGGGACCTCTTTCGGCGCTTCGATCCCCAGCCGCACCTTGTCACCGCGAATCTCGACCACCACGATGGTGATGTCGTCGTTGATGACGATGCTCTCGTTCTTCTTCCGCGACAGGACCAACATTTTCGACTCCTTCGCTTCCTGGGGGGGCAGTTCCTGTCGCCTCGCTCATCGGTCACCCCTCTCGGGGGGACCGTGGTCGTGAGAGCGTCGGCTCGGCCCGGCTTCGTCCCGGGCGTCGAATTTTGGTTCGAAAGTGGCTCGAACCGAGAGAGTGAGTGGGGGCCGTTGCGTCGAGAGCGGGTCGTTGCGGGAGAGATCGAGTCGGGCGTGCTGGCGCCGCGCGGCCTCCCCGGCGAAAACTGTACCTACATACTGTAGCGCCGGGGGGTTGACAGTCAAGAAATCGCAAGAAGTTTCGGCAGCCCCCGACGCAGAATCGCGATATCCCCGTCACTTCCCCGTCAAAAACGCGGCCTGCCGCACTTCCGACTCGACGATCTAAGACTCCTGACCCCCGTTTACCCCCCCCGTTCGGGGGGCAACCCGCCCGATCCCGGCCCCTATGCTCCCCGCAATCGTTCGCCGTTGGCCCTGGCTGGGGAACATCCTCGGCGTCGTCGGCACCGTCGGCCAAAGCCTGGGCGTGACACTCCGGACGTGGTTCAGCACGTACCGCACCGACCGCAAGACGATGACCGAGCGGTTCGAGTACCCCGAGCTCCCCGCCCCCGTGGCGGCTCGGTACCGCGGTTACCACCGCTTCGACTTGACGACCTGCATCGCCTGCGACCAGTGCGCCAAGGCGTGCCCCGTCGATTGCATCTACATCGGCAAGGAGCGCGTCGAGGGGAGCAAGGGCTTCAAGGTCACCGGCTACACGATCGACTACACGAAGTGCATGTTCTGCGCCCTGTGTGTCGAGCCGTGCCCCGTCGATTGCATCTTCATGGGATCGACGCTCGACCTGAGCAGCTACAGCCGAGACGGGGCGATCGTCGATTTCTCGCGGCTCCCCCTTGAGGTCGCGTGGGGGAAAGCAACACTCACGCCGACTGCGGTCGCCGTGGCCAAGTCCAACCGCGACGTCGTCGATCCCGGTTGGACACGCGAGCGCCCGACCGCGTAGTCGGGGCGCCCCCGAATTCCAGCTCGCGATCGACACGCCGCCATCCGCCTTCCGCCTTCCGCCTTCCTTCCGAATGGCTACCCCGATCGCAATCGCCGGCACGCTGGCCCTGTTCGCCTTTGCGGCGGTGGCCTTCTGCGGCGTGAACCTGACGGTCGGCAAGTTCCTGCGCCCGCGGAACGCGACGGCGGAGAAGGGGGAAGTCTACGAGTGCGGCGAGCCGGTGATCGGGTCGAGCTTCGTGCAGTTCGATTTGCGGTTCTACGTCGTGGCGCTGCTGTTCATCGTGTTCGAGGTCGAGGTGGCGTTCTTCTTCCCGTGGGCCGTTGCGTTCGGCAAGGCGACCCACGTCGCGGGCGCTACGTCGCTCGCTTCGGACGCGAGCGACCCGGCCACGGTCGAGCTTTGGGCGGGGGTCGCGTCGCAGCGGATCGCCGAGATGGGCTTCCCGGTTTCCGAGCCGCTCGAAGGGGAGGCGCTTGAAGCGACACGCGCCGCCGCCAGCGCGTTCTCTTGGACGCTGCTCGCCGAGTTCGGCGTGTTCTTCGCGGTGCTGATGGTTGGCTTCGCCTACGTCTGGAGCCGCGGCGACCTCGACTGGGTCCGCACGTCGATCAACCGGCCGGTCGCCCACGCCCCCCCGGCCGACTGCGCCGCTTGATTTCGCGCCGTGGTGTTGATCGATCGTCGCCGCGGCCCCCCTTGTTCTTTTTGCAAGCTCCCATGACGCACGACGAGCAAGCCGCCGCCATCCTCCGCGAGCGCTTCGGGGACGCCGTCGTCGGCGAGTCGGGGGAAGCGATCGATCCGTGGATCGAAGTCCGCCCCGAGTCGGTGCACGCCGTGGCGTCGCTGCTCAAGTCGTCCCCGGACCTCGCGTACGACTTCCTCAACGACCTGACGGCGGTCGATTATTTGGCGATCGACCCGAAGCTCGCGAAGGTGGTTGGGGAGCCCCGTTTGGTTGTGGTTTACCACCTGACTAGCCTCGCGCGTGGGCGGCAGCTCGTCCTCAAGGCGACGCTGCCGCGGTGGAACGAGGGGCGCGTCGGCGAACCGCCGGAGATCCCGTCGGTCGCCTCGGTCTGGCGGACCGCCAACTGGCACGAACGCGAGGCGTACGACCTGTTCGGCGTGCGCTTCACCGGCCACCCCGACCTGCGACGGATCCTCTGCCCCGAGGACTGGGAGGGGCACCCCCTCC
This sequence comes from Lacipirellulaceae bacterium, assembly GCA_051648405.1. Lineage (GTDB taxonomy): Bacteria > Planctomycetota > Planctomycetia > Pirellulales > Lacipirellulaceae > JBOFFC01. The sequence goes on from JBOFFC010000018.1 coordinate 7,163, forward strand.
GCAAGGACTACCAAATGCCGCTGGAGTACCACGGGATCCGCGGGAGGTGACCGAAGGGGGAATTCGGAATGCGGAGTTCGGAATGCGTAGGGGGGGCATTCCGCATTCCGCACTTCCCGCGACGACACGTCGCGACTCGCATCCTGCCCACTGCCTGCTACCCACTGCCCACTTCCATGCTCGTCGAAGACCCCCGCGTGATCGAGTTCGACGTCCGCACGGACGAGATGCTCGTCAACATGGGACCGCAGCACCCCAGCACGCACGGCGTGCTGCGGCTCGTGCTGCGCACGGACGGCGAGGTGGTTTCCGAGGTCGAGCCGCACATCGGCTACCTCCACCGCTGCGCCGAGAAGATCGGCGAGAACCTGACCCACCGGCAGTGGATCCCCTACACCGACCGGATGGACTACCTGGCGGCGATGAACATGAACCTCGGCTGGTCGCTGGCCGTCGAGAAGCTGATGGGGAAGCGCATCTCCGAGCGCGGCCGGCACTTGCGGGTGATCATCGCCGAGCTCGGCCGCATCGCCAGCCACCTGGTTGGAATGGGGGCGTACGGCCTGGATCTCGGCTCGTTCAGCCCCTTCCTCTACGCGTTCCGCGAACGCGAGCGGATCCTCGACCTGTTCGAGGAAGCGTGCGGCGCCCGCCTGACGTACAGCTACCTGACCCCCGGCGGGGCGACGGCCGACCTCCCCCAGGGCTGGACCGACCGCTGCCTGCGGTTCCTGGAGGAGTTCGAGCCCAACATCCCCGACTACCACACGCTGCTCACCACCAACGCGGTGTTCGTGAAGCGGACCGCGGGGATCGGCGTGATGCCGCCCGAGATGGCGATCGACTACGGGACCAGCGGCCCCGTGCTGCGCGGCAGCGGCATCGACTGGGACTTACGGCGCGACGGCGAAGCATTTTACACGCAGATGTACGAGGGTTACCGCTTCCGCGTGGTCTGCAGCCGCGACGGCGCGTACGACCTCCCCCCCGGCGCCCCGACGCCCCCCCGCGAGGCGGTGGTCGGCGACTGCTGGCACCGGTTCTTTGTGCGGATGCTCGAAGTCGTCGAGTCGATCTCCCTCGTTCGCCAGGCGATCGAGCGATACCGCGCGACCGACTTCGACGAGCCACGCGACCACGGGACTCCCTTCAAGCTGACGCAGAAACTCCCCGTCGGCGACGCGTACCTCGAGACCGAGTGCCCGCGCGGCCAGATGGGCTTCTACGTGGTGAGCGTCGGCGAAGCGATCCCGTGGCGAGCCCGGGCACGGAGCGGGTCGTTCTCGAACCTCTCGATCATGAGCGAGCTGTCGGCCGGCTCGCTGATCGCCGACATCCCGGCGATCGTCGGCTCGCTCGACATCGTGATGGGCGAGATCGACCGTTAGCCGGCCGCCCGAGGGAGCGCGTCACCCCTCGGGGGGTGACACCCCGCACGCGGTGGGCGATATTCGTTCCCTCTCCCCACTCCCTCACCGCCCGTTGAAGCGTTCGCCACGATGGCCGCCCTCTTCAACCGCGCGCTCGACGCGGCCCTCGGCCTCGTCGGAGGGAGCCTCCCCCACGACGCCTGGCCTGGAGTGCTGCTCGTCGCGCTGGTGCAGGTGGCGCTGCTGCTGAGCGTCGTGGCGGTCGGGTCGCTGGTGTTCATCTGGCTCGAGCGCAAGATCGCCGGGCGGATCCAGGACCGCCTCGGCCCGACACGCACCGGCGGCCGCTACGGCTGGCTCCAAACCGTGGCCGACGGGCTGAAGCTCGTCACCAAAGAGGACACGATGCCCCGCGGGGCCGACGCGTTCCTCTTCCGTTCGGCGCCCTACCTGAGCGTCGCCGCGTCGATCACCGCCTTCACGGTGCTGCCGTTCGCGGGTTACCCGCACCCGTTCGTCGTGCAGCACTCGGGGGTCGCGGTCTTCATGATCGTGGCGATCCTGGGGCTCGAGGTGTTCGGCGTGATCCTGGGGGGCTACTCGTCGGCCTCGAAGTGGTCGCTGTTCGGCGCTATGCGCGAGGCCGCGCAGGTCGTCAGCTACGAGGTCCCGCTGGGCCTCTGCGCGATCGTCCCCGTGATGCTCGTCGGGAGCATGGACCTCGTGGTGCTCGGCGACGCGCAGCGCGGGGGCTTCTGGAACTGGCACCTGCTTCACGACCCATTCACGTTCGTCGTGTTCGCGGTGTACTTCACCTGCGCTACGGCCAGCGTCAACCGCGCACCCTTCGACCTGGCCGAAGCAGAGAGCGAGCTCGTCGCGGGGTTCCACACCGAGTACTCGGGCCTCCGCTGGAGCTTCTTCTTCCTGGCCGAGTACGGGTCGATGCTGCTGGTGAGCCTGCTGGCGGCGAACCTGTTCCTCGGGGGCTGGCACGGGCCCCTGCCGCTGGTGAGCTGGCTCGGTTTGAACGCCGACGGCTGGCTCGGCTCGGTCGCCGGCGCGGGGCTCGCGAACTACGTCGCCAACCTGCTGGGGCTGGTGAACTTCCTCGGCAAAGGGGTCGCCCTGGTGATCTTCATGATGTGGGTCCGCTGGACGTTGCCGCGGATGCGGATCGACCAGGTGATGACCACCTGTCTGAAGTACTGCACCCCGATCGCCGCCGCTTGCCTGGTGGGGGGGGCGGTTTGGCAGGCGTCGTTCCCGAGCGGGCTGCTCTGGACCCCGCCGGTGACGCTCGCGGAAGGGGTTGAGCTCGCTCGAAAGGCTAGCGCCCGTTCGAGCGGCCCGTCGGTCGCCGTGGCCGCGACCCCCGACGGAGGCCCCGCGCTGTGACCTCGCTGAACGCGCACTCGCTGTTGTTCACGCTCTACGCCGCGCTCGCCTGCGGGTTCGCGATCGGCGTCGCGCTGTCGAGTAACGTCGTGCGGATGGCCCTCTACCTGGTGCTTTCGCTGGCGGCCACGTCGGGGCTGTTCTTCTTGGCGGGGGCCGACTTCGTCGGCGCAATGCAACTGATGATCTACGTCGGCGGCACCCTGGTGCTGCTGATCTTCGGCGTGATGCTCACCGCCCAGCAGCGCTTCGTCTCGATGCGCCCGTCGCGGGGCGAGCTCACGCTCGCCTGCCTGATGGGCGCCGCGATGGTGACGCTGCTCGGCACGTCGGTTTGGCGGGTGGCTGCTTGGCGGAACGACCCACCGGCGGCCTTGTCGACCGACGTGCCCAGCAGCACGATCGGCCCGTTGTCGATGGCGCTGCTCGGCGTGCGCGTCGATGGCTTGAGCGACAAGGTCGATGGCTTGAGCGACAAGGTCGACGGCTTGAGCGACAAGGTCGACGGCTTGAGCGACAAGGTCGACGGCTTGAGCGACGAGGCGGGCGCCCCCGCGCGGGGGCCGCTCGCCGGCTACCTGCTGCCGTTCGAGGTCGTGTCGATCCACCTGTTGGTGGTCCTCGTCGGGGCGGCCTACCTCGCGCGGACGCGCGTCGCCGTGGGCTCGGTCACTCGCCAGACGGCGGCCCGGTACCTCGACGACGAGTTCGCCCCCAAGAGAAAGGGGAAGCCGTGATCGCCCCGCTAGACCTGCAGCTGGCCCCGCTGCTGGCGCCCGTCGTGGCATCCGTGCTGACCGAGCCGATCGGCGTGGCGCACTACATGGTCGTCGGCGCCGTGATGTTCACGGCGGGGGTCATGTCGATGGCGGTGAAGCGGAACCTGCTCGGCGTGCTGATGGGGGTCGAGCTCGTGCTGAACGCGGCGATCGTCAACTTCGTGGCGATCGGCAGCCCCTACCTCCGCGGCGACGACGCGTCGGTCGGCCTCGACGGGCAACTGATGGCGCTGTTCGTGATTGTCCTCGCCGCGGCCGAGGCGGCCGTCGCCCTGGCGATCGCGCTCAACTACTACCAAACCGTCGGTTCGATCGACGTCGATCAAGCGAACCAACTCCGCGGCTAACGCCGCCAACACCGTACCCGCAACAACAGCGCTGTGGCCGAATCGAGGTTGATCCCGACGCTGTTGCTCGCCGCCTGGCTCGCGCCGCTGGCGTCGTTTGTCGTCGTCGCGCTCGCGACCACCCTGCTGCACCGCCTGCGCGGAGTGGTGAGCGCGTCGGCCGCGCGGGCCGTGGGACAGGTTTGCACCGGGACAATCGCGACGAGCTTCCTGCTGTCGCTCGCGGCGCTGGCGTTCTGGGTGCGAACACACGGCGTGGGAGGGGACGCGGGCGAAGGGGACGCCGGCCACCACGCGGGCCCCCCGCCGATGGTCGGCGAGTGGTTCACGTTCCTCGAAGTCGGAACGCTGCGGCTCGCGACGGGCTACTACATCGACGCGCTGACGCTCGTCATGGCGACGCTCGTTACCTTTGTCGCGCTCTGCGTCCACCTCTACTCGCTCGGCTACCTCGACGACGAGCTCTCGCAGGACTGCCTGGTGACCGACGCCGAGGCCCGCCTCGCCGGGGGCGCCCCCGTGGTCCGCCCGGCGAGGCTGCACCGCTTCTACCAGCACTTGGCGCTGTTCACGTTCAGCATGCTGGGGATCGTGTTCGCGTCGAGCGTTGCGATGACGTTCGTCTTCTGGGAGCTGGTCGGCGCGACGTCCTACCTGCTGATCGGCTTCTACTACGAACGCCCCGCCGCTGCACGGGCCGCCGCCAAGGCGATGCTCGTGAACCGCATCGGCGACGTCGGCATGCTGGTGGCGATCGCCCTGCTCTGGTCGGCCTTCGGGACGCTCGACTACGAGGGGCTGTTCGGCGCCGTCGGGCCGTGGCTGACGGCCGACCCGATGAACAACACGCTGCTGACGATCGCCGGCGTCGGCCTGTTCTGCGGAGCGATCGGCAAGAGCGCGCAGGCGCCCCTTTGGTCGTGGCTCCCCGACGCGATGCAGGGACCCACCCCCGTCTCGGCACTCGTCCATTCGGCGACGATGGTCGCCGCCGGGGTGTTCCTGACCGCCCGCGTCTTCCCGCTGCTGACGGCCGAGGCGCTCGCCGTCGTCGCCGCGGTCGGCGCCGTGACGCTGATCCTGGGAGCGATCCTCGCCGTCTCGGCGAACGACCTGAAGCGCGTGCTCGCGTACTCGACGATCAGCCAACTGGGCTACATGGTGCTCGGACTGGGCGTCGGCGGCTGGACCGCCGCGACACTTCACCTAGTGACGCACGCCTCGTTCAAGGCGCTGCTGTTCCTCGCCGCGGGGGCCGCGATCCACGGCGCGCACGTGGGAGAGTTCGCGAGCCTCGGCGGCTTGCGCCGGCGGATGCCCCTCACCGCCGCGGCGACGCTGGTCGGCGCGCTCGCGCTCGTGGGCGCCGGCATCCCGATCCTCGGGCTTGGCCTGTCGGGGTTCTACTCGAAGGACCTGCTGTTCGAGCAAGCGATCGCCTACGCCCGCGCGAACCCCGGCCGCGGCTGGGCGTATTGGGCCCCGACGATCGGCGCGGCGCTGACGGCGTTCTACATCGCGCGGCTGTGGTTGCTGACGTTCGCCGGCGAGCCCCGCAGCAAAGGCGCAGCCGACGCCCACGAGGCTTCGAGCCCGATGCTGGCGCCGATGGCGGCGCTAGGGATCGCGGCGGTGGGCATCGCCTGGGCCCTCCCCGGGGGCCTGTCGGTGAAGGGGCTGCTCGAGTCGGCCGCCACGGTCCCGGCGACGAGCGTCGGCGTCGTTTCGCTTGCCGCGACCGTGCCGAGCGAAAGCGCGGCGCACACGGACGAGATCAAGCGACTCGCCGCGCTGACGGCGCTCGGCGCGACGCTCGTCGGGCTCTCGGTCGCCGGCGCCCGACACCGGCTCGGCAAGCTCGCCGACCCGCCGACCGCGAAGCTCGCGCGGGGATTCGACCTGCGTTGGGTCCCCGGGCTGAACCGGGCCATCGCCGACACGTTTCGCCGCAGCGGCTGGGCCCTCGCGCGCTGGATCGATTCGGTGGTCATCGACCGCGGCGTCGGCGGGCTCACCAGCGCAACCGTCTTCGCGAGCGGCGGCGCGCTCGCTCGCTTGCAGACCGGCAACGTCCGGCAGTACGTCGTGCTGCTGGTGCTCGCCGTCGCGATCGCCGGCTCGGTCGCGCTGGGCGTGGCTTACCGATGGGCGGAGGGGGTATGACGCCGCAGTCCTCCAACCTGCTCGCCGCGATCGTGCTGCTGCCGGCGGTCGGCGCCGCCGCGCTGCTGGCGATCCCCGCGGGGGCCGTGCGGCTCGCGAAGTCGTTCGCACTCGGCGTCTCGCTTGTCGTCGCGCTGCTCGCCTGGCTGCTGGCGATAGGGCCTGACTCGGTTCGCATCGACGCGACGACCGCGGGCCTCGGCGCGCTCGCTTCGGCCGAGTGGGCGCCCTCGATCGGCTGCGAGTTCCTCCTCGGCGTCGATGGGTTGAGCCTCCCCCTGGTGCTGCTCACCGCGAGCCTTGCGCCCCTGGTGCTCGTCGCCGCGTGGCCCGACCAGCGCCGCCCGCGGCTCTACGCGATGCTGCTGCTGCTCGTCGAGGCCGGCACGCTGGGGGTGTTCCTGGCGCTCGACTTCGTGCTGTTCTACGTGTTCTGGGAACTGATCCTCATCCCGATGTACTTCCTCATCGGGTACTGGGGGGGCCACAAGCGAGCCCACGCCGCGCTGAAGTTCTTCCTGTACACGCTCGTCGGCAGCCTGCTGATGCTCGCCGCGGGCCTGGTGGCCTACGCCTACAGCGACCTAACGGAGCTCGCTCCCGGGACGCTCGCGCGCACCGGTCTGCTGGGGCGCGACGCGGTCACGATCGCCGCCGACCCCGCGGCCGCTTCGGCCGCGCTCGACGCGTGGCTCGCCGAATCCTCTCCCGCCGCCGTGCGCTTCGCCGACGCCCAGGCCACGGGCAAGCCGCTGCGCACGTTCAACCTGCTCGCGCTGGTGGCGATGAACTCCGAGACGCAGAGCCTGGCCGGCGCCCGCTGGTGGGGCCGCTCGCTCGAGTGGTGGGTGTTCGTCCTGCTGCTAGTCGGCCTCGCCGTAAAGCTCCCCGCGGTGCCGCTCCACACGTGGCTCCCCGAGGCGCACGTCGAGGCGCCGAGCCCCGTCTCGATGCTGCTGGCCGGCGTGCTGCTGAAGCTCGGCGGGTACGGGTTGGTGCGGATCGCGTGGCCGATGTGCCCCACCGCGTCGGCCGAGCTCGCCGGCGTCGTCGCCCTCGTGGGGATCGTCGGCATGTTCTGGGGGGCGCTCGCGGCGCTGGGGCAAGACGACTTCAAGCGGCTCGTCGCCTACAGCTCGGTGAGCCACATGGGCTACGTGCTCCTCGGCCTGGCGGTCGGCGGCGTCCCCGCCTTTACGGGCGAGCCGCTGGTGTGGAACGCCGACCGCTGGCTCGTCGGCGCCTCAGGGGCCGTGTTCCAGATGGTCGCGCACGGCGTGACCTCGGCGGGGCTCTTCTTTGCGGTGGGGATGGTCTACGACCGCGTCCACCACCGACGGCTCGACGAGCTCGGCGGGCTCTTCGGGCCGATGCCGCTTGCGAGCGGGCTCGCGCTCGTCCTGCTGATGGCGAGCGTCGGCCTGCCGGGGCTGTGCGGGTTCGTCGGCGAACTGCTGGTGCTGCTGCCGACCTGGTCGTTCCACCCTGCCGCCGCGCTGGCGACCGCCGCCGTCACCGTGCTGACCGCCGCCTACACGCTTCGCGCAGCCCGCAAGGCGTACTTCGGCCCCGAGTACGTCGGGCCCCACGCCGAGGGGCTCACTCCGATCACGCCGCGCGAGCTGTGCGTGATCGTGCCGCTGGTCGTCGCGGCGGTCTGGCTAGGCGTCCGCCCGGGGGTGGTCCTCGACCGCACCGAGCCGGTGCTCGCCGCCACCGCCGCCGAGCTCGCGCGGCCGCACACTGCTGGCGTCGTGGCCCAACCCCTCCTTGTTCCCGCCGAGCGAAATGCTCTCGAAGCTCGTCCCGTCGCTCAGCGCTGACACGACTGCGGTCAGCCTCCCGCTCTTTGTGCCGGAGTGCGCGCTCGCGGCGACGATCGTGGTCATCCTGCTTGCGCGCGTGCTCCCCGGGCTGCGACGGGTCGAGTCGTTCTGGTTCGCACTCGCGGGGTTGCTCGTCGCGTGTGCGGGCGTCGCCGCCGAAGCCCGCGGGGGGCTCGTGGCAATCCCCCGGATCGAGCTTTTCACCGGCATGCTGGTCCACGACGCGACCGGCGTTTACGCGCGCGGGCTGCTCGTGGGGTTCGGCGTCCTCTACGCGGTCCTCTCGCGCGTGACGGGACTGGCGACGCGCGACGACGGCCAGGACTACTTCACACTCGTCCTGGGGGCGCTGCTGGGGATGTGCCTCATGTGCCGCGCGAACCACTTGATGACCGTGGTGCTGGGGGTCGAGATGGCGAGCGTCCCCTCGTACGTGCTGGCCGGGTTCATCAAGGGGCGGCGCTTGTCGGGCGAGGCGGCCCTCAAGTACTCGCTTTACGGCGCGGCCGCGGCGGGGGTCATGCTGTACGGCATGAGCCTGGCGGCGGGCCTGCTCGGCACGGCCCACCTGCCGACGATCGGCCAGCGCCTAGCGGCCCTCGAAGTCGTGGGGCTCGCCGGCGACGCGGCCGGGCGGGGCGTGCTGATGGTCCTCGCGCTGGCGAGCGTGATGGTCTGCGCTGGGCTGGCGTTCAAGCTCTCCGCCGTGCCGTTCCACTCGTGGGCCCCCGACGTGTTCGCCGGGGCGCCGGCCGAGGTCGGGGCCTTCCTGTCGGTGGCCTCGAAAGGGGCGGCGCTCGTGCTTGCGCTGCGCCTGGCGGCAGCGATCGCCGGGTCGACCGCCGAGGACGCCGCCGCGGCGCGCATCGGCACGGCAACGACGCAGCTCGTCGCGGCCTCGGTCGCCGAGGCCCCGCTCGAGCCCATCCGGACGTTCTTGGGGTCGCTCGTCGCGCTCACCGCGGCGGCCACCTGCACGCTGGGGAACTTCGCCGCGCTCAAACAGGCGAACATGAAGCGGATGCTCGCTTACTCGACAATCGCCCACGCCGGGTACTTGCTGATGCCGGTCGCCGTGGCGATCCTCGTCGCCGGCGCCGACCCGGCCGCCGCCAACCGCGCAGCCGCCGCCGTGTTGTTCTACGCCGGTGGCTACGTCTTCCTAAACTTCACGGCGTTCGCCGCCGTGGCGCTGCTGCGCAACTCGCTGCGCAGCGAGCAGATCGCCGACTACGCGGGGCTCGTCTACGCCGCGCCGGTCGTCGCGGTCGCGCTCGCCGCGTCGCTGCTCGGCCTGTTGGGGTTGCCCCCGCTGGTCGGGTTCTGGGGCAAGCTCGCCGCGCTACGCTCGCTGGCCGAGGCCGGGAGCTTAGTCACCAACGTGCTGCTCGCCGTCGCCGTCGTGAACACGGCCGTGTCGCTGGTCTACTACCTGCGTGTCGTGCGGACGATGTTCCTCGATGCGCCCGACGAGAAGCGTCTCCCCGCGGCGATCCCCGCGGCGGGGCTCGCGCTGCTCGCGGTCGCCGCCTTGCCGATCTTGCTGCTGGGCCTGTTGCCCGAGTCCCTCGCGTCGGCCGCCGACGCCGCCGCGCGCGGCCTGTTCGATTGACCATGTCGTCGGCTCGTCGGCGTCGCCGATAGCCAGCAGCCAATAGCCGCCAGCCAATCGCCCAACGTTGCCCAACCGCGCCACCATCCGCACGCTGAAACTCGCCTACAAGGTGCTCCGCGCGGGGCTGCCGCAGTACCTGGCGTACGCGCGGCCGCACGTGCCGCTGGCCGACGGGGCCGTGTTCACCGCGCTGCAGCAAGTCGTCGCCGAGCAGGACGAGCTCTGCGAGCGGCTCGCCGACCGCCTCGCCCACTTCGCGACCGAGCCGCCGCTGGTCGAGTTCCCGATGGAGTTCACCTCGACGAACGACCTCGCGGTGCGCTACACGGCGCGCCGCGCGGCGGACTTGCTGCTCGACGACGCGAAACGGCTCCGCGACTGCATCGACGAGCTGGCCCTCGCCCCCGACGACGAACGCCTCGTCGCCGAAGCGGCCCGCGCCACCGAGGCCCACGCCGCTAAGCTCAAGCTGGCCCTCGACGGCAAACCGGCGGCTTAAGGACGGGCGATGCTGTTCGACACCCACGCGCACCTCGACCAACCGGCCTTCGCCGCCGACCGTCCGCAGGTCCGCGCGCGGGCCCGCGCGGCCGGGGTTCTCGACGTGCTGGCCGTGGGGATCGACGCCGCGTCGAGCGAAGCGACGGTCCGCCTCGCCGCACAGCACGCGATGGTCCACGCCGCGGTGGGCATCCAGCCGAACGACGTCGCCCAGGCGGCGCCGCGGGACTGGGACCGCGTCGTCGCGCTAGCCGCGTCACCGGGGGTCGTCGCGCTCGGCGAGACGGGGCTCGACCGCTTCTGGGACCACACGCCGTTCGCGATGCAGCAGGACTACTTCGACCGCCACCTCAGGCTGTCGCAGTCGTCCGGCCTGCCAGTGGTGATCCACCTGCGCGACTGCGAAGCCGAAGTCCTGGCGATGCTCGCTGAAGCACGCGAGCGGGGGCCCTTGAGCGGCGTGATGCACAGCTACACCGGCACGCTCGACGGGGCGCTCGCCGCGGTCGAACTCGGCCTCTGCGTGAGCTTCGCCGGGATGGTCACTTACAAGAAGTCGGACGAGCTGCGACGCGTGGCGGCCGCCGTGCCGCTGGAGAGCTTGCTCGTCGAGACCGACGCGCCGTACCTCTCCCCCGAGCCGGTCCGCAAGGTCCGGCGCAACGAGCCGGCGCACGTAGCGCACACCGCGCGGCTGTTGGCCGAAACGCGCGGCGAGTCGTTCGAGGAGTTCGCGCGTCAGACGACGGCCAACGCGCGGCGGCTGTTCGGGCTGTGAGGAAATCTCACGCAGAGGCGCAAAGGCGCAGAGGACGCGCTACGCGGACGGCGACCTCGTTCTGTTGAGCCGCGCGCGAAGCAAGCCGAGGACGCCGCAGCGCGTCTCGATTCGGGATTGGCTCGCTCGTTGACCACGATTCTGCGTCGTTTTGATACACACTCGTCGTTGTGCGCCGGGGAACGGCGTCTCAGAACGGGAATTCCGTCCCGCCTTGTTTGACGGACCGACGGAACCCGCCGTACCTTCACGCGCTCGGGGGCTGTCGTTCGTGACACGTGCAGGGGGTGCGCGATGAAGACGTTCTTGCGAAACCGGATGCTTGCGGCGGTGGTCGTTTGGATGCTGATTGCGGCGCCCGCGCTCGCGGCGATCTCGATCGAAGGGAGCGTGACGGGAGTCTCGACCGGCACGCCGGCGCCGCTCAACGTCGGGGGACTAACCTACGGCCGTGTGCGTGTCGATGGCGGGTCGGTGCTCGACTCCTCGACTGCGTCCGTCGGTGGTCTGTCCGAAAGCGTGAGTGCTCCCGGGTACGTTGAAGTCGTCGGTGCAGGGTCCTTGTGGCGGGCGAACGGCGTCACGATCGGCAGGTCGCCGTCGTCTCTTGGAGAGGTCGAAATCCGCGACGGTGGACGTTTGATCGTCACGGGGCCATCCTCCGTTGGACAAGGCGCGTTCTACGCGTCGCTGTCGCTGACAGGCCAAGGATCGTCGGCGCATGTCAATTCGCTTGCTGTTGGAAGCCAATCCGCTGGCCTACTCCAAGTGCGAGACGGCGCGACGGTGACAGCCGGGTCACTCACCATCGGTTCTCGTGGCGAAGTGATGTTGTCAGGCGGATTCGTACGCGCATCGACGATCAGCAACAGCGGGGTCATCCGAGGGTCGGGCACCTATACGTCGCAAGCGGCGTTCTCCAACAGCGGGTCGATCGTCGTCGGGCCGGGGAGACGCTGACGGCAGTGTCGGGGTCGATCGTTTCCAACACCGGTAGGATCACTGTGACCGGCGGGGAGCTCCGGTCAAACCCGTGGTACAACGACTCGAGGCTCGGATTGCTGGTCGGGACAATCGAACTCAACGGCGGGACCCTTCGGAGCAACGTTTCCTCCGGTGACAGGGGATCGGCGTCAGGCAACGCCGGTCTGCTCGTCGCCCTAGGAGGCGACAATCACGTCTACGGAGCGATCACGTCTCAGGCCCGAGGCCAGGTCGTGGCCACCGGCGTCAGCACACTGACGTTCCACGACAACGTAAGCTACCTGCCGGGAAGCGGCAGTGGCGGACTAACAGTCCAGGCAGGGTCCCGGGCGGTGTTCCTCGGTGGGCTGTCCATCGGCGCGTCATCTCTGGCGGTGGGCATCGCCGGAAACGGCAGCGTCAGCGACCTCGGCCTCGTCGAAGTCGTCGGCGTAACGACCTTCACCGGCTCGCCGCTCGACGTGATCCTGTCAGGGGGCTTTGTCCCTTCGAGGGGGGACATCTTCGGCGTGCTCTCCTCCACGGGACCGATCACCGGTAGGCCCGTGCTGCGGAGCGCCCCGCCGATCGCGCCGGGCCTGCGATGGGACCTCGTGACGACCCGCAATCAGGTCCTGCTGAGGGTCGTCGATGCCACGCCCGGCGACTTCAACGGCGACGGACTGGTCAACGGCGCCGACTACTCGGTCTGGCGTGACAACCTGTCGGCCACGGGCGAGGGCGCGCTCAACGGCGGGGGCAACGGCGACGGCGTCGTCAACTGGGCCGACCACGCCATGTGGGCCGCCCACTACGGCGAGGGCGCGCTCACCGGAACACCGATCCCCGAGCCGGCCGCCTGCTTGCTGCTGGGGCTCGGCGTGCTAGCGGCGAACGGAACGCGTGCTCGCCGCTGAGCGTGCCACACGCACATCCAAGCAGAAGAACCCACGTCCACCGACACGGTCGCAAAACCCTGGCGGCCTTGGCGCTCGTGGCGTCTTGGCGGTTCAGCTTCACGACCGACCCGCGCCGCTCAGTGCAGCTTCTTCAGCTGCCCGGGCTTCGTCGCGACCTTCGCGCCGCGCGACGCCATCTCGTTCGGCATGTAGTCGTGCTCGAAAGGCGCCGCGTGGGCGTGGCCCCCCGCGGGACCGACCCAGTTGCCGCACGGGTCGCACGGGTCGTTGCAGCGCGGCGGGTCGTTGTGCCACTCGTTCCAGTAGAGCTCGCTGTCGCAACCGCCGCAGCCGAAGAGGGGGCGGAACACGGCGCGGACCTCGCTGGCGATGCAATCGAGGCCCCCCAGGACCCCATCACCGAGGCGACCCATCGGGCAGCGACCGCACGAGCAGGGGCTCGCGCCGCAGGTCGGCTCGCAGCCGCATCCCGGCTGCATTCCACAGGACACGTCGCCGCCACACGCCACGTCGCCGCAACCGGCGTCGCCGCAGTCGCAGGCCGGCTCGGCGCAGGCGCCGCCACCACCGTCGTGGCAACCACCGGCGCAGCCGCCGTGGCAACCATCCGTGCAGAAGTTCCATTCGGGCCCGCGGCACGCGCAGTCGCCGATCCACCGCTGGCCGGCGTACGAGCGGCCGATGCCGCACCCACCGCCGCCGCAGCCGCAACTCGGCTCGACGCCGCAGCCCGGCTCGACCGCGCATCCCAGATCGGCCCCGCAGCCCCCTCCCATCGCACAGCTCATGTCGCCGCAACCGCCGCCGCAGCGGCCGTAGCCGAGTAGGCCGCAGCCAGTCGAGCCGAGGCTCAGGGCGGCGAGGAGGGCGAGCATCCGCAGTCGATCGGCGAGCATCGGTCGAGTCCCCGAGTAAGCGTGGCGAGCGCCGCTGGCGCCGCATGCTGAGAGGGCGCCGCTCGACGCGACCGCAAGCGCGGCGCGTGGCGAGCCCTCGGGAGAGTCATCGGCAAGCCTCGCGCGGCGCGTTGAGCAGAATCGGCAAACTCGCCCCAGCCGGCTCGACCGGCCCCCTAACGGGGCACCGGGGGTCTGCTAGCCTAGGCGGCTCGCCCCCCCGCCGATTCTCCCCCAGGAAGGAGCCCCGCCCCCCTCATGGACGCCGCCGCCAAAAAATTCTTCGTCAAGCTGCTCGAGACCCCCAGCCCCTCGGGCTACGAGCAGGCAATCCAGCAGGTTGTCCGCGACTACACGGTGAAGTTCGCCGACGCGGTCCGCACCGACCTGCACGGCAACGTGATCAGCGTCTGCAACGCCGACGCCCCGCTGCGCGTGATGCTGGCCGGGCACTGCGATCAGATCGGGCTGATCGTCACCTACATTGACGACCTGGGGTTCATCTACACGAACCCGATCGGCGGCTGGGACCCGCAGCAACTGATCGGCCAGCGGATGACGATCCACACCGACTCGGGCCCCGTGGTGGGGGTGATCTCGCGCAAGGCGATCCACCTGCTGGACCAGGACGAGCGCAAGGTCGCCGTCAAGCAGAAGGAGCTGTGGCTCGACATCGGCGCCAAGGACAAGACCGAGGCGGCGAGCGTCGTGCGGGTCGGCGACTGCGTGACCCTCCAGCTCGGCTACCAAGAGATGCGCAACAACCTGGCGAACTCCCCCGGCATGGACGACAAGACGGGCTTGTGGGTCTGCGTCGAAGCGCTGCGTCGCGCGCAGAAGAAGGGGGGCCTGAAGGTCGCCGTCTACGCCGTCTCGACCGTGCAAGAGGAGATCGGCCTGCGCGGCGCGACCACGAGCGCCCACGGCATCGACCCGCACGTCGGTGTGGCGGTCGATGTGACGCACGCCACCGACTGCCCGATGATCGACAAGACGCAGGAATGCGACATCAAGATCGGCGCCGGCCCGGTGCTGACGCGCGGCCCGAACATGAACCCGGTGGTCGTCGATCGCCTGCGCTACGCGGCCGAGCAGCAAGAGATCGCGATCCAGTGGAACGCCCTGGGACGCGGCTCGGGGACCGACGCCAACTCGATCCAGATCGCCCGCGCGGGGGTCGCGACCGGCCTGGTGAGCATCCCCAACCGCTACATGCACAGCGCCGTGGAGGTGATCTCGCTGGAGGACCTCGACCGCGCCGCGGACCTGCTGTGCGCGTTCGTCCTGGGGATCGAAGCCGACACGGACTTCACGCCGCGGTGAGGCGTTGTGCACGAGCCCGGTTCAGTACGACGGGGAAGCAACTATGGCGAAAAGGCTGCTGGTCGTTGGGGGCCCCAATGGCGCCGGAAAGACAACGCTGGCCAAGTCGTATCTCGATCGTGGCGACTGGCTCTACCTGGGCGCCGACTTGATCGCCGCGGAGCTCGCGCCTGGCAAGCCCGAGTCCGTCGCGGCCGCCGCCGGTCGCGAGTTCGTCGAGCGGCTCGAGGTTGCATTGAATGGGGAACGCGATCTGATCGTCGAATCGACGCTATCGGGTCGGTCGATCGGGCGCAACCTCGAGCGCGCTCGAGCGCTTGGCTTCCAGGTCGAGGTCGCGTTCACGTTCGTCGATGAGCCGCGAACTAGCATCGCGCGCGTAGCTCACCGGGTTCGTCTGGGCGGCCACCACGTTCCCGACGACGACGTGATGCGCCGGTTTTATCGCAGCATCCGCAACTTCTGGTTAACCTATCGATCAATGGCGGACGTCTGGACGTTGTCAGACAACCGTCAGTCGATGATGCGCCGCGTAGCGATGGGCGATCGTATACTGTCGAAGGTGCTCGACGCCTGTTCGGTCAGAGAATTCCTCGACATCGTGGAGAGCGACCATGTTTGAAGCAGCGTCAGCGACCGATGACGTCTCCGAGCGGGTGCTCCGGTTCGCCGCCGAAGTAGAGACCATGGCGAACGCGGGGGTCCGCGCCGCTCAGGAAGAAGCCCGCCGTGCTGGCGTCCCCTGCGTCTACTCGATCAACGGGATCCTCCATTGGGAGCTCCCCGACGGGAGCCTCACGACGACGGACCCCTGGAAGGGGCCCGACCGCCCCGAGGGGGGCGCCGTGTCGCCGTAATAAGGCAGGCGGTTCGCGTCGGCGCCGGCCCCCTCGGCGATTAGCATGGGGAGACGCCCCGGCGCCCGCTCCCCTCGCCTACCCCGCTGCCGTGCTCAAGCCGTCTCCCCAACGCCGCGTCGTCGTTACCGGGGGGTGCGGGTTTATTGGCAGCGCTGTGGTTCGGGCGCTGCTGGCCGGCGGCGGCTACGAGGTCCTCAACTACGACGCCCTGACCTACGCCGGGCTCCCCGAGTCGGTCGCCGACGTCGCCGCGCACCCCCGCTACCGCTTCGTCCAGGGGGACGTCTGCGACGTCGAGGGGCTGTCGGCCGCCATCGAGGCCTTCGACGCCGACGCGCTGCTGCACCTGGCGGCCGAGTCGCACGTCGATCGGTCGATCGCCGCCCCGGCGGAGTTCGTCCGCACGAACGTCCTCGGGACGGCGACCGTTGTGAGGGCCTGGCTCGTCCGACGCGACGCGCTCGCAAAGTGTGGTGATCCGCGGGCCGACACGCTGCGCCTGGTCCACGTTTCGACCGACGAGGTCTACGGTTCCCTCGCCCCCGGCCGCGCGGCGCGCGAGGGGGACCCGTACTCCCCGAGCTCTCCTTACTCGGCGAGCAAGGGGGGGGCCGACCACATGGTGCAGGCCTACAGGACGACCTACGGCCAGCGCTCGATCGTCCTCCATGCAACGAACAACTACGGGCCGCGCCAGTTCCCCGAGAAGCTGCTGCCGCTGGTGACGCTCCGCGCGCTGTCGGGCGAGCCCCTGCCGATCTACGGCGACGGCCTCCAGGTGCGCGAATGGCTGCACGTCGATGACTTCTGCACGGCGCTGCTGGCGGTGCTCGAACAGGGGGTCGATGGCGAGGCGTACCACGTCGGCCCCGGCGCGGGGGTCACGAACCTCGATCTCGTGCGGCTCACTTGCGACGCGGTGGACCAGCTCCGGCCGAACGAGCGCCCGTCGTTTGAGCTTGTCTCGCACGTCGAAGACCGCCCCGGCCACGACCGCCGCTACGCCCTCGACTGCACGAAACTCCGGACCGAGCTCGGCTGGGCGCCGCGCGTTCCCCTCGACGAAGGGGTCGATGCGACCGTCCGCTGGTACGCCGAGAACCCGGCGTGGGTTGCGACGGCGCTCAAACGGCGCTGAACGAAGGCGAGACCCGAATGAGACGGGTGGCAGCCCGCCCTACACCCCCGGTGTCGCGTCGAACTCGAGCGGCTGCTCGCTGAGCGGGTCGCCGATGCGGATCGACTTGCGACCGGCGAGCAGGTCGTCGATCAGGTTGCCGATCAGCTCGGCGCGCCAGCCCGACGCGAGCGCCGGCGGCTCGTCGTCTTCGGTCCCAAAGCCCAGGCGGTGGCTGATCAGCTCGCGCACGTCGGTCGCGGTCCCGGCCAGGCTTGCGGCGACCTCGGCCCGGTTGCAGATGCTCGTGATCGCCGGCGCGAGGAACTGCCCCAGCAGGTTGAGCTGCGGTGGCGGTGGCGGGCGACGCGGGCCGAACAGGTCGTCGGTCGTGGCCTCGAGGCCCCGCTTGACGCACTCGGCGATCTCGGGGATCGCCTTCTTGAGCTGGCCGTGCAGCATGCCGCGCAGCGCGCGGATCTTGTCCTCGCGGTCGGACTTCTTCTTCGCCAGCTCGACGATCAGGTCGTCGCGCAGGACGCGGCGGGCAGGCAGGTCGCGGCGCTCGGCCTCGGCTTGGCGCCAGCGCCACAGCTCGCGGACGATCGCCAGGCTGCGGACCGGCAGGCTGCCGATCCCCGACACCTTGCGCCACCGTTCGCGGCCCCGCGCCGTGGTGACCTCTTCGACAAAGGCGGCCGTCTCGTCGGCTAGCCATTGCTCGCGACCGTGCTTCGTCAGCCGTTCGGTGATCTTGTCGTGCAGCACGAACAGGTAGCGGACGTCCTCCAGGGCGTACTCGATCTGCGCGTCGGTCAGCGGTCGGCGGCGCCAGTCGGTCCGCTGCTCCCCCTTGTTGGGGCGCTTGCTGAGGAACCGCGCGACGACCGAGCTGTAGGCCGCTGGGTACTCGGCGCTGCAGAGGCCGGCGGCGAGCTGCGTGTCGAATAGGTTCGCCGGGGGGCGCCCGATCGCGTGCAGGCAGAAGTTGATCTCTTCCCGCGCCGCGTGGACGATCGTGGTGTGCGACCCGTCGGCCAGCACTTCCCAGAACTCGGTCAGGTCGGGGACCTGCTGCGGGTCGATCACCGCCAGGACCCCGTCCGCCACGACCTGCACCAGGCAGAGCTCCGGCCGGAACGTGTCCTCGGAGACGAACTCCGTGTCGAAGCCGATCCGGTCAGCCCCTCGCAGCCGACGGCACAGGTCGGCGAGGGCTTCCGCGGTGAGGATCGTCTCGTGGGACACAGGCAATTCCTCCCGGGGACGCTGGGAGGAGGGTCGATCGAGGGGGGCGGTACAGGGGGAGCAGCACGGGGGGGAACCACGGCGCCCGCCGATCCGCTGGCGAGCCGCGTTCTTGTCCTGTTAGTGTATGCAGGCCCACGCCACCCCGACAGCCCGACGTCGCGACGGGGAAACGAGTTGCGCCAACCGGCGCACCCCGTGGGCAGCGCCATCGGAGCGACCGATCGATCCGGCCCACCCCCTCCCGCCGCCCCGACGCGGCGAATCCGACCGCGGCGCAAGCCCCCGGCTGCTGGTGAGCGTCCGCTCGGCGGCCGAGGCGCTCGCTGCGCTCGCGGGTGGGGCCGACGTGATCGACGTAAAGGACCCCGCGAGGGGGCCACTAGGCGCCGCCAGTGTTGCGGTCGCCCGCTCGGTCGTCGATGCCGTTGCGGGGCGCGCCGCGGTGACCGTCGCCGCCGGGGAGCTGGCCGACGAGATCGGCGCGGCCATCGATCTGGCAGCCGTTCGCGGCGTGTCGATGGTCAAGTTCGGCCTGTCGCGGCTGGCGAACGCCGAGCGGCGCCACGGACTGGTCGAAGCGCTCCGCACCGCGGCCCCGACGGATGTCCAGCTCGTTCCCTGCTCGTACGCCGACTTCGCGGAGGCCGACGCCCCCGATCCGGCCTCCGTGATCCGCGAAGCGCCGCAAGCGGGCTTCGGCTGGCTGTTGATCGACACGTGGCGCAAGGAGGGGGGGGGCCTGTTCCGCGCGATCGCCGTCGAGCGCGTCGCCTCGTTCGTCGCCGACGCCCGGCGCGTGGGGGTCCGTTTGGCGCTCGCCGGCCAACTCCGCGACGAAACGCTCGCCGAAGCCGCGGGGCTCGGCCCCGCGCTGGTTGGCGTGCGCGGCGCGGTCTGCATCGGCGGACGCGCCGGCACGGTCGATGCGGCGCTCGTGGCCGAGGCGAAGCGGCTTGTCGCCGGGGCGGCCCGCGAAGACGATGCACGGCTTCCCGTCCACTAGACCCCTCTTTCGTTCCGCGAACATAACCGTGCCCAAGTTCGACCTCTCGGTCCCCAACCCACTCGGCAAAGAACAAGCCGTGGCGCGGTTGCACGGGTTCTCGGAGAAACTCCGCACGCAATACGCCGACCAATTGTCGGACTTCCAACAGTCGTGGGCCGGCGACCGCTCGGATTTTTCGTTCTCGGCGATGGGATTCCGTATCAGCGGGTCGCTCACCGTCGAAGAAGAGCGAGTGCGGGTTGAAGGGGATTTACCGCTTGCGGCCACGCTCTTCCGCGGCCGGATCACCGGCGTCATCCAAGAGCAGCTCGGCAAGCTGCTCGGCGCCTAGGCGCCTTCGCTCGGGCGACCCGCAGACGGCGGGTGACCGACCCGGATTACCGCACCGCACGTCTGGTTGACTGCCCCCCCGCGTGACGTAGTTTTCGTCGTCAACGGAGCGCGGCGTGTCGCCGTGGGTCGTTGGCCACGGGCTTCCCCCGTGACGCGAACGTCCCGCAGCGATCGCCCCCAAGCCCGCGCCCGAACGACTACGGGCCAGCGACACTCAACTACCCAAGGCGAGACACCATGAGCACGCGCGTCCTAGTCGCCGACGATTCCAGCACGATGCGGAAGATCATCCTCCGCTCGCTCAACGCGGTCGGCGTCCCCAGCGCGGTCGAAGCCGCCGACGGCGAAGAGGCGCTCAGCCTGTTCAAGCCGGGAGAGTTTGACCTGGTCCTGACCGACTGGAACATGCCGCGTAAGAACGGCCTCGAGGTGATCCAAGAGGTCCGCAAGCTCGACCCGAACGTGACCATCATCATGGTCACCACCGAGGCCGAGAAGTCGCGCGTCCTCGAGGCGATCCAGGCCGGGGTCAGCGACTACCTGGTGAAGCCGTTCACCGCCGAGACGCTCCGCGAGAAGCTCGAGAAGCACGGCTGCTGAGCGAATCGCTTCGAACGCTCGACAAATCACGACGCTCCCCAGAGCCGCAGCGCCCCGTCGCTGCGGCTTTTTTCGTGCGCTCTAACGGCTCGTTAGCGGCGCGACCTCGACCGCGTCGCCGTTGTCCGCAGGCGCCCACGCGAGGTCGAACTGCACCAGCAGCAGCGTCAACTGGTCGGCCAGTTGCATCGGCGGGACGCCCCCCGCGTCCCACAGGTCGTGCGGGATCGTGTCGGGGTTCTCGAGCCGCAGGCCGGCCTGCTTCAGGCGATCGGCAACGACGTCGCGCGGCTCGGCGAGCCGCTTCCACGCGATCGGGGCGACGTCCCTGAACGGGCCCCGTTCGGCGGGGGCAAGTCGCGCGACGTCCCTCCGTCGCTCGCGGCTCAGCGCGACAAGCCGGTCCCCAATCCCCCGCGGCCCCACGTAGAGAACGCCGTTCCACGCCACGGGTCGGGCATCGACGTGCGCCCCGACTTCGGCGACGACGTCGAGCAGCGACGCCTCGCGCGCCGCAAGGTCGATCCCCTTGCCGCGGTCGATGCGGCGGTCGAGCACCATCGGCAGCTTCGTCCCCGCGGCGAGTTTCGCGAGCGCCTCCCCCGCCGGCGCGGCGTGGAGCGTGAGCGACACGCGGCGGCGCAACAGCAGGTCGAGCTCGCGCTCGCTCGTGGGCCGCGCGGGCGTCATCGGCGACTGCGCGACGGCGATCGAAGCGGCCGCAGAAAGCAACGCTATCGCTCCGACTTGCAGGAACGGGGCGGCGCGGCTTGTCAAGCTTCTTCGCATCGGATTGCTCTCGTTTCATTGACGGCGCGACGACGCATTTTTCGTTGTGCGTGGGGCCGACCCGATTAAACTCAGGCCTAGCTGGTGGGGGACCACACCGGGCGCTGCGCCCGGCCGAGTCCTGACCAACCGCGGCCGGCTGACGGGACCTCGCAGCGCCTCGCCCCCGTGGCGAACGCCTCGAACCTTTCGGCAAGGAACTCGGCCGCGATTCCTCCCAGCGGGTGGGGCGCGTTGGACGGCGTCGATGCCCGGCATACGAGACGACCGCCGTGGACCCTTCGTCGCCCCCCCGCGTCCCCCGCATCGTCGCCGATTACGAGCGGTACCTCAACGAGCAGGACTCGGCGGGGTTCATCAAACGCGTGTCGAAGCACTACACGTGCCCGACCCTCGAGCGACTCGCCGAGATGGGGGACCGTGGCGCCAGGCGGGGGGCCGTCCTCGCCCTGGGGTTCATGGGGGACTACGCGTCGAACTCCGTAGTCGGTCGGGCGCTCACCGATCGCGATCGCGGCGTCCGCACGATCGCCGAGAGCGGCATCCGCGAGCTCTGGCGGCGGGTCGGCAGCCGCGAACAGCGGATGGCGCTCCAGAACCTCGCGCGGCTCAACCAGGCGAAGCGCTACGACGACGTCGTGCGGCTCGCGACCGAGCTCATCCACGACTCGCCCTGGATCGCCGAGGCGTGGTGCCTGCGCGGCACGGCCCACTTCCACCTCGGGCAGTACGAAGCGGCGATTCGCAACTGCCACCAGGCGCTCGAGATCAACCCCTACCACTTCACCGCCGCGGCGGGGATGGGTCAGTGCTACCTGATGCAGGATAACCCGGTCGGAGCGCTCGAGGCGTTCCGGCGGGCGCTGCGGCTGAACCCCGGGATGGAAGAGGTCCGCGCGCAAGTGATCCAGCTACAACGCACGATCCGCGACGAGTAAGAACTCGCCGCGGGATCGGCGCCCCCCCGAGCTGTCCGCTCGCGGGCCGACGGATGGTCGGCCCTTGTCGCTATCGAAGGACCGTGTCGCCCGCGGTCGTGTTGGCGATCCGCTCGGCGCCGTCGGCGTAGCCGTCGGCGTCGGTCCAAAACTTGTTCAGCGTCTGCTCGTTCGCGAACAGGTAGAACTTGCCCCGGTACTCCAGGGCGTACTCGCGCGTCCCGGCGACCGACTGGCGAGACTCGACCGCCAGGACCGGGTCCGACCCGGCGAGCGCCGGGCTGTACTCGTCGGGGCTGGCAAGGAACGTGTCGCGGGCGACTGCGCTGGCGAACAGGTAAGTCCGGCCGCGGTGGATGGCGCCCCACTGGGCGTCACCCCGAGTCCACTTCCACTCGCTCTTCATCGTCACCGGGCAGAACCCCTCGAAGCCCAGCGGCGGGCTCCCGGCGGGGAGCTGCGGAGTGGCAGCCGCAGCGGGCTGGGCCGGCTGCACGGCGGGCGCCGCGCTCGCGACCTGTTGAGCGGCGGGCTGCATCGGCGCCGGCGCGGCGACGGGCGCGGCGGCGACGCTGAAGTTCGAAGCGTACGGGTTGGCCTGCGACGAGGCCTGCGATGGCGCCGCGGCCGCGACCTGCTGAGCGGGCTGCTGCATCACAGCCGTCGGAGCGGCCATCGCGTAGCGGTTCCCAACGGCCGCCGCGCCGTCCACGGCGGGCTGTGCGATCATCGACGCGGGGGCCCCCACGTTCGCGTTCTTGAATTGCTGGTAACTGGAATCCGCGGCGCTGTTGATCTGCTGGGCCGTGTTCGCGGCGACCGACGCGGCTTGGCCGTAGGGAGACGCCTCGGCCATCGCCTGGTACGGCGCGCCGGAGCGGTCGCGAACGGACGTCGCGATCTCGTTCGCCAGCGCGAGGTAACCCATCGGCGTGGCCGGGCTGACGAACGACCTCACCATCTCGCCGGTCGGCGAAGTCACGACGTCGGTCGGGACCTTGGTGATGCCGTACGCCTGCACGAGCTGCGGGGCTTCGTTGGCGTTGACTTTCACGGGGACGTAGTTCGCCTCGACGGCCGGGGCGACGCCCGGCTGCGAGAAGACGCGCGTCTCGAGCAACTTGCACGGGCCGCAGGTCTCGGTCCAGAAGTGGAGCAGCACGAGCTTGCCCGAGCGCTGGGCCTCGGTCTGCGCGGCGGCCAGGTCGGTGCGCCAGGCGATGCCGGCGTCGTTCGCGACCGCCATCACCGGGGCGACGAGGAGAATCACAAGCGCGGTGCAAGCACGAAAACTGGACATGGTGAGGTCCTCGGAATCGCCGTCGCGAAGGGAGAGGCAATCGGGCAGCGCGGTGGCGCAGCGCTCGCTACCCCCAGCATCGGCTGGTAGGGGTCGTACGCTTTGGCGGAAGTTTGCCGGTTGTTGCGCCGGGCCGGGCGGCGCCCCTCCGGGGGGGCGATGGCGGCAGAATCCATCTTTCCCCGCTTGACAGAGCGGAATCGGGGGGGAATACTTCGGCCAAACAAGCACGGCGTCCCCCTCAAGGTGACCCGGCTCGTGGTGATAACACCGCCAGCAGCAAGGCGGAGGTTCACCAGGCGTACCCCTGGGGCGTCTCTCCCCAAGTAGCCCTCAAGCAGTGTGGTGTCGGACCACCTGTGTCGCGTTTGCCAGCCGAACAGGCCGGCCTCCAGCGGCCCCCCCGGTTTTGCGACCCGGGGTAGCTCGGAAGCGACACAGGCGCCCGACGGAGACGGCCACGCGACGGCGCAACGGCTGCGGAATGCCGGCCCCGATGTCGTTGTGGCTTCGTCACGCCCCACCCCGTGTGGCGTGCAGGTTCCGTGTTAACTTGGCGGCGGTCGCCCTATTCACGGGTGCGACACAAGCCGCCTTGCGCGACCCGGCGCTCGGTCAAACGAGGACCAGCGACAAACCGGGACGGGCATAGAAGTCGAGACCAGCGACGTGGCCCAAAGCCGCCCCGTCGCTGCGGAGTGATCACCACGGGTGGTCGGCGTTTGTTGACGCCACACGCGAGATGTCTCCCCTAACGGGGTTCGCTCGCGGCGACCGACCCAGCCCTACGGGAGCGCCTTCCTTCGTCGGCAGCGCCCCCTCAAGTCGCCCTGGTTCGGACTCGAACAGCCCCAGCACTGGCTCAAACGTACCGGCCTAAGTACCGGAGCCACCGGCTCGATAACGCAGCCCCCCTGTCCGTTGCGACGGGGCACACCACACGGAAGCCCGATTTGGGGGCGATGCGCAGCCCCCCACAAGGATTGCTTAGCGGTTCTCTCGATGCGTCGGCCTAGCGCTCGGCGACGCCTCCCCCCCAGCGGCACAACAAACCAACCCTCTTCAACTCGAATCAACCGCGGGGGATGCGCTTTCGGCGCGCCTCGGCACGACGACGGCTGTTGGCCCCCGTAGGGGCGCCGAGCCGAGACGGCACTAAGCGAGAACTCATGGCGAACAAGAAACGACCCGGCGGACGGTTCCGCGGACGCACCGGCAGCGGCGGCCCCCAACAAGGGGGTGGTGGCGGCGGCCAAGGGGGCGGAGGGGGCTACTACGGTGGCGGTGGCGGTGGCGGTGGCGGTGGCGGCGGCCAGGGTGGCAGCGGCCAAGCGGGAGGGGGCGCCACAGGGGGGGGCGGCCAGGGCGGAGGAGGGGGTGGCGGCCAGCGCCAGGGCTTCCGCGGCGGCCGCGGCCGGCGGCGCGGCGGAAGTGGCAGCGGTGGTGGCCAGCAGGGGGGCCAGAACGGCGCCTACGACTCGCGCCGCGAAATGGACCAAGACACCGGCGGTGTCGGCGCGGTGACCCCCGGTTCGGGCGTGCTCGAGATGCACCCCAATGGGTACGGATTCCTCCGCGACACCTCGACCAACTTCACCCGCGAGCGGACCGATGCGTTCGTCCCGGGGACGATGATCGAGAAGTACGGCCTCCGCGAAGGGCTGCTGCTGAGCGGCCTGGTGCAGGCCCAGCGACGCGACCAAGGCCCGCGGCTCCGCGAGCTGCTAGACGTCGAAGGCCTCAAGCCGGACGACTACCTGAAGGTCAAGCCGTTCGACAGCCTGACGCCGATCACCCCCGAAGAGTGGCTGAAGCTCGAAACGGGGCCGCTGCCCCTCACGACGCGGGTCATGGACCTATTGACGCCGCTCGGTAAGGGCCAGCGCGCCCTGCTGGTCGCCCCGCCGCGCACCGGCAAGACGGTGCTCACGCAGCACATCAGCAACGCGATCAGCCAGAACTACCCCTACATCTCGCTGATTGTGCTGCTGATCGACGAGCGGCCCGAAGAGGTCACCGACATGCGTCGGAGCGTCAACGGCGAGGTGCTGGCGAGCAGCCTCGACTGCGACGTCGAGTCGCACGTCCGCCTCGCGCAGCTCACGATCGAACGCTGCCGGCGCCTGGCCGAGATGGGCAAGGACGTGTTCCTGCTGATGGACTCGATCACCCGCCTCGCCCGGGCCTTCAACAAGTGGGTTGGCAACACGGGACGCACCATGTCGGGCGGCGTCGATATCAAGGCGATGGACATCCCGAAGAAGCTGTTCGCCACGGCCCGCGCGTTCGAAGAAGGGGGCTCGCTGACGATCGTCGGCACGGCCCTGATCGACACCGGCAGCCGCATGGACGAGCTGATCTTCCAAGAGTTCAAGGGGACCGGCAACATGGAGCTGGTGCTCGACCGCAAGCTGTCGGACCGCCGCATCTGGCCGGCGATCGACCTGGAGCAGTCCGGCACGCGGCGCGAAGAGAAGCTCCTCCCCCCCGACACGCTGCACGCCGCGACGATGCTCCGTCGGACGCTGTCGAGCATGCACCACATCGACGCGATGGAGCAGCTCATCACCAAGTTGGGCAAATACAAGACCAACGAGGAGTTCATCCGCCTTATCGCCGACGCGCGGGCGATGAACTGATGCGGATGCGGAATGCGGAGGTCGGATCGCGGAGTCTTGATTCCGCACTCCGGATTCCGACTTCCCACTTCGGAGGAGGGTAGGCGAATTGGCTAGCGGCCTGATTGGAATTCAGGTGCCGGGTAACCGGTTGCGGGTTCGAGTCCCGTGCCCTCCGCTAACAGACGTGCAAACGACGCGACGCACGCCGGCCCCAGGGCCGCCGTGAACACGAACCCCCGCAAGGCGGTTTGTGTCAAACGAGAGGGAGTCGTCCCCGCCCCCCGGAACGTGGGGCCGCGGACAGATTACGAGAGCCTGTAGCTCAGTCGGTAGAGCATCGGACTTTTAATCCGTTGGTCGCGGGTTCGAGTCCCGCCGGGCTCACTTTCTAAACCTCTCGTCCAAGCCCCGGGGAAACGCTTGTTTCCCCGGGGCTTTTTTGTTGGCGCCCCGCGAGCGCACGAAAAAACCGGCCAGCCTCGAAAGGCTGGCCGGCGAGTTGTTCAACAGGACTGTCGAAAAATCAGCGGCGGCGGCTAACGCCAACCGCGGTGAGACCCAGCGCCGCGAGGACCAACGAAGTCGGCTCGGGAATGATGGGGTTGCCGTTCGGGTCGAGCGGGATGTTCGTGGTGATCGTAACGCCGTCGGCGTCCTTCTTCGCGATCAGGGCCGAGGTGCCCGCCTGCGACAGCGCGGTGAGCGTGTTGTCGAGGTTCACCGACAGACGCGTCACGCCGAAAACAAACGGGACGTTGTTCGCGGTCAAGACGGCCGCCGGGACGAGCGTATAGCTACCGGTCCAACCCGTGTTGAAGAGCGGGTTGCCAGCGCCGTCGGCCACCAGGTCGTAGGTCCCGCCCGACGGGCTGAAGACCAGGTTTCCTTGCACGTTGATCGGCGCCCCCAGCGGCACGCCATCGACGTCGAGGATGTCGATGAAGACGTTGGCCGTAACGGACGCGAACGCCGTGTTGCTGAAGCCCGACAGGGTCGCGTCGCCCGCTTCGGTGATCAGGAGCGTGTTGAGCGCCTTCCCCGGCTTGGCGACCAGCGTGAACTTCAAGTTCCCGTCGGTCGTATCGACCCCACCGGCGCCCGTTGCCGAAGCGCTAAACCCAACCGGGTTGAAGTCGATCGAGTCGCCCGTAACGGTCGGTGCGCCGAACAGCGGGGGGGCGTCGCCCGCCGAGTTCGCGTCTTCGGTCACCTGCTGGTAGACCACGTTCACGCCGGGGAAGTCGCCGTAGTTGATCGGGGCGGCAACGGCGAACGTTGATGAAAGAACAATGGCGGGCAAACCAGCCAGCGTAGCGAGGCGCTGCAATAAGCGAGCGCGAGTTAGCGTCGTCTTCACGAGGGCAACTCCGTGTGCGAGATCAACGACGTACGAGATGGCCGGGCAATGGCCGTATGGTGCTGATGATACGGGCCATGCGGTTTACCGTGCAAGCGTCTCCCGTAGAGATTCCTGAAAATTCATAGACCCCCGGCAAGCTCGATCTGCGGCAAGCCGTAGATCACCGAATCGTGGCGCCGTTCGGGGCGCGGCCGCCGGGGGCGGACGACAAGAAAAAACTTGGCGGATGCTCGCAATCCTCGGCAGACCTCGGATACGATTCAACTATCCCGGCCATGCGTCGTGGCCCAGGTCGATCGATTCGGCGGCAGCACGGGGGGACCCCGCCATGACCAATACGCGTTCTCTTATCGCCGGCATCGCAGCCCTATTCGCGTGCCTCCCGGCGGCAAACGCCGTGATGGTGGGGGTCGAGTACCGGGACCAGAGCGTCGTCTTTCCAGACAGCGGCGGCCCGTGGTGGAGGGGAGTCGTCGATACGACCGCCAACACGTTGACGATCCGCTGGTGGACCGAGCTCCCCGCGAGCCAGGCGTTCGCCCAGCCGACACTCGTGGCGCTCAACCTCTCGGCGGCGCCGCTGGTCTGGCCCGCCGTGGACGCCAACAACCTGCCCTACGACGTGCCCGACAGCTTCGGCGCTGGGCCCAACCCCTTCGCCGTCGGCCTGGACTGGGCGTTCATCAGCCCGGTCCTCGCCCAGGACGTGACTTGGACCGCAGCGAACTTGAGCGGGCAGCCGGTCCCCGTGACGTTCAGTAATCCGGCCGCCGGCTTCTACTACCCGGGATGGGGAGGCTCGCGCACGCCGGTTAGCCTCGGCCCGGGTCTCGGCTTCGCGTTCGTCAACGACGTCGCTTGGACGCAAACGAGCATGCCGCAGATCCCGTTGGTGCAGGTGACCAACGGGGCCAGTCTCGCGTCAGCGGGCCCCGCGCCATCGACCGGCGCCGTCGTGACCCCCTGGACTCCCCCGACCGGCGGCGGGGTGGACCCGTCGGCGGTCCCCGAGCCGGCGCTCGTCGGGTTCTGGGCGCTGGCGACCGGGATCGTCGCGGCGAGCGCGGGCCGCCGGCGTCGCTGAGCGCATCGGCTGCGGGTCACTCGCCCGACTGGATCTGCACGAAGCTCTCGTAGCGGCGTTCGTCGATCCAACCGTCGGCCACCGCGTCCTTCACGGCGCAAAACTCTTCGTGCGTGTGCGTGCAGTCAGGGAAGCGGCAGCGGCTCACGTAGGGACGCAGCTCGCGGAAGTGCCCGGCGACCTCGTTCGGCGCCACGTCCCACAGCTCGAACGAGCGGATCCCCGGCGTATCGACGAGGAACCCGTCGGCCGCGCCGTCGGCGATCCCCATCGGGTAGAGCTCGGCGGTGGTCGTCGTGTGGCGGCCCTTCTGCGATTCGCCGCTGACGGTCGAGACACGCAGGCCCAGCCCCGGGTGAATCGTGTTGAGGAGTGACGACTTGCCGACGCCGCTCTGGCCACTGAACGCCGTGAGCTTGCCGACCAGCAGGGCGCGGAGCCGGTCGATCCCCTGCCCCGTCGTCGCCGAGACCGCCATCACGCTATAGCCGAGCTGCCCGTACACGCCGACCAGCGGCACAAGGTCCGATGCGTCGATCAGGTCGATCTTGTTCACGCAGACGATCGGGCGGATCGCCCCCTTCTCGGCGGTGACGAGGAATCGATCGACGAGGTTCGGCTTGAGTCGAGGTTCGGCCGCGCTGGTGACGATCACCACTTGGTCGAGGTTCGTGGCGATCAGGTGCCGGCGGTTGCGGCTTGTGCGACTCACCACGCCGTGACGCGGCTCGACGCGCTCGATGATCCCTTCGCAGACCCCCGCCGCATCGGGCGCGCCCTCGGGGCGGAGCCACACCCGGTCCCCCGCCGCAACGACGTGCCTGAGGTCGGTGGCGAGCTGCTTTAGCAGGCGCCTCGTGGCGCAAGCGTAGAGGCGGCCGTCGTCGCCGCGGACCTGGCTGACGAGCCCCTGAACGCGCAGCACGCGTCCCGGGACGCAGTACGCCTCGTCGATCGCCGGGAGGACCATCGCCCCCTCGGCGCCCTCGACGACTTCACCCCCGGCGATCGTCCGCTTGCGGGTGAGGCGCCCCTTGCCGCTGACGCGCTGGTGAAGGTCGGCGTCGCCGTGCGTCTCGTCGCCGCCGGAGCGATACTCGCGCGTCAGGCTGTTGTCGCGCGTGACCGCGTCGTGGTTCCTGCGGAACTGGGTGCGGATCTTGCTGGGTTTCTTCGCCACGCGGTGGTTGCCTTGCGCTGAGCCACGAGCGGCAACGAACGCCGCGCAAGGCAATCGCGAACAGCCGCGACCCAGCGTGCCGTCACTTCGGCTGATTGGGGAGCTTGATCTGCCCCTTCGCGTCGTTCAGCGGGTCGTAGCGCCGGGGGGCCGCATCGCCGCGGGGCTTGGGGCCCTCGGTCTGCAACCCGGCGCGGGCCAGCAGCGACTCGCGCATGATCTCGGCCGAACGGTTCTCGGTTGGGGGGGGGCCCACCGCGCCGAGCTCTGCCGGCGAGTAATCGACTCGGTAGTTGTGCTTCGCGACGCACAGGATGTCGCCCGGGTCGAGCCGGCCGTCGCCGCACCGCACGTCGTTGATCTTGATGCCGTTGCTGCTCCCCAGGTCGCGGACGTACAGGTACCCGCCGTCGAAGTGGAGCTGGCAATGGTGCGCCGACACATTCGCGTAGCGCAGCACGATGTCGCAGCTTTCGCGGCGACCAACCAGGAGCTTGGATTTGAGCAGGGGGATCGGATCACCCCCCCCCACGGGGATCAATTCGCCGAGCATCGTTTGGGCGCCTCGCAAGCGGTTGCCCCGCCAAACAGCCAAGACGCCGGGCGCACGACAACGCTGTCTGCTGGGAAGCAGACTGGGGCGTTGTCCCCCGAGGCTGGAGGGACGGGTCGGTTAATAAGCGCCTGATCTTCCCCGGATCGTGGCTTATGCCTTACGTGGATTCACTTTAGGAACGACGATTCCAATCGTCAAATGAAACGACGAATACCGTCGTGAGCTGGGGGGAATACGCGGGATAAAGAGGGCGATCTACCGACTCAGGCGCTCGTCCCCCCGCCCAGCGAGGCGGGACTGCGCAGTTCGACCTTCAAACGGCCCTGCCAGGCCGGCCGGATCACGCGGATTCCGCGCCCGTACGCTCCGCTACGGCGTCTGCTCGAGCACCGCGTAGCACCCGGGGTTCCAGCCGTAGACGAGCAGGAACAGCTTCCCCTCGACGACGATCCCCGCCGCGTTGTGGACGTGCTGGAACTGGCTGAGTCCCAGGTCGAGTTTCGGCCGAATCGTCGAGACGACCTTGTCGCCGCGCACGAGCTGCACGACACCCGGGTCACCGTTAGGGCCCACAAGACAGCCGACCACCGTGAGCGGCGACCCCTGCCAATCGACGTGATCGACGTCGCACGGGTTGGCGCCTTCGAGGTCGATCCCCGACACGAACTCGCCGTCGAAGTTGAGCTTTTGGACCCACTGCCGCTCGCGGTCGGCGACGGCGAGCGTGTTGTCGGTCGGGTCGTAAGTGACGCCGTGGTTGGTCGAGAACTTCCCCTCGGTCCGTCCCTCGCCCGGGACTGGGCCGCCGAAGTGCTTCGGGGTGTAGACCATCTTCTCGATGTCGGCGGTCAGGACGAACTTACCGCTGCCGTACCCGTCGCAGATGTAGAGGACCCCGTCGGGGGCGACCTCGGTGTCGGTCGGGGCGTACGGGTTCGCCGCGTCTTCGTAGTGCTTGTCGATGTCGCCGCCGGGTCGGCCGAGCGAGGCGACCACGTCGCCATCCATCGAGAGCAGCAGCACGAACCCGCGGTTGTTGTCGGGGACCACGAGCATCCCCCCGTTTCGCTCGACGTACGTCGTGTTGTGAAGCCCGCCATCGGTCGTCGCGGGGTTCGGCTTGAGGAGCGTCTTCGTCGTGAGGTCGGCCGAGACCCGCACGACGCCGGTCCCCTCGAGCCCGAAGTACACGTCCCCGGTCGGTACCTTAGCGAAGCCGCCGTGCGCGCGGACGATCCCCTTGGCGACGCCCTCGGGGAGCTCGCTGAGGTCCTCGCGGTAGCGGAACTTCAGTTCGCCGGCGCCGGTCGTAGCGTCCGCCGCGGGGGATGCCGTCGCGGGCTCAGCCGCTTCCTCGGCTTGGTCGTGGTCGTGCCTCTCGTGGGCCTGCGCGGCGGGCGAAGCGACCGCCAACAGCGTGGCGACGGACAGCAGAACGAGCGAGTGTCGGCGCACGGGGGCTCCTCATAGGACGGGAGATGAGCGGGGCGCGACGCGGCGAAGCACCGCGGCTTCGGGCCCGTTGTGACCACTTTGGAGCGGCAGTATAACTGGCGAACCGAGCAAGAATCACCACCCCGGGTAGGGGCGATTGGGCCACTCCGGCCCGCCCCCGCACCCTCGCTACCTAAGGAGACTCCCCGTGGCAATCAAAGTCGCCATCAACGGCTTCGGCCGCATCGGACGCCTGACGTTCCGCAACCTGGTCGCCCGGAAGGACGAGTTCGAGGTCGTCGCGATCAACGACCTGACCGACAACGCGATGCTGGCGACGCTGCTGAAGTACGACAGCACGCACCGCCGCTTCCCCGGCACGGTCGATTTCGACGCCGACCACCTGATCGTCAACGGCAAGAAGATCAAGGCCACCGCCATCCGCAACCCGGCCGAGTGCCCGTGGGGCGAGCTCGGCGTGGACGTGGTCGTCGAGTCGACCGGCGTCTTCTCCGGCCGGGCCGAAGGGGGCAAGCCGGGCTACGACTCGCACCTGGCGGCGGGCGCCAAGCGCGTCGTCCTCAGCGCCCCGGCGAAGGACGGCGCCGACCTGACCTGCGTCCTGGGGGTGAACGACGACAAGCTCACCCCCGACCTCAAGTGCATCTCGAACGCGAGCTGCACCACCAACTGCCTGGCGCCGGTCGCCAAGGTGCTGCACGAGACGTTCGGCATCGTCAACGGCCTGATGACGACGATCCACGCCTACACGAACGACCAGCAGGTTCAGGACCTGCCCCACGCCGACCCCTACCGAGCCCGCGCGGCGGCGATGAACATCATCCCCACCACCACCGGCGCCGCGAAGGCGGTCGGCCTTGTGATCCCCGCCCTGCAAGGGAAGCTCACCGGCTACGCGATGCGTGTCCCGGTGGTGACCGGCTCCGTGGTCGACCTGACGGTGAACCTCGCCAAGAAGGCCTCCCCCGCCGAGGTCAACGCGGCGATGAAGGCCGCCGCCGAGGGTCCGCTCAAGGGGATCCTGGCCTACACCGAGGACCCGATCGTCTCGACTGACATCATCGGCGACCCCCACAGCTCGATCTTCGTCGGCCCGTGGACCATGTCGATCGGCGACAACATGCTGAAGGTCGTGAGCTGGTACGACAACGAATGGGGCTACAGCGTGCGGACCGCCGACCTGATCGCGAAGATCGGGAAGATGTGATTCCCGGCGAGACTGCCTGACACAACGCCCGAGGCCGCGACGGAGAGTCCGTCGCGGCCTCGGTTTGTTTATGGGGGCAACGCAAGCAGCGGCGGCCGACGCCAACGTGGGGCGAATGCGGGCCTGGAGAACCGAGATTCGCGACCCGGACTATTTATTGCTCGCGGTTCGGCGCGCGGTAGACTGAGGGAACGACGGGTGTCCGAACGATTCGCGTTCGTGGTTGTGAAGGGGCCCCCCCGGCGGACCGACAGATCAGCTGTTCACCCCTCGTCGGAACGGAGAGCGAACCATGCGAACGATTGTTACCACCATGTTCTGCATCGCGTCTCTCGCCGGAGAGGCCGACGCCGCGCGCTATCGGTTGAGCTCGGAGGTCGTCGGGGCGTTCCAGCCGGACTTGATCACTTTGGTGCCGGGCTGGCATCCGACAGCGAACCCCGTTCCAGCTGTCTTGAAGATCGACTTCACGTTGCAAGTGGACCAGCTCGCGCCGGGCCAGGGGGGCTTCGGCGCCGTCGCTTTCGACATCGTTTCGACCGGCCTCACGCAAAACGCGACGCTCCCGGGCTGGCAGCCCTATAACCCACAGGTCGATTCCAACGGATCGCTCCCGGGGGGGTTGGTCTCGTTGTTCGCCGAAAACGAAGACCTTGGAGCCGACGACCTTCAGAACATTTTCGTGGGCATCGCCTCCAACCTAACGATGACCGCCACAGTGGACCCGCGGCGAACGATTGGGATTGCCGCGCCGCAGTTGGTCGGCAGCGTCTACCTCGACTACGCCGGCGACGGCGCCAGCGTCCGATCGAACCTGACTCAAGCGAGCTACTACGACGCCACGACCGGCGCGATTGTTTTCGATTCGGCGGCGGTGCTGGTGAACATCGTGATTCCGCCGCCCCATGGTGACGGCATTTGCGGCGACACGAATCTCGACGGCCAAGTCAACCTGACCGACCTGCTGAACGTGCGCAACAACTTCGGTGCGAGGGGCTTCGCGGGTCAGGTGCTCGGCGACGCCCGATGCGCACTGGACGGTGTAGTAGACCTACGCGACTTAAACCTTGTGAAGAACAACTTCGGGAGTATCCCGCGCGCCGTTTCGATTCCCGAGCCATCGGCGATGGTCTTGGGTTTGCTTGCCGTTGCCGGCTTCAGGCGGCGCGCTGCGTAGACGAATATGCGGGGCGCAGGCGCCGCGTCGAACCGCCCCGGGTTACCCCTGGGTCCTCGATCGGGGGTGACTGCTTGCGCCTGGTCATCGACGAGTTCCCAAAAAACTCGTCCCGAAAGGCTTGATCGCCGCCGGCCCCCGACTAGGCTCGGCCCGCGTCCAAGGAGGGGACTCCCGGCCCCGTCCCCTTGCGAGGCGCCCGCGATGCGCTCCGTCGCCTTGCTGTTGGTCGTGGCACTCGCCGCGCCGGCCGATGGTCAGCTCCGCGTGACCGAGGTCATGTACAACCCCGCGTCGGATGACGGACGGTGGGAGTGGATCGAGGTCTACAACGCGGGGACCTCGGAGGTGAACCTCGACGGTTGGGTTGTCGATCGCGTGGGGGACGTCGCCCAGAGCCCGGGGCTCGCCCCGCAGGTTCGATCGACGGTGTTGGTTTCGAACATCCCGGTGTCGAACGCGACGCGCGTCCCCGCGGGGAGTGTCGCGATCCTCTACGACGGCGCGGGCCTGGGGTTCAGCCCGACCCGCTTCCGCGCGGCGTGGCCGCTGGTCCCGGCGGGCGTGCCGCTGATCGGCGTGGACGGCTGGGTGTCGAACGCGCTCACCAACGCCCCCGCGCCACCGACCGTGGCGCCGTCGCTCCCCGGCACGACGCTCGGATTCTGGCCCAACGAGGGGACGTACCTGACGGACGTCGCGAACCTCGGCAGCGTCGGGATGCCCGACCGCCGCGTGGTGGGTGTTTCGCAGACCAGGCTGAGCTTCTCGTACGACGACGCGCCGCCGTGGCCCGCCGCGACCGGCGCGGCGTCGATCCACCTGTCGGGGGCCGCGGTGAGCAACGGCGCGTCGTGGACCGTCAGCTCGAACGGTGCGAACAGCGCGACGCTCAGCGTGCCGACGTTCACGGGGACCGCGGCGAACGCCACCGACATCGGCAGCCCGGGCCAGGTCCCCGGCGGGACCCCGTCGCGTTCGGGGTTGATGCTGACCGAGGTGATGTACGACCCGGCTTCGATCACCGGCTCGACCGAGTGGGAGTGGGTCGAGGTCTACAACGCAGGGCCGACCGCGATCGACTTCGCGATGACCCCGCACTGGCTCGACGACGACGACGGGCCCGCACAGCTCGGGCCGAACGTGACCTCGGGGGTCGTCCCCGCCGGCGGCGTAGCGATGCTGTTCAACCCGGCGGCGACGTCGGCAACGCTGCTCGGCGGGGCGTGGGACCGGCCAGGGGAGCCGGAGGCTTGGATCCCCGTCAGCCCGTGGCCGGCGCTGGCGAACTCCGGCGACGTGATCGGACTGTGGTCGAACCAAGCCGCGTACGCGGCGGACCTTGCGGCCGGCGCCAGCTTGGCGGGCGCCGTGACGGGGCTAGTGTACGACGACACTTCGCCCTGGCCGTCGAATAGCGGCATGGACTCGATCTTCCTCCGCAGCCTGGGGGGGAGCCCGCTCGCCTCGTCGAGCTGGGGGCGGGCGAGCGCCGCCCCGATCGACCCCAACGCCCGCCGCTCGCGACCCGTGGTCGCCCCCGGGGGGACGATCGACAACGCGGGTGGCGACGTCGGCAGCCCCGGGTTCTACACGCCGGCCCCCGGCGGTCCGCTCGTCGGCGACTACAACGGCGACGGCGCCGTGAACGCCGCGGACTACACCCTCTGGCGCGACGGGGGGCCACTGATGAACGAAACAGCCTCACCGGGGGGGATCGACGCCGCCGACTACCAGGCGTGGGCTGCGAACTACGGGGCGGGGGGCGCCGCGGTCACGGTCCCCGAGCCAGCGGGCCTTCTCGCCACAGTCGCGGCGCTCGTAGGAGCGGGCAAGTTCCGACCGCGGCGGGCGAAATCCTGCTAGGCCAAGTAGGCATTGCGACGGGGGCGAGTGTATAACCGGTGGTGAAGGCGGCGGGGCGCACCCCCGGCCCTTCCGGAGTGCGTGCGCCGCTCGCCGCTTTTCACTGCTTGTCCTTAGGCTCTTGAGCGGACCGAGACGACTTCGCGTCGGACTGCATCAGGGGCGTGGCCACGCGGCCAGCACCGCGTTCATCACCTGGGGAGTCGATCGATGGCGGGGTCATTGCTGGGAGCCGTTGTGGGGTTGGCGTTGGGGGTCGGCGCCAAGGTCCTGTTCGGCGGTGTCGCGGGGATCACCGACGCGTGGCCCGCTGCGGTCGTCGGAGTGCTGGCGGGTTTCGCGATGCGGACGCTCGCGGCGAGTGGCAAGACGAGCGCTCTGCGCGGCGCGCTCGCGGCTGCCGCCGCGGTGGGTGGCGTGATCGGCGGTGACGTCGCCACGGCGGCGTTCATCCAGTCTCAGGGCCCCTCGGCGCGGATCGCTAAGGTCGATGCCGCGCCGAAGCCCGACACGACCGACGAAGCTGCCGAAGCCGACGCGGAAGCGCCTGCCCCCGAGGTGGACGCCAAGGCGGTCGTGAAGCGCGACCCGGCGATCGGCCTCACCCGGCCGCAGCGACAGACCGACGACGTGTCAACGATGATCTGGCTCGGCGCCTCAGCGCTCGTCGCCTACGGTCTCGGACAGGGCGCCAAGTCGGGCGCCTCGGGTGGCGACCAAGCCGCGGAGGGAGACGACCGACCTCCGATGCCCCCTGCCGTAGATCCCGCGGACTGACAGGCGCTAGCAGCCTGTTGATTTTTCAGCAAGCTACGTCGTCGCACGGAGGGGACGTCGAGGCCGTGGCGCTTTCGCCGCGGTTTCGCAAGCCGCGAACGGCTCGGCCGCGAGCTTGGCGAGGTTGAAGAACGCCACGACGACGTTTTCAACAGGCGCTAGTCGTTCTCGCTAGAAACGAGCTCAACCGCCGCGTCGCGAAGCCTTGCGCCTCGCCACGCGGCTTTTTTCTGCGCCGACGAGACGGATCGCAAAGCTCCGCTGGGCGACGCGTCGAAACGGACGGGGACGCCGACCACCGTCGCGGCCCCGCCGCGCCGCGCAAGGCGAACCCACACGCGAGTGTTGGCGGACCGCGGCAGCGTGTCCGGCAGCGCGACCGTCAGTGACAGTTGATCCGGGGCTCTCACGCTGCGGGCTGCGGCGACTTCGGCGGGGGTGAAGTCCCACCGCGCAATCCGGCGATCCGCTCCCGAGGGCTGCTTGGCTTGCGGGTTGGCGCTCTCGGCGAGCAGCACCGAGACCGGCCCGCTGAACCTCGCCCCGACCGACGCCGTCGATAGGACGTTCACCGTCAGCGACCCGGCGGCCACGCCGGGGCCCGGGTGATGGGTGACTTCGAGCGTTGGCCCGAGGGTCGTGGGAACGCTGTCGGGCGGTGTGCGCCGTGCGTCTTCGATCGGCCGCGCATCGACGGCCGACGCGAGCACCAGCGGCGCCGGCTCCGCCATCGGGTACGGGCGGTAGGGCTCGGATGCCGACTGCGGCAGGCCCGACTCGTCGATTGGGTCGGGCTCCAGCGGGGCGGCTGAGGATTCGGGAGAGTCGAACAGGGGGGCTTCGGACTGCGGCACAGCGCTCGCCGGAGCGCTCGACGGGGGCTCGAACCGAGGGGGTTCGCCCGGCTCGAAAACGGCGCCCGATTGGGGCGCGGCCTTCGCTGCGGCGGGAGTTTTCGGTGCGGGGGGATCGACGAACTCGACCTCGGGAAGCTCGACGACCGACTTCTCGGCAGCCGGCGACGGCTTCGCGGACTCACGTGCCGCGGGGGCCGCGAGCGCGGGGCCCGCCGTCGAGGGCGCCACCATCGGCGCCCCGGATGTCGAACTTTGGGCGCCCCCTTTCGCGTCGGCGAGCTGACGCTTCGTCTCCTCGAGCTCGCAGCGCGTGTCGCTCAAGATCGACTGGTACTCGGCCAGGTGGTCCTCGAGCCGGTAGATCTCGTCTTCTTGGAGGCGCAGCTCGCGCTGCACGAGGTCCGACTGCATTTGGCGGCCGTTGCGGCAGCCGGCTGCGAGCACGCAACAGCAAGCCGCTAGCAGCGCAATGCCGCTAGCGTAAGAACGCACCAACCTCACCCGCGAGCATCGCATGGGGTGAGGGAATAGAGGAACCGACCGGAAGGGTCAACGGCGGGGGAGGCCCGTCGTCGGTCATTCGTTCGCGGCGGCTCGGTCCCGTCTCGCTAGCGGCCCGAAGAACCAATGACCACGCACCAACAAGCGGTCAGCTATCCGCCGTCAGCGGCTTATCGGCCCACTGCCGGCTGCCCACTGCCCGCAGCCGGCTACGTCACTTGCCCGGCATGTGGTCGATGATCTTATCGACCAGTCGGTAATCGAGCGCCTCGCTCGCGGACATGAAGTAGTCGCGGTCGGTGTCTTTCTCGAGCTGCTCGACGGTCTTGCCGCAGTGCTTGGCGAGGATCCCGTTGAGCTTGGCCTTGGTCTTCTTGTACTCGGTGGCGTGGATCAGGATGTCCTCGGCGGTCCCCTCCATGCCGGCCAGCGGCTGGTGGATCATGATCCGGCTGTTGGGTAGGGCGTGCCGCTTCCCTTCGGCGCCGGCGCACAGCAGCACGGCGCCCATGCTGGCGCACTGACCGAGGCAGTAGGTCGCCACGTCGCAGTTGACGAACTGCATCGTGTCGTAGATCGCCATCCCCGACGTCACGCTGCCGCCGGGGGAGTTGATGTACAGGTGGATGTCGCTCTTGGCGTCGTCCGACTGCAAGAACAGCAGTTGGGCGACGATGTTATTCGCCACATCGTCGTTGATCGCCGAGCCGAGGATCACGATCCGGTCCACCAGGAGCCGGCTGTAGATGTCCATCGCCCGCTCTTCGCGGCCGCTCTTCTCGATGACGTAGGGGATGAGGGGCATGGGAGCGGGGTCCTGAGGGCGATCCGTCAGTCAAACAGCAAGGCGAAACGGGGGGCGAGCCGAGCGTAGCGGCGGCTGCTCGCCGCGCCGCTCGACCCGCGCGGGTCCGCGGTCACTCGTCGTCTTCGTTCTGGGCGACGTTGAGCGCACGAGTGAGGATGTCGTCGACGAGGCCGAACGACTTGGCCTCCTCGGCCGTCATGTAGTTGTCGCGGTCGCAGGCCCGCAGGATCTCGTCGGCCGTCTTGCCGCAGTGGCCGCCGAGGATCTCGTTGAGCGTCTGCCGCGTCTTAATGATCTCGTTGGCCTGGATCTCGATGTCGGAAACCTGGCCGCCGACGCCGCCGTGCGGCTGGTGGATCATGACCTTCGAGTTCTTGAGGGCGTAGCGCTTGCCCTTCTCGCCCCCGGCCAGCAGCACCGAACCGCCGCTCGCCGCAAGTCCGACGCAGTAGGTCGCCACGGGGCAGGTGATCATCTGCATCGTGTCGTAGATGGCGAGCGTCGAGGTGACGCTGCCGCCGGGCGAGTTGATGTAGAAATGGATGTCCTTGCGGCGGTTCTCGCTCTGCAAGTAGAGGAGCTTCATCACGAGCTCGTTGGCGTTGCCGTCGTAGATCTCCCCCTGCAGGAAGATCACGCGGTTCTCGAGCAACAAGTCGCCGAGCGTCATCTGCCGCTGCCGCTGGTAGTCGCGGGCGGCGCGGGGGTCGATCGGCCCCGGCCAGGCCCCGGCAGTTGGCGGGTAAGCCCCGGCCATCGGCGGGTAAGCCCCGGCTATCGGGGGGGGGGTGGGCAGGGCGCCCAGCGGTCGGCGACCGGTGGTCTCGTTCATCGTCCGCTCCTTCGTGCAAGAGAGTCCATCGACGCGCCCGACGCCCGGCGAAGCGCCAGCGAGGGTTGTCGCCGTGCCGCGCGGTCGTCAGCCGTCGATGCCGACCTTGATCGCCCGCGGGGACTCGGGGGAGTCGTCCTCGACCGCCTCGGGGATGTCGTGGTCCGCGCCGCCGGCGGCGAACGGGATCGCCTCGACGTCGCGGCTCTCGACCTTCAGCGGCTCGTCGATGAAGTCGGCGTGCGACTCGACTAGCCCCATCACCTTGCGTTCGATGATCTGGTTCCGCAGGACGTCCATCAACCCCCGCTTCTCGATCTGGGCGCGGACCCGGCGCGGCGACTCGCCGCTCTGCATCGACATCAGCATGATCTCGCGGTCGAAGTCCCCCCCCTCGACGTCGAGGTTCTCTTCCTCGGCGATCCGTTCGAGGATGAAGTGCTCCTTGAGGGCCGCGGCGGTCGAGGCGCGGCTGTTCTGACGCAGCTCGTTCTCGTGGGCGCGGATCTCGGCCTCGCTGAAGCCGCTGCGACGCAGCTCCATGACGGCCCGCTCGAGCTCGCGGCCGCTTTGACGCTTGAGCAGCGTCGGGGGGAGCTCCCAGTCGGCGGCCTCGGTCAG
Source organism: Lacipirellulaceae bacterium (assembly GCA_051648405.1). GTDB lineage: Bacteria > Planctomycetota > Planctomycetia > Pirellulales > Lacipirellulaceae > JBOFFC01. The sequence goes on from JBOFFC010000018.1 coordinate 47,138, forward strand.
CAGGCCGGTGATCTGCTGCCGAGCCTTCTGGTGCTGCGCGTACTCGAGCTGACGCTCGAGGTTCTTCTTGACCGCCTCGCGGAACTCTTCCTCGGACTTGAAGTTGCCGAGCTCGAGCAAGAACTCTTCGTCGAGCTCGGGGAGCTGCAGCTTCTTGACCTCGAGCACCTCGATTTCGAGCGCCACTTCCTTGCCTCGGAGGTCGGCGTTGGGGGCGTCCTCCGTCAGCGTGACGGTCGCAGAGAGCTTGTCCCCCTCCTTAGCGCCGGTCGCCAGATTGGCGAACCCTTCGACACGGGCGTCGATCAGGCTCAGCGTCTCGCGGACCCGGACGACGCGCTCCTCGTCGCTGGCCACTTGCTTGCCATCAACGGTCGCAACCAGGTTCACGACCAAGTAGTCGCCCGTCGCCGCGGCGCCGTCGTGCGGGACGAGCTGCCCGTACTTCGACAGCATCTGCTCGACCTGGGTGTCGATGTCGGCGTCGGCGTAGGTGCGCGTCGGCCGCTTCAGCTTCAGGCCCTTCCACGCGGGGAGGGTGAATTCGGGGCGGACTTCGATGTTGAACTCGAAGGTTAGCGGCCCCTCCTTGGGAACCTCGACCGCCTCGAGGTCGAGGTCCGGCTCGCTGATCGCGGCGAAGTCTTGCTCCTCGCTCACCTGGGCGAGGCTGTCCATCAGCAGGGTCCCCTTGACCCGCTGCGCAACGTCGTCGCGGAACCGCTGCTCGACGATCTTCCGCGGGGCGCGCCCCGGGCGGAAACCGGGGACCGCCGCCGACGGCATCAGGTCGCTGTACGCGTCGTCGAAGTAGCGGTCGATGTCCTCGCGCGAGATCGTCACCGCGATCCGCCGCTCGCAAGAGCTGGGCTTCTCGACCTTGACCTCGAGCGTCAGGGCCGGCCGGGCCTCGCCTTCGGCGCCGGCTTGCTCGTCGTTCTGCTCGACTACGTCGCTATTCTTCGCCGCCATCGCTGTCCGTGCCTTCCGGTTGGTCCGCGTTCTCTCCCGGAGGGGGCCGGCCGCGTTTGCGGGGCCACGGGTCCTTGGGGGGGGAGCTTCGCGTGCTGTGAGCTGCGTGGGCGCCGCGCAGCACACCAGGCCCGCGCGGATCAGCCGAAGCCCGAGAGGATACCCACCCTCCCGCGATCGCGGGAGGGGGTTGGGTAATCGGCCCCGCGCCCGGAACGTCGCCCCGCGCCTACGAAAAAACCCCGCCCGGCGACGCCGTAGTGGCGGGCCGGCGGGGCGAGAGCGGCTGATCGGATTCGAACCGACGACAATCACGTTGGCAACGTGATGCTCTACCAACTGAGCTACAGCCGCGAAGACCGACTAGTATCGCGCGGGTCCGCCGCGTGTCAAGCGACAGTCGGCGCCGAAGGCGAATCTCCTGGGGGTAGCAACGCCCGGCGGGCCACTTTGGTAACCGGGCGAACCAATTTCGCGATCAAACTTCCGAGAAAATCTTCCCAACCGCGCCAGGGGTCCCTATAGTCGAAGCCAGAGGCTGATCAAAAGCGCAATCGCGTCCCGAGGAAAGTTCGCTCTCTGCGGAGCCCGCCCCTGGAACAGGCGGGCCGTTGGGGGATGCCGAACCAGCCTCGATCTACTCGTCTCCCCAACTCCTCCCCAAAGGATTCACCCATGGCGTGGCGTTCTTCACTTCTAGCGGCTGCCCTCTCGGCGGCCACGGCGGGCACGTCGCTCGCCCAGACTAACCTGCTGGTTGGTGGCGGGTTTGACATCAACTTCGGCTTCGGCGGCGCACCTTTCACCGAGTCGCAAAACTTCGGTTCTTTCCGCGGCTTCGACGGCTGGCGCTCGGACCTAGCCGACGACGGCGACAACAACAACCAGTCGTGGGACGAAACGACCCCCGGCGGCGACCTGTTCCTCAACATCTACCCGAACGACCTCCTGTTCGCCGGCAACGACGGCGTGCTCCCCCCGATCCTGTCCGGAATCGGCGGGTCGGTGATGCTGGGACCGTACGACGGCAACGTCTTCTCGGGGCTTTACCAGCAGGTGACGGCCGTCCCCGGGAACACCTACCGGGTGACCGGGTTCTTCATCAGCGACCCCACGCAGCGCACGGGCTCGAACCAGCCCGACACGATCTTCGCTCAGAGCACGACGAACTGGGCCGGGTTGAAGGTCGAGTTCAAAGACTTCCTGGGCTTGGACTTGCCGGCCGACGCAATTGAGCTTCGCGCGCTCGACGCCGCGGTCGACGACCCGTTGCAGGTCGATGGCAAGTGGATCGAGACGACCATCGAGGTCCAAGCGCCGACCGACGCCACGCTGATCCGCTGGGTCGGCCTGTTCGCGCAGTTCGCCAACGCCGGGGGCCTGGTGCACCTCGACAACGCGTCGATCGTGAACCTGACCGCCGGCGCGCCGCTGCTCGGGGACTTCGACTACGACGGGGTCCGTGACGCCGACGACCTGCATATGCTGCGGCTCACGTCGCAAGGGAAGCTGGTCGCCGCGTCGAATCGCTTCGACCTCAACACCTCCGGCGGCGTCGATGCGGCCGACATCGCGGCTTGGATCGCCCTCGGCGGCATCCAGGGGGACTACAACGGCGACGGGGCCGTCAATGCGGCCGACTACACCGTGTTCCGTGACACCCTCGACGCGACCGGCCCGGGGCTGGCCGCCGACGACAACGCCGACCGGCGTATCGACCAAGCGGACTACATCGTCTGGCAGCGCAACTACGGCCCAGGAGCGACCTCGGCCACGGCGATCCCCGAGCCGACCGCCGCGGTGCTGGGTTGCCTGGCGCTGGCCGGCGTGGCGCGTCGTCGCCGCTAAGCCGACAAGCGGCTAACACTCGTGTTGCTCAGGCCGGATCGACTCTCCTCGCAAGAGGGGGGTCGATCCGGCCTTTTTTTGTGTCTCGACCAAACGCCCGGCGGCCAGATCTCAGTTCAGCCGCACAGCGGCGTCCCCTGCGGCGAACAGGTGGACGCCGCCGTCGCGGATCGTTAGCGGGGCCTCGGGGTCGAGCGCGCGGTGCTCGTCGGCAGGCAAGCGGGCGATGCAGGCGGCGCCGCCGTCGGGGATGCTACCGGGAACGCCGTCGAGGACGTCCAGCGTGTAGTGGGCGAGCGTCTCGTGCCCCAGGCGTTCGACGAGTCCCAGTCGGCCGCGGGCGAAGACCGGGGCGCTGCCGGCCGCGGGGGCGAGGTCCTCGGGGCGCACGCCGAGCGTCACGGGACCGTCGGGGGCGCCCTCAACGAACCACTCGGCGCCGACCGACGGGGCGCGGAACCGCCCCCCTTCGACCCGCCCCTCGACGAGGTTCATCGCCGGGCTGCCGACGAACGTCGCCACGAAGCGGTTCGCGGGTCGGCGGTAGACGTCCATCGGGGGCCCCACCTGCTGCACCACGCCGTGGTTCATCAGCACCAGCCGCTGGCCGAGGGTCATCGCCTCGACCTGGTCGTGCGTGACGTAGACCATCGTCGCCTTAAGCCGCTCGTGCAGCGCGGCGATTTCGGCCCGCGTCTCGGAGCGGAGCTTGGCGTCGAGGTTCGATAGCGGCTCGTCGAACAGGAAGACGGCCGGGTCACGGACCAGGGCGCGGCCGAGCGCCACGCGCTGCCGCTGGCCACCGGAGAGCTCGCGCGGGCGCCGGTCGAGCAACCGCTCGATCGCCAGCATGGCGGCCGCTTCGGCCACGCGGCGCGTGATCTCGGCGCGCGGCGTGCGCCGCATCCGCAGGCCGAACTCCATATTCTGCCGCACCGACATGTGCGGGTAGAGGGCGTAGTTCTGGAACACCATCGCGATGTCCCGGTCCCCCGGGGCGACGTTGTTGACGACGCGGTCACCGATCAGGATTTGTCCCTCGGAGACTTCCTCAAGGCCCGCGATCATCCGCAGCGTGGTGCTCTTGCCGCAGCCGCTGGGGCCAACGAGCACCACGAGCTCGCCGTCGGCGATCTCCAGGTCCACCCCGCGGACCGCGTGGTAGCCGTCGGGGTACTTTTTATGGACGCCGCGCAGGGAGACACTTGCCACGGGACGCACGCGCCCGGCGAGGGCGCGTCTACGGGGCCGAGAAGAGCCATGCCGGCGAAACCGGCCGTGCCATGATAGCCCGGATCTGGCACACTTCCACCGCGTTGTGCGCGCGACGCTTGTCGCAGCCCCACCTTCGTTTTTCCCGCGGCGCCCTCGGACGAAACCCAGCCATGGCGGAAGAGCTCTCCCTGGGGCGTCACCTCGTGCGTGCGTGCAAGGCCGCGCCGGGACGGCTGCGGGCCGTCGATTCGATCGGCGGACGGCTCACCGGGGGGGACCTGTTGCTGAAGGCGCTCGTCCTGCGGCGCCTGCTTTTGCGCGAGGTAATCGGCGCCGACGAACGCCGCGTCGGGGTGCTGCTGCCGCCGAGCACCGGCGGGGCGACCGTCAACGCCGCGCTTGCGCTCTGCGGACGCGTGGCGGTGAACCTCAACTACACGGCCTCGCAAGAGGTCGTGAACGCCTGCATCCGCGCCGGCGGCATCCGCCACGTGCTCACCAGCGAGAAGGTGATCGAGAAGCTCGGAATGAAGCTCGACTGCGAGGTGGTCGCGCTCGAGTCTCTCAAGGACCGCGTCCGCCTGACCGACAAGCTGGCCGCCGCCTGGGGCGCCAAGGCGTCGGGGGTCGCGGCGCTCGAGCGCTCGCTCGGCATCGACCGCGTGACGCTCGCCGACACGGCGACGATCCTCTTCACCAGCGGCTCGACCGGCAGGCCGAAGGGGGTCGTCCTGTCGCACGGCAACGTGCTCGCCAACATCCGCGCGATCGAGCAAGCGGTCCGCCTCAGCCCCGAGGACGTAATCCTCGGCATCCTGCCGTTCTTCCACGCCTTCGGGTACACGGTCACGCTGTGGGCGCCGATCGTCGTCGGCATGCAGGCCGCGTACCATTTCAACCCACTCGACGCCCGCCAGGTGGCGAAGCTCTGCAAGGAGTCTGGCGGGACGATCCTACTGAGCACGCCGACGTTTCTGCGCTCGTACCTGAAGCGCGTCGAGAAGGAAGACTTCGCCACGATCGACGCGGTGATCGTCGGCGCCGAGAAGCTCCCGGGTTCGCTTTCCGACGCGTTCGAAGAGCGCTTCGGCGTACGCCCCTCCGAGGGGTACGGCGTCACCGAGATGTCCCCCGTCGTCAGCGTCAACATCCCCCCGTCGCGGTCGTCGGGGCTGCGCGTCGATGCGCGCGAGGGGAGCATCGGCCAGTGCCTGCCGGGAGTCCGTGCGCGGGTCGTCCACCCCGAGACACGCGAGCCGCTCGGCGCCGGCGCCGAGGGGATGCTCGAGGTCACGGGGCCGAACCTCATGCAGGGCTACCTCGACGAGCCCGAGAAGACCGCCGAGGTGATCCGCGACGGTTGGTACATCACCGGCGACATCGCCCGCATCGACGAAGAGGGCTTCCTCTTCATCACCGGCCGCCAGAGCCGGTTCTCGAAGATCGGCGGCGAGATGGTCCCCCACATGCGCGTCGAGGAGGAGCTCCAGCACCTGCTGTCGGCAGGGGACCAGGAAGAACTGCGGGGGGTGGTGACCGCGGTCCCCGACTCGCGCAAAGGGGAGCGGCTGGTGGTCGTCCACTTGCCGATGGACCGCCAGCCCCACGAGGTCTGCCGCGCCCTGCAAGACGCGGGCCTGCCGAACCTGTGGGTCCCTTCGCCCGACAGCTTCGTCGAGGTCGAGTCGCTGCCGCTGCTCGGCTCGGGCAAGCTCGACCTAAAGCAGCTCGCCGCGATCGCGCTCGAGCGCTGCGGCGAGAAAGAGTCGCGGGACTAGCCCTCGCGCGTCGAGCGGGCTCAGCGGACAGTGCGCTCGGTCGGGACGATCGCTACGGCGGGGACGGTGCTGTAGCGAGCGGCGAGGCGTTCCGACTCGCGGGCCGCGACCCGCTGGCAGACCCGCACGAACTCGGCGCGGCGCGGCTCATCGACCGACGTAAGCTTCTGCGCGAGCCGTTCCATGCCGTCCGGGCTGCGCTGCGCCGTGCGTGAGAAGAGCGACGCGAAGCGGACCGTCTCGGTGAAGTTGTGGTCGGCCGTCTTCACCACCAGCGGGTGGAGCGTCTTCAGGACGAGCACCGCCACCGGCTTGTCGAGCCGCATGAACGAGTCGCAGTCGGCCGTCACGTAGCAGCGGCCGTTCGACTCGCGGGTGTGGTGTGCCGTCAGGACCATGACGCACGTCGCCGTCACCGCCGAGGGCATCGGCGGAGCCTCGTAGACCCCCTCGGCGTGCGTCACCAGGCGGAGCGGCTGGTCCCCCCCACCGGAGCGGTGAAGGACTCGCACGACGCCCCCCGTCCCGGTTCCGTCGGTGGCGCGGAAGCGTTCCGCGTCGATCCGCTCCAGCCGAAGGCGGCTGATGCCGAGCATGCCCCAGACCTCGACGACGAGCTCGGGGTTATCGACCAGGAACTCGAAAAGCTCCGGGTCGCAGTCGGCGATGCGCGTCGGCATCCGCCGGTAGAGGGTCGGGTCGTTGACGACGGCCCGCACCGCCTCGCGCTGCGACTCGCCGAGCGATCCCCACGGGATCTCTTGAGTCGCTTGGCGACGAGCGTCACGCGAGCTCACGCCGGCCCCGGCGGAATCACCCGCAGCGCTCGGCGCCGCGCAGGCGACGACGCAAGCGGCGACGCACGCCACGAGCGCAAGTAAGTTCGGACGTTTGCCGCGGCAGCGCCACGCGCACTGCGCGCCGGCGCCCCCGCTGTCGCGGCTGGCCATCGTTCCCCCCCGGGAAAAACGCCCGCACGGTTCGCCGACGCCCGAGCGCCCGCGACCTCCCCCCGTACCGGTCGTAACGGTTTTGTCGGCACGCCGCGTGACGCGGCGTGAGCCCAACGCAACGCCGCTCGCCGCTAGCGGCTCGCGCGCGCTGAATCGCTGCTAGCAGTCACGGCGATGCCCGCGGCGGGGAATCCGCCTTGCTTGCTAAGCCGGAGGTGCGTGAGACTCACGCTTCAACAGGTTGCCCCCCAAAGCAAGCGAGCGGTGCATGCTGCGCTGGTTGGTTCGCGCGATGAAGCGGCTGACGCGTCTCCCGTGGGGGAGGCTCGCGGCCGGCGCGTGCGCGACGGCCGTCGTGCTCGCGTCCGCCGTGTCGCTCGCGCCGGGGGGCCGCGACTGGGTCGCTTGGCGCATCGCCGAGGGGGCCGGGCGAGGGGACATCAATGCCGAGGCCGCACGCCAGGCGCTCGTCGCGCTCGGCGACGAGACGGCCGAGGGCCTCGCGCCCCTGGCCCTCGGCGGCGACCGCGCGACGGCCGACCACGCCCGCGTGGCGATCGACACGCGCATCGACCTGTGGCTGTCGCGATCAACCCCCGGGGCCGCGCGCCGTTTGACCGCGCTGCTCCGAGCGGTCGAAGCGAGCGTTCCCGACGCGACCGAGTCCGGCATTCGTTGGGGGACGAAACTCGCCGAGCGTGCGGCGGCTTCGAGCGAATCGGGTGACCCGCGCGAGGGGCTCGCCCTCACCCGGGCGGCCGAGCACCTGCTGGAGCGACTGAGCCGGGCCTCGGGTCGCTTCGAAGAGCCCATCAAGGTGGCGACTCAGCCGGAACCGATCGACCCGTACGGCGATGGCGACGAGATCGACGTGCTCCTCGCGCGGAACGCCGAGCGCTCCACACGGCGCTCCGCCGCAGCGATCCCCCCCGCTGCTGCGCCGCCACTGGCCGACTCCCCCGTCGAGCCCCCCGCGGCGGTCCAGCAGCAGCCGGACTGGGACCCGAGCTGGGAGAAGCCGCTCGCGAACCTGACGCGCGAAGGGGGGCAGCATGTCGCGGAAGCGCCGGTCGCCGCCGCGCGAGCGTCGGAAGTCGCGACGACCGTTGCGCCCGCTGTCGATCCTTCGCTCGTGCGGCCCGCGGCGCCGGTCCCGTACTCCGAGCGCGACGATCGCCAGCTCCTCACCGAGCTCCTGCGTCGCGCCGACGAAGTCCGCAAGCTGCAAGAACCACGCACGGCGCGCGGCCCGAGCGCCGTGGGCCCGTCCGAAAAGGTCGATGGGGCGTCGAGTGTCCGCGCGCTCCTCGACGAACTGGCCAGCCGCGGCTACCGCGGGCTCTCAGTCGCGCACCTCGAGGCGATCACGGCCGACGACCCGCGCGTCCGGATGCGCCTCGCCGAGCAACTGCTCCTCGATTCGGCGACCGACGCGCCGCGGCTGCTGCTCGTGCTGTCGCAGGACCCCGACGGCGGCGTGCGCGAGGCGGCGATCACGGCCCTCGGGAGCTCGCCCCACCGCGCGCACGTCGAGGCCGCGTGGCGCATCGCCCTAAACGACACCGACCCCCGCGTCGGGCGGCACGCATCAAGGCTCAAGGCGCGGCTAGACTGAACAGAGCTCTGCTGGCGAATTCGCGGCGTCCCTTGGCGCTCGTGGCGTCTTGGCGGTCCCCCGCCGAGCCCGTCAAAAGGCCCGACAGTTACCGCCGGTACGTCTCGAGCGCCGTCACGCGCTCGGCGGTGACGTGCGGGCGATTGTACTCGGGGACGAAGCCCGGCGGGCCATCGACCGACAGCCGCCGCCCGACCAGCGGCGCGAGATCGACTCCCGTCGATGGCGTGACCAGCGTGGTGACGCGTCCCCGGTCATCGACGAGCGCGAACTTCGGCGCGCCGGGGCGCTGCGACACGACCGGCCGCAACACCCCTTCGGCCGCGTTGCCTCCGGTCCGCGTCGCCGTGAGGCGCACGTCCGACGGGACGCGAGCGACGCCCCCGTCGGGCTCGGCGATCGCCATCGGGTTCGCTGCCGAGCGCTCGCTCGAGCGTCGCCAAGCGCCCCCCGCCACCGCTTCCGCGGACGCGCGGCCCGCTCGGTAGCGGTCGCCAATCGCGCCGAAGCGGTCGATGCGCTCGGCGAGGGCGCGGACCGCTTGGCGATCCCCTTCGGTCGGCGAGGCGACCAGCAGCGCGGCCGCCTCGGTCTCGAGCGACTCGAACCGCCACAGGTTCGGGCGCTCGACGACGATCGTCGCCAGGGCGAGCTCGAGCGCCGTCAAACGCTGCGCGAAGTCCCCTCCAAGGGGGGTGATCGGCGGGAGCGTGCGCGGCGACGGCTGCGCCGTGACGGCGGGCTGAGCCGCGAACGGGGGGGACGCGGCGAAGTCAGTCGTGGGAAACGCCGCGGGTACGTCGCGCGGCGGGCTGTCGGCTTCGACCGGCGCGATCGGAGCGACGCCCAGCGTGTCGATCCGAGGTTGTGCGGGTGGTTCGACCTCGCGCGGCGTCACCGCGGGCTGCGTTCGTGGGAGCGGTTCGAGCGCGGCCCGCGACACCCAGCGGAACTCGCCGGCCGGGGGATCGATCGACCACCACTCGCTCCCGTCGGGGGTCGCGTCGCGGGCGACCAGCGTCACCCGGTCGCCGCGCGCCAGCCGCACCTGCACCGCGTTGCACTCGCCGCTCGAGCCCGCCACGCGAACCGGGGCGTCGTCGATGAGGACTTCCCCCTCACCGGGGCCGACTTCGCGAACGGCTTCGAGGGG
>JBOFFC010000019.1:0-4096 GCA_051648405.1 Lacipirellulaceae bacterium
CGGCGCTTACAATCGCTTCGATGCCCCCCGCCACGACGACCTCAGCCGACTCGCCCGCCGCGCTCGATCCTCTGCCGGTGCCCGTGGCGACGCTCCACGAGCTACCCCGGGGCCCCGTCCACCGAGCGCTGTGGGGACGGCGGCTGGCGATCGACGGGTTCACGAGCGAAGAGCCAGCCCCCACGCCGGACGTTCAGCGTGTGGCCGAGGCCGCGATCGGGCTAGTCGCGCGGCACAAGCGCGGTGGGACGCTCCACGGCGACGACCGGCGGGTCCGCGAGGAGGTCCTCGCCGAACTCGGCGCGGTCGGCTACTGGGGCCTGCGGGCGCCGACCGAGTTCGGGGGCGCCGGCGCAACCTGGTCGGAGTTCTTGCCGCTGCTCACCCGCATGGCGACGGTCGAGGGCGCCGTCGCCGGGGCGCTGTCGATCCACAGCTCGATCGCGGGGGTGAACGCGATCGCCACGTTCGGCGACGCCGAGCAGCGGCGCCGCTTGCTGCCGCCGCTCGCTTCGGGCGAGCGCCTCGGCGTGTTCGCCCTCACCGAGCCCGGCGCCGGGAGCGACCTCACCGCGCTCCGCACGACGGCGACGCGCGACGGCGACGCGTACGTCCTGCGCGGCGAGAAGCTGTTCCTCTCGAACCTGCGGCCGGGGCGTACGCTCTCGGTCGTCTGCCTGGTCGAGGGGAAGCCGGCGGTCCTGGTCGTCGAGCTCCCGGTCGAACTCTCCGATCGCGAAGGGGCGGGCTGGCGCCTGCGCGACTACGGCCTCCACGCCCTGAGTCACCTGCTCAACCGCGGGATCGTGTTCGAAGGCCTGCGCGTGCCGGTCGAGAACCTGCTGCGCCCCGCCCACGGCGACGGGCTCGCGATCGCCTACCACGGCCTCAACCGCGGCCGCGCCGCGCTCTGCGCCAACGCGGCCGGGACGATGCGGCAACTGCTCGCGGGGGTGCTGCCGTGGTCGCGGCGCCGAGCGACGCACGGCCGGCCGATCGTGCGGCGCGAGCTCGTCGAGCGCCGCCTCGGGGAGCTCGCCGCGTCGATCGTCGGCTGCGACGCGCTGGTCGCGTGGTGTGCGGCGCTGCTCGACCGCGGCTACCGCGCCGAGGTCGAGTGCATCGCCGCGAAGAACTTCGCCGCCGACGCGCTGCGCCACGCGGCGATCGAGCTGGCGATGAAGACCCACGGCGGCCGTTCGTTCTTGCACGGCCACCCGATCGGCGACCACCTGCACGACTTCCTCGCCCCTTCGATCTACGAGGGGGAGGGGGAGATGCTCGGCCTGGCGCTGTTCAAGTCGCTGGCGAAGGACCACGCCGCACGGTACCACGCGCCGGTCGCGCGGGCCCTCGCTCGCGCGGGAATCGAACGCCCGAGCCGGTGGAACCCCCGGCACGCGCTGGTGCTGGCCGTCGCCGCCGCGCCGCTGGCCGCGTGGCGCCTAGCGCGACGCTGCGGGGGAACGGCCGGGGTAGACCTCCCCGCGATGCCGGCGCCCCTCGCCGAGTCCGCGCGGTTCGCGTGCCGCGAGTTGCCGCGGATGGCGATCGAGATCGACGCCGCGATGGGCAAGCACGGGCCGAAGCTCGCCGATCGCCAGTGCCGCGTCTCGGAGCTAAGCCAGCGTCTGCAGGACCTGGCGACGCTACTGGTTGTTGCGCTGTACGCCGCGCGGCAGCGCGACGAAGTTCGCCGCGCCGCGGGCCAAGTGCTGTGCGACCGGCTGCGGCGCAAGCTCACCGGCGAGCGGCCGACCGACCGCGAGCTGCGTGCCGCGGTGGAGCTCGGCCGCACGATCGGCGCCGGCGCCGGCGATCCGGCCGAGGCGCTCGACCTCGGGTCGGTCGTCGTCGGGCCGCTGCTCGAGGACTACTCCGGTCGTTAACTCAAGCTGCGGCGCCACTCGACGCGCGGGGCGCCGCTCCAGGTGGCGAGTGCGACGGGCCACGGGGGGAAGGGCCCCGGGGGTAAGCCCTGGGCGCCGTCGAGGCGCGACAACCAGCAGCGCCGCTCGGCGTGGGCCGGGGCGAACTCCTCCGGGAGCTCGACCCAGCCGTCGCCGCTCGGCGTCGCGAACGCCCGCAGCAGCTCCCCCACACCGACCCCCGCGAGCTTGACGACGGCCTCCTTGGCGGTCCACAGGCGGAAGAACTCCCGCTGCGGGTCGTCCGTTGCGAGGAACCGCGCGAGCTCCGACGGCGCAAACCACCGCCGGGCGAGCGCGTCGCGGGTAGCCACTTCGCGCGGTCGTTCGAGGTCGATCCCCACGGCTTCGGCCGCGACCGCCAAAACCCCCCAGCCGTCGCTGTGCGCCAGGTTAAACTCCGGGCCGCCGCCAACGAGCCGCGGCTTGCCTCCGGGACCGACGTCGAAGCGCAGCTCCGCAGGCGGGGCGCCGACTGCCTCGCCGAGCAGCTCGCGGAGCGTGCCGCGGGCTGCCAACCAGCGACGCGCCCGTTCGGGGGTCACCAACCGGTCGGCCCGGCGCCGCTCGTCGTCGGTCAGCAGCGACCGCAACCACGCCAGTCGCTGTTCGTCCGGCGCGTCGAGCGACCAGCCGCAGAGGGTTACCACGAAGGGAACGGCGGGGGGCACGCTTCACTCGGCGATGGGGTGGCGGGGACTTCCCCGAGCGTGCGGGTCGCAGCGGACGGCGGGGCGGACGACTCCCCGACTCGGCGACCGAACCGGTTTCGGCCACGTGGGGCGTAGTTTAAGCTGGGGGGCTCGGCTCGGGGGTGCCGCATCCCACGGCGGCCCCGCCCGAACGCGGTTTCTCGCCAACCCGGCGGAGGGGGACGCGCCGATTCCCAGAACGGACCACGCCACGATGTCGTCCCCCGCTTCGACGCTTGCGACGCGCTCCGATTTGGCTGATCGAACCGCCGCGGCCCCACGGACGATCGCCGAGGTGGTCGCCCTCCACGCCGCCGAGCGCCCCGACGCAACGGCCGCGGTATTCCTGGCGGACGACGCGGGGGAGTCTTCGCTCACTTACCGCGAGTTGCACGCCGCGGCCACGGGCTTGGCGGGTCGGCTCCGGAGAACGCTGGCGCCCGGCGATCGGGCGCTGCTGGTTTACCCGCCGGGGCTCGATTTCCTGATCGGGTTCCTGGGGTGCGTCGCAGCCGGCGTGCTGGCGACCCCGACCACGTACCCCAAGCCGCGGCGGCCCCTGTCGCGCACCCGGCGGATCGCCGAGGACAGTGGCGCCCGTGTGGCGCTGAGCACCGGCGCGACGATCGAGGCGATCGACCTCGGTCGACAGGACCCGGCCTTGCGGGGCCTCGAGTGGATCGCGACCGACACGGTGACGCCGTCGCTCGAACACGCTCCGCGAGACGTCGGAGCGAAGCCGGGCAACCGTTTCGGGACCAACGCCGCCACCGACGTCGCCTTCCTGCAGTACACCAGCGGCTCGACGAGCGAGCCAAAGGGGGTCGTTGTCTCGCACGCCAACCTGATGGCGAACCTGGAGGCGATCCGGCTGGCGTTCGGCGTCGATCACGCCCGCGACGCCGAGGCGCGGGGAGGCGAAGGCGAAGTGGGCGTGTTCTGGCTCCCTGCCTACCACGACATGGGCCTGGTGGGGGCCCTGTTGTCACCCCTTTACTGCGGCGGCCAATCGGTGCTGATGGCGCCCACGTCGTACTTGCAAGACCCCTTGCGCTGGCTGCGGGCGATCAGCGAGTACGGCGCCGCGGTCAGCGGAGCGCCGAATTTCGCGTACGATTACTGCGTGCGACGCGTCGCACGCGAGCGCCGCGAGGGGCTCGACCTGTCGAACTGGCGGCTCGCGTTCTGCGGCGCCGAGCCGGTCCGCGCGGCGACGCTCCGCCGATTCGCCGAGGCATTCGAGCCGTGTGGCTTCAACCCGCGGGCGTTCTTCCCCTGCTACGGGCTCGCCGAGGCGACGCTGCTGGCCGCGAGCCCGGCGCACGACGACAACCCGACCTTGCTGAGCGTCGCCCGCGCGGAGCTCGCCGCGGGGCGCGCTGCCGTCGCCGACGGGTCCGAAGGCCAAGACGCGGTCGAACTGGTCGGCTGCGGCGCCCCCCCGGCCGGGCATCGGCTGCTGGTCGTCGATCCCGA
>JBOFFC010000020.1:0-5574 GCA_051648405.1 Lacipirellulaceae bacterium
GTTAGCCGTCGGAGTCGTTGCGCCGTGTACCCGCTTCCATCACTCCGACGGCTAACGCCGCCGGCTCGCCTACGTTCCCCCTCCCCCCTCGGGGGAGGGGCGGGGTGGGGGCGAGCTCGCCCAGCGACGTTCCCCAACACCGTCCGACCGAAGCTCCCGAAAAAACAATCGCCCGCACGCAGCTTTTCCCCCAGTCGAGGCTATCATCACGGGACGCCGCAACCCCGCCTACCTGCCTACTGCCCTCTGCCGGCTCCGCCATGCCCCGCAAGCGCAAGACCGACCGCCGCAAGCCTGGCCAGCCCGGGCGCCGCAAGCTGCGCGTCGAGCGGCTCGAGGACCGCGCGATGCTCGCGGGGACGCCCGAGCTCGTACTCGACATCAACGCCGTGGGGCTTGGCAGCGATCCGTCGGCGTTCGTCGAAGCGGGGCGCTTCGCCTACTTCACCGCCAACGATGGGATCAACGGCCGCGAGTTGTGGCGCACCGATGGGACCCACGCGGGGACGAAGCTCGTTTTCGAGACAAGCACGGGCATCAATGGTCGGATCATCGGCAACCTCACAAACCTCGGTGGGCTGCTGTACTTCACAGTCGGAGGGTTTGTCGGCTCAGCCCCGAGTGCACTGTGGCGAACCGACGGCACCGCAGCCGGGACGCAGCAGATTAGCCCAACTGGCGGCGTGAGCGTCGACCGGCTCGTCAACGTGGGCGGCGTCCTCTACTTCGCGGGCTCAAGCTCCAACAGCGGCGTCGAGCTCTGGAAGAGCGACGGAACGACGGCTGGGACGACGCTGATCAAGAACATCTACCCGCAAGGTAGCTCCAACCCCTGGAGCTTCGCGAACGCCGACGGGGTCCTCTACTTCTTCGCGAACGACGGCGTGACCGGAAACGAGCTCTGGAGAAGCGACGGCTCCGAGGCTGGCACAGTGCTCGTCAAGGACATCGACCCCGTTACCCGTTTCTTCGGCACTCCACCCAACACGTCTCGCATCACGAACGTGAACGGCTCGCTCTACTTCGCCGCGAACGACGGCGTGAACGGCTGGGAACTGTGGAAGAGCGATGGGACCGACGCCGGCACCGTCCGTGTGAAGGACATCCGGATCGGCGGTGATTCGTCTTCGCCCACCAACCTGACCAACGTCGCGGGCACGCTCTACTTCACCGCGAACGACGGCGTGAACGGGTATGAGCTATGGAAGAGTGACGGAACCGAGATCGGGACGGTCATCGTCAAGGACGTAGCCGCTGGGGCTAGCGGATCACCCCAAATGGACTTCGTCGCCGCCAACGACAAACTGTTCTTCGTCGTGAGCAACGCGCTGTGGCGGTCCGACGGCACGGAAAGCGGAACCGTGCGCGTCGCATCTGCCGCATTCAGCTCGTCGTTCACCCCTCGCACGCCGGTGAACGTCGGCGGGACGCTCTACTTCTCCGGCTCGCGAGCCGAGTTGTGGTCCGTCGCCCCTGGCGCCGACACGGCGCAGCTCGTGCGGAGCTTCAGCACGCCCGCCACCAACTTCCCGACGAACCTCTCGAACGTCGGCGGCCGGCTCTTCTTCTCCGCCAACGACGGCGGCGCCGGCCTCGAACCCTGGGTTAGCGACGGCACGGCCGCGGGGACGCGGATGATCCGCAATGTCCAGCCGGGGCCGGGGGGCTCGGGGATCGGAGTGAACACGGGGTTCTGGACTTTGCGGGGGCAAATCATGGCCAGCGCCAACGTGAACGGCGAGCTCTTCTTCACCGCGAACGACGGAGTCAATGGGGACGAGGTCTGGAAGAGCAACGGGCTCGCCGAGGGAACGAAGCTCGTCAAGAACATCGGTTCTGGACGCTACGGTTCGGTCCCCCGCTTTCCGACAAACGTCAACGGAACCGTTTACTTCAATGGAGGCGGCCTGGGCTCCGAGAATCTATGGAAGTCCGACAGCACCGAGGCGGGGACGGTGCGCATCCCGGGTTCCATCAGGTCGGGCTCGTCACTCATTCCTGTTCCGCTCGACCCCTACGAGCTGACCAACGTCAACGGCACGCTCTTCTTCCGTCGAGCCGGCGACGGGAACGAGCTTTGGAAGAGCGACGGAACCTCGACTGGGACAATGCTGGTGAAGCGTCTCACCGGCGGTCCCGGTTATTTGACCAACGTTGGGGGAAAGCTCTTTTTCTACTCGGGCGGTGCGATCTGGCGCTCCGACGGCACCGACGCAGGTACGATTCAGCTCGCTCCGCCAGCTCAGACATCCGGATTGAACCGCCTCGGTACGTCTCAAATAGTCAATGTGAACGGGTCCGCGTTCTTCCACTACGGAGACTTGGCAACTGGCGCGGAGCTTTGGAAGAGTGACGGAACCGTCGCCGGGACAGTCCGCGTCAAGGACATTGCCCGCGGCACGAGAGGTTCTCTTCCGAGCGCGCTCACCAACGTGAACGGGACGTTGTACTTCTCAGCCAACGACGGCACGAGCGGCTACGAGCTGTGGAAGAGCGACGGCACCGAGACCGGAACGGTTCGAGTATGGGACATCTACAACTCGGGGAGTTCGTCGTCTTTTCCGAGAAACCTGATCAACGTCTCCGGTACGTTGTACTTTTCCACCGGCACCGGGGTAACCGACAACAGTCTCTGGAAGAGCAATGGAACCGAGGCCGGCACGGTTCGCGTCAGGGACTTCACGTCGTCAGGCTCTAACAGCTCGGTCCGAATCTTGACGAACGCTGGTGGCAATCTCTTCTTCACCGCAACCGACGGCCTGACCGGTCTTGAGCTCTGGAAGAGCGACGGAACCCAAGCCGGCACGCAGCCCGTTCGCCTCGCAGGCAATCGGTCGCTCCAGAGCCCAACGCAGATCGTCGCTGTTCACGACCGGCTCTTCGTCGTCGGCACGCTCCCGGAGGTCGGCCAAGAGCTCTTCACCCAAGTCCTGATCGACCCCCCCGCCGTCGCCGGCGACTACGACCGCAACGGGCGGGTCGAGCTCGCCGACTTCGACATTTGGTCGCAGACGAACGGATCGGCGACGAAGCTGAGGGCCGACGGAAACGGCGACGGACGCGTCGACCAGCTCGACTACGCGATCTGGCGGCAGAACTACCGCGTCGCGCCCCCGAGGCGGCCCGACTTCCGGCCGCTGGGGCCCGTGGCGCCGGTTGCACCAGGGGGCGAGCCGCTCGTTCCGCGGGCCTCGTTCGCGGCGCCCTCGTCACGCCAGGCGTTCACCCCCACGCGCCGCGCCGACCTGCTGCTGGTCGCGACGCCCCAGTTCCCGGTGACGACGCCGACCGAAGCCGCGCCGCTGCGGACCACGCCCCCGAGCGAGGCCGACAGCGCCCGGACCCGCGCGATCGACGAAGCCCTCGCCGCGCTCTTCGTGAAGGACGACGACTGACGACGGCAGGGAACCACAGATGAACGCGGATTAACGCAGATGATGAAAGCGCTCGCTTCATCCGCGTCCATCCGCGTTCATCTGTGGTTCCCTCCGTCTCGTCCTTCGCGCTTCTTCGCGGCCCTTCGCGGTTCCTTCTCAGTCGTCGAGCTCGGCCACCCGTGGCAACTGCTCGATCCCCGTCAGGCCGAGGCCTTCGAGGAACCGCTCGGTCGTCGCCAGCGTCCCGGCGGCGTTCCCCTCGCCGCGTGTGCGTCGCACTAGGCCGCGCCGGACGAGCGTCGTCACCAGGCGGCCGCACCGCTTGCCGCGTAGCTCGTCGAGCGCCGCGACGGTAATCGGCTGGCGGTAGGCGATCATCGACAGCACCTCGACCGCCGCCGGCGACAGGCGCGGGGCGTGGTGCTCGGCCGGGCCCCCGTTCAGCAGCCGCGCGTGCGCGGGGCGCAGCTCGATGCGGTAGCCGGCCGCGCTGCGCACGATCGCGCAGGGGCTCTCTTCGCGCAGGTAGAGGGCGTTCAGTTCGTCGATCGCGGCATCGACCTCCTCGGGGGTCACGTCGCGCATCGTCGATGCGATCTCGCTCGCTTCGAGCGCCGAGCCGTCGTCGCGCCCGACGAACAGCAGCCCCTCGACGATCGCCCGGGGAGAAACGCCGTCCCACTCGCGCGGCGCCGGCGCCGCGGCGTCACCGGCGCCGGCAGGCAGCCCCGACGAGGCGCCCGAGGAGGGACCAAGCATCTTCGCGAAGGCGCTCCGCAATCGCGCAAGCGA
Source organism: Lacipirellulaceae bacterium (assembly GCA_051648405.1). Lineage (GTDB taxonomy): Bacteria > Planctomycetota > Planctomycetia > Pirellulales > Lacipirellulaceae > JBOFFC01. The sequence continues at coordinate 4,170 of JBOFFC010000020.1, forward strand.
CAGCACGGGCCCACGCTGCGGAGGGGGCTGCTGCGGCGTCTCGATTCCGGCGGTGCTCGGGGGCTCGTTCACGGCGCGCAGGGTACGCGGCGCGGCGCCCGGCCCGCAATGGCGCCGGCCGCTAGCAGCCTGTTGAAAAACCCCGTCGTGGCGTTTCTCAACCTCGCCAAGCTCACGGCCGAGCCGCACGCGGCTCGCGAAGCCGCGGCGAAAGCGCCACCGTTTCGACGTCGCCTCCCTGCGACGACGCAGCCTACCGACAAATCGATCGGCCGCTAGCACTCCGGTCGCGCCCGTACGCCGGCAATCGCCATCGCCGCCGCGGGGGCAACCTGTTACGAGACCGCCCCAAAAACTCTCCCGACAGTTCAGCTCCCGAGGCGTGCCGATGCCGCTGACTTCTACCCGTCGCGCCGCTTTGGTCGTGGCCCATCCGGCCCACGAGCTTCGTCTCTTGGGTTGGATCGACGCGGTCCGACCGCTGGTCTGCGTGCTCACCGACGGCTCGGGGCGCGCGCAACGCCCGCGGATCGCCACGACCGACAGGTTGCTAAAGGAGTTCGGCGCCGAGCGCGGCCCCGTGTTCGGTCAGGTGCCCGACCTGCGGCTGTACGCCACGCTGCTCGACGGGGAGCACGACCCGCTGCTGCGGACCGCCGACCGGCTCGCCGATTGCTTCGTCCGCGAGGCAATCGACACGGTGGTGGTCGATGCGGTCGAGGACGCGATCCTCGCGCACGACGTCGTCAACGCGGTCACCAGGGCGGCCGTGGTGGCCGCGTCGGCGCGTTCCGGTCGGGCGATCTCGGTCTACGACTTCTCACTCGAGCAGAGCCCCGAGGCGTGCCCCGCCGACCGGGCCGACGGCGCCCTCTGGCTGCGGCTCGACGAGCGGCAGCTCGAGCAGAAGCTCTCCGCGGCGTGGTCGTACGCCGAGGTCCGCGACGACGTCGAGGAGGCGTTCGCGGCGTTCGGCCACCACGCGTTCGCCGTCGAGTGCCTGCGGCGGGTACGCGACCTGGGGGCGGTCCACACGCCGCAAGGCAAGCCGGTCTACGAGCGCCACGGCGAGCGGTTGCTCCGCGCCGGGCACTACAAGCGCGTGATCCGCTACGAGGACCACGTGCGCCCGCTGCTCGAGAAGCTCGCCAACTCGGCGCCGCTGGTGGCCCTTCCCAAGGCGGCCTGACGGGCGCGCGAGCGAGTGCCCGTCACGACACTGCGCATCGACGGCCGCTCGGACCGAGTCCGTACGATGCCGCGAAGCGGCCGCGTCGCCGTGGCGGCGCATCGTGCGGCCGTGGGCGCGAAACAGCCTAGGCGAGCCGGCGGCGAGAGCCGTCGGAGCGTTTCCACGACGCAGGGCTCGAGCGCTCGGCAACCACTCCGACGGCTCTCGCCGGCG
>JBOFFC010000021.1:0-16619 GCA_051648405.1 Lacipirellulaceae bacterium
TGGTCCCCCATCAGCACGCGGAACAGGTCGTCCGCGGCGCCCGCGTCCTGCATCGAGACTCGCAGCAGCGTCCGCGCGGCGGGGTCGAGGGTCGTGTCGCGCAGCTCCTCGGCGTTCATTTCGCCGAGGCCCTTGAAGCGGATGATCTGCAAGCCTTTCTCGCCGGCCGAGCGGATCGCGCCGGGCAATCCGCGCAGGTCGTCGAGCCCCGACTCGTTCTCGCCGCGAAGGATCGTGAACCGGCTCGTCTCTTCGCCGGTGCGTTCCTGCGGGATCAGCGAGTCGAGGTTGAACCCGAGCTGCCCGAGGTCTTTCAGCAGCGTGTTGATCGTCCGCACCTCGTGCAGCTCGACGACGCGCAGCCGGTTGGGGCCTGCCACCACCTGGCCATTGGTGGCGGGCGCCGAGACGGGCGCCGCTCCGCCGGCATCGACGATCAGCTCTCCGCCGGCCGCCGCCGACTGCTCTTCGATGAACTTGTCGAGCTCCGCGCGGGTGGTGAGCCAGTGCTGCACCGACCCCAGGAACAGGTGGTACACCGGCAGCAGGCCGGTGACGGGGTCGATCCGTTCGGCGTGGACCTTGAGGCCGATGCCGCGGCGCTCGAGGGCGACGATCGCCTCTTCCATCGCCGCGAGGGTCCGCACGAGGCGGGCCATCTCGGGGCCCTTGATGACGCGCGCCCCGCCGGGCTCCCCCTCGCCGACGTGGAACTCGCTCTCGCCGAGCCCCAGGTCGAGCAGCTCGTTGCGCATCTCTTCTTCGGTCTGCACGTAGCGGGCCGGGTTCTTGCCGCGGCGGACGCGGAACAGCGGCGGCTGGGCGACGTACACGTGCCCCCGCGCCACCAGGTCGTACATCTGGCGGTAGAAGAACGTCAGTAGCAGCGTGCGGATGTGCGAGCCATCGACGTCGGCGTCGGTCATGATGATGATCCGGCCGTAGCGACGCTTCTCGACGTCCTGGTCGGCGCCGATCCCGGCGCCGATCGCGGCGATCATGCTGCGGATCTCCTCGTTGGCGAGGACTTTGTCCTCGCGGCTCTTGTAGGCGTTGATGATCTTGCCCCGTAGCGGCAGGATCGCCTGGAACTCGCGCCGACGTCCCCCCTCGGCGGGGCCGCCGGCGGAGTCACCCTCGACTAGGTACAGCTCGCACTTGTCGACTTCTTTGCTCGAACAGTCGCGGAGCTTGCCGGGCAGGCTGCCGCCACCAAGCACCCCCTTGCGATCGCGCACCAGTTGCCGCGCTTTGCGGGCCGACTCGCGGGCCTCGGCGGCGAGCAGGCCCTTCTTGGCGATCGCCTTCGCGGTGCGCGGGTTCTCTTCAAAGTACTTCTGCAGGAACTCGCCGAACAGCGTGTTGACGATCCCCTCGACCTCGCTGTTGCCGAGCTTGGTCTTGGTCTGCCCCTCGAATTGCGGGTGCGGGACGCGGCACGAGATGACCGCCGTGAGCCCCTCGCGGAAGTCCTCGCCGGTCGGCGTCAGGTCCTTGTAAATCCCCTCTTTCTTGCCGTAGTTGTTGATCGTCCGCGTGAGGGCCGAGCGGAAGCCGCTAAGGTGCGTTCCCCCCTCGGTCGTGTTGATGTTGTTCACGTAGGTGTGGACGTTCTCGGTGTACTCCCCCGAGTACTGCAACGCGATTTCGATCGAGACCCCCTCGGCGTCCGCCGACGCGTAGAGGATGTCGGGGTGGATCGCTTCGCTGGCGCGGTTCAGGTGCTTGACGAACTCGCGGATGCCGTCTTCGTACTGGAAGCTCTCGCTCTCGCCCGTGCGGGCGTCGCTGATCGTGATCTTCACGCCGCGGTTGAGGAACGCCAGCTCCTGCAGCCGCTTGACGAGCGTGGCGTAGCTGAACTTGGTGACGGCGAAGATCTGCGGGTCGGGCTTGAACGTGGTCTTCGTGCCGTGCTTGTCGCTGGCGCCGGCGCGCCGCGCCGGCCCCCTGGGGACGCCGCGCTCGTACTCCTGGTGGTGGACGCCCCCAGCGCGGCAGACTTCGACCTCGGCCCACTCGGAGAGGAAGTTCACGACCGTGACCCCGACGCCGTGCAGGCCGCCGGAGGTCTGGTAGGCGCCCTTGGTGAACTTGCCGCCGAACTTCAGGACCGTCATCACACCTTCGAGGGTGCTGACCTCGCGGTCGAACTGCTCGGAGAGCTGCTCGTGCCGCTCGCAGGGGATGCCGCGTCCGTCGTCCTCGACCGTCACCGAACCGTCGGGGTTGATCGCTACCGAGACCTCGGTGGCGTGGCCGGCCATCGCCTCGTCGATCGAGTTATCGACCACCTCGTAGACCAGGTGGTGCAGGCCGCGCACGGTGGTGTCGCCGATGTACATGCTCGGCCGCTCGCGCACGTGCTCCAGGTCGGAGAGGTGCTGCAGGTCGGCCTGACCGTACTCGGCGTTGCCGTGGTGGTTGCTCGCGTCCGCCATCGTTTGCTCCTGTCGCTGGTGCGACGGCGTGCGCTCACCCACGGGGTGCGCCGCGTCCGCCGCGTCGCTCGGCGGGCCGCATTGCGTAGGACGCAAGCTCCGCCGGGTTGTGCTGTTGTCAGCCTGTCTCTTCGTCTTCAGGTGTCGATCGAACCGACACGCAGCCGCAGGTCGCTGATCCGCGCGGTCGGCGCCGCGTCGCGGACCGCCGCCAGGATCTCTCGCTTCCGAAAACCGAGCTCTTCGACCACCGCGCTCGAAGCGACGACCACCTCGAGCTTCCCCGCCCGCAGCCCGGCGACGCGGGTCATCCGCAGATACTCTGCCGGGACCGCGGCGGCCCACGCCTCGGCGAGCGCCTCGGCGCCACGCACGGCCGCGTAACCCCGCTTCGCGAACACCTGGGCGAGCACGTCGCGGACACGCTTGGGCCTCTTCTCGGCGAACAGTCGCCGCGCGAAACGCGCCCGGCCGTTGTGGTCCTTCAGCAGCTCGTCGGGGTTTGCCCCGTTGCTCGGGGAACGACGCTCGAACAGGCCGCCGCCGAGTTGGTCGTCGGATTGGCCTTGCGGCTGCGTCACGCCCGAGTCCGCGGCGTCGGTCATGCCCGGTCCTTCGCCAGCGGCATGATCACGTAGCCGTAACCGTCATCGACGCGCCCCACGGCCGCCGCGTCGGCATCGACCAGGTCGAACGTGAACGACTTCTCGGCGTCGAGCGTCCGCAGGAAATCGGCCAGGTACCGCGGGTCGAGCTTGATCTCGATCTCTTTGCCGTCGTAGGCGATCGGCATCTCGATCCGCGACTCGCCGACGTCGGCCGCCTGCCCCGCCAGCACGACCGAACCCCCGCCGAACGTGAAGTCCACGCCGCGGCTCTCGTCGCTCGTAACAATCATCGCCTGCCGCACCGCCGAGTAAAACGGCCCAACGGTGAGCTCGACCTGGGCCGAGTCGGTGCGCTGCGGGAAGACGTCGCGCCAGCGCGGGAAGCGCCCCTCGAGCAGCCGTGTCGAGAGGGTCGCCGTGGGGGTCGAGACGAGGACCTCGCTCGAGCGGACCGCGAGTCGCACCGTGACGCTCTCGTCCGACAGCACACGGTCAATCAGTTGCAGCGCGCGGGTCGGGATGATCGTCGCGTCGCCGAAGGGGCCGGGCTCACCGACGGCCTCGATCGGGCCCTGCATCTTCGCGAGCCGGCGGCCGTCGGTCCCGATGCCGATCAGCGTCCGGGCTGCGCCCTCGCCTTCGGACTCGAACTTCACGCCACCCAGGGCGTAGCGGCTCGACTCGTTGTCGGTCGCGAAGATCGTGCGGCGGATCACTTCCTTCAGCAGCCGCGCCGGGGCCTGGTAGTACGACCCCTCGCTGAACTCGGCGATCGCCGGGAACTCGCTGGGGTTCTCGGTCGGCAGGTGGAACACGCTCCGCTCGCCGCGGACGTGCGTGCGCGAGCCGTCGCTCTCCAGGCGGAACGTCGTGTCGCTCGACTCGCGGAGGATCGCCGCGAACCGAGTGACCGGCAGCACGGTCGATCCCGGGGCATCGACCTCGACCCCTTCGACCGCGTGGCGGATCGCCACCTCGAGGTCGGTCGCCATCAGCGTGGCCGTGGCGCCGGCCTCCCCCTTCGAGACGTCGAGCTTGACGTTCTGCAGGATCGGCTTCGGGCTACGCGACGGCGCGAAGGCCGACACGGCCTGGAACGCCTGCAGCAACCGCTCGCGATTGCAGGTGATCTTCACGGGGTGACTCCTTCGCGGTGTTGTCGAGGCTCTCTGTCCGGAAACGTGATCCCGCCAACGGGGGCTCAACGCCAAGGAACAGGATGAATTGATCTCTTATCAGTAGTTGTGATTGTGTCGGGCCGCCGGGTGTGGAAACGTCGATCTCTTACGCGGTAAGTGTCTTCAGCGGCGCGACTTAAGGCTTGCGCTTCGGTCGGGACAACGTGTTCCCCTGTCGTTTGCTGCCGGTCGGTCGGCGAGTCGTCGCTGTTGGCTCTTCGGGACCAGGGTGGTGGTTTGGGGAGCTTGCTTTGCTCCGCTGAACGAACGCGCGACAAAACCTCAACGCGCTTTCCCCACGGCGGGTCACCCTCCGCCGAGCGACCGACGGACGTCTTCGATCGCCGATCGCAGGGCCCGGTCCTTTGGCAATCGCTGGGTGATCCGCTGATAGTTGTGCATCACGGTCGTGTGGTCGCGGCCGCCGAAGTAACGCCCGAGCTCCTCGTAGCTGAGCGGCGTCAGCTCGCGCGCGACGTAGATCGCCACCGCGCGGGCCAGCACCACCGGCTGCTTGCGCGAACTGGATCGCACCTCGCGGACCGGCAGCGCGTAGTACCGCGCCACGGTCGAGGTGATCGTCGCGATGGCGGGCGAGGGGTCGGCGCCACGCTCTTCGGCGACGAACGTCTGCACTTCGTCGCGGCCGATCGCCTGCCGCGGCCCGAAGCGTTGCAGCAGCTTTGTAGCGACGCGCAGCACGCGCCGGCCGTCGGTCGAGAGCGAGTCCCCGAGCTCGGCTAGCGCCGCGGCATCGACCTTCCGGCCCCCTGCTTCGAGCGTCCGCCGCAGCAACTCGGTGCGGGCGTCGGTCGAGGGGGGGCTGAGCTCGAGCGTCAGACCCGCCGCGAAACGGCTGAGCAGTGCCCGGCCGAAAGCGGGGGACTCGCTCAATGGCTTGCCGGTGGTCGCCACAACCAGGGCCCCCGATTCCCCCGCCGCGTCGAGCGTCGCGACGAGCTCGTCGTGCAAGTGCCGCGACTTGGGGGCGCGGTGCAGGTCCTCCAGCACCAGCAACCGCGACGAGCGGACCCGCTCGCGGAACTGCTCGACCCGGTGCGAGGCGATCGCCTCGTCGAGCCGCCGGCGGAAGTCGCCGATCGACAGGCTGAGGACCTCGTCGTCGCCGAACCGCTCGCGCCAGGCGGCGAACACGCCGCGTGCCAGCAGGCTCTTGCCACTCCCCGTGGGACCCCCGAGCACTACGGGGCTCCAGCGCGACGCGGTGGCGAGCGCTTGAGGGTCGTTGGCGGCGGCGAGCAGCGTCGCGACCGCTTCGTAGGGAAGCCGGTTCTCGGGGCCCGCGACGTAGAACGGCGCAGGCGCCGCGCGGTGGGCCCGGGTTGAACTAGCCGCTCGCTTGCCCGCGGCGGGGCGAGCCCGACCGGCCGGGGCTTCGACCGCGCGGGCCCCCACGGTCGCGGGGAGTTCGAGGGCCAGGATGCTCGTCACTGCGTCGCCCGATGCGGCTCGAATGGGGGCGGGGATGCGGCCCGCACGGCGCGAGATTCTCCCGCTTGGAGGAGCCCCCGATTCTACTGGAATTGGGCCCCCGGCGGCAGGCTCGGAGGCCCCCATTGTCGGCCTCGGCATCAGCCCCCGGCGCCCGCGCGCAACGTGTTGACAACACGCGAGATGCGATCGACCGCCCCGTCGATCTCGGCGGTCGTTGTCGTGGCCCCCAGGCTGAACCGCAGAGCCGCGCCGTAAACCCGCTCGTCGAGCCTCATCGCGACGAGCACTGGCGAGGGTTCGCTCGACCCACTGGCGCAAGCCGAACCGGTCGAACAGGCGACCCCCGCCAGGTCGAGGGCCATCAGGATCGCCTGCCGGTCGAGGCCCACGAACGCTACGCACGACGTGTGAGGGAGCCGCGCCACGCCCTCCCCGACAACTTCGATGTTCGAGAGCCGGTGGCGGAGGCTTCCTTCGAAGCGGTCGCGCAGGTCGCGCAGACGGCGCATCCGGCCGGCATCGGCGAAGGCGATCTCAAGGGCCGTCGCGAGCCCGACGGCGAGCTCGACCCCCTCGGTCCCCGGCCTGACCCCCCCCTGCTGGCGGCCGCCGCGGAGCTGCGGCGCCAGCGTCGTCCCGGCGCGCAGCACCAAGGCCCCGATGCCCATCGGCCCGTGGAACTTGTGTGCGGTGAGCGTCAGGGAGGTCGCCCGCAGCTCGCGGAAACCGATCGGCGCCTTGCCGACGACCTGCACGGCGTCGGTGTGCAGCGGGACTCCGAGTGCGTCGCAGAGCGCGGCCGCCTCGTGAACCGGCTGCAGGACCCCCGTTTCGTTGTTCCCCAGCATCAGGCTCACCAGCGCCGGCCGGGGCGTCGGCGACAGCAGGCGTTCGAGCTCGTCGAGTCGGGCGACCCCGTCGCGATCGACCGGCAGGCGATCGACGCGCCACCCTTCGGCGGCGAGTTGGTCGGCCGTCTCGGCGACGCTGGGGTGCTCGATCGCCGAGACGACGATCCGCCCCGGCGGGCCGCCGCTGGCGAGCGCCAGCCCGCGCACGCCGAGCGAGTTCGCTTCGGTCCCGCCGCTGGTGAAGACGACGGCGTCCGGCCGGAGCCCCGCGGTGTTCGCCCCCAAGAGCTCGGCGACACGCTCGCGGCAGCGCTCGAGCACGCGCCGCGCCGTGCGCCCCGGCCCGTGCTGGCTGGCCGGGTTCGCGTGGCCCCGCTCGCGACAGGCGGCCATCGCCTCGGCCACCGCCGGGTCGAGGGGCGACGTCGCGTTGTGGTCGAGGTAGATCGTCGAGGGGGCCATGCTATCGCTCACTATACGCCCGGCGGCCGTCGTCCGAGGGGAGTCGGGCGCTTCGGCCTGCTCTGCACGCCGGTGGGGGCCGGTGAACTGCCCTTGCCCACCGTAGGGGGGGCCACTAGCGTCCGCGCGCACGGGGTCCGAAGCGCCGGCGAGCGGCTTTTTCTCCCCCGGTTTCCCGCGTACCCGCTTCCCATGTATCCGCACTGGCCGCAGGAGCCGCTCGACGATGGCCTCCGAAGTCTCTCCGCTCGTGACGATGTACCGCTTCACGGTGATGACCGGGACGCTCGTCGTTGGGTCGATGGCCGCGTACCGCTACGGACCGCCGGCCGATCAGTTGGCGGACATCATCGACAGCGTCGCCTCGCGGGCGTTCGAGCTGGCGGGTGACGAGCCGCCGGCCGACGCGGCGCAGCTGTCGGCGGTGGCCGCGGGGGCGCCTTTGGTTGTCGATCCGTTCGCCCAAGACGCGTTGATCGCAGTCACCTCCGAGCCGACCCCCCCGTCGTTCGTTACCCCCGCCTCGGCCGAGCTGCCAATCGCCGCCGGCGGAGACCCGGCCGCGTCCGACGGCGCCGTGGCGTCGCTCGAAGCGCTCGGCGCGACGCGTGTCGTCGTGACCCCTTGGGGCACTTCCGGCCTCGCTTACCGCGTCCACGCCGAGACCCCCGCGCCGACGCACGACGGGATGACCCAGCAGTTCGACGCGATCGGCGAGACCACCGCGGCCGCCGCGGCCGAGGTCGCGTCGCAGATGGAGCAGGCCCGTGTGGTCCGGTAGGCCCGAGCGCTTCGGTAGGCCCGTGTGCGTCGGTGGGCCCGAGCGGTCGAGAGCCGCGGTGGGGGGCTCGTTGCCAGCACGGCTGGGGAGCGTCGCCGCACGCTACGCGGCGGCCAACGCGACAGGATGTCGCGTCGGGCGTCGTTCGGCGGTTGCGCTTTTGGCGGCGATCACCCCCGGATCGCCGCAACCGTTGGGGGTCGAGATCGACATCGGCCCGCTGGCGCGGGTCGAAACGGCGCTCTGGGGGGCGACACAGCCCCTCTCGGCGCGGCGGCTCGCCCGGCTCGCCCAAGTCGCGGGAGCGAGCGAAGCCGAAGCGCTCGTCGCCGGGCTCCGCGAGCGGCTCGCCGCTCGGCGCAGCGCGCTCGACGTGGCGTTCGTGGCGGGGGGTTATCGCCTGGTCACGCGCCCGGCGCTCGCGCCGTGGATCGCGCGGCGCTTGGGTGAGGTCGAGGGGCCTGCAATTAGCGGGCCAGCGCTCGAAACGCTCGCCGTCGTCGCCTACCGACAACCGGCCCTCCGCGCCGAGGTCGAGGCGATCCGGGGGGTCGGTTGTGGCGAGCTGCTCCGGCAGTTGCTGGAGGCCGAGATTTTGCGTATCGTCGGCCGCTCGGGAGAGCTAGGAAAACCTCTCCTTTACGGCACGACAGACCGGTTCCTTGAACTGTTCGGTTTGGGTAGTCTCGAAGATCTCCCACCGGTGGGTGAAGACGCCGCGGCGGACGGGCCGACAAAAGCAATCGCACTCCGACCGATTGCAACGACCCGATCCGTCGCCTAAAGACTCGGTAGCTACGCGATCGTGCTTCGCTCGACGGGTGAAGCCTCCTTCATTGTGACCCCGCACTTCGACGGACCGTTCCCGCCCTTCGAGACCAGGACCATGACGACGACCAAGGCCCCCGAGGCCGCCTCCGACCCGTACCTGTTCCCCCGGCGCGGCATCGACGCCCCCGCGTGGTTGGCTGCGCTCGCGCAGTACGACGACCTGCGCGACGAGGAGCTCTTCGGCGACGAAGAGGAGGAAGAGGAAGAGGACGTCGACGACGAGGACGACGACTTCGAAGACGATGACGATGACGATGACGACGAAGAGGATGACGAAGAGGATGACGACGACGTCGAGGACGACGACGAAGAAGAGTTTGAAGACGACGACGAGGAGTGGGAAGAAGTCGACGACGAAGACGACGACGAGGTCGATGACGACGAAGAAGAGGAGTTCGAAGACGACGACGAAGACGACGACGACCTCGAGGACGACGACGAAGAAGAGTCGGAAGACGAAGACGAGTGATTAGCGACCCGTCGGGGTCGTGCCGACGAGCTCACAAAGACCCACCAAGACGCGGAGACCCCCACCGGGCCTCCGCGTCTTGTCTTTTCTTGCGATCTCCGACGTGCTTGCTCGGGGCGTGTACCCGGGCCGCCCCCTCCCCCTGAAGGGGGTGGAGAGTCTACGCGCGACGCCCCCACTTCAAAGTGAAGTCCGAGTCACTCGGCGTAGAGCAGCACCGCCGCGCGGCGACGGCGGAAGTCGTCGAGCCCCTCGCGCGCCAGGCGCGAGAGCTCTGCCGCGCTCGCCCCCTCGACGAGCGCTCGCTGAACGCGGTCGCTCACCAGCAGGCGCGGGTAGTTCTCGACCCGCCAGTCGTCGGGGTAGAGCCGCCGCAGCGTCGCCGCGATCGCCAGCCCTAGGTCCACGGCGTGCAGCCCCGCGGGGTCCGTGACGGTCACATCGACGCCGCCGCAACGCTCGCCGGCGTGGGTGCTGCTGCGCGGCGTGAAGTAGCGGGGAGTGAAACGCACGCCGCGCAGGCCGAGCTCGCGTAGCCCGGCGGCCAGCTCGGCCGCGTTGATCCAGGGCGCCCCCAGAACCTCAAACGGCGTGTCGGTCCCGCGCCCGACCGAAACGTTCGTCGTCTCGAGCAGGCCGATCCCCGCGTAGACGATCGCCTGCGTCAGCCGCCGCATGTTCGGCGAGGGGTCGATCCACACGAGGCCCGTGGCGTCGTAGAGGTCGTCGCGCCGCCAACCCTCGCACGCCACGACGGTGAGCTTCACCCCCAGCGGCTTGCCGCCCGGCCCCTCGGCTGCGAACAGCCGCGCAAGCTCGCCGACGGTCATGCCGTGCCGCAGCGGCAGCGCGTGGCAGGCGACGAACGACTCGTCGTCCCCCCACTCGTCGGGCGGCAACACCGAGGTCCCGTCGCGCATCGGCCCTTCGACCGCAAGTCCGCCGATCGGGTTCGGCCGGTCGAGCACGACGAACTCGATCCCCGCCTCGGCCGCGGCCTTCATCGCCAGCTTCATCGTCGAGACGTACGTGTAGAACCGGCAGCCGACGTCCTGGACGTCGAACACCAGCGCGTCGAGGTCGGCGAGTTGCTCGGGGGTCGGCTTGCGGCGCGGGCCGTAGAGACTCGTGACCGGCAACCCCGTGGGCTTGTCGATGCCGTCGTCGATGATCGCCTGGTCGAGCTCGCCGCGGACGCCGTGCTCGGGCCCGAACAGCCGCACCACCTGGACCCCCGGCGCCGAAAAAAGCACGTCGGCCGTCGGCACGCCGGCGGAGTTGACCCCCGTGTGGTTGGTGATCAGGCCGATGCGCTTGCCCACAAGCGGCTTGAAGCCGTCGCGAGCGAGGGCGTCGATGCCCAAGGTGACGGGGCCGGCCGCGAGGGCGGCGGAGGTGAGGAGCAGCACTGCGAGCAGCGACGAGAACAGACGCATCGTGACCACCGTTGAAAAGAGCGGCGCCGAAATCGGCAAGCCTAGTGGGTCGCCGGTTCGACCGTCAGCTTCAGGTTCATCGCCTTTGCCACAGCGACCAGAGTCGACAGCCGCGGGTTGCCCTTGGCGGACAGGGCTCGGTAAAGGCTCTCGCGTTGCACGCCCGCCAACGCGGCGACGTTTGCGATCCCTTTCGCTTCCGCCACGTGACGAAGCCCCATCAGCAGAACGCGTGGGTCGTCGGTCTCGTCGAGCGAAGCCTGGAGGTACTCGGCCGCGAAAACAGGGTCGTCACGAAGGGCGCGGACGATCGCCTCGTGGTGGGGGATGCTCGTGTTCATGGCTCTCGTGACCTCGCCTGATAGTCGTGCCAGTAATCAATCGCCCGACGGATGTCCGTTGACTGCGTCCGCTTGTCGCCGCCGCACAAGAGCAGGACAACGCGTTCGCCCGAGCGGCCGAAGTACACCCGATAGCCAGGCCCGAAATCGACGCGCAGCTCCGACACGCCGTCGCGCAACGCTTTGCAATCGCCGAAGTTCCCGAATGTGAGTCGGTTGATTCGGACCGCCACCCGGGCCGCCGCGCGTCGGTCGCGGAGCTCCGCGAGCCACTCGCCGAAGATGTCTCTGCCGTCCTCCGTAACGTAGTGCCGCACTTCAACCGTCATCGCAATTGTAACCTAAAAGTTACAGACAGGCGGGGTCATGGCTTTTTCGTCGAGGATTTCCGCCTCGCCCCCCGACCACCGTCGCCGCGACGCGCGTCCCGCTGATCGTCGTCGGGTCTCCAGAACGTCGCGTGTCGCTATTCGCCTAGCGACCCCACCCCGTCCAGCACCGCGGCAATCGCCGCCGCTCCTTCGCCGGTCATCATCGTGAAGTGGTCGCCGGGGACGTGGTGAACTCGCGCGTCGAGGCCGCAGAGGGCGCGCCACGCTTCGTCGTGCCGGTCGTGGCCGGGGACCCCCTGGCGCTCGAGCGCGCCGAGGACCGACGGCACGAAGAACTCGGCCCGCGCGCGCAGGCCGGCCGGCTTGTACTCGCCCGACGCGCGCACGAGTCCCTCGCCGACCGCCACCAGGCGGCGGACGTACGCCTCGTCGATGTCGGGGCCGAAGAACCCGGCGCGCTTCACGTGGGCGAGCGCGAAGCCGAACCGCTCGTCTTCGGGGAGCGCCGCCAGCCGGTCGGCGGGGATCTCGAGCGCGAGGCCCGAGAACTTACCGGCGAACGCGACGATCTCGGCCAGGAAGCCGGCGTGGTCGGTGAGGTCGACCGCCGTGTAGGCGTCTGGGGTCGGGGGGTCGAACAGCGCGAGGGTCGCGACCCGATTGCCGTCGCGCTCCAAACGCTCGGCGACGGCGACCGCCGTGACGCCGCCGGTCGACCAGCCAGCGAGGTGGTACGGGCCCCGCGGCTGGCGCCCGCGGATTGCGGCCGTGTAGTCCGACACGAGCCCGTCGATCGACTCGTGCGGCGGCGCGTCTCCGTCGAGGCCCCGCGAGCGCAGCGCCACGAACCCCCGGGGCGAGTCGATCCGCTGGGCGAGCGGCAGGTAGCACGTCACGTCCCCCCCCAGGGGCGGGAAGAAGTAGACCGCCGCGAGCCCGTCGGCGTCACTCTTCGCGGGGCGGATGGTCACCAGTGGGGACCAATCGGCGGGGGTCGGTTCTCCGTCGCGCGAGCCCAGGGGATCGTCGCCGATCGCTGCCGCGGCTGCGGCCGCGAGCGTCTGGACGCTCGGCCCTTCGAGCAGCGTCGCCATCGGCAGCAAGAAAGCGAGCTTCGCTTCGAGGTTGTTCTTGAGCTCGAGCGCCATCAACGAGTCGAGCCCTAGCGCCGCGAGCGGCTGCGTGGGGTCGAGCTTCTGCGGCTCGACGCCGATCACCCGCGCGAGCTCGTCGCGGACGAACGATTCGAGCGCCGCGGCGCGCTCGTCGGGCGGGAGGGCGAGGACCCGCGCGCGGAGCTCAGCATCGACGCGGCTGGCGGGGGCCGTCTCGCCCCCCTCGCCGAGGACGCGGCCCAGCAGCGGCGGCCGGCGGCCCCCCATCAGGCGCCCCATGGCGTCCCACTGCGCGTCGAACACGGCGACTTGCGCCGGCGTCTCGTCCGGGCGATCGAGGAGGTCGCCGAGCAGCGCCAGGGCCGCCGTCGGATCGAGCGGCGAGATCCCCTTCGCGCGGACCGCGTCGGCGGTGGCGCCGGCCGCCATCCCCCCCCCGGCCCACGGACCCCAGTTGATCGTGAGCGCCGCGAGGCCCAGCGAGCGCCGGTGGTGCGCCAGCGCGTCGAGCGCGTGGTTGGCGGCGGCGTAGTTCGCCTGGCCAGGGGACCCGAGCGTCGCCGCGACGCTCGAAAACAGGACGAACCGCTCCACCCCGGCGAGCGGGCCCGACCGGTCCTGCGTCAGCGTGTGGAGGTTCCACGCGCCAACCGTCTTCGGGTCGAGTACGCGCCGCAGGCGCTCGGGTGAGAGGTCGGTCAGCAAGCCGTCGTCGAGCACGCCAGCCGCGTGAACGACCCCCGTGATCCGCGGGAAGTCGCTCGGGAGCGCCGCGAGGCCGGCGGCGAGCGATGTGGCGTCGGTCACGTCGGCCGCGACCGTCGCGACGCGGGCGCCGCGCGCTTCGAGGTCGCGGAGCTCGTTGCTCAGCGCGGCGTCCGGGGCTCGGCGCGAGACGAGCACGACCCCCTTCGCCCCCCGCTCGACGAGCCAACCCGCCAAGCGCCGACCGAGCGCCCCGAGGCCCCCCGTCACGAGCCACGCTTCGGGCGCCGCGCGCTCGGTCGTGGCCTGCGGCGCTGACTCTCGGACCGCGACGACGACTTTGCCCGTGTTCTGCCGCTGCGCCATGTAGCGGAACGCCTGCGCGGTAGCCGAGAGGGGGAACTCGGTGATCGGCAGCGGGGCGTACGCGCCCGACGCGACGTGCCCGAGCACCTCGGCCCACAACGCGCGGACGTAGTCGGGGCGCTGCCGCAGGACGCGGTCGAGGTCGATCGCGTGGTACGACAGGTTGTCCTGGAACGGCGCCAGGCCGAGCTTGCGGTCCTGATAGATGTCGATCTTGCCGATCTCGCAGAAGCGGCCGTAGGGGGCGAGCGCGGCGAGACTAACGGTGATCGCGTCGCCGGGGAGCGAGTTGAGGACCACATCGACCCCCACCCCGCCGGTGAAGTCGCGCGCCTGGCGAGCGAATTCGAGCGACCGCGAGTCCATCACGCACGCCACCCCCAGTTCGCGGAGGTAGGCGCGCTTCGAATCGCTGCCTGCGGTGGCGAGCACCGTCGCCCCACAGCGCCGCGCCACCTCGATCGCCGCCAGCCCCACCCCCCCCGCCCCGGCGTGGACGAGCACCGTCTCGCCCGGCGACAGGCCCGCGAGGCGGACCAGCACGTGGTGCGCCGTCATGTAGGCGATCGGGAGCGCGGCAGCTTGCGCGTGCGCGAGTCCGGCCGGCTTGGCGGCCAGCATGTACGCCGGCGTGACCGCGTGCGACGCGAACGCGTAGGGAACGACGCCGACCACCTCGTCGCCGCGGGAGAACTCGCTCACGCCCGCGCCGACGGCCGTCACCACCCCCGAGGCCTCGATCCCCAGCGGGACGACCGTGTCGCGCACCCCCGGGTAGAGGCCGAGCGCCTTGAGCACGTCGCTGAAGTTCAGCCCCGCCGCGTGGACCTCGAGCGCAACCTCGCCCGGTCCGACGGCCGGCGCGGCGGTCGGGGCGTAGCGCAGCGCAGCGATCGAGTTCCCCCTGCCGAGGCGCAGTTGGAACGGGGCGCCGTGGGGGACGCGCAGCGAGTCTCCCGACGCTTCGCGGAGACGGTCGGCGGTCGGCGTGTCCTTTGTCAGGCGCGGCGCCAACCGCAGACCGCCGCGCAGCGCGACCTGCGGCTCGGCGCCGTCGGCGGCAGAGAGCTCGGCGAGCAACTGCGTGGCTTGTCGATCGACCGACGGGGCGTCGCCGGCCGGGTTATCGGCGAGGTCGATCGACCGCACCCGCAGCTCGGCGAGCTCCAGCGCCGCGACCCGCGCGAGGCCAACCACCGGCGCGGCGAGGACCCCGGCCGACGCGTCGCCGAGGACGAACTGCGCGGCGCGGGTGACGAGCGTGACCCCGCCGCGCGACGCCAGCCCGCGCCGCGCGAGCTGTTGCAGCAGGTGCGTCGCGCTGCCGACGCCCCGGCGCTCGGCTTCGCCCCACGCGTCGGCGCCCTGCGGCGTGTTGGGGAGGGCGAGCGACCAGAGGTGGGCCACCCCCTCGAGCGCGCCGCTGGGGTTCGCCCCCACGACGGCAAGCAGCCGCTGGTAGTGCTCGGCGCAACGGGGATCGATCTCGACGCGGGTCGTCGCTCGGCCGCCGTCGCGCTCGTGGACCGCCAGCTTGAACGCGTCCCCCGGTGTGACCACGACGCACGCCCCCCCCCGCGCCTCGATCCGCTCGACGAGCGCCGCGCCGACCGACGCCCGACTGGGCGCCGCCGGGTCGGAAAACACGAGCCACGGCCCGGTTGCCGTTGCCGGGGGGATGGCGGGGGGCGTCGCCGGCGGCAGCTCTTCCCAGTCGAGCTTGTAGAGCCAAGCGGCGGGGCTCGGGTCGCGCGCCGCCGCGACGAAGCGCTGCACCCGCGCCCCCAGCAGCGCCGCGACGACCCGGCCGTTCGCATCGACGAGGTAGGCGTCGCTCTCGAACGACTCGGGGGGTTCGACCAGCGGGTCGGTGGCGGCGCCCGGCGCGGGGTCGCGACGCACGGCGTAGACGTAGAGCGGCGCGGTTGCGTCGATCGTGGCGTAGACTCGCGCCGCACGGACTCGCACCGGCAGGTAGCCCGAGCGGTTGTACGAACCGTCGGCCTCGGTCGGGGCGGTGCAGGCGACCCCCTGCAGCAGCGCGTCCCCCAGCACCGGGTGCAGCCGGTAGCGTGGCGACTCGGTGATGATGTCGGCGGTCGGCGCGACGCGGGCGACGGCGTCGTGCGCCGCGCGGTGGATGTCGTCGAGCACGCGGAAAGCCGGGCCGTACTGCAAGCCGCGCTCGGCGATGCGGCGGTAGAACTCGTCGCGCCCCATCGTGTCGAGGGCGCGGTCGCGGACCGCGTCGAGGTCGATCGGGTCGGGTCGGGCGCACGGGGCGTCGATCACCGCGGACTGCGCGTGGAGGGTCCAAGCCCCCGAGCCGTCCAGCGGCGCCGAGTGGACTTCGACCGTGCGGCGGCCGCTGGCGAGTGGTCCGACGGTCGTGTGGACGCGGCGCGGCGACCCCGCACCGACGAACATCGGCTGCTGGACCGCGACGTCCTCGACGGCGAGGGGGAGGTCCGACTCGGGGTCGCGCAGCTCGTACGCCGCGGCGAGCGCTTGCTCGACGTAGACCGATCCCGGGGTGACGACCGACCCCTGGACGCGGTGCGCGTCGAGCCACGCCGGGCGCTCGGGGGCCAGCGACGCCTCGAAGGCGGCCGCCGCGAGCGGGGACGCGACGCGCCCGCCGAGCACTGGCGACGACGCGCCCGTCGCCGCGACACGCCCTGATCCCTCTCCGGTGTCGGCTGGGTCGTACCAGTACCGCTGGCGGTCGAACGGGTAGTTCGGCAGTGGGGCGCGTCGCGTCGAGCGCAGCGGCCCGCGCGACCGCTGGACTCCGCGCCAATCGACGACCCCCCCGGCCGCGTAGTACCCCGCGAGCGCCGCGGCGAGCGTCTCGCCCGCGGGCTGACCGGGACGCATCGAAGCGAGCCAGGAGTTTGGCGCGCTGCCCTCGGTGGCCGGGCGGCCGTCGAGCGACCGCTTCGCGAGCCCGACGAGCGTTGGCGCCGGGCCCAGCTCGACCCACAGCCCCACACCGAGCGCGCCGGCGGCCGCGACGCCGTCGGCGAAACGGACGACCCCCCGCAGGTGGTCGCGCCAGTAGCGCGCGCCGAACGTCGCGCCGTCCTGCGGCTTGATCAGCCTGCCCGTGACGTTCGACGCGATCGGCACGGTCGGCGCGGCGTACTCGAACCGCGACGCGAACCGCTCGAACTCGTCGAGCACCGGGTCCATCAGCGGCGAGTGGAAGGCGTGCGACACCACCAGCCGCTGGCCGCCGACGCCCCGCT